>MNXJ01000009.1 GCA_001872455.1 Anaerolineae bacterium CG2_30_57_67 | reverse complement strand
GGTTGCGCTCGTTAGCGGACTTAACCGAACATCTCACGACACGAGCTGACGACAGCCATGCAGCACCTGTTCAGGCTCTCTTACGAGTCGGTCACCTTTCGGATTCCTACCACCTGTATGTCAAACCTGGGTAAGGTTCTTCGTGTAGCATCGAATTAAACCACACGCTCCGCTGCTTGTGCGGGCCCCCGTCAATTCCTTTGAGTTTTAACCTTGCGGCCGTAGTCCCCAGGCGGTAGACTTATCGCGTTAGCTTCGACACCGATGGTTTTGAACCCACCGACGCCAAGTCTACATCGTTTACGGCTAGGACTACCGGGGTCTCTAATCCCGTTTGCTACCCTAGCTTTCGCGTCTGAGCGTCAGGAACAGCCTAGAAGGCCGCTTTCGCCACTGGTGTTCCTCCCGATATCTACGCATTTCACCACTACACCGGGAATTCCACCTTCCTCTGCTGCCCTCAAGTTCGGTAGTATTGAACGACCTCTCCTAGTTAAGCCAGGAGCTTTCACATCCAACTTGCCGAACCGCCTGCACGCGCTTTACGCCCAGTAAATCCGGATAACGCTCGTCTCCTACGTTTTACCGCGGCTGCTGGCACGTAGTTAGCCGAGACTTATTCCTGGGATACTGTCCTTGCTCATCTCCCAGAAAAGCACTTTACGACCCGAAGGCCTTCATCGTGCACGCGGCGTTGCTGCATCAGGCTTTCGCCCATTGTGCAATATTCCCTACTGCTGCCACCCGTAGGTGTATGGACCGTGTTTCAGTTCCATTGTGAGGGGCCACCCTCTCAGGTCCCTTACCCGTCAAAGCCTTGGTGGGCCATTACCTCACCAACTAGCTGATGGGACGCAGGTCCCTCCCAAAGCGAATTGCTCCTTTAATTGCCGGCTTCTAAACCCGGCAATCACATGAGGTATTAGCAGTCCTTTCGAACTGGTATCCCACACTTTGGGGTAGGTCACCAACGCGTTACTCACCCGTTCGCCACTAGGATACCTTCGTATTACTACAAAAGTACCTCGTTCGACTTGCATGTATTAGGCACGCCGCCAGCGTTCATCCTGAGCCAGGATCAAACTCTCCGCAATAAATTTTTCACGCTTACGCGTGGTTGTTACGGAGTTAGAACGACAGGGTATTGTCGTATTTCCTATCACTTTTCAGTTGTTAAGGTTCCGTCAACCGAGCGGGTTGCATTCTACCCGCAACGAGTTGGCCTGTCAAGGCTTTTTGAGAGACAAATTTGCCGATGTCTCACATTCAACATCGGCGAGCCAAGTTGTTTGCCAGACGACAAACGCCTTTGGCCGAACTGGTTGCTCTCTCAATTGTCAGCGATCTGTCTTGGGGACGAAATCGTTCTTTCTGACTGGCTTGCCTATTATATTCAAGCCGTTCTTTTTGTCAAGGCTTTTGTCAGACCAATTGTGAAACCCATTTGAAACTTTTTTAGTCAGACAAATTTACTTGGCTCGTCCGATTTTTTCAATCGGGCTACCCTGTTTTTTAGGGCAAAGGTGAATTATACGCAAGCCATTTTTTTTTGTCAAGGTTTTTGCAAGACCAATTTTATTTTATAAGAGCTCACTTACTTTCAGCCTGTTCTGCGGGGCAAAAGCGCGGTTATATGAGCTCGCTTACTTCTTTCAGGGGGCTTAGAAAAAGATTCTTCGAAGACGTCCCTTTTATTCTTGACAACGGGGCGAGATTATATGCATTCAACAGAATGAGTCAAGGGGAATTTGTTCTTTTGGAAGTTTTTTAAGGTTAAAAACTCGCCATTTCGCATAGAATCACAGGCATGTCTATATCTACCACTTACGATATTTTGATTATCGGCTCCGGACCTGCCGGACTCTCAACCGCCTTACACCTTCAGCAGATGGCCCCGGCTCTGGCGCAGAAAACATTGATTCTGGAAAAAGCCAGCCACCCTCGCCAAAAATTGTGCGGAGGCGGGGTACTGCCCGATGGCGACATCGTTTTGCGCGGGCTGGGATTGGATATTTCAGAAGTGCCGCAAGTGACAACGCCTTGGTCAAATTTTGTGTTTGAAGGCCGGGGGTTACGCATGACTGCGCCCGATAAAAGCGGCATCGCCTTTCGGTTGGTGCGGCGCGATGAGTTCGACGCCTGGCTGGCAGGAAAGGCGCGGGTACGCGGGATTCAGATGCGGGAAAATGTGACGGTAATAGAAATTGTTGCGGGAGCGGAAAATGTCAAAGTAGTCACCAGCGCCGGGGATTTTTACGCCAGGGCTGTCGTCGGGGCGGATGGGTCGCGGGGTATTTCCCGGCGGGCAGTGGTCGCCCGCGAGGCGGCGCACAGCGCCCGGGCGCTCGAAATTCTTCTCCCCCCTGTCGCTCCGGAAAAATCTTCTCATCATCAGGATGAAGCTTATTTTGACTTTTTTCCCATTCCGCGCGGCATGGGCGGGTATGTGTGGGATTTTCCAACGCAAGTGGGCGGAGCGTTGATGCATTGCTGGGGAGTGTATGACGCCAACTTACACCCTGGCAGCGCCCAGGCAAAACTAAAAGATGTTTTGGCAGAAGAGTTGACGCGACACGGACTTTCATTGGATGGGGTTGAGGTGCAAGGACATCCAATTCGCTGGTTTGAGCCTTCCGCGCCATTTTCGGCGCCAGGGATTATTTTGGCGGGCGACGCCGCTGGGGTGGATGCGCTCTTTGGCGAGGGAATTGCGCCCGCGCTGGGCTATGGGAAAATTGCCGCGCAGGCGCTGGTGGATGCCTTTGCCCGGCAGGATTTTCGCTTTTCAACGTATAAGAAACGCCTGCTACGCTCTGAACTGGGAAAATCACTAACCTGGCGGACGCGCACCGCGCGGCTGGCATTTGGGATACGAAACCGGGCGCTACAGTCTTTTACCTGGAATCGGCTGGGCTTGCCCATTCGTTTATGGGTGGAAAACAGGTTGATTTTCTGGTCAAAACGCGATAAAACGCCGGGCAGTTAACTGCCGGGTTGAATTTTTCTGATAAAACCGGGGGTATTCAGTTCACGCTCCAGCAGGTAGGTAATGTGCGCCTGGAGCAAGGCTTCAATTTCTTTGCGAATTTCAACCGGAGGGTTGGCGCGAGCGGCTTCGGCGTAGGAACTACGCTGAAAATGGCGCAAATATTTGAGCGCGTCCACGTTGATTTTCCACAGCCCGGGCAGGCCAATTCCGCAGCGCAGACAGATGACGCCCCCTCGCGTTGGAGAGAAAAACTGGTCTTCAGGTAAGATTTCACGTGAGCAGTTGGCACAGCGAACAAGCTGCGGACGAAACCCCATCCATTCGAGCAGACGCGTTTCGTAGTAGCGTAGAACCAGCCACGGGTCGTCATCGCCGGCGATGCGGGTCAGCGTCTCGGTCAGCAGGTTAAAAACTGCCGGGTTGCCACCCTCCTCTTCGTAGGTGAATCTATCCAGCAATTCGACCACATAGGCGGCTTGCACGGTGCGGCGCAGGTCATCGCGCAGGGGCAGGTAGGCGTTGAGTGTCTCCACTTGAGTGATAATTGCCAAATCGCGCCCGCGCGCCAGTTGCATGGTAACGTGGGTAAATGGTTCAAGGTGACCAGCCTTGCGTGAGCGCATTTTCCGCAGTCCCTTGCCGAGAGCGCGTAGTTTACCCTGCTCGCGGGTATAGAGCGTGAGCAGGCGGTCTGCTTCGCCCCAGTCAGAATGACGCAGAACAACGGCGGTAGCGCGGAAAAAACGCGGTTTTTCGGGCATGGGTGGCTCTACCCGTTCTCTCCGTTTCCCCGGATGCCCATCTGTATCGGCGTAAAAGCCCCCGGCAGCAGCGCGGCAACGGTAGTCTCCTGCAGCAGGCGGCCCTCGCCATCGGCAATCAAAATGCGGGTTTCCAGACCAAACTCCGCCAACACTTGACGGCAACCACCACAGGGCGAGCCGCCGTTATCGGTCACGAGCGCCAGCACATCAAATTCACGCTCACCTTCCGAAACCGCTTTGTAAATAGCCACGCGCTCAGCGCACATGGTCGTCGGGTAGGCGGCATTCTCAACGTTGACGCCGGTAAAAATACGCCCGCTCTTGGTACGCAGAGCGGCACCGACGCGGTAGTTGGAATAGGGCGCGTAGGCGTGCTGACGGGCCTGGTTGGCAAGTTGGATGAGATTGGAATTATCAGACATGGCAATTTATCAGTAATTAACGGACAGCGAATAACGCAAATTATTTTTCCCTGATCATCTTTTTGATAGCGCGCGCCGGAACGCCCACGACAAGGGTATCTTCTGGCACATCTTTGGTGACGACCGAGCCAGCCCCGGTGTGCGCGCGCGCGCCAATCGTCAGTGGAGCGACCAGCATCGAATCAGAGCCGATAAAAACGTCTGCGCCAACCACGGTGGGGTGTTTCTTTTCGCCATCGTAATTACAAGTGATTGTCCCAGCGCCGATGTTGGTATTGGCGCCGATGGTGGCGTTGCCGATGTAGGAAAAATGTCCCATCTTGACGCCGTCAGCCAGGTAAGAATCCTTCACCTCGCCAAAATTACCCATGTGAACATGGTTTCCAAGATGCGCGCCCTTACGCAAGCGGGCAAACGGCCCCACATCCACATCATTTTGCACCAGCGCACCTTCCAACACCGATTTGAAAATTTTACAGCGTTCACCCACCTGGCTGTCGCGGATGTGAGAATCAGGGCCGATAACGCTCTTTGCGCCAATGGACGTTTTTCCCAGCAAAAAGGTATTCGGCCACACGACCGTATCCGCGCCGAGGCTGACTTCTGCCTCGATGTAAATCGTCTCCGGGCTGATGAGGCTGACGCCGTTGAGCATGTGGCGTTCGTTGATGCGGCGGCACATGACGGTTTCGGCTTCAGCCAGGTGAATGCGATTGTTGATGCCGATCGTTTCGGTGAAATCATCTATAACGATGGCCTGCACGGACAAACCAGCGCGCACTGCCAGTTCTACCGTATCGGTTAGATAATACTCGCCTTTTGGCGAGGCCTGAATACGGTGCAAGGCATCCCACAACCAGTCAGCGCGGAAGCAGTACGCGGCCACGTTGAGTTCTTTGATGGCGAGTTGTTCGGGTGTAGCCTGGGCTTCTTCGACAATTGCCGTCACCCGACCAGCAGAATCACGCACAATACGCCCAAAGCCGCGCGGGTTGTCGTGCAAAACTGTCAGCATCGAAAACGCGCCCGGGTTGGATTTTTGCGCATCCACCAGCTTTTGCAAGGTTTCGCCGCGCAAAAGCGGCATATCGCCGCACGTCACCAACACCAGATCAGATTGGCCGCGCAGGAGATTTTCGGCCTGCATCACGGCGTGGCCGGTACCGAGTTGCTCATCCTGCGTCACAAAGCGGGCAAACGCCGCGGAGAAGGCTCGCTGTACCTGTTGCGCGCCGTGTCCGACAACTACGACGGGCGGTTCGGCGCTGACGGCGCGTGCCGCCTGTAAGACATAGGCCAAAATCGGTTGCCCACAAATTGGGTGCAAAATTTTGGGCAACTCTGATTTCATGCGTGTGCCTTTTCCGGCGGCGAGAATAACGGCAGTAAGAGAAGGGGTCATGGAAATTTCCTCGAGTTTTGCACTTTGCTATTACGGAGCAAGATATTTAACTGATGTTACGCAGTGGGTAACAGCGATTAAAAACAATGTGACGATATAAAAATATGGCGCGCGAACAAACCAAAGGTTTCCCTACAGATAGATGCAGGATAACTCTTGCGCTATCCAAAACGAAAAATGCAGAATGCAAAATTTTCTTCTGCATTCTGCATTCTCTATTTTGCATTTCCTGGCTGGGGCACCTGGATTCGAACCAAGATCCACGGCTCCAAAGGCCGGTGTGCTGCCATTGCACCATGCCCCAATGACTCGACGGGTCGAATTCTATCACATGCCTTGCGCGAGGGCAACTTATTTTTCGCTGTCTTTGGGCGCCAAGCCAAGTTGAGCGGCCTGCTCATAGGTCAATTTGTCGGGCTGGCTAAAGCTGGTACCGTTTTCGGTAACAGAGTCCCAAAAGGCGTTGGCATCTTCATGAGGCGCGGTAACCTTTCGAAACAGATCGTCAAACTCAGCCGGGATGGTGGGGGCTTCCATGAAGGCTGGAATGCCAGCGGGCGCGGCGGGCTCTTCGGGCGCGGGTTCCATTTCTTCCGCTTTCTGCAACAGGCCGAGCGCTTCGCGGTGGGAAGAATCTAGTTTCGCCAGGGTTGCGGGCAGGCGCACCAGGTCGGCCAGACCATTTCCAAGCACAAGTACATCCTGTGACGCGCCAACCGGCAGGAAAACAGCATCCAGGCCATCCGAGTCAAACAGGTGCAGATGATGTTCGGCGCGGCCAATCAGGCTGGAGACTTTTTGGGAGGCGCTGTGGAGACCCATCAACGAGGCAATCAACGCAATCCGGTTGGCGGGGTCGGGCAAATCTCCGGCCTCAGCTAGCACTTGTCCGCGGTCATCAAGCATCAGCACGGCGCGGGCTTCCAGCGACTGACGCAACTCCACCAGCAAGTCGGCCAGGGTTTTGCGTTTTTCTTCAACAACAGCCTGGGAGGGCGCTTCGACGATGGTGCGCGCCATGCCCAGCGTAGATTCAACTGCTGATAGAAATTCGGACATTGGAACCGGTTTGATGAAAAAAGCGTTGGCGCCGGCCTTGGTGATTTCGTCGCGCGCGCGCGGGTCAGTGACGCCGGTGATGATGATGACACCAGCCTGCGGGTGCCGGGCGCGGATTTTCTTCATCAGTTCAAGGCCGGTAATACCGGGGAGACGGTAATCGGCAATCAGCAGGTCAATTTTGGAGCGGCTGGCTTCGAGCATGGCTTCTTCGCCGGAGGGCGCTTCGGTCACATCCAGCCCTTGTTCGATGGTTTCCAGCGCCGAGCGCAACAGTCGGCTGACCTCGCGCTGATCGTCCACAATCAAAACTCGATGTGTCATGGTTTCCCCAATCTATTCGTACAACCAGCAAGAAACCCAGTGGTCTGCGCTGATCTGACGGAAAACCGGCTCTTGCTGGGAACAAATGTCTTTGGCAACCGGGCAGCGCGGGTGAAAGCGGCAGCCGCTGGGCGGGTGCAGCGGGCTGGGAACGTCGCCCTTGAGGATGGTGCGGTCGCGCTTCAGCCCCGGCTCGGGGATGGGAATGGCCGACATGAGGGCTTTGGTGTACGGATGAAGCGGGTTGCGGAAAAGTTCTTCGCGCCCGGTCAGTTCGACCATTTTGCCGAGATACATCACCGCCACGCGGTCAGAAATATGTTCGACCACGCTCAGGTTGTGGGCGATGAAAAGATAGGTCAGGCCGAATTCGCCTTGCAGGTCTTTGAGAATATTGAGCACCTGCGACTGAATGGAAACATCCAGCGCCGAAACCGGCTCGTCGCAGACGATGAACTTGGGGCGCAGCGCCAGGGCGCGGGCGATGCCGATGCGTTGGCGCTGTCCGCCGGAAAATTCATGCGGGTAGCGCCGGGCGTGGTAATCTTCCAACCCAACTTTTTTGAGCGTTGCGAGCATGATGTCGAAACGTTCCTGGCGGGTGCCGATGCCGTGAATGTTCAGGCCTTCCATGACCGATTCGCCGATGGGCATACGCGGGTCAAGCGAGGCGTACGGGTCTTGAAAGATGATCTGCACGTTGCGGCGCATTTCTTTGAGTTCCTGGCCGCGCATTTTAAGAATATTTTTGCCCTCAAAAAAGACGGATCCGGAGGTTGGTTCCACCAGCCGAAGCATGGCGCGCCCGATGGTGGTTTTGCCGCAGCCCGATTCGCCGACCATGCCAAGGGTTTCGCCCGCACGGACGGTGAAAGAAACGTCATCCACCGCTTGAACCTGCGCCACCACTTTTTGCATCAGCCCGGCGCGCACCGGAAAGTACTTGACGAGGTGCTCGACTTCTACCAGTTCTTTTGTTAAATCAATCTCAGTACGATGCGTCATGCAAGACTCTCCCTGAAACTA
>MNXJ01000075.1 GCA_001872455.1 Anaerolineae bacterium CG2_30_57_67 | reverse complement strand
ACCACGGTCTTGACCACCATCGAATGGCAGGTGCTTTACATGCGTATTCATAGAACATCCGTGCTTCCCAAATCACTTCCATCCACACATCAAGTCATTCGCTGGATTGCCCAACTCGGTGGTTTCTTGGGACGTAAGTCAGATGGAGAACCCGGTATTGTTGCCATTTGGCGTGGTTGGCAAAGGCTACAGGATATGGCGGCTACTTGGGCGCTGATTGCTGATGACCATACCATACTTATGGGTAATAGATAGTGCAGGGTGGAGCAAAGATGTGGGTAATCGCCAGGCAGCGCACTGAAAAATTTCAGATTGACAGCCGCGCCTGCCGGTGGTATAAGTGCGCGCAATGTTCACAGCCTTCTGCATGTCCATGTCCATGACTGCCACCCATCGGCTTCCCCGTGGGGTTGTGGTGTTTGGATAAGTTCAGCGCAGGTAAATCTTCCGGCACACAAAACGCCCCACAGTTGTGGGGCGTTTTTCTTTTCCAAAAGGAGACGCAATGAAAAATACACTGGTGATGAAATTCGGCGGCACATCCGTTGGCGGTGCGCAGGCTATCGCGCAGGCGGTGGCAATTATCCGCGGCGAGCGCGGCGCGTGGCAAAATTTGGTGGTCGTCACTTCAGCCATGTCGGGCGTGACGAATCTTTTGCTGGAGACGGCGCAGCGCGCGGCGCGCGGTGAAATGGAAGGAATCGCCGCCGCGGAGAATCGCCTGCGCGACGGGCATTTTTCCGCCGCCGAAGCGCTGCTGTCCGAGGAACCTGCCCGCCGATTGCTGACCGCCGAACTGGGGGCGTTGATTGCATCCTTTGGCGAGTTGTGCCGCGCAATGGCGGTGCTCGGCGAAGCCAGTCCGCGCGCCCTCGACGCGGTCGCCTCGCTCGGAGAACGGCTCAGCGCGCGGCTGTTGGCGGCGGCACTGACGGCGGCGGGCGTGGCGGCGCAGGCCGTCGAAGCCAGCCAACTGATCGTCACCGATCGCAACTTTCAGAACGCGCACCCCGATTTCGCCGCCAGTGCCGTGAAAATTCATCAGCGGCTGAATCCGCTCTTGGAACAGGAGCAAATTCCGGTGGTGACGGGTTTCATCGGGGCGACGCCTGAAGGCGCGGTCACCACCCTCGGGCGCGGCGGCTCAGATTATTCCGCCGCCATCCTGGGCGCGCTGCTGCCCGCCGACGATGTCTGGATTTGGACGGACGTGGACGGGGTGATGACCGCCGACCCGCGTCTGGTGGCCGAAGCGCGTACCCTGCCAGAAATCACCTACAGCGAAATTGCGGAACTGGCGTTTTACGGCGCGAAAGTTTTGCACCCGAAAACCGTGCGCCCGGTGGTGGATGCGGGCATTGGCCTGCGAATTTGCAATACGTTCAACCCGGCGCACCCCGGCACGCGCCTGGTGGCAAATCCGCCCGCCGAAAAGGTGACCGGGCGGCAGGTGGCGCGCGCGGTGACCGCCATTCGCAGTCAGCGCCTGGTGACGATTGAGGGGCGCGGTATGTTGGGCGTGCCAGGCGTGGCGGCGCGCGCTTTCGGCGCGGTGGCCTCGACCGGCACGAGCGTGCCGCTGATTACGCAGGCTTCATCCGAGCAGTCCATTTGTTTTGCCGTGCCAATCGAGGCGTTTGAACAGGTTTTGCGCGCGCTGGAGGCAGTTTTTGCCGTAGAATTGCGCGAGCGCGATATTGACCGCATTTGGAGCACGCCGGAAGTTTCTATTGTGACCGTGGTGGGGGCGGGCATGCGCAGTACGCCGGGCGTGGCCGGTCAAATTTTCAGTCAGCTGGGGCGGCGCGGCGTGAATGTGCTGGCGATTGCCCAGGGTTCTTCCGAAGTTTCCATTTCGCTGGTAGTTAATTCCGCCGAGACGGAAACGGCGGTGAAGAGTTTGCATGAGTTGGTTGGGTAGTTGTTCGGTTGTTTGGTTATTCGGTTGTCCGGTTATTCGGTTGTTTGGTTGTCCGGTTGTCCGGTTGTTCGGTTGTCTGGTTGTCCGGTTGTTCGGTTGTCCGGTTATTCGGTTGTCCAGTTATCCAGTTGTCCAGTTGTCCAGTTTTTAGTATCTTCTCTCCTCCTCTCATTTTCTCCTCCTCTCCTCCTCTCTTTCTCTCCTCATCTTCCCATCTCCCCCATCCCGAGGTCTCCTATGTCCAAAATCCCAGTTGCCATTCTCGGCGCGACGGGTTCCGTCGGCCAACGTTTTTTGTCTTTGTTGGAAAATCACCCCTGGTTTGAAGTGGTTGCGCTGGCCGCTTCTGACCGTTCGGTGGGGCAGAAATATGCCAGCGCCTGCCGCTGGATTCTCGCTGAGCCGATGCCGGAATTTGCGCGTGAAATGGTTCTGACCGCCGCCGCGCCGGAAGTGTTTGAGGCGAAAATTGTTTTTTCGGCGCTGCCGACTGAGCAGGCGCGCGAGATTGAGCCGCAGTTTGCCAGCGCGGGCGTGGCGGTCTGCTCCAACGCGGCGGCCTTTCGGCGCGAGGCGGATGTGCCGCTGCTACTGCCGGAAGTGAATCCCGACCATATTGCGCTGGTGCGCCATCAGCGTGAAAAGCGCGGCTGGCGCGGCTGTATTCTCACCAACCCGAATTGCACCAGCACCGGGCTGACGGTGGCGCTGAAAGCCTTGCAGGATGCGTTCGGTCTGAAAAAAGCCTTTGTCGTTTCGCTGCAGGCGCTTTCGGGCGCGGGCTACCCCGGCGTTTCCTCGTTGGATATGATTGACAATGTCATCCCCAATATCGGCGGCGAGGAAGAAAAAGTGGAATGGGAGCCGCGCAAAATGCTGGGCGCGCTCGGCGCGGATGGCGTGGAACTGGCGGATTTACGTCTGAGCGCGCACACTAACCGCGTCGCCGTGATTGACGGTCACATCGTCTGCGTCAGCGTGGAACTGGCGCGCCAGGCGACTCCCGCCGAGGCGGCGCAGGCCTTCGCCGCGTACCAGGCTCCGCTGGCGGCGCGGAATTTGCCCTCCGCCCCGCGCCCGGTGATGGTCGTCCGCGAAGAATCTGACCGCCCCCAGCCGCGTCTCGATCGGCTGACCGGCAAAGGCATGACCACGCTGGTCGGCAGAATTCGCCCCGACCCGCTGCTGCATCTCAAATTTGTGACGCTTTCGCACAACACCATCCGCGGCGCGGCGGGCGGTTCCATTTTCAATGCGGAATTGCTAGTGCAGGCCGGGTTGTTGTAAGTTGGTTTTTTACGTCGTATTCCACCGTATCCGTCGTGATAAAAGCCTCGCCTGCCGATGGTAGAATACCCCCATGCGCGCCACTTTTTTTGAAACTTTCCGTTTTTCCTTGCCAGATGGCACGCTGCTTGATGTTGGGTCCCCTACCACTCGCTCGCTATTTGCCTATTTGTTGCTCAATCGCCGCCAACCGTCCGATCGCCGCCGGTTGGCGTTTTTATTCTGGCCCAACGCCAGCGAAAGCGCCGCGCGCCGCAATCTGCGTCAGTACATTCACCGCATTCGCACCGCGCTCGGCACGGCGGGCGACTTGTTGACCATCAGCGGTTCGACCATTCAATTCAACCCGCAAGCCGCCCTCTGGCTTGACGTGGAAACCTTCACGCATGGCGTCCGCCCCACTGCCAGCCTGCCAGAAATTCAGGCGGCGCTGACGCTCTACACCGGCGACTTTATGCAGGATTTCTATGATGAATGGTGCCAGAGCGAAAGCGAGCGCCTGCGCGCACTCTACCTGAATAGCCTCGACCGCCTGACGCGCGAACTGCAATCTGCCGGGCAGGTGGAACAAGCCCTGCCCTACGCCACCGCCTGGGTCAAAGCCGAGCCGCTGGACGAAAACGCGCACTGCCGCCAAATTTCGCTCTACGCCATCAGAGGCGATCGTGGCCACGCTCTGCACCTGTACCAAACACTGACCGAAACCCTGAAAACCGAGTTGGGCGTCAGCCCGATGCCCGAAACCACCGAATTATGGCGCAAAATTCAAAACGGGGAGATGCCAGCCTTGCAACCGCCCGCCGCCCCCGCGCCGATGCGCCGCCCGGAGCACGCGCCCGCCGCGTCAGCAGAACCTGCCAGCCGCTGGCCGCTGGTTGGGCGCGGGACAGAGCTCAGCCTGCTGGAAGAATCCTATCAGCAGGCCGGGCGCGGCCAGGGGCAAATTCTACTCATCAGCGGCGAGCCAGGAATTGGAAAAACGCGCCTGGTACAGGAATTTCTCGCGCGCCACCCCGAAACCGCGTTGATGCAAAGCGCCTGCTACGAATTGGAAGCCATGGTTCCCTTCGCCGCCCTGCGCCGCGCCCTCGAAACCAGCCGCCTGCCCGCGCCGGAAATCCGCCCGTCGCCCGCAGAAGCCTGGAACAACGCCCTGACCAACCTCAGCCGCGCTTTGGCCGGAAAAACCATCTGCCTGATTTTGGACGACCTGCACTGGGGCGATGTCTCCACCTGGGAGTGGCTGGCGTCGCTGGCGCGGCATCTTGCCCGTCCAGCGATTTTGGTGCTTGGGCTGTGTCGCCTGGAAGAGTTGCCCGGCGAACAACGCACGTTGTTGCGTTCATTGGAAAATGACGGCGTGGTACAGCACATGCACCTGCCGCGTTTGCCTTCTCTTCAAGCCAGTGAGCTGGTGCGAATTTTATTACCAGAGCGCGCCAATGACCTTTCATTGGTGGAACGTTTGGCGCAGGATACCGCTGGAAATCCGTTTTTTATCGTTGAAACAGTCCGCGCTTTGCGTGAGACTGGAATGCGCCTGCAGCCAGCAGGACCATTGCCAACTTCTATTCAGCGCGTTATCGAATCGCGTCTTGATCGTTTGTCTGCGCCCAGCCGCGAAGCGTTGACCACGCTTTCGGCGCTGGGACGCGCTTTCCCCCTGACGCTGATGCAGGAAATTTGTCAACTGGAAAGCGAAATTTGCGTCACCCGCTTGGAAGAGTGGCTGGCGCGTGGTCTGGTGGAAGAAAACGGCGCTGGCGGGTATGATTTTCGCCATGACCAGATTCGGCAGGCGACGTATTCCAGCCTGAGTCAGGCGCGCCGTCAACTGATTCATGGGCGCATTGCCCGCGCACTGGAACAAGCCATTCCTCCCGCTGACTCCGCCACGCTCACCTATCATTTTTCGCGCAGCGATCAACCGCTCAAGGCTCTGCCATTTCTAATTCAAGCTGGAGAACAGGCCTTGCGCCTGCGCTCGTACCATGAAACCCGTCAGTTTGGCTTGCAAGCCATCAGCCTGTTGGGTCAAATGCCCGGTCTACGTCAGAGCAGTGAACGCATTGACATCAACTTGCAATTGGCGCAAGCCTACGCTTTCACCGGTGATTTACAACGCGCCGTGGAAATTTTGGATGAAACCAGCCAGATGGCGCATACCCTGGGCGACGAAGCCCGCCTCGGGCAGATTTTCCGGCGCTCGGCGCAGTTTTTCTGGCTGTTGGGACGTCCCGCCCTGGCAGCGGATTACGCTCGCCGCACCCTGCGCGTGGCCGAAGAACTAAACGACGCGGAATTGTTGTTCGCTGCCCTGCGTATGTTGGGGCGCGTCAGCATTGCGCTGGCCGCCTTCGACGACGCCATCGCCTATCTGATGCGCTACGTCAACTTACACGAAAGCGCCGTCACCCACCTGCCCGGCGATTTGCCAATTGTGTTGGGCTATTTGGGTGTGGCCTATGTGCGTGTGGGCGCACTGGAACGGGCACAGACTTCAGCCAACCGTGGTCTGACGCTGGCTGAAGAAAAATTTATCGGCGGAGGCCCGGCTTCGACGGTTATTTTTGCGCGGATGCAGTTGGCGATGGTCTATGCCAGTCTACATGAGTGGCAAATCTGCCTGCAAACGCTAGAATCTCTGCCTGAAACGCCCGCCGAGGAAGAAATCACCCCCGCGCTTTACATGGCGCTCAGCCTGCGCGGATATGCGCGCGCCCAAAGCGGCCAGCACGCCGAAGGTATTGCCGATTTGCAGGCCGCCGTCGCCTGGGCGGAACGCCGCCGCTATCATGTCTTTGACTATCTGCCGTATCTTTTTCTGGCCGAAAGCCTGCTCTTGGGTGGTCAAATTGACTCTGCCACTGAATATGCCACGCGCGCGCTGGAAAAGACCCAAAAGGCCGATAATCGCTGGGCCGAAGCGATTGGTGAGCGCTTGCTGGCCGAAATTGTCACCCGCCAGCCTGCGCCCGACTGGCCGCAGGTGGAAACGCGGCTGATTCAGTCCATGCAAATTTTGCGTCAGGTGCGCGCCCGCCCGGATTTGGCCTGGACGTATCTGGCGCTGCGGCGGCTGTACGACCGCGCCGGTCAAATTGCCTGGGCGGTGGATTGTCACTTTCGGGCAACCACCATTTTTGAAGAATTGGGCATGAGCGATGCGCTTTGTTCTGCGCAAGGTCAGGCCGGGCGTGAGCGGCACGGCGCGGTGGTGATTCCAAACTTGCCGTTGAGTGGGCTGAATGGGGAATAAGAAAATACTCTGCTCACACCGTCCCGACTCTTGCGCCACCCGCAAGGGCAGGCGTGTTGATGGCTCATACCTTTGCTCCACCTGCAAAACGGCATAAAGGTTGTACAACAACGTAGCGCGACATTTATGTCACGCTAAAGCCAATACTGTTCAGTTAGCGGTTTCGGAGTCCAACGTCTCCCGATGTTGGCGCCAAAGTCTGGAGACTTTGGACTCCTTATCTAAACAGTATTGGCACTAAAGCCTGTCAAACGGCTCTAAAAATACACTTCTCCGGTTTCTGTGGCGCAACCGCGACATAAATGTTGCGCCACAGGGTTCTTGCTGCGTAACATCAGTTAATAATCCTGGCGTCTCGACGCTTTTGAGTGAAAAAACTTTTGCGGTAAACTCATTTATAATCCTTACAAAAAGGTGACATTATGTTCAATTCTCCGCACCGCCGTTTCAATCCCCTCACCCGCGAATGGGTACTCGTTTCTCCCCAGCGCGCCAAACGTCCCTGGCAGGGGCAAGTCGAAAAAACCGCCGCGCCCGGCCTGCCGCAGTATGACCCCACTTGCTACCTTTGCCCCGGCAATCAGCGCGCGGGCGAGGTAAGAAATCCGGCCTACGACAGCGTCTTTGTTTTTGACAACGATTTCGCCGCCCTGTTACCCGTTGAGGGCCAGACGCCGCAGGCCAAAAATCAGCCTGCCAGCTTGCTGACCGCCGAAGCGGAAAACGGCCTGTGCCGCGTCATCTGCTTTTCGCCCCGTCACGACCTGACTTTGCCGGAACTGCCGCCCGCGCAAATCGAAGCCGTTTTGTGCGCCTGGGCGCAGCAAACCAGCGATCTGAGCGCCCGCGCCGACATCGCCTATGTGCAGGTTTTTGAAAACAAAGGCGCGGCCATGGGCTGCTCCAACCCGCACCCGCACAGCCAGGTCTGGGCCAGCGGCCACATTCCCAACGAACCGGCCAAAGAACTGGCCGCCCAGCGCGATTACCTGGCCGAACACAAGCGCCCGCTGCTACTCGACTATTTGGACGAGGAAACCCGCCTCGGCCAGCGCATTGTCGCCACCAACGCGCATTTCACCGCTCTTGTCCCATTTTGGGCGGTCTGGCCGTTTGAAATTTTGCTGACCGCTCATCGCCCCGTCGCCAGCCTGCCGCAACTGACGGACGCCGAATTCCACGCCCTGGCCGACCTGTTCAAGCAAGTCACCACCCGCTACGACAACCTGTTTCAAACCTCCTTCCCCTACTCGATGGGTTTTCACCAGGCGCCCGCCGACGGTCAGCCGCACCCCGAATGGGTTTTGCACGCTCATTTCTACCCGCCGCTGCTGCGCTCGGCCACCGTCCGCAAATTCATGGTCGGCTACGAAATGCTCGCCATGCCCCAGCGCGACATCACCGCCGAAAGCGCCGCCACGCGCTTGCGTGAAGTCTCTGAAACACACTACAAGCAGCGCTAAAGGTCTATCCGAAAAATGTGGCAGGTGGGACAAGTCTCCGACTTGTCCGCGCAAATCGCAGATTTGCGCCACATTTGGCTGCATATTTTACCAATCAAGGCTTGCGCGGAAATTTTTTTCAGATGGGCGTGCGTGCTTCGATGAATTTTCGGATAGGTTCTAAATCAAGAAAGAAAAGGTTTTGATGCACCCCAAACCGCTCGTCCTCGCCGCTTTTCAGCAAAAATTTGGTCAGCCGCCCCAATTTCTCGTTCGCGCCCCGGGGCGGGTCAATTTATTGGGCGAACATGTGGATTACAACGACGGGCTGGTACTGCCCGCGGCGATTGACCGCGCCACCTGGGTTGCTTTCTCTGCTGCCGAAGGAGAATCCACGCTGGTTGCGCTGGATTTTGACCAACAGGCCGTCTTCCGGCTGGAAGATTTACCCGCCAAAACCAGCCCCGACGGCGCGCCCCTGCCCGAATGGGCGCGCTACCCCGCCGGAGTCGCCTGGGCGCTGGCGCAGGCCGGGCAACAGATTTGCCCCATGCGGGCGGTTTTCGCCTCCGACGTGCCGCGCGGCGCGGGGCTGAGTTCCTCCGCCTCGGTGGAAATGGCTTTCGCGCTGGCCTGGCAAACCCTGGGCGGCTGGAACTTGCCGCCGTTAGAACGCGCGTTGGCCGGGCAAAAAGCCGAAAACCAGTATGTCGGCGTCAACTGCGGCATCATGGACCAGTTTGCTTCGGCCTGCGGCGTGGAAAACAGCCTGCTTTTGCTGGATACCCGCTCGCTGGCATGGCGCTCGCTGCCCCTGCCGGAGGGCGTCGCCATTGTGGTGGCGGATACCGGCGTGCGCCGTAAACTGACCAGCGGCGAATACAACCGCCGCCGCGCCGCGTGTGAGCAGGCGGTGGAACTTTTGCGCGCCGACTTACCTGGCATTCGCTCGCTGCGCGATGTTTCGCCGCAGGAATTTAACCGGCTGGCGGCAAAACTTCCGCCCGAGGCCGAAAAGCGTGCCCGGCATGCGGTGGAGGAAATCGCCCGCAGCGAAGTGGCGCTGGCGGCGCTGGCGCAAGGTGATTTGGTGGCGTTTGGCGGGCTGATGAATGCCTGCCACGTCAGCTTGCGCGATTTGTATGAAGTTTCGATTGATGAGTTGAACGTGATGGCCGAAGTGGCGCAGTCGCTGCCAGGGTGCTACGGCGCCCGGTTAACGGGAGCAGGTTTCGGCGGGTGTACGGTCAACCTGGTGGCGCAGAATCAGGCCGGGGCGTTTGCCGAATCGCTTGCGGCGGGCTATCGCTTGCAGATGGGTCATTCCCCCGAAATTTACATCTGCAAAGCCTCGCAAGGTGCGGCGCTCTGCTCGTAATTGTTTATTTTTTGTAACTGCTCAGCCATCGCTGTTTCGGCGGACTAAAGTCCTGCCTTACCGCGCAAAAGTCGGACACCCGTACTTGCGTCAGGTGCAAGTGTAAATCCGACTTGTTGTGCCAGCCCGAAGGGCTTCCATGTACTGAGGCAGGGCTTCCAGCCCGCCGGTACATGCGTAGAGACAAGATGCCTGAGCAGTTACTATTTTTTTTGCGTGAGCAGGGTGATGATGAAAAACGCTGTGGCGGTGAGCACAATGGCCGCGCCGCTGGCAATGTTGGTGTAATAACTGAAGTACAGCCCCAAAATGGCCGAAGCCGCGCCGAAAATGGCGGCCAGGCCCATCATCACCGGCAGGCGTTTGGTGAGTAGCGAGGCGGTGGCCGGTGGGGTAATCAGCATGGCGACCATCAGCGCCACGCCGACGGCCTGCATGGTGATGGCGACGGTGACGGCAATCAGCACCAGCAGCAGGTTGTTGAGCGCGTTGACCGGCAAGCGCAAGGTGACGGCCAGGGTGGAGTCAAACGAAATTGCCAGCAGTTCTTTGTAAAATAGAAAAACCAGCAGCAAAATCAGCGCGGCAAACAGGCCGGTACGAATTAAGTCTCCGTTGGAAACGCCGAGCACATCGCCAAACAGAAAGTGGGTCAAATCTACGGCGTAACTGCGCACGGTGGAAATGAGCGCGATGCCGAGCGCAAACATGCCCGCAAAAATGATGCCGATGGCGGTATCTTCTTTGATTCCGCCGCGTTTGCTGACGGCGCCGATGCCGAGCGAGGCAAGCACAGACGTGCCGAGCGCCCACCAAAATAACGCGCCGCGGTCGCTGCCCGAAAGCAAGTATCCGACGGCGACGCCCGGCAGAATGGTGTGCGCCAGCGCGTCGCCGAAAAAGGCCATGCCGCGCAAAACGATGTAGGTGCCGATTACCGCGCAGACGATGGCGACCATGACCGAGGCGGCCAAAGCGCGCAGCATGAAATCATAATGGAGCGGCTGAAGGAGAAAATCGCTCATGGCTGGGGCTCATCTTCACAGCAGGCGTCGCCAATCACTTGCAGGGTTCCGCCGCCGTAGGCGTTGGCGAGATGTTCATTCGTCAGCACCTGGGCGGGGGCGCCGAAAGCAACGATGTGGCGGTTGAGCAGCATCACCCGCTCAAAGTGGGTTGCGGCCTGCTGCAGGTCGTGGGTGGCGACCAGAATGGTGACATTTTGGGCTTTGAGTTCGTCCAGCAGGGTCAGCAGGTCTTCCTGCGAGGGGGCGTCGAGGCCGCTCAGCGGTTCGTCCATCAGCATCAGTTCGGATTCTTGGGCCAGGGCGCGGGCGATGAACATGCGCTGTTGCTGTCCGCCAGAAAGCTGCGCGATTTGGCGTTTTGCCAGCGGGGCGAGGTGAACCGTTTCGAGGGCGCTTTGTACCCGCTGACGGTCAAGCGCGCGCGGCCAGCCGAATAGCCCAATTTTGGCGATGCGCCCCATCATGACCACATCTTCCACGCTGACGGGGAAGCGCCAATCCACATTGTTGCGCTGCGGCACATAGCCGATGCAGACGTGCCCGCTGGGGTGGGAACCAAAAATGTTGATTTCGCCTTCGATGACGGGCAGGGCGCCGACAATCGCCTTGAAGAGCGTGCTTTTCCCCGCGCCGTTGGGGCCGACGACAGCCACGCGCTCTCCGGCGTGCAGGTGAAACGTCAGCCGGTCGAGCGCGGCGATGCCATTGTAGCGGACGGTGAGATGACGAACATCCAGAATGGGTTGTCCGTGGTCGTGTTCGGCCTCGTTGTAGAGAAGTGTGCTGTGGAATTTGGTCATTTTGCCTGACAGGTTGGGCATAAGCCGAAAAGTTGCAGCCAGTGCTCGCTGATGGTGAATCCGTTTTGCTGGCCGACGCGGGCAAAAAATTCGTCCAGGTTGTCGCCCTCGAAGTATTCGGCTTTGCCGCAGGCGCGGCAAATGAGCAGGTGTTGGTGACCGTGGGCGCTGGGCAGGTAGGCGTTGCATCCGCCAGGCTGATGCACGCGCTGAATTAATCCAAGTTCTTCCAGCTTTTCCAGCGTGCGGTAGACCGTCACCAGGCCGAGGCCGGGGCAGGCGGCGCGTGTCTGGTCGTACACTTCCAGCGGGTTGAGCGCAGTGCGGGTATGCGCCATCTTCTCCACCACAGCGCGGCGGGCGCTGGTGAGACGGTAGCCATTTTCTTGCAGGGCGGTCAGCCAGGAGTTGGTGGTCATAATGAAAACGTTTTTCAATTATAGCGTGAGTTGGCTGTAAAAGTGAATAGGCTTTCCCGCGTATAAGGAAAAATGGCAACTGTCCGCGCCTGTCGCGCGATGCGTTTTTATAAGATTTTGGGGCTAGCGGGTGATGGGCGTTTGCGGGGCGAGCAGGGCGGCGAATTCGCGCAGTTGGTTTTGGTGTACCAGGGCCAGCACTTCGTCGGTGGGCAACAGTTGGGTTTCGCCGTGCGGAATAATCAGTTGGTGGGCGCGGATGATGGCGGTGATGGTGCATTCTTTGGGCAGGGTGATTTCTTTCAGTTTTTTGCCGACCACCAGGCAGGTTGGGTGAACTTTTTCTTCGATGAGCGAATATTCGCCACGGCGCAGTTTCATCAGGGTCATCATGTCGCCCAGCGACATTTCCTCGGCGACGAGATGCGCCAGAATATCGGCCTGGTTGAGCGCCACATCCACGCCCATCTCGGGGGTGAAGAGCCAGGCGTTTTTGGGGTTGTTGACGCGCCCGATGATGCGCGGCACGCTAAACTCGAAACGCGCCAACGAGGCGATGACCAGATTGGTGTCGTCGCTGCCGGTTACGGCGGCCAGGACGTTGGCGGTGCGCGCTCCGGCCTGCTCCAGCAGGGCGGGCGAGGCGCCGTCTCCGGCGATAACGACTTCGGGGGGTAATTCCTGGCGGAGTTTTTCCAGCAGAGCCGGGCGTTCTTCGATGAGGCGCACGGTGTGTTTTTCTTCGAGTAGAATGCGCGCCAGGTGTGAGCCGGTATTGCCGCCGCCGACGAGGATGACGTTCATGGTTATAGTCTCCTTTCCAGGCCGAGCATTTGTTCGAGCCGCCCCATGGCCGAGGCTAAAACGGCCAGGTGCAGGACGTCGCCTTCGCGGAATTCGGTTCCAGCGGAGGGCAGGAAGGCGCGGTCGGCGCGGGTGATGGTCACCAGGCTGACTTCACCGGGGATGTTCAGGTCGCGCGGGCTGCGTCCGGCCAGTTCGAAGCCCACTTCGATGCGGATGAGGGAGACTTCGCCGCGACCAAATTTGTGAATGGCGTCGAGGTCGCTGTGCGTCACCATTTCATAGATGCGGCGCACGCCCAATTCGGTGCCAGAGATGGTCATCAGCCCCAGCTGCTGGTAGATTTCGGCGTGACGCGGGTCGTACATGCGGGCGATGACGCGCGGCACTTTGAACAGGTTGCGGGCGATACGCGCGGCGACGATGTTGGCGTTGTCGGAGGAGCTGGCGGCGACGAAGGCTTCGGCGTTTTTTATGTCGGCCTGCTCGAGGGCTTCTCTGTCGAAGCCGAGGCCGTGTACCACCCGACCTTTGAATTCGTCGCCCAGGCGGGCGGCGGCATCTGCGTCGTGATGGTCGAGTACCACCACCTGATGTCCGCGCTGGTCGAGCAGCCTGGCAACCTGTGAACCGACCCTACCACAGCCCATTACGATGACTTTCATGGCATTACCTCCGGTGAAGGGGTGGAATGGGAGCGAAAGAGATGAAATATTCCTTTTCGTGCCCATTCTACCGCATAGAAAAGGAAGGGAAACAAGAATAATCCGTACCAATATTGGCCGGGAATGGGGTAATGTTCAAAAATAGTTTGCAGCGGCTGCCAGTAAATGAGCACGAAAATCCCCAGAATTTCGGAGAGCAGCGCGGCCCACAGCCGCCAGTTGACGGACCATTGGAGGCTGGGCGCGGACCAGGATTCGCTGCGGCAGGCCAGGGCGTTGCCGACCTGCGTCATCACCACAGAGGCGTGGTAGAGCGTGGTGGCGGCCAAAATGACCAGTTCTGGTTCGAGGCGGAAAAACATGGAACTGGGAACTGTGAGAGTTGCCAGCCAGGGGA
Organism: Anaerolineae bacterium CG2_30_57_67; assembly: GCA_001872455.1. Lineage (GTDB taxonomy): Bacteria > Chloroflexota > Anaerolineae > Anaerolineales > Villigracilaceae > UBA8950. Next base: position 16,110 of record MNXJ01000075.1, on the reverse strand, counting down.
GAGCGGGCAGCAGGGCGGCGTTGCCCGAGAAAAGATAGACCGAGAAAAAAGCGACGAAACAAAAAGCGGCTTCCAGCATGCCCAGCCAGAGGAAGGCGCGGGTCAGCAGGGCGTTGTCAATCAGGCGCGCGCCGCGTCCACGCGGGGGTTTTTGCATGACGCCCGGGGCGGGTGATTCCATGCCGAGCGCCAGCGCGGGCAGCAGGTCGGTGCCCAGGTCTACCGCCAAAATTTGGCGCACGGTCAGCGCGAGCGGCATGCCGGGGAAGGAGGCCGCCATCAGAAAGGGCATTAATTCGGGAATGTTGCTGGAGAAAATGTAGGTGACGAATTTGCGGACGTTGTCGTAGACTGCCCGGCCTTCTTCAATCGCCGAGAAAATCGCGCCGAAGTTGTCGTTGGTCAGGATGATGTCGGCGGCTTCCTTGGCAACATCCGTGCCGACGATACCCATGGCGATACCGACATCGGCTTTGCGCAGGGCGGGGGCGTCGTTGACGCCGTCGCCGGTGACGGCCACGGTTTCGCCAATCGCCTGGAAGGCGGCCACCAGCCGCATTTTGTGTTCGGGCGCCATGCGCGCAAAAATGACTTCCTGCTGCAGGGCTTTGTGCAGTTCCGTTTCGGACATTTCGTCCAACTCGGCGCCGGTGATGATGCGCGGGCTGGCGCTTTGAATCATGCCCACGCGCCGCGCCAGCGATTCGGCGGTCAGACCGTAGTCGCCGGTAATCATCACAATGCGGATGCTGGCCTGGCGGCAGGCGCGGATGGCTTTTTCCACTTCGGGGCGCGGCGGGTCCATCATGCCCACCAGGCCGAGCAGAGTCAGTTCGCTTTCGATGGTTTCGGCGCGGTAGGCGCTGGTTTTGGGCGGCAGTTCGCGCCGGGCAATGGCCAGCACGCGCAGGGCGTTGCGGGCGTAAGCGTCGTTGGCGGCTAGCGCCTCGGCGCGGCGGGTTTCATCCAGCGGGACGATTTGATTGTTAATTTGGATGTGGGTGCAAAGTTGCAGAATTTCACGCGGCGCGCCCTTGACGAAGGCGATTTCGTCTGTTTTGCGGCGATGAATGGTGGTCATGCGTTTGCGGCGCGCGTCAAAGGGAATTTCGTGAACGCGCGGGTAAATTTGGTTCAGTTTGTTTTCATCCAGCCCGGCTTTGAGCGCGGCAACTTTCAGGGCTACTTCGGTTTGGTCGCCCAGGCTGTGCCAGACGGGGGTTTCAGGCGTGGGCGGGTTGAGTCGGGCATTGTTGCAGCAGGCGGCGGCTTCCAGCAGCGCCAGCAAATCTTCGTCCCAGGGCTGGCCTTGCGGCGCAGGCAGAAACTCACCGATTGGCGCGTAGCCAACGCCGCGCACGCGCACGCGCTGCCCGGCCACCCAAATTTCGCGCGCGGTCATCTGATTTTGGGTGAGCGTGCCGCTTTTGTCGGTACAGATGACTGAGACATTGCCGAGTGTTTCGACGCTGGTCATTTTTTTGACCAGCACGCCTTTGGAGGTCAGCCGCTGAACGGCGCTGGCCAGCGAAAGCGTCAGCGTGGCGGGCAGGCCTTCGGGGATGGCGGCGACGATGACGCCCAGCGCGAAGGAAATCACCTGCTTCTGCGAAAAATTCAGGCCGGGCGTGGTCAGCCCGACGGCGAGAATCAGCCCGCCGATGGCGACCGCCACGATGCTGGTAACTTTGACGACGCTGGCCAGCTCGGCCTGAAAGGGGCTGGGCCCTTCGGCGACGGTCTGCGTCAGGTGGGCGATGCGCCCGAACTGAGTCAACATGCCGGTGGCGTAGACGACTGCCTGGCCGGTACCGGCGGCGACGGAGGTTCCGGCGAAAATCAGGTTGGGCTGTTCGGTTTCGCTGATGTCGGTTTGGTAGGATGGGTCGGCGCTTTTGCGCGCGGGCAGCGATTCGCCCGTCAGCGTGGCGTTGTTGGCGCGCAGGCCATATTCTTCGATGACGCGCGCGTCGGTGGGAATGTTGTCGCCCTCTGCCAGAATCAAGATGTCGCCTGGCACGACCTCCCGGGCGAGAATCTGGCGTTCCTGCCCGTCGCGCCGAATATGTGCGTAGACCGGCAAAATCTCTTGCAGTTTGCGGGTGGCTTGCTCCACGCGATATTCGCGCCAGAAGGAAAAGCCAGCGTTGGCAAAGGTGATGATTAAGATGACGCCGCTCAGCACCGGGTCGAAGAAAAGCGCCAGCAGGCTGGCGCCCCACAGAATATACGTCAGCGGTTGGAGAACTTGCCGGGCGACGGTAAACCAGAGCGGGGTGGTGTTTTGCTCGGAAAGTAAATTCTCCCCGTAGAGTGACAGGCGCGAGCGGGCTTCTTCAGCGCTTAACCCAGCCGGGGATGTCTCCAGCGAGGTGAAGACATCCGATGTGCTGAGGCTGTAAATGGGCGTGGCGCTCATGGGAAACAAAATGAAGAATGCAGAATGAAGAGTGGTATTTTATTCATCACTCATCACTCATCACTCATCATTCATTATTTTTTCTTGTCCATGTATTGCTCGATGAAGCTGGTACTTTGTTCGTGGTGAAGCGCGTCTTCAAATTCGCCGGGGTTGACAGGTTTTTCTGTTTGGTCGAAACGCAGCGGTTTGAAAACGCCAAACAGCCCAAAGAATTTGGCGACAGCCAGGGTTACCTGATAGCGGTACTGCTGCATTTTTAGCGATTGCCACTCGACGACATTGCCGGTTGCGCCTTCGATGCGCGATTTTTCGCGCACGACGCGGTGAATATCCTCTGGTTCGCGGTAGCCTGCCGGGGAGAGCAGGATGACGTGCGCCAGCAAAATCAGGGTGGCGAAGACAATCAGCACCACCCAGCCGCCTTCATTCCATTTGGTGACAATTTGACCGATGAAGATAAAGGTCGAAAGCGCAATGGATAGCGAAGTTCCAAACAGGCCAAAGGTGCGGGCGCGCCCAGATAATTTTTGTCGAACATGTTCGCGCATCGCCATTCCCATGATGGTGATGGGAACAAAGACGCCCACGCCGTAGTAGGGGACGGCGGTGCTGGTGTTGCCGCGCACCAGCAGCTGAATGATGATGGCGGTGATGGCGGCGGCAGTCACCGGGCGGGTGAACGTGCCTTTGGGGTTGCGGTAGACGACTATTTCGGGCAGTTCACCAATGGCGACATTGCGCCAGGTGATGGCCTGCAGGTCTTGAAAAGCGGTCATCGAGGCGGCGGTCAGCAGGGCAACGGCCAAAATTTGATAGGCCCAAAACAAAATTACGCCGCCCGGCAGTGCGCCAAACCCGATGAAGGCCAGGTTGCCGACCAGGCTGCGCCCCTGAACGTAATCAAAGGCTTTGAAGTGAATGGCAAAATAGGTCAGAAACAGGGTGGTGATGGCGCCATAAAACAGAAATGAAGTTTGCACCGCGCGGCCAATACCGCTTTTCCCAGCGTAAAAGTTCCACAGTGCCTGCAATTTTGGCAGTTTTTTCTTGCCCCATTTGACAAAGGGCGGGTCATCGTCAATTACAAATTGGATGCCGTCGGACATGGCCTCCAGCCCGGTTAATGCCACCAGCCCCTTCATGGAGGCGGCCAGCACATGGAACAGCGCCTCCCAAATGGATTTGACCGGCTGCAAGGCTTCTTCTGCCGGCAGCGGCGGTACGTTGGCGGCTTTGGCAAGCAGCAGCCCAATTGCCATGGCGATGGTCAGCAAGACAAAAATGCTCAACCCGCCAAAAACGATGGTCGCTGATTCTCCGCGTCCCCGAATGGTGATGGCCCAGGTGACGCTGACCAGCGCCGCACCAATCAGAAAGTGCCAGAACCACGGAATTCCGCCCGCCTGCCCCAGTGAGAGCAGCTGGTCCACGCCCGAAAGCGTGGAAACGACAATCGTGAAAATGTAATCTTGCAACAGAATCACGGCCACAATCAGGCTGAGCGAGGGTCCCAAATAGCGCATTGCCGCGGCGAAAGAGCCCCCTCCGGCTTTGAAAACGCCCAGCGAATACATATACAGCCCACCAAACACCAAATTCGCCAGGCTGATGACGGCCACCGCATAATAACCAAGATGTTCCAACCCGTAGGGATGTAGGGCGTGCAGCATTTCGCCGGTGGCGTAAAAATAGGAGGTGAAGTAATCCACACCAAACAGGGCAATCGCCGCCAGCAGCCCCACCTGCCCCGCCCCGTGAACATGCGCATCTTCCTGGCTTTCACGTGGCGCAATGCGCCAGGAAAAATAAATAATCACTGCCAGTAATAAAATCGAAAACAGTTGCATGAGAATACCTGTGAATTTCTACTTTTTGTTTTCCATTTGGGAAAACGCATCTTCCAGTATTTGTAAAATGACCAGCAGATGTTTGCGGGTCGAAGCGTTGAAGCGCGTATCCTGCAGGCGTTTGGCGGCTTCCTCGTGAACGGCGCGCACCACAAAGGCCGGAACAAACATGATGCGTCCGGCGGGGATGACCTCGAAGTTGGTTTGCGCCATTTTCAGTTCCTGGTCATCGTAGTAGGGCAGGCTCAGGCTCAGGCCGCGATTCAAATTGCCAGACTGGGCGCGTACTTTAATCGTGCGGATGATTTCACCGGCTTTGTAACGCGCCAGCGCCCGCCCCTGATTAATCAACTGCCCCAACATGCCGTAGCGCTTCTTCTGATATTCTTCGTCCGCCAAAATGTAGGGCGCCAGCGACGAGGCCGCGTGCAAAATTTCGACATAGCGCTGCATCGAAGCCAGATTCGCCTCGGCTTCTTTGATATTGCCCACCAGCAGCGCGTCTTTTTCGTCAAAGGAAACCCACTGCGGCAGATAAAAGCGCCGCGCCGCCGGGACGAATGGCACCTGTAAGTCGCCGCGCCCCTCGTCCGCGCTGGATTCCTCGGCGATGGCGTCGCTGGCCTGCGTGATGGCGGATTCCGGCTCCAGCGGGGCGACCGGCAGCGTGGCAATTTCCTCGCCTTCATCGGCGCGATATTCCACCGAGCGGCCAGCCGGAAGCATGTTGTGAACCATGTGAATTGCCGCCGCGTAGCGCAGCAGGCTGGCGCTGGTGGCGATGGCGTGGTCGGCAGATTGTTCCAACGCTATCAGCCGGTGGCGGACTTCCTCGCGGACATTGGTCCCGCGGATGCGATTCTTCAGCCCGCCCAGGCTTTGCTCTCGCGCCGCAGGCGGAACCGCCACTGGCGCGGGCTGGCCGATTTGGGGAATCTCTGCCACCACCCGGTCGGGCAGGCTGAATTTGACCTGCGGCAAATGCTCGGTCAGCGCCTGGGCGATGTGATGCGCCTGCGCTTCGAGAAAACGCTGCAGGATGGCGGGCTGCGCCGCGAACAGGGCGCGGTTTTGCTCAAACGCGCGTTTAAATTCACTGGGGGCAGTTGAAAATTCTTTGCTCATAAAATTATCCTGGTTCTCTGGCGCAAAGTTGATTTTGCGCTGTTCGTGATTTGCAAGCGGCGAATTCTATGCCTGATTACCAAAGGTGTCAATCAGCAGCCGTACGTTGCCGCCTGCCGGGTAGAGAATTGGGCAGGTGCAGCCGCGTTTGGTGTATTCTGCCACTTTGGCGCGCGCCTCGGCGGGTGTGCCGGAAGCGGTGATTTTCATCACCAGCTCATCAGGCACGAAATGTTTGGCCTGATTGATTTGTTCTTTGGTGGCAGGCCAGCCCAGCGTGGCCTGAATTTGATGGACGACTTCGTCGCTGACGCCGCTGGCTTTGGCGATGTGCGGCTGCTGCGCCAGGTATTGGCAGAGCAGCATTTTGGTGGTTTCAATGGCTTTGTCATGGTCTTCATCCACCGAGCAGACGATTAATTGCGGGCGGTCAATTTCATTCAGCGTGCGGCCCGCTTTTTTGGCGCCTTTTTCGAGCAATTCCAGCGCGCGGTCGTTGTATTCGGGCGGCACGCAGTAATTCATCACTGCGCCATCGGCAATTTCGCCGGTCATTTCCATCATTTGGTCGCCGGTCGCGCCAATCATAATCGGGACGTTGCGCGGTTCGCGGCGGCCATGCACCACGTCCAGCTCGATGCCGCTGACGTGGATGAATTCGCCGTCAAACGTCACCCGTTCCATGTTCAGCAGGCGGCGCATAATCAGCACGGTTTCGCGCATGGCGGTCAGCGGTTTTTTGCGGTCAATGCCCACGTTTTTCGCCAGTGGGTCCCACCATGCGCCGATGCCGCAGATGATGCGATTCGGCGCCAGGTCGTCCAGCGTTAGATAGGTGGCGGCCAGCAGGCCGATGTTGCGCGTCCAGTTGTTGATGACGCCGGAGCCGACTTTGATTTTCTCGGTGACGGCGGCGTAGGCGGCCATCGGGACGATGGCGTCGCGCACCAGGCGGCTTTCGGCCTGCCAGACGGCTTCAAAGCCTTTGGCTTCGGCGTATTGCGCGTACTGCAGGCCGTCGCGCAAGTCGTGCGAATCTTGCAGGTATAAAGCAACACGGTTCATGGGAAACTCCAGTTGGTAGTTGTCAGTTGTCAGTGGTCAGTTATCAGTTGTCAGTTGCCAGTTATCAGTCATCAGTCGTCAGTCACAGTTATTCACTGATCACTGGTTACTGTTCACTGTTCACTGTTCACTGATCACCTTCATGCGGTTGTACACATCCAAATCATCCGGTGTATCCAGGTCGAGCGCCAGGTGCGGGTTGTAGACGATTTCCAGCCGCGCGCCAACTTTTCGGGCGGCGTCGCAGTGATGTTGAAAAGAACCCGCGCCGTAAATGTAATCAATCAGCCCGCCGGGCAAAATCAGCAGGGCGTTGGTGCCGTCTTCGCGCCGGTCGGGCGCAATTGTGACGCAGTTCTTGTCACAGGCGCGGGCAAAAAATTCGTTTAAATCCTGCGGCGTCAGCAGAGGCAAGTCGGCTGGCAGGATGAACACGCCGCGTGTGGCGAAGGCGCGCGCCAGCAGGGTTGCCCGCCGCAGGGCGCGATTCAGGTCGGGGCTGCCATCTTCCAGCACGGTGCGCGCATTAAATTCGCGCGCAATCGCCAGCGCCGCCGGGTCGCGGCTGACGACCAGCGTTTGGTTGACTTCGGTGGTTTGGCGTAAAACGCTGAGCGTGTTTTCCAAAAACATGTGATTCAGCGCCGTGCGCTCGTCATCACTCAGCACGCTCGAAAGCCGGGATTTTCCCAGCCGCAGTGGTTTTACCGGCACAATCGCCCAAATCGTCATAGCAGAAAACTCTTTGCAAAGTTTAGCACATCTTGCGCCAGGCGCGCGCGGTCGGCGGGCTGCGTCATCAGCGTGGGGGTGACTAGCGGGGAAATTCCCACGTCGGCGACGGCGTCTGCCAGGGCCGCATCGGCGTTGTCGAGCACGAATCCCGTCAGCAGCGATTTCCCATAATGCCGGGCCACCGCCAGCGCCGACGATTCAAAGCCAAGTTCGCGGAACATTTTTGCCGCCGGGCCTTTCACCGTTTCACCGCCGATGATTGGGCTGACGGCAATCAGGCATTTGGACTCAAAAACCGTCTGGTTTTTGAGCGTTTTCAAAATCGGGTCCACGCTCACCCACGGGTTGCTGGGACAAAAAACAATCGCGTCGGCGTTTTGGAGCGCTTCGAGCGTGCCGGGCGCGGGCTGCGCGCTTTCTATTCCATCGAAGCGAAATCCTTTGACCGTGGGCTGGCAGCGCTGGTGAACGAAATATTCCTGAAAACTCAGTTCGCCCATTTCGACGGTGTTGACCATGGTGCGCACGCGGTCGTCGCTCATCGGCAAAATGCGCTGGCGGATGCCCCAGCGCTGGCAAAAATCGCGGGTGATGCTGCTGAGCGATTCACCGCTCCGCAGACGGCGCGTCCGCTCGAGGTGAGTCGCCAGGTCCTGATCGCCCAGCCGGAACCAGGTTTCCGCGCCGAGGCGTTCCATCTGCTGGAAAACCTGCCAGCTTTCGTCCCGCCGCCCCCAGCCGCTGACGGGATTCGCCAGCCCGGCCAGCGTGTAGCAAACGGTATCCACATCGGGCGAGATGTTCAGCCCCCAATGCGTAAAATCATCGCCGGTGTTGACGATGACCGTCAGGTTTTCGGGCGGCAGAACTTGCGCCAGGCCATCGGCCAGTTTTGCGCCGCCGACTCCGCCTGCCAGGGCGACGATTTTTATGGTTTCATGGTGAAGGTTGGAAGGTTTCACGGTGCTTTTGCTCTCAAATGGTCTTTGTGAGTTCGGAAAGTGGTCTCAGAACTTTTTCTTTCGGCTGTTCCGCCGGGTGGCCGAGAAAAACCATGCCCTGCGGCTGCCAGGTTTCCGGCAAATTCAGCGCGCGGATGGTTTCAGCCTGCGCGTAGAGTGGCCAGCAAATCCAGTTGGCGCCCAGGCCGTGAGCTTGCGCTGCCAGCATCAACTGCAGCCCGGCCATGGCGACCGATTGAATCGCCATCAGGTCTTCCTCCACGGCGTGCACGCGTAGCGCTTCAACATCACGGCAGAGCAGGAGCAGCACCGGCGCTTCGGCAATGCGCTGGCGTGAGCGTTGCACCCGTTGAGCGATTTCTGCTGCGGGGGCGGGTTCGGCCTGCATGTCGCGCCGCATCTGGTCGGTCAGCGCCAGGCCCAGGGCGTCGCGGGCGCTTTGATTTTCGACGATGGCAAAACGCCAGGGCTGCATGCCGTGCGCCGAGGGGGCGAAGCAGGCGCTTTCGAGAATCTCGCGCAACACGTCTGCCGAAACCGGTTCGCCGGTAAATTTTCGTATCGAGCGGCGCGAGCGCAGAAATCCCTGCATGGCGCTGGCTGGTGATCTATCGTCCATGATTGGTTAGTGCGCGTCAATTTTTTTGGGCAAAATTTTATAGGTCACCCGTATTTCGCCTTCTTTGCGGTACGGGTAGCTTTTCAGCCCCTGATATTTGAAGGCCAGTGCGTCAATGTGCGCGTCTGCGCCGGCTTCAGTAATTTCAATCACCCGGCCACGAATTTGCAGGTAACGATACGGGTTGGCTGGGTCCTGAATGACAAAAGCTACCTGTGGCCGGGCGCGCATGTTGATGTCTTTGAGCCGTCCTTTGGCCGAGTTGATCAGGATGTGGGTTTGATCGTGATTGAACCAAACGGGCGTGACCTGCGGAGAGCCATCTTTCATGGTGGTCGCCAGGAAAAGAAAGGCTTTTGCTTCATCTTTGAGCAGGTCGTGGTATTTTTCAGGAATGGCGTTCATAGGGCCTCGTGCTTCTGTGATTGTGTGATTGGGCGATTGAGCAGCGTCGCCCGCATTGATCCGCTGTTGTGAAAATTCAGGATAATTTGTATTTCTTGTGGAACGCATCCGAGCAACAGTTTGATTTCGCTATCGCGCTTGCGCAGGTCAACAATGACCAAAATGGCGCTGAGTGTTTTTTGGGGCTGTGAACCAAGCCACAGATCAATTCCATCGCCATCAGCGGAAACTGTTCCAGCCAGATAGCCATAATCGAGCGGGTAGATAATCTCCGGGTAGTGCGGATGTTGTGAACCTTTGGGTCGGTCAACAACGATTTCGCTGGAGGCAATCAGTTGGTCGAGAAAATCCCAAAATTCATTCTTCACCGGAACATATCCTGGTCTTTGGGGCGCAGCAGCTCGCTCAGGTTTCCCTCGCGCAGCGGATAGGGGAATCCGCGCACGTGGACGGCGGGCGTGCCTTCGGCGGCCTGGCCCATCATCAGGCTGGCGGCGGCGGCCAGTTCATCGGCCACGCCGACGACGGTGATTTGCAGCGTATAGCCGAATAAATCCTGCCAGCCGCGCTCGTCCATCAGGCCGGGCAGCCCGCTCAGGCCGATGGCGATGCCGACCGTTCCCAGCCGCCAGGCGCGGCCATGCGAGTCGATAATCAGCACGCCCAGGCGTTTGCCGCTGGCTGTTTCCAGCGCGGCGCGGATTTCGGCGGCGGATTTGTCGGGGTTTTCGGGTAGCAGCAGCACCCATTCCTGGCTGGCGTCTCCTTCTCCGGCCACGTTGGAATGGTCAATTCCGGCGTTGGCGCAGATGAATCCCAGGCGGTGTTCGACAATTGCCGTGCCAATGCGCGTGCGCAGGATTTCGCGGCTTTCGCGTAGTAATAATTCTGCCAGGCGCGGGTCTTTGCCGGTTTTGGCGGACAGTTCCAGCGCGGTGGGGGAAGGCGTGATAGTGGCGAGGTTAACCAGCCGGTTTTCGGCTTTGCTGACAATCTTCTGTGCCAGGACGAGAATGTCGCCATCCTGCAGGCTGATTTTGGCTTCGCGCAGGCTGTTGAGAAGAACATCCGCCAGGTTGTCGTCCGGGCGGATGAGGGGAATATTGGGCAGGGGGGTGAGGGCGAGCATTGGTAGTTGTCAGTTGTCAGTTGGCAGTTGTCAGTTGGTAGTCATTGCCTGATAACTGACCACTGACAACTGTTTACTGATGAATCCCGGTTATCTTGATTCCGGCATGGGTGGAGCCGTATTGTTTGTTCATGTAAATCAGCACGCTGGTCAGGCCTTCAACGACGACCGAGTTTTCAATCGGCCCGGCGTCCCAGCCTGTCAGCCCGGCGGCTTCGACCAGTTTGAGCGCTTCCTCGCGGGCGGCTTTGCTGCTGCCGGTGACGAGTACGTCGCAGGGCGGTTGACCCTCGGCCATGAGATGTTCGTAGGAGATATTTTGAAACGCGTCCACCACCTGCGCGCCCTCGCCGAGAATGCCGAGCGCCTCCTGGGCGGCGCTGCCAGCCGGGGGCATTTGCACTTTGCTGACTTTGGGCGGGACGAGCGGCACGGTCACATCTACCAGCAGTTTGCCCTGCAGGGCGTCTTTGACGGTTAACAGCGTTTCGCGGTGCGCGGCGTAGGGGACGGCGGCCACGACAATATCGGCTTTTTGCGCGGCGGATAGGTTATCCAGCCCTTCGATGGCGGCTTCGCCCAGCAGGGCGGTCAATTCCTGCGCGGCGCTTTGCGCTTTCTCAGCCGTGCGCGAGCCAATCAGCACGCGATAGCCCGCTTTGGCCCAGCGATAGGCCAGGCCTTTGCCTTCCTTGCCGGTGCCGCCCAAAACGGCGATGGTGACGAGCAGTTGGTTGGTCATAATCTCATATTCCTTTGAATTTGCCGACAACTGATAACCGGCTACTGATTTTCAGCAATTTTCCGGTAGGTTTCCCAGACTTTTGGCGCATAGGCGCGCGCCTGTGCGGCGATTTCGGTTTCGTCCAGCGTCAGCAGTTGGCGGTCTTTCATTAAAATTTTCCCGTTGACGATGGTGGCCGTCACCATGCCCTCGCGGAATCCGAAGAGAATATGCCAGGGCAGGTTGCCCGCTGTCAGCGGGGTCGGCGGCTGATAGTCCACCAGAATCAAGTCGGCAGCGGCGCCTTTTTCGATGACGCCAATCGGCGCTTCGGGGAAGAAGGTCTGCGTCAGCGCGGCGTTGTTGTCAATCGCCATTTCGACCACGCGCGAGGCGTCCATGCGGCGCGGGTCTTCGTGGTGAATTTTGTGCAGCAGGTAGGCGGCGTTCCATTCTGCCCACATCGCGTTGGAAAAGCCGTCATTGCCCAGGCAGACGTGCACGCCTCTATCCAGCATTTGCTCCACTTCGGTCACGCCGACGGCGTTGTTCATGTTGGAGCGCGGCTGATGGGTGACCCAGGTTTGGGTTTCGGCCAGCAGTTGAATTTCGCGCTCATCAATTTGCACGGCGTGGGCGGCGATGCTTTTGGGGCCGAGTGCGCCGTTGTGAGCCAGCCAGTCCACCGGCGGCATGAAGCCTTTGTCGGGCGTCAGGGCCGCGTAGCCGTCGTCCAGCGATTCGCTGACGTGGAGGTGTAGGCCGGTGTCAAGCGCGTCGGCGGCAGCCACGCAGGCGGCCAGTGTGGCGGTGGAAACCGTCAGAGGGGCGTGTAGTCCCATCACGCCGCGCAGGGTGGGGCGTTTGCCGTCCGCTGTTTTGCGGATGAAATCTACATTTTCGGCAATGGCCGCGCGCATTTTTTCTTCGCCGTAGCGGTCGGTGACTTCGTAGCAGAGCGTGGCGCGCAGGCCGGATTTTTCGACTTCCTGCGCGATGGCGTTGAGCGAGCCGGTCAGAAAATTGGGTGAAGCGTGATGGTCAAACAGGGTGGTCGTACCATGCCGGATGGCGTCTGCCAGGCAAACGCGCGTTGACAGGCGCACGGCTTCTTCGTCCAGCGCCTGGTCGAGCGGCCACCACAGGGTCTTGAGAATTTGGGAGAAATTTTCCGCGGCGGGGCCGGGGACGGCCAGACCGCGCGCGTACATGCCGTAAAAATGGGTGTGGGCGCAAATATTGCCGGGCATCAGCAGCTGTCCGCGCGCGTCCCAGCGGTCAGCCAGCGGGTAGCGCGCTTCAAGTTCCGCCGAGGGGCCGAAATCGGCAATTTTGCCGTTTTCAATCACCAGCGCAGAATCGTTCAAAATTTCGTTGGGTTTTGTCCAGCGCACCAGCGTGGCATGTGTAATGATTTTTATCCCATTCATCCCATTTATCCCATTTATCCTGTTGGCTTACCCCAGCCCGAACTGGTGCGGGTCGGGCAGGGTGATGCCCGCGTAGGCGAAATCGGTCAGGGCGTAGGTGATTTCCTGGCGCAAATCGAGGTCTTGCCCAAAATAAATTTGATAGAAGGCGGCGATGACACCCTCGTTGGGAGTCAGGCGCAGGTAACGCAGGGCGGCCTGGCGCTCAATGTCGTCTTCTCCTTTAATCGCCAGCAGGAGTAAGTCTGTGGCGGGCTGGCCGGGGGTGACGCCCATGCCATGCCGCCCGGCAAATTCAATCAGCCAGGGGGTTTCGGCGGGAGCCATCAGGCGGCGCGGCACGCGCGGATTGAGCTGCGCGCGTGCGCTTACCAGTTCCACTGCGGCAGTGCGTACCACCCACTGATTGTCTTCGGTTTGGATGCGCTCCAAAATTTGGTCGGCCCAGGGTTCACGGATGCGCCCCAGCCCGTAGACGACCGCGCGGCGCATGATGATGTCTTCGCTGCTGATGCCATCGCGCAGGGCTTCGTGGCCTTCGGCGCGGTCATTGGCTAGAGACTCTGCCGCCGCCTGACGCAGGTCTTCGTCGCCGCGGAGCAGGCCAGTGGCAACCGCTTCGAGCGCGGCAGGTGTGCCAATCGCCACCAACGCCAGGCAGGCCGCCTGCTGCGTTGCGCCCATGGATTGACCGAGCAGGCGGGTAAGTCCTTCCACTGCTTTATTTTCGTGGGTCATGCCCGCGCCAAGGGCGGCTAGACGGCGCAGTTCGAGCGAAGGCGCCTGCAAAAGTTGGCGGAAAAGTGCGCCGCTGTTGGGGTCGCCGCTCAAAATAAGCGCGGCCAGCGCTTGCCCGCGAATCGACATGGGCTGTTCTTCGTTTTGTAAAATTTGGAGCAACGTTGCCATCACCAGACCGCGCCAGGGTGCCTGAGGCGGTGCGTCGCGCAACAATCGCCCGCTCAGCAGGCTTGGACGAAGGAGTAGCGGGTCGGCTTGAGCGGCCAGCGTGCGGAGTAATGGGGTCGGGTCGTTGTAGGCGGCCAGGTAGCGCAACGTCAGTGTTTGGCCGCTCCAGGCGGGCTGCGCCAGCAGGCTTTCAGCGCTGTTGGCGGTGAGCGCGCGCCCGGCCAGCCAGCCGCTAAAAACTGGGTGCACAAAGCGCAGGCGGTTTTGCGGATGAACGGTCAGCAGGCCGTATTGCACCAGCGCAGATAAAAGCGAGGGCTGGGCAGATGCGGAAGCCGCTGTTTTTTGGGGCACACCTGTCGGAACGGGAGCATCCGTTGAAGCGGGGAGGGGGTCGCCGTCTGTAGGCGGCTCAGGCGCGGGCGAAGTCTCCGCTTCTGCGGCGAGGCTTGGTTCAAATTTCTTAATCCAGTCTTTGGCATTTTTCTCATCAAAAAGCGCCAGACCGTTCAGACTGATTTGCGCGCCGAGGGCTTGCAGGGCTTCGGGCGGGGTGTTGAGCGGAGTCAGGCGGCGCAGGTGCGCTTCGATGGCATCGGCAGGCCGTGGGCCGCGTGTATCGCCGGCGTAGGCCGCCCACAGCTTGAGGGTGTATTCGAGCGGGGTCAGGCCAAGGGTATTTTCAGCACTGAGCCAGCGGCGCAAGAGAGTTGGTTCGATCTGTTCGCCGGTTTGCGCCCAGGCCTCGCGCGAGACGTATTGTTGCCAGAGCGCATCCCATTTGTGCAGGAAGTGGTTTTGTTGTTCGGCGCTCCAGGGAACAAGCGCCAGGGGGACAAACTGCAGGCTGGTGAGGCCGTCGGCGTATTCGGGCGCGGCGCTGGCAACGACGCGGGTTTTGGGGTAGGCGCGCAGGAGCAATTTGAGCCAGGCGGTGGCTTCTTGAATTTGCGCCTGCGGTAGTTCGTCCAGCCCGTCAAGCAGGAGCAGGGCGCGCCCGGCCTGAAAACTGATTTGGGTGAAGGCGGGCAGGCGCGGGCGATCGAAAAGTGATGCGCGGTTGGACTCGGCCTCAATCAGCGCCTGGAGCAGGTCTTCGGGCTTTTTGGGTTCAGGGTGCGGCAACCCCAGGTCAGCGACGTGGATGAGGAAGGGGACGCGCTCTTGCAGGGCGGCGACTTCGGGGGCGCGGTTGGTGATTTGCGCGGTCAGAATTGCCAGCGCGGTGCTTTTGCCGCTGCCGGGCTGGCCGGTGATGAGCAGGTTGGCGTCGCCGCTGAGGGCCTCGGCCAGGGTCAAGGTTTCGGCGCCGTAGAAGGCGGCCAGTTCAGGCCAGTCGCGCAGGTAGGGGATGGCGCGGGCGACGACATCTTCGTGCTGGCTGGGCATACCGGGTTCGAGCTGTGGCGGCGGCGCCAGCAAACACGGAATTTCCATGATTTCATCGAGCGCAAAGAGCGAGGCGGCCAGGTGCATTTCCTGGGTTTGGCGGTAGAGAACGCGGCGATGGCTGTCTTCGATGCCGCTATCGGCGCGCAGACGGGCTTCTTCGCGCTGTTTGCGCCAGGTTTCGAGCGCGGCGGTGAACATGGGGCGCAAGGCCAGCATGATTCCCCAAAGGATGCTGGAGACGATGGCGCCAATCCAAAAGGAGAGGGTGTCGAGGCCGGGAAGACGGTTCATGGCGCGCCTTAGTTGCTGAAGATGATGCGCCCGCACGAGGCGCAGTGGACGAATTGACCGGCCTGGCGGGCGGCTTGTGCTTGTGTGGGTGTCAGTTCGTTGCCGCATGCGCCGCAGGTGTTTTCGGTCACGCGGGCAACGGCCAGCCCACGTTTTTTCTGGCGCAGGGTTTCGTAAAGTTGCAGGGTGTCGGCGGGCAGGGTGGCAGTGTTGGCGCTGCGTTCGGCAATCAGGCGGTCACGCTCGTGTTCCAGCGTGCTTTTTTCGCCTTTCAAGAGCGAATTTTGGTTGATGACGGTTGCCTCCACCTGGCGCAGAGCGGCCTGGCTTTGAGCGTTTTTCTCCTGGGCGGTTTCGACGGCCAGCATGGCTTCCAACTGGCCGTCTTCCAGGGGGGCAAGTTGGCGTTTGAGGGCGGCCACGTTGCTTTGCAGGTCTTGCAGTTCTTTGGGATTGTGAATGCGCCCGCCGTAGAGATTGGATTCCGCTGTTTCGAGTTTGATGCGTTTGGACTGGGCATTCAGTTCGGCTTCGCGCAGGGTTTTTTCTGCTTGGGTGCGAGCGCTGTCCGAGGTTTGAACTTGTTCGCGCGCCGCTCTCAGCGCGGGGTTATTTTCCAGGCTGTTACCGATTTCGCGCAAGCGGGTTTGCACCTGGTCGAGGCGGGTATCGGTTTGTTGCAGACGGTAAAGCGTCAGGGCGTGGCTCATGATTAAGATTATAGCAAAGAACGCTGTGAATCGTATTGTTAAAAAAAAACGACTTTTGCGATGGCTTTGGCTTCCTGGAAATTCCCCACATCGTATTTTCTCAATAATCAGGGGCGGAGACCCTAACTCGGACAAGCCGAAAGAGATTTGACCACGAAGGCCACGAAGCAACACAAAGGAAAACCAAAAAACTTTGTGACTCTTTGTGACCCTTTGTGGTTAATTTCCTTGCTTTTTGTGCAAGAGTTTCACTGATAACTGATGTTACGCAACAAGAACCAGTGGCGCGATATATATGTCGCGGTTGCGCCGCAGAAACCGGAAAATTGAAATTTTAGAGCCGTT
>MNXJ01000022.1 GCA_001872455.1 Anaerolineae bacterium CG2_30_57_67 | reverse complement strand
CGGCACCTGGGGCGCTTTTCCGCTAAAATGAAAGCGAGTCACTGATGGAACTACTGCTGGGAATTTTCTCCGCCTTCGGGCTTTCGGCCAGCGCCGGGCTGAACGCCTACATTCCGCTGTTCATGATTGCCGTCATCGCGCGTTACACCGACTGGTTTCACCTGAGCGCCCCCTTTGACGCGCTCATCAATCCCTGGGTACTGCTGCTCTTGGGCGTGCTGATTATCGTCGAATTTCTGGCCGATAAAATTCCGGCGGTCAATCACATCAACGACATCCTGCAAACCTTCATCCGCCCCACCGCCGGAGCGATTGCCTTCGCCGCCTCGGCGCGCGTGCTGACGGATGTCTCCCCGGCGCTTTCGCTGGCGCTCGGCCTGCTAATCGCGGGCAGCGTCCACACCGTCAAAGCGGCGGCGGTGCGCCCGGCAGTCACCGCCACTACCGGAGGGCTGGGCAACATCCCGGTCAGCATTTTGGAAGATGTCATCGCCACCGTCACCTCCTTTTTGGCGATGGTCATCCCCGTCATCATTGCCGCGCTAGCCGTCATTTGCTTGCTGCTGCTGACGCGCTGGCTGCTTCAGCGCAGCGCCACCCCTTAATTTCTGGAGCAAACATGGATAAACGCCCGCAACTGATTGCCCGCTGGCAGGCATCGCGCCAGCAAATTTTGGCGCACCTCGACGAAATTGACCGCAACCGAAAAATCTACCCGCTGTGGACCATCCGCGAGATTCTCGCGCATCTTTCCGGCTGGGATGACGCCGTCATCGCCTCGATTCAGGCGCACGTCAGCGGCAGCGAGCCGCCCATCACCGCCGCGCGCGGCGTGGATGTGTACAACGCCGAAACCGTCCACACGCGCGAAGGGCTGGATTATGACCACATCTACCGCGAATTCATCGCCACCCGTCAGCAAGCGCTGGAAGTCATCCGCCAGATGCCCGCCGAAAAAGTGGAACAGCCCTTCGTCTTTGCCTGGGGCGTGACCGGCACGCTGGAAGAATTACTGACCACTTTCATTGAGCATGAGTTTGAACACGCCGCCGATATTGGAAAAATCATCACAGACGCGCAGAAATAAAAGACAGGGCGAGGAGATACCTCGCCCTGTCTTTTATCAGCAGATGAGTTACTCTTTTTTGCTCTCAGCGCTGGCAGGCGCCGCCGGAGCAGGCGCCGAAGAATCAGCGGAGGAAGATGCCGGGGCTGATTCGGATTTTTCCACTTTGGCAGGACGGCTCGCGCCGGAGGGCGAGCGATTATCCGTGGCGTACCAGCCCGAACCTTTAAAAACCACACCGACCGGCGTATAAACCTTTTTCAGGCTCTTTTTTTTGCACTCCGGACAAATCGTCAAAGGCTGATCATCAAAACTCTGTCTGCGGTCAAAACGAACACCACAATTGTCACAACGATAAGCATAAACAGGCATAGCAAAACCTCTTTCATAAGAATAGCAGAAAACATTATAGCCCGTTCAAGATGGCTATGCAAGCAAAACCGACGCAACTCTTACACTCGTCCTACAATTTGCCGCCTGCTCTTTTTTCAGGTAGAATAAACACCTATTATCGCGGGTCTGATTTCGTCCGCGCAAAGGATAATTTATGTTACCCAAACCCAACAAAAACGACTCTCCTGAAACGCCCCACTCGGCAGGACATCAAGCGCCGCCGCCCATGCAATTTATCTCCCCTCGCAAACGTCAAAATATCGCGCCCTTTGTGATTGGCGGGCTGGCAATTTTGCTGGCTGTTGCCGGAATCGTTCTGCTAGCATTGTGGCTCAGCGGCGGAAACGCCCCCAAGTTCACGCTCTTCGCCACCGCAACCCCCACGCCTACGCTGACGTTTACGCCGACCAATACCTCCACGCCCACTTCCACGCCCACCGAAACGACCACACCCACCATCACCTTTACGCCAACGCCCTCCGCGCCGTTTGAATATGTCGTGCAAGATGGCGATTATCTCTTCTCGATTGTAGAGAAATTCAACCTGGGCGATAACGGTCTAGCGCTGATTCTCCTGCTCAACCCGCCTGTTCCAGCCGATAAAATCACTGACCCGCTTAAACCGGGCATTGATCCCGTTACTTTGGGCATTTCTGCCGGTCAAAAACTCATCATTCCCAACCCCGATATGCCCATGCCGACATCAACTCCTGTGCCGCTGGGAGAGTTGGCGCGCGGCTTTAAGATTTCTTACACCATTCAGCCCGGTGACAACCTGCAATCCATCGCCGCCAAATTCCTTTCGACGGTGGAAGCCATCATGAAGGAAAACAATATCACCGAGCAAAACAACATTCAGGCCTATCAAATTATTCTCGTCCCCGTCAATTTGGTGACGCCGACCAACACCCAGGCCCCGACCGTGACCCTGGGCGCGACCATCACCCCAACTGGCACGCCCAAACCATAGGGGCTTGACACCCCGCTCTTTTTGACGATAATAAACGGTCAAAGGCAAAGACCGGGAAAAGTAAATCGGCAGCGGTTGCCAGAGAGGCGCAGACATCGCTGAAAGTCGCGCCCAGCCCAACCCGATTGAAGTTCTCCCGCGAGCCACTCAGGTGAACGATTTTCGCAATCTGCGTAGTCTGAGCCGCGCCCCAGCGTTATTGGGAAGCCGATGACTGTCGGCGCAAAGTGAGCCAAAAATGGCTAAGTTGGGTGGTACCGCGAGATTTCTCCCTCTCGTCCCAATCTGGGCGGGAGGGATTATTTTTAGAAACGAGATGAGGGGATGAGAAGCTAAAGGGATGAGAAGGAAATATCCTATCTTCTCCTTATCTCATTCTCTCCTCACTACCAACGGAGGTACTATGCTCGAAAAACTGAACGAAATTGAAAAAGCCGCGCTGGAAAGCCTGGCCGCCATCGCTGACGAGGCCGCGCTGGAGGCCTGGCGCGTCGCCAACGTGGGGCGTTCCTCGCCGGTGATGAGCGTCTTCAGCCAGATGGGCGCGCTCTCGAAGGAGGAACGCCCCCTCGTGGGGCAGCGCGCCAATCAGGTCAAACTGGCGCTGGAAGCGGCCTTTGCCGAAAAACAATCGGCGCTGAAACAGGCCGCGCTGCAGCAATCACTCGCCAGCGAGCGGCTGGATATCAGCCTGCCGGGCCGACCGCTGCGGGCGGGCGGATTGCATCCAGCGACGCAAAACCTGCGGCGCATCCTCGCCATTTTGGCCGAGATGGGTTTTCAGGTCTATACCTCGCGCGAGGTGGAAAGCGATGAGTACAACTTTCAACTGCTCAACATTCCGCCCTATCATCCGGCGCGCGAAATGCAGGATACGTTTTACATTGACACCGGCGCCAGCGACGAGGCCGAGCGGCAGGTGCTGCGCACGCACACCTCGCCGGGGCAAATCCGCGCCATGCGTCAGTTTTCTGCCGAAAACCCCGAAAATCCGCCGGAAATCCGCATCGCCCTGCCGGGCATGGTCTACCGCTTCGAGCAAATCACCGCCCGCTCGGAGGTGCAATTTAATCAGGTGGAGGGGCTGGTCGTCGGCAAAAACATCACCTTTGGCGACCTGAAAGGCACGCTGGCCGAGTTTGTGCGGCGCATGTTTGGGCGCGGCGCCAAAACCCGCTTTCGCGCCTCGTACTTTCCCTTCACCGAACCCAGCGCCGAAATGGACGTGGAATGCTTCGTCTGCGGCGGCAAGGGCTGCGGCGTCTGCAAAAAATCGGGCTGGCTGGAGATTTTGGGCTGCGGCATGGTTCACCCGGTTGTGCTGCAAAACGGCGGCTATGACCCGCAAAAATATACCGGCTTTGCCTTCGGCATGGGCCCGGAACGTCAGTTGATGCTGCGCCATAAAATCGAAGATATTCGCTACATTTGGGGCAACGACCTGCGCTTTTTGGAGCAGTTTGGATAAAGCGAGATGAAGAGAAGATGAGAAGACAAGATGAAAAGAGAAGAGAAGAAGAGAAGAGAAAAAAAGAAAAGCGGAAATGAGGCGACATGGGACTGGAAGCATTGAGCAAATTGGTCGTCTGGCAAAAAGCAAAAGACTCTGCCAAACGAATCTACCAGGAAGTGTTACCCGGCCTGCCCGCCGAAGAAAAATGGGCGCTGGGCCAACAAATTCGCCGCGCATCGGTGAGCATTTTTGCCAATATCGCTGAAGGACACGGAAGGTTTTATTATCAAGACAACGTCCGATTTTGCTACATCGCTCGCGGTTCGCTGGAAGAAACACTCAGTTTTCTTACTTTTTGCAACGAAACGCACCTCATTCCCCAGACGTTATTCGAATCCCTGAGAAACGACGGTGAAGAAATCAGCCGAATGCTCAACGGGTACATCGGACACCTGAAAGCCAGCAAACAAGGCGCAAACGAACCTGGCGCACCTGCCATATTCCCAGAACCCGTATAATTTTCCGTTATCTTCTCATCTGCTTTTCTCCTGCTCTCATCATCCCCTCCTCTGGAGACTAACTATGAAACTACCCATTTCTTGGATTAACGAATTTGTTGACATCAAAGACCTGCCGGTTGTCGAAGTCGCCCGCCTGTTGACCTCCGCCGGGCTGGAAATTGACGACATCCGCTTCGCCGGGCTGCCCCTGCCAGAGCGCGACGACCACGGCTTCAAGGTCAGCGGCATCGCCTGGGAGCGTGAAAAACTGGTCGTGGCCGAAATCCGCGCGGTGGAGCCGCACCCCAACGCCGACCGGCTGACGCTGTGCGAACTCTTCGACGGCGAAACCGTCCACAGCGTGCTGACCGGCGCGCCCAATCTGTACCCCTTCAAGGGGCAGGGAAAACTGCCCAAGCCGCTCAAAGTGGCCTATGCCAAAGAAGGCGCCACCATTTACGACGGTCACGCCGAAGGGCTGGTGCTAACCACGCTCAAACGCGCCAAAATTCGCGGCGTGGACTCGTACTCGATGGTTTGCTCGGAAAAAGAATTGGGCATCAGCGATGAACACGAGGGCATCATTTTCCTCGATGACGACGCCCCCGCCGGAATGCCGCTGGCCGATTACATGGGCGATGCCGTGCTGGAAATCAGCATTTTGCCCAATCAGGCGCGCAACACCTCCGTTTTGGGCATTGCCCGCGAACTGGCCGCGCTGACCGGACGCGCGCTCAAAAAGCCAACCTACGAACTCGCCACCAGCGGCGCAGCGCTGACGGGTCTGGTCAAGCTCGAAATTTCCACGCCCGAACTTAACCCGCGCTTCATGCTCGGCCTGATTCGCAACGTGGAAATTGCCCCCAGCCCGGCCTGGGTGCAGCGCCGCCTGCGCCTGTGCGGCATTCGCGCCATTAACAACGTGGTAGACGCCACCAACTACACCATGCTGGAAATTGGCGAACCGCTGCACGCCTTCGACTACGACGTGCTGGCCGCAAGAACCTCCGGCGGAAAAGTGGTCATCTCCACTCGCGCCGCGCGCCCCGGCGAAAAACTGACCACCCTCGACGGCGTGGAACGCAATCTGACAGAAAACAACGTCCTGGTCTGTGACGCGCGCGGCGCCCTTTCACTGGCGGGCGTGATGGGCGGCGCCGAAAGCGAAGTGACCGCCTCCAGCCACAGCATCCTGCTCGAAGCCGCCGCCTGGAACTTCATCAACATCCGCAAAACCGCCAACCAGCACAACCTGCCCTCCGAAGCCTCCTACCGCTTCTCGCGCGGCATTCACCCCGCCCTGGCCGAAGCCGGCCTGAAGCGCTGCCTGTACTGGATGGCGCAATGGAGCGGCGGCCAAATTGCCCCCGGCATCGTGGACAACTACCCCCTGCCGCCGCAACCCGCCAGCGTCGAAATCTGCCCCAGCGACATCCGCCGCGCGCTCGGCATCGAAATTCCGCTCGAAAAAGTCAAAGACATGCTGGAACGGCTGGAATTCACCTGCGCCTGGCCTCCAACGTCTCCTGACGTTGGCGACTCGACATCGGGAGATGTCGGACTGCGCGTTACCGCCCCGCCCATCCGCCTGGACATCGGCGCGGGCGTCATCGGCGTGGCCGACGTGATGGAAGAAATCGCCCGCCTCTACGGCTACGATAACATCCCCGAAACCCGCCTGGCCGACCCGCTGCCGCCGCAGCGCGGCAACCCCGCCCTCGAGGCCGAAAACCGCGTCCGCGACAGCCTGGCGCGCCTCGGCCTGCAAGAAATCATCACCTACCGCATGACCGCGCCCGAAGCCGAGAACAAACTGCTGCCCCCCGGCGCGCCGCGCCCGTCGCTGGAATACGTCACCCTCGCCAACCCGATTGCCCCCGAAAAGCGCGTCCTGCGTCGCTCGGTGCTGGCCTCCGCCCTGGCAATCGCCGAAAAGAACGCCCGTCAGCGCGAAAGCCTGGCGCTCTACGAAATCGGCGCGGTCTACATTCCGCAGGGCAAAGACCTGCCGCTCGAACCGCGCCGCCTGGCAATCGTCCTCAACGGCAAACGCTACCCCGCCGCCTGGGACGCCAAAGTCGGCGTCAAACTCGATTTTTACGACCTGAAAGGGATTCTCGAGGCCCTGATGACTTCCCTGCACCTGGGCGTGACCTACGCCCCGGCGGAGCACCCCGCCTTCCACCCGGGAAAATGCGCCGCCGCCCTGTTGGGTTCCACCCCGCTGGGAGTTTTTGGCGAACTGCACCCGCAGGTGGCCGAAAATTACGGCTTCAACACCCCGCTGCTGGCCGCCGATTTTGACCTGGAAGCGATTCTCGCAGCCCTGCCGGGCGGCTACCCGATTGAACCCGTCAGCGAATACCCGCCGATTCTGGAAGACATCGCCGTCATTGTGGATGAAGCCCTGCCCGCCGACCGGGTGGAAGCGCTCATTCGACAGACGGGCGGCAAACTGCTGGAAAGCGCCCGCCTCTTCGACGTTTTCCGCGGCGAACAACTGGGCGCGGGCAAAAAGAGCCTGGCCTACGCCCTGGTCTATCGCTCGCCCGAAGGCACGCTCACCGACAAAGACGCGGCAGGCATTCGCAGCCGCATCATCAAACGCCTGGAAAGAGAATTGGACGCGAAACTGCGCGGATAAAATCGCCTATAAAGAAATCCGAAGTCGCAACGGCTTCGGATTTTTGATTCACGCCCCAATTTGTTGACGCAGCAGCGGATAAAGCGCCGGGTTAGCGGCGAGTACCGAAAGCGGTTCGCGCAAAAAATCCGTCGAACCATCCAGGCAGGTGACGCGCGCCCCGGCCTCGCGCGCAATCAGGCTGCCAGCGGCCAAATCCCAGGGGCGCAGCGAGCGCTCCCAGTACCCGTCAAAACGCCCGGCAGCGACGTAGCACAAATCCAGCGCGGCGGAACCCAAGCGGCGCACGCCCTGCGTCTGCAGGGAAAGCCGGGCAAATGTCTCCAGGTTATTCTCGGCGGTGGTGCGAATGTCGTAGGGGAAGCCGGTTGCCAGCAGGCTGCGGCGCAATTCGGTGGTGGCAGAAACCTTCAGCGAGCGGGCGTTGTTCCAGGCGCCGCGCCCGGCCTCGGCGCGGAAAAGTTCGTTGCGCAGTGGGTCGAGCACCACGCCCAGGCATATTTCGCCGCGAAAAGCGTAGGCAATCGAGATGGAAAAGACCGGAACGCCGTGCGCGTAGTTGACCGTGCCGTCCAGCGGGTCAACAATCCACAAATGTTCGGTGCTGCCAGCGGTACTGCCGCTTTCTTCGGCCAGCAGTTGATGGCTGGGGAAGCGGCGTAGAATTTCGCCCAAGATGAATTTCTCGGAATGCTGGTCAATTTCAGTCACCGGGTCAATTTCGCCTTTGAATTGCACCTGGTGGGCGGTTTCGTAACCGGCAGACAAAATTTGGCCGGCCTGCAGGGCGATTTGCTCCAGGTCGGCCAGGGTTGGGAGGCTCAATTTTTTCTCCGTAAAATTTATTTAACTGATGTTACGCGATACACCGTAGCACGACATTTATGTTGTGCTGAAATTTGGCTGACGCTAATTTTTAGAGTCTATCCAAAAAACGGGGCAGGTGAAGCAAGGCCCGCGCAAAGCGCAGATTTGCGCCACAGTTGGCTACCCATTTTACCAATCTTTTGGACGGGTTCTTATCTGTTCAGTGCCTATCAAACGGCTCTAAAATTTCAGTTTTCCGGTTTCTGCGGCGCAACCGCGACATATATATCGCGCCACTGGTTCTTGCTGCGTAACATCAGTTATTAACTGATGTTACGCAGCCTTGAGAGTTTGCAACTCGTCGTAGGCCACGCGAATGGCCTTGAGATATAGCTGTGCCCGCAAAGCAAAATGGTTGAGATGTCGCTTA
>MNXJ01000085.1 GCA_001872455.1 Anaerolineae bacterium CG2_30_57_67 | reverse complement strand
TCGATTCTATCTCGGGCAAGATACTAACTGATGTTACGCGATACACCAATTTGGCTGACGCCAATTTTTAGAGTCTATCCGAAAAACGGGGCAGGTGGAGCAAGACCCACGCAAATCGCAGATTTGCGCCACAGTTGGCTGCCCATTTTGCCAATCTTTTGGACGGGTTCTTATCTGTTCAGTGCCTATCAAACGGCTCTAAAATTTCAATTTTCCGGTTTCTGCGGCGCAACCGCGACATATATGTCGCGCTACGGAGCAATCTGTGTAACATGAGTTAACCAGTTGTTAACCTATTCTTCCCTTGCGCTTAAACTCCGGCTGATAACATTCGGTCTATCAAATTCACAAGGAGAAGAAAACCAATGATGAAAAAAATTAGTTCGTTTCTGTTTGTCCTGTCTGCGCTGGCGTTGATTGTCGCCGCCTGCGCCCCCGCTGTCGCCACCGAAGCGCCTGTCGCGCCAACCGAGGCGCCCGCCGCCGACCCGATGGCGATGTACGCGCCCGATGCCGTTACCGGCGATATCATCAGCGCGGGCTCGTCCACCGTATTCCCGCTTTCTGAGCGCATGGCCGAATTGTTCCAAAACGAAGGCTACACTGGCAACATCACCGTGGACAGCATCGGCTCTGGCGCGGGTTATGAGCGCTTCTGCAAAACCGGTGAAACCGACATTTCCAACGCTTCGCGCGCCATCAAGGACAGCGAAGTTGAAAATTGCAAAGCCATCGGGCGCGAGCCGCTTGAATTTCGCGTTGGCACGGATGCGTTGACGGTAGTGATTTCCACGCAAAATGATTTTGTCACCGCGCTCACCAAAGAACAACTTGCCAAAATTTTCACTGCCCAGTACACCAAGTGGAATGAAGTTGACCCTGCCTTCCCGGCTGAAGCCATTCTGGTCTACGGCCCGGGCGCCGATAGCGGCACGTTTGATTACTTCAATGAAGAAGTGGTTGCGCCGTTCTATCTGAACCAAGACGGCAAGGCGGATGTGGCCGCTGGCAAAACCGCGCTGCTCGCCGCCAAAGGCGCGCAGTTCTCTGAAGATGACAACGTGCTGGTCCAGGGCGTCGCCGGTTCCAAATATGCCATTGGCTATTTCGGCTTTGCCTACTACAACGAAAACAAGTCCACGCTGAAGGCTGTTGCGGTTGATGGTGTTGAACCTTCTCAGGCGACGGTGGACGATGGAACTTATCCCATCTCGCGCCCGCTGTTCATCTACTCGGATGCGAAAATCATGAAGGACAAGCCCCAGGTGGCCGCGTTCATCTACTTCTACTTGAATAATCTGGACGCGAACATCAAAGACGTGGGTTACTTCCCTGCCCCCGCCGATGCTGAAAAAGCCGCCATGGACGCCTGGATGGCCGCCGTCAGCAAGTAATCTCCAACCAATAACCCACCTCTGAATGCTGTGGCGCAAAAGCAATTTTGCGCCACAGCAAAGTGATTTTGCGCCACAGCAAAGTGATTTTATGAACCCAAACGCTCTTCGTAAAAAAATTCGTCCGGCAGAAGGCGCGGTGGAAGCCTTGCTGTTTATTGTCGGCGTGCTGACGGTTTTCATCACCATCAGCATTGTGCTGACGCTCGGCGACCAGGCGCTGCTGTTTTTTAATGACCCGGCAGTCACGCTGGCTGAATTCTTCGGCACCACGCAGTGGCAGCCGCAGGCCGGGCAGTTTGGCATTTGGGCGCTGGTTAGCGCCACGCTTACCACCAGCGTCGTTGCGCTGCTGGTGGCTGTGCCGCTGGGTCTGGCCGCCGCGCTCTACCTGAGCGAATACGCCAGCCCGCGCGTCCGCGACATTCTCAAACCGCTACTCGAAGTCCTGGCGGGCATTCCCACCGTCGTCTATGGTTATTTCGCGCTGCTCTTCGTCACGCCCATCTTGCGGACGCTGCTCGGCGCAGACAGAGTTGGCGTGTACAACATGCTCTCCGCCGGGCTGGTGATGGGCATTATGATTTTGCCGCTGATTTCCTC
This sequence comes from Anaerolineae bacterium CG2_30_57_67, assembly GCA_001872455.1. Lineage (GTDB taxonomy): Bacteria > Chloroflexota > Anaerolineae > Anaerolineales > Villigracilaceae > UBA8950. The sequence goes on along the minus strand of MNXJ01000085.1, from coordinate 9,635 downwards.
GATGAGTGAAGACGCGCTCAGTGCCGTGCCGCGCTCGCTGCGCGAAGCGGCTTACGCCATGGGCGCCACGCGCTTGGAAGCCAGCGTGCAGGTCGTCCTGCCAGCGGCGCTTTCCGGCGTTGGCGCGGCAGTCATTCTCGGCGTTTCGCGCGCGGTTGGCGAAACGATGATTGTCGCCATCGCTTCCGGCGCGGGGCCCAACTTCTCCTTCAACCCGCTCGAAGCCGCCGAAACGATGACCGGTCACATCGCCCGCATCAGCGGCGGCGACCTGCCCTACGGCACGCTCGATTACAGCAGCCTGTTCGCCATCGCGCTGATGCTGTTTCTCGTCACCCTGGTTTTGAATCTCATCAGCCAGTGGTTTGTTGCCAAATTCCGCGAACAATATGAATAATTTTTCATACCCCGAAAAAGATGCGCTCAACCGCTTTATCGCCGCCCGTTACCGCACAGCGTGGCTCTGGCAGATTGTCTTTTTGTTTGCCCTGCTGTTTGCCGTCGTCAGCCTTTCGGCGCTGATTTTGAACGTGGCCGATGGCGCTTTTGGCTATGTGGCTTACGAATACAAAAAAGACCCGGCGATGATTAGCCCGCGCCCGCTGGAAGAGCTGACCGTGCCCGAACTGCTGGCGGCGCTGAAAGCGAATCTCTCGGCGGGGGCTTTCGCCAAACTGGATAACGAATCTCCGTTGGCTGGCCGCTCGCGCGCCGAACTGCTGGGGCTGGTCGAAGAGCGCATTTTACTGGTCAAGACGCTGGAAACCTACCCGCTTTTTCGCTCGCTTTTTCAGCGCGAGCAAATCGCCGCCGAAGTGAAGGAAAAATTCCCCGCCGCGCGGCTGGAATTCCGCGCCTGGCTGAACGCCGCCTTCATCACATCGCCGCAATCCAGCAGAGCCGAATTTGCGGGCGTGCGCACTGCCATTTTGGGCTCGCTCTGGCTGGTGAGCATCGCCATTTTGTTTGCGTTGCCGGTGGGCGTGGGCGCAGCCATTTATTTGCAGGAATATTCCAACCGCAAAAGCCTGCTCAACCGTATCATCCAGACCAACATCAACAATCTGGCGGGTGTGCCGAGCATCGTCTACGGCATGTTGGGGCTGGCAATTTTCGTCCGCGCGTGGGAAGTCTTCACCAGCGGGGCGCTTTTTGGGGTGACAGATTCCAACGGGCGCACGATTCTCTCCGCAGGGCTGACGATGGGCATTCTGGTATTGCCGTTGATGATTATCAACGCCCAGGAAGCGATTAAAGCCGTGCCAGATTCGATTCGGCAGGCGGCTTTTGGCGTGGGCGCGACGCGCTGGCAGACGATTTGGCATCACGTTCTGCCGGGCGCCCTGCCGGGGATTTTGACGGGCAGCATTCTGGCGGTTTCGCGCGCGATTGGTGAAACCGCCCCGCTGATTATTGTTGGCGCTTCGACGTTTATCACCTTCGACCCGCAAAGCCCGTTCACCAAATTCACCGCCCTGCCGATTCAAATTTATCAGTGGACGTCGCGCGCGCAGGGCGAGTTTCACGCCATCGCGGCGGCGGCGATCCTCGTTTTGTTGATTATGCTGCTGTCGCTGAACGCCACCGCCATTTTGTTGAGAAACCGCTTCCAGAAACGGATGTAGCGCAAACCTTTGATTTGCCGCTACCAGAAGGAAAATTGATGAACGCTTACGCTATTGAAACCAAAAACCTGAGTATTTTTTACGGTCAGTTTGAGGCCGTCAAAGATGTAAACCTGCAAATTGAAACCGGAAAAATCACCGCCATCATTGGGCCTTCTGGCTGTGGAAAATCCACGCTGCTGCGCGCCTTCAACCGCATGAATGATTTTGTGCCGACCAGCCGCGTGAACGGCGAGATTCTTTTGCATGGGCAGAATCTTTACAGCCGCGAGATTGACCCGGTCGAAGTGCGTCGCCGCATCGGGATGGTTTTTCAGCGCCCGAACCCGTTCCCGAAATCCATTTACGAAAACATTTCCTGGGGCGCGCGCATTAATGGCTTCAAGGGAAACATGGACGAGTTAGTGGAACAATCGCTGCGCAGCGCGGCGCTGTGGGACGAGGTGAAGGATAAGTTGAAGCAAAGCGCCTACGCGCTTTCGGGCGGGCAGCAGCAGCGCCTGTGCATTGCGCGCACTATCGCCATTCAGCCGGAAATTATTTTGATGGACGAACCCGCTTCCGCGCTCGACCCGATTGCCACGCTCAAAATTGAAGAGTTGATGCAGGAATTGAAGAAAAATTACACCATTCTCATCGTTACGCACAACATGCAGCAAGCCGCGCGCGTTTCCGATTTTACTGCGATGATGATGCTGAGTGGTGAAGGTGAGCGCAGCGGCACGGTGATTGAGTTTGACCAGACCACCAAAATTTTCACCAATCCGCGCGACAGCCGCACCGAAGGTTATGTTACTGGCCGGTTTGGCTAATCGCCCGCTGAGGGTTGGTGGCGCTTTTCGAGTTCGGCCAGCACGTCGGCGGGAGTCAGCCCTTTGGCGGCCATCAGCACCAGGGTGTGATAGGTTAAATCGGCGAGTTCTTCTATCAGGCGGTCATTTTGCTGGGCGAGGGCGGCCACCACGACTTCGGTGGCTTCCTCGCCCACTTTTTGCGCCATGCGCGGCAGGCCGGAATCGAAGAGAGAATTGGTGTATGAGCCGGGTTGGGGGTGAAGTTTGCGGTCGAGAATGAGGGTGTAGAGGTTGGTTAAATTCATGGGGTGTCCAGTTATCCAGTTATCCAGTTATTCGGTTTTCCAGTTTTTCAGTTATTCGGTTTTCCAGTCGGACGGTTTTCCAGTCGGACGGTTTTCCAGTTGGACGGTTTTCCGGTTGGGCGGTTGTCGAGTGTACGGTAAAAGCAGGTTTGTGCGCCGGTGTGGCAGGCCGGGCCGTTGGGCTGAACCAGCACGAGCAGGGCGTCCGCGTCACAATCGCAGCGGATTTCGACGACTTTTTGGGTGTTACCGCTGGTTGCGCCCTTGTGCCAGAGTTCCTGCCGGGAACGGCTGAAAAACCAGGTTTCGCCGCTTGCGAGGGTTTTGGCGAGCGATTCGGCGTTCATGTAAGCCAGGGTCAGCACGTCTTGGGTGACGGCGTCTTGCACGATGGCGGGAATCAGGCCGTTGGCATCAAATTTTGGGGTTGGCTGTTCTTCAGTTGTCCAGTTTGCCGGTTGTCCACTTTTTTCATTTTTCATCATTCATCCTTCTGACTTTGATTCCCTGCTCTGCCAGGTATTTTTTAATTTGGCTGACGTTAAATTCGCCAAAGTGCAGCATCGAAGCCACCAGGACGGCATCGGCTTTGCCTGTGGTCAGGGCCGCGTAGAGATGTTCCGGCTGGCCGCCGCCGCCGCTGGCGATGACGGGGACGCCGACGGCCTCGGCAATCAGGCGCGTCAGAGTCAATTCGTAGCCGGTTTTTGTGCCGTCGGCGTCAATTGAATTGACCACCATCTCACCCGCGCCGAGCGACTCGCCGCGCCGCGCCCATGCGATGGCGTCCAGGCCGGTGCGCGTCCGCCCGCCGTGGATGACGATTTCGTATCCGCTGGGGATTTTTGGGGATTTTTCGACCCGCAGCACGTCCATCGAAAGGACGACGGCCTGCGCCCCGAAGGCTTTGGCGGTTTCGGCAATCAGATTTGGACGCTGGACGGCGGCGCTGTTGACGTTGATTTTCTCTGCGCCTGCCAGCAGTACCCGCTGACAATCGTCCACCGTGCGCAGGCCGCCGCCCACCGAAAATGGGATGAAAACCTGCGCGGCCACCCGGCTGACGACCTCCAGCAGTATGCCGCGCCCCTCGCTGGAGGCGGTGATGTCGTAAAAGACCAGCTCGTCAATTCCGGCTTCGTAATATTGGCGGGCTTTTGTGACCGGGTCGCCGATGTCGCGGGTATCCACAAATTTGACTGATTTTGCCAGTTTGCCGTCGCGCACGTCGAGGCAGGCGATGAGACGTTTGGATAGCATGTGTTCCTGTTCTCCGGTTATCCGGTTGTTCGGTTTTCCGGTTTGCTGATGCGTTTATGAAGGCCGCCAGCGGGCGAAATTTTCCAGTACTTTCAGCCCGACCGTGCCGCTCTTTTCCGCGTGGAATTGGACGGCGAAGAGGTTATCTTTGCCAATTGCCGCTGGAAAATCGCCGCCGTACTCGCTGACGGCGTAGATTTGCGCAGCATCTGCCGGTTGGGGGTAGAACGAGTGGACGAAATAAAACTCGTCGCCGGGGCGGAGATGAGCGAGCAGCGGGTGCGGCTGGGTGACGCGGACGGTGTTCCAGCCCATGTGCGGGATCTTCAGCGGATTCGGCAACGGATTGGGAAGCGGATAATCGGATGGAGGTAACGGATTGGAAACGGAAAAACGGATGGTTTGGCCGGGCAGCAGCCCCAGGCAGTTGGTGTTGTCCTCCTCGGAGTGGTCGAGAATGATTTGACAGCCGATGCAGATGCCCAAAATGGGCGTTCCTTTGGCGAAGGCTTCTTTCAGAGCCGAGTCCAATCCGCGCTCGCGGAGAATGCGCATCGCCGCGCCCGCCGCGCCCACGCCGGGGAAGATGATTTTCCCGGCGCGGCGGACAACTTCCGGGTCGGCGGAAATCTGGCAGGCAAGGCCGAGGTGGGCGAGCGCGCGCTGGACGGAGGTCAGGTTTCCGGCGTTGTAATCTACCAGCGTAATCATGGTGGTTCTCCAATTTTATAGTTGTCCGGTTGTCCGGTTATTCGGTTGGCCGGTTTTCCAGTTTCAGGCATTCCAGAAGCGATATTTTGCCTTCGTACAGCGCCCGCCCGATGATGACGCCAGCCAGCCCGGAATTCCTGACGCGCAGAACATCTTCCAGGCTGGAAACGCCGCCCGAAGCGACGACTTTCAGGCCGGTGGCGGTTTGCAATTCGACGGCGGATTCCACGCTGACGCCTGTCCCGACCCCGTCGCGGCGGACATCGGTCAACACGCACCATTCCAGCCCCTGAGCGCGAAAGCGCTGTCCGGCTTCGAGCATGGTCAGTGGGGTGGATTGCTGCCAGCCGCGAATCATTACGTTGTCATCGCGTACGCCAATATCGGCGGCGATGCGGTCTGCGCCGTAGCGGGCCAGCGCCCAATCCACCAGCGCCGGGTTTTGGATGGCGGCGGTGCCGAGGAATACGCGCTCCACGCCCATTTCGAGCGGAGTGCGAATGGATTCCTCGTCCCGCAGGCCACCGCCGAATTCCACCTTCAGGCCGACGGTCAGTATCGCTGCGAGGGCTTTCAGGTTGGCGGAAGCCTGCTCGCCAAATGCGCCGTTCAGGTTGATGACGTGAATCCATTCGGCGCCCTCGATCTGAAAGTGTTCGGCCTGCGCGTGCGGGTCGCCGCCGTAGGCCGTCTGGCGGTTGGGGTCGCCCTGAGCGAGGCGGACGATTTGGCCGTTGCGCAGGTCGATGGCGGGGAAGATTGTAAAGTTTGACATCCAGTTATCCAGTTATCTAGTTTTTCGGTTTTTCGGTTGTTCCGTTTTGTGTTTAACTGGGTAACGGGACAACCGGAAAACAAGTTAGCGAGTGAGAGTGCCTTTGGTTGAAGGAACGGTCTGCCGTCTGGCGTCTATGGTCGTGGCGGCGTCCAGCGCGCGGGCAAAGGCTTTGAAGAGCGCTTCGGCTTTGTGATGGTCATCGCGGCCATAGAGAATGCGGGCGTGGAGATTGCTGCAGCTGGTGACGGCGAAACTTTCAAAAAAATGTGGAAACAGGCTGGTGGGAATCTGCCCGACCGGGGCGCTGCCCCATTCCGCGTCGATTACGCTGTAGGGGCGGCCCGAAAAGTCGAGGGCGACGAAGGCCAGGGTTTCATCCATCGGAGCATAAAAACTCGCCATGCGGGTAATCCCTTTGCGGTCGCCGAGCGCCTGGTCGAAGGCGGAGCCGAGTACCAGGGCGACATCCTCCAGCGTGTGATGAACGTCAATCTGCAGGTCGCCTGCCGCTCGGATGGTCAAGTCAAATAATCCGTGAACCGCGATGTGCGTCAGCATGTGGTCGAGAAAGCCGATTCCGGTGGCGATGTCGTGCTGGCCGGAGCCGTCTACATTCAATTCAATCTTCACTTGTGTTTCAGATGTTTTTCGTTCAATTTTGGCGATGCGCATAAGAGCCTTTCTGTTGTTCGGTTGTCCGGTTATCCAGTTGTCCAGTTTTCCGGTTATGCGGTTGTCCTGTTTTCCGGTTATGCGGTGTTCCGGTTATGCGGTTGTCCTGTTTTCCGGTTATGCGGTGTTCCGGTTATCCAGTTTTTCAGTTAACTGGATAACCGGTTAACTGGATAACTGGTTAACTGGATAACTGGATAACTGGACAACTAGTACACCTGGGCATAAATAAGGCTTTGATGTAGGATCAGGGAAATTCTTGAAGGAGACGCTAAAATGTCAGGGCCGAAAGCCCAAGTTGTAAATTTGTCAGACGCCGAACAGCGAGGTTTAGAGAAATTGATCAAGCGTCATCAAGTTGGTCAACAAATCGCAAAGCGAGCGAGAATCGTTTTGGCAGCCGCGCGAGGACAAAAGAACAAGGAGATAGCTCAAGTATATAAGGTGACCTTGGACACGGTCGGTCTGTGGCGTAATCGTTGGGTAATACTACAAGATATTTCCTTCGATGACTTGAGCATAGAAGATCGTTTACAGGATGCGCCACGCCCGGGAGCGCCCGCCCGGATAACCGCAGATCAACGCTGTCGGATAGAAGCGTTGGCTTGTGAAAAACCGGAAGGATCAGACAGACCGATCACTCATTGGACAGCGCGCGAAATTGCCGATGAACTGAAGAAGCGCAAGATTGTTGACAACATCTCTCCGCGACATGCGGCGAGGCTTTTTAAAAGATGCTGATATAAAGCCACATTTGAGTCGCTATTGGCTGACACCTGCCTATGAAGCAGATTTTGACGACAAAGTTACCGATATTAACGAAGTCTACAAACAAGCTCCTGAAAGGGCAAAACAAGGACAACACACTGAAAGCATAGATGAAATGACGGGTGTTCAAGCATTAGAGCGTAAACACCCAGATTTGCCCATGTCGCCAGGCAAAGTAGTACTACGCGAGTTCGAATACAAACGGCATGGCACTTTGTCTTTTACTTGCAACTTTGATGTTGCGCATGGAAAACTGGCTGCCTGTACAGCCAGCAAGACACGCAACGAAAAAGATTTTGTGGAACATATCAAAAATCGGGTAAATTCAGATCCGTTGGCCAGCAAATGGGACTTCATCAGCGATAATCTCAACACGCACATGTCTGCATCGCTGGTGCGCTATGTCGCAGAAGAATCAGACCTTGCTATCAATTTGGGCGTGAAAGGCAAATCAGGTATTTTGAAATCCAAGGCTTCCCGGGCTGCCTTTTTGAGCGACCCAATCCATCGCATCGTTTTTCATTACACGCCCAAACATGCTTCCTGGATGAACCAGATCGAAATTTGGTTCAGTATCTTGGTTCGAAAAGTTCTCAAACGCGGTAATTTCACTTCTGTGGATGATCTCAAACGCAAGGTTCTGGCTTTTATCGAATACTACAACCGTACCATGGCAAAACCATTCAAGTGGACTTATCAAGGCAGGGCACTGGTCGCTTAACCAAACACTTATTTATGCCCAAGTGCACTAGGCTCTGGATTTGTGCTCTTTTTAACCTCAATTACAACTAAATTTTCGGTTGATATTCGATGATGTATTATTAAATCCGGGTAAACCGTTTTAGCTTGAGTATCTTCTGGCGTTGTTTCCCCGATTTTTGCTTTCAGTCTTTTCGTAAGAACCATTTGTTTTTTATTATCAATTAAACGGTTGTATTCACAATCCACATCCCATTCCGGAAATTGCTCTTGCAGATATATTCCCAAGCGATGAGTAATACTTCTCTCGTTTACGTCAATCAATAGTAAATCTTTATCAATTTTCATAAGCTTTGAAACTGCTTGTTGAATTCTATCGATAATAATTTTTTCTTCCATATTTCACCAACTTCTACTGCTCGAATTTCGAGAGTATTAAGTTATGGTAATACAAAGCCCAAACGGCTATCACTTTAGGGTCTGTGTTTGGATCAATGCGAGCTACACACTGAAGAAAAATGAGCACATTAGATTTTCTCATATGTTCTTCAATATAAATAAAATCCTTATAATTAAAACCCTCAATTATGTCACTGTAAAATCCTATCTCGAACACTCCAATATCAAAGTTTCCTGCATTAGGAATAGGTTGTGGATTACTCATTTCCTGCAATGCATTTTGGTAGTCAGCTTCTGCGTTGTCTATATTGTTGTAAACGCTAACAACATACACGACTGTAACTATAGCGTTCGTTGGCATGGCTGAATCGATAAATATTCTTGCGGAATTTGTGCCAACCTCTACGCCCGAATCATTAATCGTTATTGCCGAATCGTTCTCTCGAAGTTCAAAGACGTCTGGTAATTCCGAAACAGCGGGCAAATAGTATTCAGCCTTTTGGGTATAAAGCAAAGGTAAATTGGTTGGAAAAACAACTGAAGTGGGGGAGTGATTTGGCATCGGTGAAGTAATTTGTTTCGAAGAATTATTAATATAGGTAAGTAGATAAATTGCGCTAACAACTAGAACGCAACATACTGTTGCTCCTAAAACTACCCAACCTATCGCTTTGTTGTTATTGGGGCTCTTGGGGGCGACATTTTTTCTTGGTGACTCAGGAGTTGTATGTTTTGAGGAGGATGGCTGAACAAGAGGATCATAATTTTGAGATGGTTTTATTTCACTTTTATCGTCAAAGAGAAAATCTTTCGCCTCGAAATTGTTTGGGTCCAATTGAATAACGCGTTTATAGCAGTCGGTTTTCTTTTGGGGATCATCTATAAGTCTAGCTAAAGAAATCCAAGCATTAATATCCTTTGGGTTTTTCAGAATTATCTGAACTAAGTCCTTTATGTCTGTATTGTTTTCGGCCATTTTTCCTCTGTCTTGTTTGTCGGGCGCGCCCCTCCCTCCGCCGCCCACTGATTACTGGTCTAGCCACCTGACAGTTTGTTACAAAAGCACGCCGTTGGTCGAGTAGGCGGTGTACTTCCGCCGTATCGAGACCAATGTACAGGCAAATCCCTCGAAAATGTGGTCTCGATACGCCCCTCGAAGTACACTCGGGGCTACTCGACCACCGTTTTCTTGAAACTGTCAGGTAGCTAGTGGGTCGTTTGGCATGAAAACAGTCATTGTTTACACTTGAATTATGGCGATGAGCACGCCAAACGACCCACTAGATTACTGGTTACTGAACACTGATCACTGGATCACACCCAACTTCTTCCCCACCTTCCCAAACGCCTCCAACCCTTTATCCAAATCCCCCTGCGAATGCGCGGCGGAGATCATGACACGGATGCGCGCCTTGCCCTGCGGCACGGTGGGATATCCAAGCGCCATGGCGAACACGCCCGCTTCGAACAACTCGCGGCTGAACTGTTGCGCCAGTTTTGCTTCGCCGAGCATGACCGGGGTGATGGGTGTCTCGCTCACACCAGTGTTGAAGCCGAGGGACTTCATCTCGGCTTTGAAGTATTTGGCGTTGCTCCAAAGTTTATCTACCAGTTGAGTGGAATC
>MNXJ01000058.1 GCA_001872455.1 Anaerolineae bacterium CG2_30_57_67 | reverse complement strand
AGGACAAATTCTAGCGACCTATCAAAAACGATGGCCGGTGGAAGTCTTCCATAAATCGCTCAAGCAAAATGCAGCCTTGGGCAAAGCGCCAGTCCGTCGCGTTGTGACGCAGAACAATCATGTGTTTGCCGTTTTGTACGCCTTTTTCAAACTAGAATGCCTGTCAATTAAGCGACATCTCAACCATTTTGCTTTGCGGGCACAGCTATATCTCAAGGCCATTCGCGTGGCCTACGACGAGTTGCAAACTCTCAAGGCTGCGTAACATCAGTTAATCATGTCATTGCGAGGGCGTTCTTGTTCTTGCCCGAAGCAATCTCCGCGCCACTGAAGGGGATTGCTTCGCCGCCAAAATACAAGAGTGGCGGCTCGCAATGACAAAATAAAATATGGATAAACCTATGACAAACAAATCACATCACATCGGTTTTATCTCCACCCGTTTCGCAGGCACGGACGGCGTCTCGCTTGAAACAGCAAAATGGGCGACCGTGCTGGAGCGCATGGGTCACAGGTGTTTCTATTTCGCTGGAGAATGCGATCGAAACAGCGCCCAGTCCCAGGTCACGCCTGAGGCGCATTATCGTCATCCCGAAATCGAAGCATTAAATCAGCAAGCCTATTCGGGCAGTTGGACGGTCACAAAGGAAGCGCGTGCGGCGCATCCTGAGATCGAAAAGTTGCACAAGGATTTTTTCTCCATCTATATTCGTCCGCCGCAGATGACGCGCCGCGTCAACGAGTTGAAGGAATATCTCAAAGAACGATTGTATGAATTCGCGCATCTCTTTGACTTGGAAATTCTTGTGATCGAAAACGCGGTCACGATCCCGCTTAATCTGCCGCTTGGTTTGGCGATAACAGAATTCATCGCCGAGACGGGTTTCCCGACCATCGCGCATCATCATGATTTTCATTGGGAGCGTCAGCGCTTTCAGGTTAATTGCGTCGGCGATTATCTCGCGGCGGCGTTTCCGCCAAACCTGCCTTCGATTCGACATGTGGTTATCAACTCATTGCAAGCCCAGCAGATTGCTTCGCGTTATGGACTGGCGGCGCGCGTGATTCCAAACGTGATGGATTTCGACTCTCATCCGCCCACGCCTGATGACTATACCCAATCGGTTCGCGCGGACTTTGGAATTGGGTCGGGCGAATATTTTTTTCTGCAACCGACACGCGTCATCCAACGCAAAGGCATCGAGCACGCAGTTGAACTTGTGCGCCGACTCGAACTCCCTGCAAAATTGGTCATCTCGCACGCTTCAGGCGATGAAGGCACGGACTACGAACAGCGCGTGCGCGAGTATGCTCATCTGCTGGATGTGACTGTCCGCTTTGAATCCGACCAGGTGCAGGATGAGCGCGGCGTCACAAAAGACGGCAAAAAGATTTACACTCTCGGCGATGTATATCCACATGCCGATATGATTACTTATCCTTCGAGCATCGAAGGCTTTGGCAATGCGTTTCTCGAAGCCGTCTATTATCACCGCCCGATTCTGGTCAACAACTATTCCATCTATGAAGTGGACATCAAACCGAAAGGTTTTCGCGCGGTCTGGTTCGATGGATTTATTAGCAGCGATACACTGAACAAGGTTCGTGAAATTTTATTGACCCCCGCGGAAGCGCAACAATGGGCAGAGGAAAATTATCAACTTGCCAAACGCTATTTCTCCTTCACCGTTTTGGAGCGCCGCCTGCAATCCATTCTCGCAGATTGTTTGGGACAGCAGGTATGAACATCGCCATTCTGCATTACTCCGTTCCACCCATTGTCGGCGGCGTGGAAAGCGTCATTGCTCACCATGCGCGGCTGATGTCCGCGGCTGGACATGCTGTGCGCTTGATCGCGGCGCGCGGCGAGTCATTAAGTGAACAAATTCCGCTGATAACGATTCCCCTCGCAGATTCACAGCATGAACGCGTGGGAAATATGAAGGCGCAATTGGATCGCGGTGAAGTGACAAAGGATTTTGAATCGCTGCGTGATGAACTCGCCGAACAATTGCAAACCGCTTTATCGGGCGTGGATGTTTTGATCGCGCATAATGTTTGTTCGTTGAATAAAAATCTCGCGCTGACCGCCGCGCTGAATCAACTGCACACTGCGCGAACGCAGCGCGTTCCGCGCTTGATTCTCTGGCATCATGACCTGGCATGGACAACTCCGCGCTACCAGCCTGAAATGCGCGCTGGCTATCCCTGGGATTTATTGCGGACGGATTGGGGCGATACCACGCATGTCGTTGTCTCAGAATTGCGCCGCGCAGAATTGGCGGAGTTGATGAATCTCGACCCCGCTTCCATTCACGTCATTCCCAACGGCGTAGACGCGGCGCGTTTTTATAAACTCGAAGCGCAGACCCAAACAGCGCTCGAACAAACACATTTACTGGACGCCGCGCCCATTCTGCTGCTGCCTGTGCGCGTGACGCCGCGCAAGAATATCGAACTGGCCTTGCGCACGCTGGCTGAACTGCGAAAACAATTTCCGCAAGCCGCGCTGGTTGTGACAGGTCCGCTCGGTCCGCACAATGGAAATAATGTTCAATACTTTGAGAACCTCAAAAATCTTCGCGCTCAGTTGGGCTTGCAGCATTCCGCGCATTTTCTCGCTGAACTCATGGACGGATTTTTGCCCGATGAAGTCATCGCCGATTTTTATCGCATGGCGGATGCGCTCTTCTTCCCCAGCCGCGAAGAGGGCTTCGGCATCCCGTTGCTCGAAGCCGCGTTTAGCCACCTGCCCGCCTTCTGCGCGGACATTCCTCCCCTGCGCGCGTTGGGATTGGACGACGCGGCTTTCTTCTCGCCTGATGAAAATCCTGCCAAGATTGCGGACATGCTCGCGGCGTATTTCCAATCCTCGTCCGCCGCGCGCCTGTCCATGCGCGTGCGTTCCTCGTTCCGCTGGGAAGCGATCTATCGTCAGCATATCGCGCCCTTGTTGGGTTAGCGCGGACTCCAACGTCTCCCGACGTTGGGTTATTGAGTCCAAAGTCTGGCCCGCAGGGTGCTTCGCGAAGACTTTGGACTCCGTTTTCAGGAAAACCTCATGCAAAAACATTCCGCCTTTACGCCCATTCATACCATTCTCATTCCATTGATTCATGAAGGACCTGGAATGAACGCGCTGGAATTTGCGCGCCATTTTGACGCGGAGATTATTCTTGTTGGCATTGTGGTTGTGCCGCCCGATAAATCTTTGAGTGTGGGCGCGGTTTTTGCGCGCGCTTTGCGAAAACAATTGCGCCTTTTGGGAAAAGACGAACGCATCACCAGCAAAACGCAAATCATCGTTTCCTATCAGCCGTGGACTGAACTCTCAAATCTTTTGCAAAAGGAAAAGCCCGACCTGCTGTGTTTGGAATGGGATTCCCATCTCAGCGCTTTGGGCGTGACAACGAATGATGTGCTGACGCGCCCGCCGTGCGACGTCGCTTTGGTGCGCGGAAAAATCTCCAGCAAACTGAATCAGGTTCTCGTTCCAGTGCGAGGCGGACCTCATGCGGAGTTATCTTTGCGCGTCGGCCTGGGACTGCATCCCAAAGGGGTGACAGCCCTCCATATCCGCCGGCCAGACGACCCCGACGCGGGAAGCGATGCGCCGTTTAAAGGGCTCGACCGCGTGTTGAAGCAAATGCCTGACGTGCGTAAACAGTTCACAGTCACGGACGATGCGGCGCAGTTAATTCTCGAACATGCAAAACAGGCGGATATCATTGTCTTGGGGACGACCTCCCAGCCGGTCACAAGTTCCGCTTCGCTGGGCGTTTTTGCCGATAAAATCTTAAACGAAGCGCCCTGCGCGGTGATTGCGGTTAAAAGTGGCCGGCCCATGCCGCATGTGATTTACGATGAAGGCGTAGGGGTGCAGGCGATTTCGATTTTGGTGGATAAGTGGTTTGCCGAGAATACGTTTCATGCGGATGAGTTCAAACAGTTGGATGAACTGCTCGAACTGAAACGGCAGCAAGGCGTTACCATCAGCCTGGCGCTGCCCGCGCTCAATGAAGAGACAACGGTCGGCAATGTGATTCACATGATGAAAAAAGAATTGATGGAAAAAGTCCCGTTGCTGGATGAGATCATTTTGATTGACTCGAATTCAACCGATCGTACGCGTGAGATTGCTGAAAAAGAAGACATCCCGATTTACATTCACCAACATTTGCTGAAACGATTGGGCGCGCGGCGCGGCAAAGGCGAAGCGTTGTGGAAAAGTCTGCTCGTGACGCGCGGCGACATCATCGTGTGGATTGATACCGACATTATGAATATTCATCCGCGCTTTGTGTACGGCATTATTGGGCCACTCCTGCTAAATGCGCAAGTGCAATTTGTAAAAGGCTTCTACCGCCGACCGTTGAAAGTGGGCGAGAAGATGCAGGCGGGCGGCGGCGGACGCGTCACTGAATTGGCGGCGCGTCCCTTGTTAAATTTGTTCTACCCCGAACTTTCGGGCGTGATTCAGCCGCTTTCGGGCGAATACGGCGGCAGGCGCGAGGCGCTGGAGCGCGCCGTCTTCTTCTCAGGCTACGGCGTCGAAACCGGCTTATTGATTGACATTTACGAACGCTATGGGTTGAACGCCATTGCCCAAGTGGACTTGCTGGAGCGCATTCATCATAACCAACCGTTGGAGGCGTTGAGCAAAATGTCGTTTGCCATTATTCAAACCGTCATCCGCAAACTGGAAAGCCGCTTCGGGCGCGCAGTATTGGAAGATGTCAATAAATCCATGAAGTTAATTCGTTATGACGCGAAAGGCTACTCGCTGGATATTGAAGAAATTGCTGAGCGCGAACGCCCCGCCATGATTGAAATTCAAGAATACCTTGAAAGAAAACGATGACCGAACTCTGGCTCGTGCGCCACGGACAAACCGATTGGAACCTTGCCGGAAAATGGCAAGGACAGTCGCCACAGGCGCCAGGATTAAATGATACCGGGCGCGCGCAAGCGATTGCGGTGCGTCAGCAATTGCGCTTTATAAAATTTGACGCCATCTACAGCAGTGACCTGCTCCGCGCCAGACAAACCGCTGAGTTGGTTGCTGAACCTCTGCGTTTGAGCATCACCCTGGAGCCGCGCTTGCGAGAAATGAACCTCGGCGCGTGGGAGGGAATGCTTGCCAGCGAGATCGAAGCGCAATACCCGCTCGAACTGGCAGAACGCACGCGCAATCCGCCTACTGAGCGCGCGCCAGGCGGAGAATCGCCGCGCGAAGTGGCAGCGCGCGTTCTGCGGGCAGTCAACGAAATCGTCCGCAGGCATCACGCCGCATCCATTTTGATTGTTTCGCATGGCATTTCGCTGGCCGTGATGATTTGCCACGCTAATGGGCTTTTGCTGAAAGATGTTTATCAACACATTCCAGAGAATACACAACCTGTCCATATAACGAAGTGGCTGCCCGCTTTACCGTCAACCTTACTTGTATAAATGAGCAAGACCATTGAAAACACATCGCCGTTTTAGATTTTTTCTGCCACAACACAAGCGCTACGCCCCGCTGATTGCCTTGCTTGCGATTCTCTTTTCAGCCTGCGCCCCAAGCTTGCCGTCAGCACAGCCAACCGCCACAATCACGCCAACGGCAACGCCGCCGCCCTGGACGCCCAACCCAACCTACAAAACCGGGCTGGCCTGGTTTTACAAACCGCCCGCCGAAGAGTTCTGGCCGCTCTTGCCGCAACGCTATAATTTTTTCATCCTCACCCACCACGATGAACCGGAGCGTGACGCCATCCGCGCCTTGGGAGCCGATCAGCCCTTTTACGAGTACCTGCTCCTGGCTGAAATTCAAGACCCCGGCGGCTGTGAGAAAACCCCAAACGGCAATCAGGTCGCCTTTCGCCCCGGAGATTTCTGCTACATTAATGCCGAACATTCGGATTGGTTTCTGCTCGATGCGCTCGGCAAACGCATCAGCAGTGATGACTACTACGCGATGGATCCTGGCAACGCGGAGTTTCGCGCCTTCTGGCTGGAACGCGCCACCGAACTGCAGCTCACTCAGGGTTGGGATGGTGTCTTTCTCGATAATATCGAAGCCAGCCTGTCAAAATATCAACAACGACTTACCCCGCCGCGTCAATACCTCGATGATGCTAACCTGCAAAACGCCGTCGAAGAATTTCTCATTTACTTGCGCCAAAAAAAATTTCCGCCCCAAAACCGCCCGCTCTATGGCAACATTATTTCCGCGCGCGACGCTCAAACCTGGTTACGTTATCTGAAATATCTGGATGGCGCCATGCTGGAGAATTTTGCCGTAGACTGGCGTGGCAATGCCCTGACGCCGGATGATTTTTCTGCTCAAATGGAAATGCTGCGCGCCAGCCAGGCGTTGGGCAAGACTCTGATTCTGGTTGCGCAGGGCGACGAAAGCGACCTGCCCCGCCAGCAATTCGCCTATGCCGCTTACTTGCTTGTCAACGAAGGCGAGACAGTTTTCCGCTACGCACATCACTCTGCCTATCGCCAACTTTGGTGGTATGACAACTACGCGCTCAATTTTGGGCGGCCACTGTCGCCAGCGCGCCAGGACAATGGCATCTGGACGCGCGCCTTTGAACATGGCCGCATTCGCCTTGACCCAGCCGCGCAAACAGCCGAATTCTTGACGCCGTAAAAACATCCCCAAGCGCAAGATTTCTCCCGCGCTACGGTTAGCACACAGAGGAGTAGGTCAAATATGAAGCGCCGAAGCGCCGCGCGAAATATTATCGAGAAATTCTTGGCGAGTGGCAAGGTTGGCGCGAAAAGCGCCATGCATGGCCGAAGTAGTCATACGGGCGTCATGTTTTTTAACGCCCCGCATCATTGAACACAAGTGCATCGCCTCCACCACCACTGCCACGCCCTGTGGCTTGAGCAAATCCCGCAAAAAATCAGCAATCTGACGGGTCATATGTTCTTGCACCTGCAAGCGGCGGGCGTACATATCCACAATACGCGGAATTTTTGAAAGCCCAAGCACCTTGCCATTGGGAATATAGGCCACGTGGGCGCGCCCCATGAAAGGCAGCATGTGATGTTCGCACAGACTATAAAATTCAATGTCACGCACAATCACCATTTCGTCATACTGAACTTCAAAAATAGCGCCATTCACCAGCGCGACCGGGTCGGTGGTATAGCCTGCCAGTAACTCTGTATACATGCGCGCCACCCGTTGCGGCGTACGGAGCAAGCCATCACGCGCAGGGTCTTCGCCAACGGCGGCTAAAATTTGAGCGACGGCTGTTTCAATGACAGTCAAATCAAGCGAGGTGGGAGTGTTAGGGGTATCGTCAAATTCGTCAAAGTCAGTAGTGGGCATAAGTTTACTCAACAAAAATGGACTGGCTCTTGCGAGCCAGCCCATTCTACTCCGAATAGATGAAATTAGCGCACACGTGGTTCAATCAAACCGTAGCCGCCATCACGACGGTGGTATAAAACGTTGATGGTACCACTTTGGGCATTAAAGAAGACAAAGAAATTATCATGGCCGAGCAGTTTCATTTGCTCAATGGCTTCTTCTTCAGCCATCGGAATCAGATCAAACTGCTTGCGGCGCAAAATGACCGCGGCTTCTTCGGCTTCCATATCCGGCAAAGGCTCAATATCAGGAACAACTTCGGCGGCAGATTTCCCATCACCGCGGCTGTGGTCGCGTTTGCCCTTGTAACGCGCCACCTGACGGGTCATTTTATCGAGGGCGGCATCAAGAGCAGTGCGGATGTCATCGGCGCGTTCTTCAGAACGAAGTAATAAATTTTTACCGCGCACGGTCAATTGAGCGACGTAGCGGTCGGTGGCGCTACGAGCGGTTTTTACGCTGGCAAGGTCAATGCGAATTTCTTCGATGGCGTTCAAATGGCGGTTAATTTTTGCCATTTTCTGAGTGACGTACTCACGGATACGTTCTGTAACTTCCAAATCGCGTCCAGTAATTTCAATCTTGTTCGACATCGTAGCCTCCTTGAAGAAATGAATGGGTAAAAGGAAAATGGCTTAATGTTCCAGCGGCGCGCGGGCAATTGAAAAGGCATAAACGGCAGATGCGCCCGCTTCCCGCAGAGCGCGGGCGGCATCCGCAATGGTTGCGCCGGTAGTGATCACGTCGTCCATCAAGAGAATGCGCCTTCCGCGCACCAAACGACTATCAGCCTGAAAAATTTGCTGAACATTTTGACGGCGTTCGTGAGCGTTAAGCCCCACCTGAGTACGGGTTTCGCGCATACGACATAGTGCCGATGGTAACGTGGGTAAGTTCATGCTATCGGCCAGCGGCACAGCCACCAGCATCACCTGATTGTACCCTCTTTGCGCCTGACGCCCCCGGCTGAGAGGAATTGGAACAAGCGCATCTACCGGCCAGGGAAATTTTCCAAAATCACGATGAATTTGTTCGGCGAGAGAAATACCAAGCCCAAAGTTGCGTTTGTATTTGAGGGTATGTAGCGCGTCGCGCAGGGTTCCGTTAAAAACAGCCCACGACCGCATTGCATCAAAATGCGGTCGTGCGTTAAGACAAGCCAAGCAGCGGCCACTTTTTTCCAGAGGCATGCCACACACTTCACAAACTGGGTCAGAAATAACTTCCACCGCTTGCTGGCAGGCTTCGCACCAACGCACAGCAAACTCCCCACACCCAGGGCAAGTGGGCGGGAAAAGCGCATCCAGCCCATTCCACATCAATCGGTTTATCTGATAGCGCAAAAACATTTTAACAATTGCGATTTCTATCCAGTGCCGTTAAACAGTGGGACTTTCATCATCCGTAAAATAGCGGGGGTCATCAAGACAATAAAAATGGACGGGAAAATAAATCCCACCATAGGCAGAAGCATCACAATCGGAGCCTGATGGGCTTTTTCTTCGGCCAATTGGCGGCGGCGCATTCGCATTTGGTCAGCCTGAATTTTGAGAACTTTTGACATACTCACGCCAAGTTGCTCGCTCTGAATGATGGCTGCAACAAAGCTGGTCATCTCGTTCAGGTCTATGCGTTCGGCCATGCTTTTGAGCGCATCGCGGCGCACCTTTCCGAGTTGCATTTCGCGGATAGCGCGGCCAAAAGCCAGCGAGAGTTCGTTTTCCCATTTTTCAGCAACGTTAGACATGGCGGCATCAAAACCCAAACCGGCTTCCACGCAAACGGTCAGCAAGTCGAGGGCATCTGGCATGGCTTTTTGCACTGCTGTCTGACGTTTTTTAATTTCTCCATCCAGCCACATTTGCGGGAAGTAAAAACCGAGCGCCGTGCCAAGCATGCTATAGAGAATGGCAGACGATAGTGGTTGTTTGACAATCGTAAAAGTAAAAAGCACAAAACTGACCACGGCAAACACGGCCGCGACAACAAAACGCAAAGCCAAAAACATTGGGGCGTCAATCCAACCTGACTTACCGCTCAGCTCAAGCTTGCGCGTAACGTCCTGCAGAGCATTTTGCGGGGTAAAGTGGGTGGCAATATCGCCAAATTTTTTCAGAAGAGGATAGATAACGCGGTCTCGAATGGACTGCGACATTTCCAACTTCTCAAGAGAAATTTGCTCCCCCCGCTGGGTAAATTCATTCATGCGCGCCAGCAGGGGGTCTTCCTCCTGCGATGGCACACGCGAGCCAACATAAATCAGCGCCCCTGCAATTGCCAAAACAACAACAACGACAATGAGAACTGCTGTCATGGTTACACCTCAATATCCGCTATTTTCATCATAATAGCATAGCCAATACCAATCATTACAACGCCTGTTCCAATGGCCGAAAGACCACAAATCAAGTTGTCTTGTGTGAAAAACTCGCCCATGTACTCCTGGTTGATGAACCAAAGCAGAACGAACACACCAAAGGGAACCATTGATAAAATGCGCCCAGACATAACCACCTGTGCGATCAGCACACGAATTTCACCTTTGACACGGATACGCTCACGGATGGTATAAGAAATGGTGTCAAGAATTTCCGCCAATGGGCCACCCACTTCACGCTGAACGTTCATGGCAGTTATAACAAAATCCAAGTCTTCGCTGGGAATGCGCCGTAGGAGATTAGCCAGGGCCTTGTCCATTGGAATACCCAATTGCATTTCTTGCACCACGCGGCGAAATTCTTCACTGATGGGCGGGGGTAACTCTTTGCTGATGGATTCCAAGGCTTGCATGGTGGAATATCCGGCGCGTAGACCGTTGACGATCAAATTGAGCATATCTGGCAATTGCTGGTTAAATTTTACCAGACGCTTTCCCTGTTGCGAGCGCAAATAAAGGATAGGCGCAAAAAAGCCCAGGGAGCCGCCAATGATGGCAGAAACCGTGCGAGTCGTATTGTCTGTGCCACCCAAAAACCAGGCCAAGCCAGCAACCGTTACGGCGATAATTACCATGAAGGCGACAAATTCACCGGGGCGAAATTTTAAATCGGCGCGAGCCAGATTTTTGGCAATGCCTTCACCAAAAGACGAGTTTTCCACCCGTTTGTTGACCCAATCGGCCAGCGCAGTGGTTTGCTCACGCTGGGCCTGCTTTTGAGCGGTAGCATCTTCCCGTTCCAGATATTTTCCTAAACGCTCTTCCATGAGCGTGCGTTCACTGGAAGAAGAGACATAAACGCCAATAGCAACCAGAACAAGAATGACAATCAGGCCGATCAGAACTACACCAAACATAGCGCCTCATCAATCCGCATGAATTAATAGCGACGGCCGCCCACCCCAAAAATGGATGGGGGCAGGTGAATGCCTGATGCTTCAATTTTGTCCATAAATTTAGGCCGCAAGCCCGTTGGACGCAAACGCCCCATCACTTTTCCGTTTTCGTAGCCGGTCTGTTCAAAGGTAAAGATGTCAGTCGTCGTGATGATATCACCTTCCATACCACTGACTTCAGTGATGTTGACCACTTTGCGCGTGCCATCGCGCATACGCTCCTGATGAACAATCAGATCCACTGCTGCAGATATTTGTTCACGAATGGCGCGAATGGGCAAGTCCATTCCGGCCATCAGGGTCATGGTCTCCATACGCGAGAGGGTATCGCGCGGACTGTTGGAGTGCGCTGTTGTCATGGAGCCGTCATGGCCGGTGTTCATGGCCTGAAGCATGTCCAAGGCTTCTTCACCACGGCATTCGCCAACGATGATGCGTTCAGGACGCATACGCAAGGCATTGTTAACCAGGTCGCGGATGGTGATGTTACCACGGCCTTCAATGTTGGCTGGACGCGATTCAAGCGTCACAACATGCTCCTGCCGCAATTGCAGTTCGGCGGCATTTTCAATTGTTAAAATACGCTCGTCGCTGGGGATAAAACCAGAAAGCACATTGAGCAAGGTGGTCTTGCCCGAACCCGTACCGCCAGAAACGACAATGTTGAGTCGCCCAATAACGCAAGCCTTCAAAAACTCTACTGACTCTGCCGTAATCGTGCCAAATTGAATTAGTTGCTCAACTGTAATTGGGCTGCGCGAAAACTTGCGAATGGTCAGTACTGGTCCCACCAGTGAAATGGGGGGAATGACCGCGTTAACGCGTGAGCCATCCGGCAGACGGGCATCTACATATGGGCTGGATTCATCAATGCGGCGACCAAGCGGGGCAACGATACGGTCAATGATGCGCATTACATGGTCGTTGCCTTCAAACGCTACTGGAACGCGGACCAGCTTTCCTTTGCGCTCTACATAGATATTCTTAGGGCCATTGACCATGATCTCAGAAATAGAATCGTCATCCAGCAACGGTTGAAGTGGCCCAAACCCTAAAATCTCCGCCGCAATTTGTTCAAACAGACGCTGACGCTCCGGGCGCGAGAGGACGATGTTCTCTTCGTTGAGAATTTGCTCAAACATTCCCATAATCGTGCGACGTACTTCTTCCGTCTTGGTAATATCCATTGACGGGTCAAGTTCTGAAAGCAGTTTATTCTGTACCCGTGTTTTTAGGTCAAAGTAAGTGCCAGCCTGAGGCGTAGTGCTTGGAGCGCTCACTCGCCGCGTCTGCAACGAGGAAAGCCCACCACCTTCCGACGCTGTGTCTGGGGCGACGGGAGCGCCGCTGCTGCTAACCGATTTGGCAGGTTGCTGACCTTCAGGCAAACGTCCCTGACCTTGTTCAATTCGCTTTAATAAAGACATTCTCTACCTCCAAAACCAACGCTCAATTATTATTCATCTTTTCCAGTTGGGCGCGCAGATTACCGGCAAGGTCAAGAACGGCCCGCGCGCAGGGCTGTACCTTATTATCAATCATAAACGGAATGCCGCGATTCACTGCCGGAATAACTGTTCGCTCGTCCAATGGAATCACGCCGCCCACCGCCTGTTTCAGATTTTCCGCCACTTTTTCGGGAGTAATGGAAATACGTTTGTCATACTTGTTCATCACAAAACAAACGCGGTTGCGTTGAACGCCAATTGACTGTAGTAAATCCAAAAACAGGCGGGCATTTTTGATGGACGGTATATCTTGAGTAACGACCAAAATGACCACGTCACAACCATCCAGCGCCGCTAAAGTGATGTCGTTCAGAGCGCTGGCCGTGTCAACGATAATATAAGCATACATTTGGCGCAGGCGTTTGACCAGCTTGCTGAACTGGTCCGGCGTTACCTGTTCGGCCTGCTCCGGGCGGGAAGGCGCGGCTAAAACATGCAGGCCAGAAGCGCTGTGCTTAATCATCACACTTTCAACGACATCGGCGTCCAACTCGTCGGCGCGGGGCGCCAAGTCGAGAATGGTATTTTTCCCCTGTTCGTTCAGAAATATGGCAACGTCGCCGTATTGCAGTTTGGCATCAATCAGGGCAACGTTGGTTTCTGTGTTGTTGAGCGCTACCGCCAGGTTGACGGCAATAGTTGTTGTTCCAACACCACCCTTGGGGCCGTACACCATAATTACTTTACCGTTGGAGAGTCCAGCCGCCATCTGTTGCGCCATTGCCATGGCTGGGGCAGAAGCTATCTGCACGGCTTTACTACGCTCGGTCTGTGCCATTTGCCCGGCGCGGCGAATGGCAGAAATCAGTTCATCGGCCATTGGTGGTTTGGTGAGAAAATCACGTGCGCCGGCCAGCATGGCGCGGCGCATGTAATTGGGATCACCTTGCACAGAAAGAATGACAATCTGAGTAATCTGGTCGCGCTGACGAATCATTTCAGTCGCTGCGATGCCATCCATGTCTGGCATGTTAATGTCCATCAAGACGACATCCGGCTTTAATTCCTGAGTCATCTGTACAGCTTCTCTACCCGAGCGCGCCGCCCCGGCCACTTCAATATCCGATTCGAACTGTAATAATTTACGAACGTTCTCGCGCGTTTCGGCAACATCATCCACAATCAAAACGCGAATCTTGTCTGCCATGAAGTTTTACTCCATCAAAGTTTACTGTTTGGGAAGCGGCGTGGGCGCTACGCCCAGCAGGGGTAACTTATCCACTCGCGGGTCAAGCGCATAGGGCAGTTTGGCAGGCAAAGGAATGTTGTACTGGCTGAGTAAGAATTGCAAGGTCACCGCCTGAATATCTGTCGGATTTTCATCCCCTTCTGAACGTAACACCAGTGTAATCTTGGCATCGGCATACATTAGATAGGTCAGACTGATGGCGTCTTGCGGAGAGACGATCAACGTGACAATATCAGGCGCAGGTGCGGCCTGGGCTTGTTGGTCAGCGGGCGCCGCATTGGGATCTGTAGTGGCTGTCGCGCCTGTTGTAAAATCACCCACCTGCAAAACTTGAATGTTTTGCAATATCATCTGTGAGACCAAGCGTGGGCGTTGCGCCTCCGCTGGGGAAAGGTAAATGGCCTGATTCAAGGTTGGGTCCAGTTCCGTGCGCCCCTGCACTGACCCGGCTCCGCCAGAAGCGATTCCTAGCGTCAGAACCTGTGGATTCGGTGGAATATTACTCGGCGCGGTAATGACGGATGTATAGTTGGGTAACACCGACTGGAAACTGGCATCCACATCTACGAACAGATTGGTGGCAATCACATCAACATGGTCACCCGCGCGAATGGCGTAACCGACAAGCCCCAGGCGCGTAGCGGGGATGGCAATCGCAACCATGCCACCTGGCAAAGATTTGGCCGATTGTGAGCCTTCGGGCATACCAAAGGGTGTCAGCGAAAGCATATCTTTTGTCAACGGCACGCCCTGTCCAATGGGGAACTTGGCATAGTAAATATCGGCCACCGCCTTGACATCTGTGAACATGGTTGGACCAATTTTATCAGCCGGGTATGGAATGACTTCAAGCGTTTCCGCCGAAATCAACTCGTCTCGATTGAGAGGCTGTTTGGCAATGACAATCTTCGAGGTGCTGGCTGGTTGTGCCGCCTGTCCACCTCCAAGTAAGTTGGTGAGGCCGCCACTGCCAGAAATGACAAAAAAGGCCACCACGCTGAGTACCAAAATCAGCACAATGATGATAAGCAAAAGCTTGCCGCCACGTCTCATAGTCATTCTCCATTGATGATTAGCGCGATATTTCTATCGCTTGGGTTTGTGACGTTGCCCCTGCAAATAAAAATTACAACGCCACCATGATTATACAGTAAAACAAGCATTGGGAGAACTGCGAAAATAAAAAGTAGACCAAAGGATGGATAAAAAAGTGGAACCCCATTTCTGGGGTTCCACCGGCCTTCAGTTGAAAGCGAAATTACTATCCGAGACTGCTGTTGATTTTTGTGAAGACGTTACCGATTAGGGGTCCCAAAACGGTCAACGCGGCAATAACGATAACAGCAACCAAAACGAGAATCAAAGCATACTCAACTAAACCTTGGCCTTTTTCTTTCGGAGCGAATAACATGGCTTTCACCTCCTTTCATCGCTGGATTTACCCTGAATTCAGGGATATTTATATTATAGGCAGTGCAACCAAAAATACAAGATCTTTTTGCTTACAATTTTGCAAATAAAAACGGTTACTTTTCGGCCACACGCGCCGGGAGCGAGAAGGTCACGCGCGTTCCGCGCCCGGCGACACTATCCAGTTCAAAAG
Organism: Anaerolineae bacterium CG2_30_57_67; assembly: GCA_001872455.1. Classification (GTDB taxonomy): domain Bacteria; phylum Chloroflexota; class Anaerolineae; order Anaerolineales; family Villigracilaceae; genus UBA8950. Next base: position 15,736 of record MNXJ01000058.1, on the reverse strand, counting down.
CGCCTCCCAGCATTTCCACCCGCTCTCGGATCAAGTTGACGCCCAGACTATTGCCACTTTTGAGAATTTCAGGGTCAAAACCTTTGCCATTATCATCTACTGCCACTTTGACAATATTTTCGCCAATATCCACCAGCACTTTCACCAGGCTGGCCTCACTATGGCGGGCGGCGTTGCCGAGTAGTTCCTGCACTGCGCGAAAAATCAGCACCTCAATGTAAGATTCCAAACGTTTATCTTGCCCACTGACGGTGGCGTTGACTTCCAAGCCGGTTTGTTCCTTAAAAGCGTCGGCATAGCGTTTAATGGTGGGCGCCAGTCCCAAATCATCCAACATCATCGGGCGCAACTCAAAGATGAAATTACGCACCTTTTGAAAGGTGCTCATCGCCGCTGCCTTCAAGCTCATCAGCTCTGCACGCGCCTGGGTCACGTCCATATCCATCAGACGCATGGCAATTTCGGTTTGCAAAATAAAGTTAGAAAGCGCCTGCGCCGGGCCGTCGTGCATCTGGCGCGACAAGCGTTGGCGTTCTGCTTCTTGCGCCTGAATGACCATTTCCATACTGGATGTGGAACCTGTTTTCACACTGCCCGTCGTCGCGCCTGCGGGAGCATCCAACGCGGCTAATAGTTTTTCTAAAGCGGCCTGCAGCTGCTTCAGGTGTGTCTGGTCGTTTTGCAGTTTCTCCAACTGGCCGCGCATCACAAACAGGCGCTGTTGCGCATCCAGAGCAGAATCGTAGGCCATGCGTAAATCAGCAACTGCAATAGCGCTACCTTGGGCTTGCGCTTGCTGAAGATGGGCGGTAATGGCGGCATTGCGCTGGGTCAACTTGCCCATTTCGCCCTGACTTTGCTCGAGCATCAGGGTGACTTCACGCAAAGCGCGGGTCGTTTCTTCCAACTCTTTTTGAAAGCTCTTGCGCGATTCTTCCGGTGAAACGGCGGTCAATTCTTCAGCCATAAACCCGTTCTCCTACTCCTGATTTAAATTTACCCAGCCGCGTTTGAGCGCATACACAACTGCCTGGGTGCGGTCTTCCACGTTGAATTTTCGTAAAATGGAGGTAATATGGTTTTTGACAGTTTGGTGACTGATGCCCAACAGCACAGCAATTTCTTTGTTGCTCATGCCGCGTACTACACAGTTCAAGACTTCCATCTCGCGGTCCGAAAGCGGGTGAAATGGGTTGCCCGGCTCGCTGTACGAGCGTCGCGCCGATTCCAACTGGCATTTCAGCCAGGCTTGAAACTCACGCGGCGACATCACCTGCCCCGCCATGACATATTTTCCGGTCAATACCTGTCGCACAATCTTAATCAACTCTTCCGGTTGAATATCTTTGGTGCAATAGGCCGCCGCACCAGCAATTGCCGCGTGTAAACTCTGCTCCGAATCATCGTAGGCAGTCAGCAAAATGACGCGGGTGGCCTGTTTGTCAATGTTGAGTTCATGAGCAATTTGCTGTCCATTCATTCCTGGTAAGTTCACATCCACAATGGCGACGTCCGGGCGCAAAGCGCGAATCATCTCCAGCCCCAATTCGCCACGCGCCGACTGTCCTATTACGCGTAGCCCGGGCTCCAGCGAGAGCGTATCCACAATTCCCTGTCGAAAAAGTGGGTGGTCATCTACGACAACAAGCGTGATTTCATCCATAATCGTCAACCTTGTTTTGAGTATAGCACAGGCCACAGTTTTTCTTAAGGTTTCCTGTTGGCCGATGAGCACTGGTAGATGTTCATTTTTCCCAGCGGAGACGCCCCTGCAAATGCGCCATCGCTCTGGTAGATGGAAAAACAATCTCGAACCAGGCCGGGATACCAGTTCGGGAAGGCGACGACGTAGCCTGCGCCTTTTTCCGCCAAAAACCGTGCCAGGCGGGTTTCATCGTTGATAAAGGGAATGACCTCTGGTGAAATCAGCCCGGCCAGGTCGAGAATGGCATGACGGCCATCGAAGAAACCCAGTGCGCCAATGTCGTGCGCGGCGATGAGCGCGCCGGGCGGTACGTTTTTTGCACTCCAGCGGGCGGTCTGCACCATTTCGCTTTCGATAAAGGCCACGTCTGCGGCGAAGGTGCGCGCGCCCAGCCCCCAAAAGAGAATCGTCACCAGCAACAGCGATGCTGACCAGGCCAGACGCAACTGCCGTCCGATGCGCGTGTGTACGCCGGCCCGCCAGCGGAAAAATCCCCACAGCCCGAGCAGAATCAAAATTGGCAAGACAGGCATGGTGTAGCGGCCATACTGATAAACCGGTAAGCGGCTGACGTAAAGCCCTATGTAGCCAGCTACCCAAATCAGCGCCAGCGCCAACGCCCAGCGGCGCTCACGCCAGGGGAGAAGAAAAATGCCTGGCGCGAGAAATGCCGTCAAACCAGGCAGAAATTGCACAAAAAATTGTCCCGCCTTTTCGTAAAATGGCTTGGTCTGCCAGGCGGCGTATTCGGCCTGCTTGGCATAAAAAGTGTTCGGCCAGAGTGAACCTGCCAGCGCATGGTTAAAGGCCAGGTAGGGCAGGAAGAAAAGGAGGAAACCGGAGAGAAGGGCGGTTAAAGGTCGAAGGTCGAAGGTCGAAAGTTGATGGTTGACGGTTGATGGTTGAATATGAAATCTTGATGGGAAAATTACCCACAAAACCAACGGTCCCAGCAGGGTGACGCCATCGGGACGCACCCAAACGCTCAGCCCGGCCAGCGCGCCCAGCAGAAAAAAACGCCGGTCGTTTAGCAGAATCATGGTCAGCGCAGCGGTGACGAGCAGGGCGTGGAGCAAAACTTCCATCCCTGACGAAGCCGCCCAGGCCAGATGCCATTCGCCTAGAAGCAGGAATCCGCCCCAGGGCAGGCGGGGCTGATAGGTCGGCTCCAACGCGCGCAGGGAAAATTCCACCCGCCAGGCCAACAGAAAAAAGCACAAAGTTCCCAGAAAATACGGCCAGAAATACGGCGCCAGCTTGAGCCAAAACCCTGGGGCGAGCAGAAGCGTCCAGAGCGGCGAAGTTGAACCGGCGGAAGGCTGCCCCGGTAAAAATGACCATTCGCCCAGCAAGGCCAGGTTGCGCGCGTACGTCAGGTGAATCCAGGCGTCATCAAGCGGGAAGCCGGGGCGGTAGATGTAGGCCGCGCTGAGGATGTAGGTCAGCCCGCCCAGCGCAGCGGTCAGTGCCAGCCAAACAGGATAGCTACGGAAGAATTTCATAGATTCGCACATTTCCCAAATCATCGGCCAACCGAAAATGGTCGGTTTGAGATTGGCCGTACACGTCTTGCGACCAATTGGTCAGGCTATCCGCTTCCAGAATGAGGTAGCGTACGTCAAAATGGTGTATCAATTCAAGCGCATCTGGCAGAGCAGCTGTTGGCAGGACAATTGCTGGGCGGTTGCCCTCCAGATAAAAGCCTGGCGGGTTGGCAACCATGATGGGAACATCAGTGGGTGCATCGAGCTGCCGCAGGGACTGCTCGGCGCGAGTGTAATTTTGGGAGGAAAGGTCCCAGGGAGTATTAAAAATGCGGATGTTAAGCAAAACCAGCGTCAGCGCCAGGTTGACGGCCAGCAGCATCACCCGAAAAACGCGAAACGCCGCCGGGTCAAACCAGCCGCGGGCGCGGGCGGCGCTGATCGCCACATCGAGGCCGATGGGCGCAAGCACCCAGCCGAGCGGCATGAGCGCCGCGCCAGCGTGGAAAAAACTACCGCGCGACCCCGCAAAGGGGAAAACAAGTGACATCACCAGATATAACCCCAGCCAGGCTAAACCGCCTAACGCCACAGCCGTGTTGCGGCGAACGCGCCAGAAGCCAAGCAAGATAAACGGTGACAGGATAATTCCACCTTGGGCAGCGAAGGCGGTACCGGCATTTTCTCCCAGCGCCCACAGCCGGGTTTGCAGAAGCGCCTGCCAGCCCGAGTCCAGCCAGTGTTGTAGGGTCAGGCCGGAGGCCGGGTAGAGAAAGGTCTGGGCGTAGACAGTCAACCACAGCGCGCGCGCACCGCCCGGGGCGAGGGGTGCGCCAAATTCGTTCCAGTTGCGCCAGAACCAGGGGAACATCACCAGCAGGTAGCCAACAATCGGCCAGAGCAGGGCGGGAAACCATTTTTTAGGTGTCTTCCAAATCGGCCAGAAAACAGCCAGCAAAGCCAGGGGTAACCAGAGAAAACCTTCGGCGCGGGCGAGGTGCATGAAACCAGCGATAATGCCGAGGATGGTAGCGGTTCGGGCGTTTGGCTGGACAATTATCGGGTTATCCGGTTGTTTGATTGGGGGATTGGTGGCGAGAAGAATGAAAAAGAAAGCGCCGAGCAGGTTGTAGACGACAAAGTTATCAATGGTGGCGATGAAGGAGGCCTGATAGGTGGGGAAAGCGGCCAGCAGGCCAGAAAGCAGAGCCAGTTCGCGGCGGGCGGTCAGACGCAGGGAGAGCCAGGCCGTGACCGGCGGTATGCAAGCGGCGAGAAAAATAAAGGGCAGGCGCGCCAGCCAGAAGGCAGTGTTCCCAGCCAGCGCCATCGGCAGAGCGGCAATCAGTGATGCCAGGGGCATCCAGTAGCCATGCGATGGATGCGGCAGGACAGATGGGTCATCGAGGTAATTCCACAAAATGATTTCGCTAAAGCCATGCCCCTGTGCCAGTCGCACTGCGCCTGCCATGTAGTAATCCGCGTCCATGTAGCCGGGAGAATGCTGCAGCGCGGCGACACCTAACGCCAATGCCAGCCCAACGCTGAAGAGAAAAAACCACTCAGCGCGAGTCATGTTCATCCAGTGCGCTCAACTGGTCGGCCCACAAACGGGCGGGACGCGCCGCCCACCAGCGCACCCAGTAAAGCAAAACCAGCATCAGCGGCGCGATCCAGAGAAAAGCCCAGTGAAAATTGAAGAAGGATTGCATCCACAGCAGTGCGAAAATCAGGCTGAAGACGGAGAGCGCGGCGATACGTCCCCACGCGCCCCAGCGTTGTTCCATGACCGAGGCGATCAGCAATGCGGGCGGCAAAAGCAGAAATAGTCGTTCTGCGGCGGGGACGGGGAATCCGAGCAGAGGCGTCGCTACCAGCGTCAGTGAAAGCGTCCAGAAGAGCCAGCGCGAGTCGCGGCGCAGGGCGAGCGTGGTCTCGAGGCCGAGCATCAACAGCACGACGAGAGTTAGTCCCCAGGCCAGGCGCGCGCCGATGGCTGGAAACCATTTTTCAAACAAGGCAAAGGTGGAGATGGCGGCGTTGAATTGCCAGTTTTTGAAGGCGGCGCTGGCAAAATCGGCAATCCAACCGGGCGCAAGTAATTGGGTGACGCTGAATGCCAAAACCAGGGTCATACCAAAACCGGCCAGCACGCGCCTGCGGGCGCTAAAAAATACCCAGGCCAGAAGAAAAAGCGTGGCAGGCAGAAGACTTTCGATGTAAACCAGGGTAAAAGCCAGTAAAAGACCAGCGAGTTCGTCGGCGCGGCGCGAAATTGCCCAAACGGCGCTTACCAGCCAAAGTGTGACCGCTACCAGCGGGCTGGCGGTGTGGAGCGCCATCAGCGATGGGTAGCCAAGGATGGCGAAAATTATCAGCGGCAGCCAGACCAGCGGGCGCGGATGCCAATCTGCCAGGTTGACGGAGACGAAAAGCAACGCGGCCAGTGTCGCTTCCAGCGCCAGCATCCACAAGGCGCGGGCGAGGGTGAAATCGCGGATGGCGGCCAGGGGAGAATAGAGCAAGAGCAGGTAGAGCGGTTGGTCGGCGCGCAGAGAATTTTCGGTGGAACGGGCGGCGCGCCCGTAGAGCAAGGTTTGCGCGTTAAGGGCGGTCAATTCACCGTAGGGGGTGACGCCCTGAAAGAGAAAATTGCGTGTTCCCTGCCAGAGCGGTAAAAATGCACCCCCGCCCGGTGCGCGGCGCGCGTAGGTCAAGTCGGCAATAAACAACCCGCCAGTGAGCGCAAGAATGAGAACAGCGAGAAGAACGACACGGAATTTAGTCATGTGATGAGGACGCCAGTTTACCTGCTTCCCGGCCTACAACAATTCCAGAATCGCCGCCGCTGTTGCTTTCGGGGATTCCCAGAAGGGCATGTGGCCGACATCCGGGAGTTCGGTCAGCGTAGCGATGGGCAGGGCGGCTTTCATCTCGCGGGCGCGCTCGACTGGGATGGCGGCATCGGCCAGGCCGTGCAGAATGACAACCGGGCGGGGAAACGCCGCCAGCGCGGAAGTTGAGTCGGGGCGGTCAGCCATGGCTTTCAGCGCGGCGATGGCGCTTTCAGGTTTCTGGCGCAAAATCACCTCGCGCAGGGGCAAAGTGTGACCTGGATCAGCAGAGAGTTTGGCGGGCATCGTCTCGGCCAGAAGGATCATGCCTTGCGCGGCCACCTGTTCGGCGGTCTGATAGCGGGCGGCGGCGCGCTCCGGCGAATCGGGTGCGGTCTGAGTGGAGAGCAAGCCAAGGCCAAGAACCTGTTGCGGATGGCGCAGCGCGAGGGCCAGGGCGATGTACCCGCCCATCGAATGACCGGCGACAAAGGCTCCCGCGGGGGCTTCTTCGGCCAGAAATGCGGCCAATTGATCGGCGTTTTCTTCCAGCGAAGCGGCAGGCGCGGCAAGCGATTTTCCAAATCCGCTCAAATCGGGGGTGAGGACGCGAAAATATGGTTCGATGTAAGGCAAAAAAGTTCGCCAGACGCTGGCATCGAACGGGAAGCCGTGAATGAGTAAGAGAATTGGGGGCATCATGGGTTCTTTCGCAAAGACTCCAGCCAGCCGCGCGCAAACAATAGGGCATCGGCGCGGGTGAGAATACGCCCGGCGGCCTGATTTTCTCGCACCGCCTCGAGTATCTGGCCGATTTCACGGCTGGGAGATAATTTAAATTCGGCCATCAAGTCGTCGCCGTTGAGCAGTTGTGGCGGGTGGATGACTTCGGCGGGTTTCTCGTACCAGGCCTCGAGCAAAACGCGCACCGAGTCGAGCGCGGCGCTCCAGGTTTCCTGTGTCAGGGTGTGGTCGTAGGTGGCGCGCAGGTCGGCCAGCGAAAGCAGGAGAATATCCACGCCCGCTGCGCCGGTCTCGCGGAAGTAGCGGTAGATGGCGCGCGGGGTGGGATTTATGCCTTCAGATTGCTGGCGGCTGGAGAAATGGTGCGGGCGCATGTGATGGCGAACGATGGCTTTCAAGCGGTCCATCTCGTCGTTGCTGAGGCGCAAAGCCATGGCGCGCCGCAGGCTGGTCTGCGCGCCTTTTTCGTCATGGCCGAAAAAGCGGATGCGCCCGTTTTCTTCAACGGTACGGTTGGCAGGCTTTTCAATATCGTGGTACAGGGCGGCAAAAAACAGGAGCGCGCGCAAAGAACGTTCCGGGTTAAGAGGCGCGGCAAAGTGTTCGCCCAGTTGAGCGCGATAACGTCCCAGACGCAGAACCAGCAGAGCGTTGAACAGGTCAGCGTTGGATTTTTCTTCATCGTAGCGCGGGTCGAGCAGGGCAAGAATGCCTTCGAGATGGCGCAAAACAGCCAGCGTGTGCGTCCAAACATCGTGAACGTGCGGGGGCGATTGGGTGACGCCTTTGAGAGCGGGCAGTTCCGGCAAGAGGTAAGGCAAAACGCCGAGCAAATCGAGGGCGCGGATGGCGCCATCGGGGCCGGGGCCTTCCAGGGTTTTGAAGAGTTCGTCGCGCAGGCGTTCAGCGGAGATATTTTTCAGGCCAGGGACGGCGGCTTTCATCTGCTGACGGGTTTCGGTTTCGATGGAAAAGCCAAAAGTAGCGGCTTGGCGCACGGCGCGCAAAATGCGCACGGGGTCATCCTGAAGAGATGTGGGTGAACAGGCGCGAATGATCTTCTCGCGCAAGTCGCGCGCGCCGCCGAGCGGGTCAATTGCTTCGCCGCTGAAGACATCCAACGCGATGGCGTTGACGGTAAAATCGCGGTCGCGCAGGTCGGCCTGTAAATCTGTGCCGCGATACCCGGCGAAATCGAGGCTGTCGCGTTGCCCGTCGGGGTGAGTGAGAATGACTCGGGCAGTGTCATTTTCAACATCCAGCGGAAAGTAGGCCGCGCTGAGGCGATTGGCGAGGCTGCGGGCGAGATTCAGCGCACCGGATGAAACAGCAAAGTCAAGGTCGTGCGACTCGCGCCCGAGCAAAGAATCTCGTATCGCGCCGCCAACCAGGTGCAGGGGCGTCTCGGCAGGCCAGGCGGCGCGTACCGTTTGAAGCAGAGGAGAATAAAAAATGGGCAGGGAGTCAGGCATATAGATCAGTTGGGGAACTTCTTTGGGGCGCAAGAGGCGCGCTGCCAGCAGGGCTTTTTCGCGGGTGACGGCTTGGGCAACGATGCGCCCACGTAAAACGGCGACCCAGCGGCCAGCGTAAGCGCTCCAATTTTCAGGTTCCATAAGGCAGGTCAAAGGTCAAACTGTTCATTCTTCATTTATTCTGTGTTTCCCTTGTACTTTTCCAAATCCACAATACCAATGAAAGGTAAGTTGCGATAATACTCGTCAATATCGAGGCCGTAGCCAAAAACGTAGGCATTGGGAATTTCAAAACCGCAATAGGCGACCGGCACTGGCACTTCGCGGCGTTCTTTTTTGTCGAGCAAAACGCAAACTTTCAGGCTTTTGGGGTTACGGGTCGAGAGCATTTCCAAAACGTGCGAAATGGTGTGGCCGCTATCAACGATGTCTTCGACAATCAGCACGTTGCGGCCAGCGATGTTGTTTTGCAGGTCGTAGGTGACGCGCACATTGCCGTTGCTGGCGCGTGCGCCAACGCCGTAGGACGAAATCGCCATACAGTCCATGACATGCGGCACGCGGATATGACGCATCAAATCCACCATAAAAACGACGCCGCCGCGCAGGATGCAAATCAGCATCAAATCTTGCCCGGCATAGTCGTGGTTGATTTCTTCGGCCAGCTCGCGGATGCGGTTTTGCAGGGCGGTTTCGTCAATCAGCGTTTTAGCCAAAAATTCACGGTATTCTTGCATGATTTTCACCTTGGGGACTTGCGCCCCTAACGGGGTACTTCATGATGGCGGCGGCAGCGCGCTTCGTAGAGTTCGGAAGCGCCAACAATGACAATGGGATCATCGTAGCGGGCGGGTTTACCGTTCACCAGGCGTTGTGTGCGGCTGGCAGGTTCACCGCAAATCATGCAAATGGCCTGAAGTTTGTCTACGCGTTCGGCCTGCGCCATCAGCGTGGGCATCGGTCCGAAAGGTTCGGCGCGGAAATCTGTATCCAGCCCGGCGACGATGACGCGAATGTTGCGATCGGCCATTTGGCGGCAAATTTCGACGATGCCGGGGTCAAAAAATTGGGCTTCGTCCACGCCGACAACGGTGGTTTCGGGTGATAAGTGTGAAAAAATTTCTGCAGAATTTTCCAGCGGCAGGGCATCAAATTCAGCCCCAGCATGCGAGGTGACTTTTTCGACCGTGTAACGCACGTCAATGGACGGTTTGAAAACCTGCACGCGCTGGCGGGCGATGACGGCGCGGCGCAGGCGGCGGATGAGTTCGTCGGTTTTTCCGCTGAACATCGAGCCGCAGACGACTTCGATGGAACCGATTTTGTGATTCATGGACGCTCCGAAAAATAAAATAAAGACAGGCAGATGATACCATCTGCCTGTCTAGTTTACCTGAAAATCTGGTAAATTAAGCCGCTTTAGCGGCAGTTTCGGGAACGTCATAGCCCATGGCGCGGAGTTTTTTCTTGGCGTCAATGAGCGATTTGCGGCCAAAACCTTCCACTGCCAGTGCAGCGGCATCGCTTTCGGTCAATTTTGCCATCAGCGCGCCAATTTCGGTGATACCAGCGGCGGCCAGCGCTTTGGTGGCGCGGGGGCCAAGTTCCAAATCAGCGACAGGACGATTCGGGGAGGTTTTGGCGCCTTCTTTGGCCTTTTGACCTTCGACATAGTCCTGGCGGGCCTGCAACTTCTTGTAAAAGCGGTCCACCTGACCTTCGATGTCGATCATGCGCGAGCTTTCGCCGGTGAAGAAGGGGTGGCAGTTGGAACAAATTTCAACGCGCAGTTCTTTGCGTGTTGAGCCAGTCGTCCAGGTCGCGCCACAGGATGCGCAAGAAACCTTGGCATCGGAATAGTATTTGGGATGAATTTCTGCTTTCATGGGAGTCTCCTACGCCTCGGCTTCAAGCATTTTGGCGGGAATGACGTTGACGCGCTTGCGGCCATGATAAACATCAAAGAACACCATCCCGTCGGTCACGGCGAAAATGGTATCGTCCTTGCCCAGACCAACGCCCAGGCCAGGTTTGAGATGAGTACCGCGCTGACGCACGATGATATGACCGGAAAGAACAAATTCGCCCGAGTAGCGCTTAACACCCAACCGCTGCGAATTAGAATCTCGACCGTTGCGGCTTGAGCCGCCACCTTTCTTGTGTGCCATGGTTACCTCTCTTACGAGCCAATCTTTTCAATTTGAAGGCGGGTGTAGTTCTGACGGTGCCCGGTCTTCTGGCGAATGCGTTTTTTGGGTGAATAGGCGAAGTTAAAGGTTTTTTCACCTTTGAAATGCTCCACCACTTTGGTCTGAACGGTGACACCGGGCAGGGTGGGTTGCCCAACCTGGATTTCGTCGCCATCCACCAGCAACAGCACTTGATTTAATTCGTGGGGCTGGCCGGGTTCAACGTGCAGAAGGTCTACTTCGATGGTAGTACCTTCGACGGCTTTATATTGTTTGCCGCCGCTTTCAACGATAACGTATTTCATAATCCCTTTCTCCTGGTCTTCGCTTCGCCGCACTGCCTGCGATTTCGCCAACAGACGGGGAAGCCGGGATGACACATGCCGCAAACTCTGGCATTAATTCAAGCAACCGCCCTGGCGTGTTTCTGCCAGGGCAGAGCGAGTGGGTATTATACCATTGTGAACAAATACGTCAATAAAAAAGCCCTGGTGATTATCCACATCTTTGCCGGGTGGACGAAAATTGGCGGCTTGTGTAATGAGCGTCTTTCGATCATGGAACGCAAATGGCGCGAATTGGCGAATTCCACCAATAAATTTGGAGAAATCCGCGGCATTCGCTCATTTGCGAAATTCACGTTGAAAAGCGTCACTTACTTTATAACCACGACCAAATTTCGGACTTCCACTGGATGAGCGACTGATTGAGCATTTATTTCAAAAAGAATGACAGCACAATCAGCAGAGCAAAAAACGATCCTGCCAGAACACCGATGCGCTTCAGGTCGGCTTTGACGTGGGTGTAGTCAGGGTTGAATTCTACCGGGGCGGCGGATTTGAGGGAAATTTTCTTTGCCATTGCTTTCTCCTAGGGGTTTTGTAATACGGCGGAAACGACAATCCGCTGGTTGTCAATGAGGTAAGGATAACACGAGACGAGCGTAACGACCGGGTCGGGCGTAGAAGCCATCACTTCCACGCGGGTTGGTTCCACAATCTGCGTGCCAGTAATCAGGTATGTGTACTGACGCTGATTGGTGTACAAGATGACGACATCGCCAGGCTGAAGGCGGTCCAACTCGCGGAAGAGTTCGCCAAAAATATCGTTGTGCGCCGAAAGAACAAGATTGCCATTCTCACCCGGATTTGGGGTGCCGATATGTTGAGCAACGCCCTTCTTGAGCTGCTCCCAGTCATCACCCTGCACGACCGGCGCATCCACACCCAGCGCGGGGATTTGAATGCGGATGGCTTGCGCCGGGCTGGAAGTGGGCACCGGCGCGCTGACAGCATTCTGCACCAACGGGCGTAAATGTTCGGGAATTTCGGCTTCGTTGGGTTGTGCGCCGCCGACAACGTTGGGTGGGGTGTGCCCAGACGGTAAGACCACTGCGGTAATCAGGGGCGTGGCGGCGGCGGTCGGTTGCTCCAGCGAGGCGGCGACTTCAGTATTCAAGGTACGCATCATGCCAAAAAACATGGCGGCAATGCCAACCAGCCCCAAAACGGCCAGAATTTCAACCGCCAGCAGCGCCCGCTCCATCAGCGCCCGGCGCGGATTTTTGGGCAGCGGCTGAAACTCTCGCTCAGCAGCCAGCGCTTCCAGCGGGGCCGGGGCGTCCGATTCATCTTCGGGCGCATCCACCGCCAGCGAGAGCACCCGCCCGGTACGCTTGAAGCGCTCCAGCCGGTCGTGGCGGGTCACTCGCCGCTTGTTGAGCAGCAAACGGCGCAGTTCTTCCACCGATAAATCTTCCGGGCGTTTTTCGCTCATAGCAGGTGCGATTATACCGCAGATTAAAAATCGGCCTTGTCATTTTTTTAGCAGGTGTGTATAATACGAACTCGCTTGGGCGGGTAGCTCAGTTGGTTAGAGCACTGCTTTGACATAGCAGAGGTCGTAGGTTCGAGCCCTATTCCGCCCACAAGCAAGGAAATCAGCACCAAACGCAGTGACCGGGACGAGTAAACGGAACAAACTGACAGGGAGAGCCGGGCCGCAGATTGAGAGCCTGCTCCAGCCAAATCCGTTGAAAACCACCCGCGAGCGTGATGCAGAACAGTGATCAGTCAACGGTGATCAGTCAGTAAGCAAAACGGATGGCTTCGTTATCGGCTGATGAGATACCTTCGCAGGAAGGTAAATCGGGTGGAACCGCGTGAGTCAACAACTCTCGTCCCGTGTTGGGATGGGAGTTTTTTGTTTTTCAAAGGAGGCTCGAATGTCTGAACGGTACGAAGATACGCAAATTTACCGCATCCGCCACTCGGCGGCGCATATCATGGCGCAGGCCGTGCTGGAATTTTACCCGGAGACGAAGTACACCATTGGCCCGCCGGTGGAAAACGGCTTTTACTATGACTTTGACCTGCCGCAGCCCATCACCCAGGAAGATTTGGAGAAAATCGAAAAACGGATGCGGCAGATTATCGCAGGCGGACATGTTTTTCAGCGCAAGGCGCTCTCGGCAGACGAGGCCCGCCAGATTTTCAAAGACCAGCCTTATAAGTTGGAACTGATTGACGGGCTGGAAAAAGGCGGCCTAGACGAATACGGCAATCCGCTCAAGGAAAAGCCGGAGATTTCTATCTATCAGCACGACACCTTCACCGATTTATGCCGCGGGCCGCACGTGGAAAATACGCGCCAGATTAACCCCTCGGCGGTCAAGTTGATGTCCATTGCTGGGGCCTATTGGCGCGGCGACGAGAAGAACAAGATGCTGACGCGCATCTACGGCACGGCCTGGCAAAAACCCGACGAATTGAAGCAATACCTGCAGATGCTGGAAGAAGCCAAAAAGCGCGACCATCGTAAGTTGGGCAAAGACCTGGATATTTTCTTGTTCGATGACGAGGTTGGCCCCGGCCTGCCGCTGTGGATGCCCAACGGCGGCATTCTGATTGAAGAGCTGGAAAAGCTGGCCAAAGAAATGGAAGAAAAAGCCGGGTATAGCCGTGTGCGCACCCCCAACATCACCAAGGAAGATTTGTTCCTGCGCTCCGGTCATTTGCCCTACTATGCCGAAAGCATGTACCCGCCCATGGAACTGGAAGGCGTCAAATACTACATCAAGCCGATGAACTGCCCGATGCACCACAAAATCTTCGGCGCGCGCCCACGCTCCTACCGCGACCTGCCCATCCGCCTGGCGGAATATGGCACCTGCTACCGCTACGAAAAATCCGGCGAACTGTTTGGCCTGATGCGCGTGCGCTCAATGCAAATGAACGACGCGCACATCTACTGCGCGGAAGAACAATTCGAGAGCGAGTTCATGGGCGTGATTGACCTGTACAAAAAATACTTCGACCTGTTCGGCATTGACCGCTATGTGATGCGCCTCAGCCTGCACGCCAAAGCCGGGCTGGGCAAAAAATACGTGGATAACGAACGCCTGTGGGTCAAAATCGAAGATATGGTGCGCCGCGCCATGCAAAACGGCAACGTCCCGTTTGTGGAAGTGGAAAACGAAGCCGCTTTCTACGGCCCCAAAATTGACGTACAAATCTGGAGCGCCATCGGGCGCGAATTCACCCTGGCCACCAATCAGGTGGATTTCGCCGTGCCGGAACGCTTCGACCTGAAGTTCACCAACAAAGACGGCGCCGATGAAATTCCGCTCTGCATTCACCGCGCCCCGCTCAGCACGCACGAGCGCATGATTGGCTTTCTCATCGAACATTACGCCGGCGCCTTCCCGGTTTGGCTGGCGCCCGAACAGGCGCGCGTCATCCCGATCACCGACGGGCAAAACGAGTACGCCGCCCAGGTCGCCGCCCAACTGCGCGCAGCGGGCGTGCGCGTCAGCGCCGATTTAGGCGGCGAGCGCATGAACGCCAAAATCCGCTCGGCGCAATTGATGAAAGTGCCATACATGCTGGTCGTCGGCGCAAATGAAGCCGATGCAGGGGTCGTTTCACTGCGAATGCGCGATGGAAGTCAGCAGAACAATATTCCGCTGGCAGAGTTTGTAACAATGGTGAAGGAAAAAATCGCCACCCGCTCCAGCACCTTGTAACATCAGAAAATAATGAGCGCCGGTCTACTGACCGGCGCTCATTATTTGAAACTAATCGCCAAAGATGACGCCCAAGTCGCGGGCAGTGTAGACAATATCACTGTCAAGCGGCACCGTTTTCATTTTTCCGAGCGCTTCAGAAATAGGAACATATTTGACATTGGGCGGCTCAAGTGCAATCATCACCCCGGCCTGGCCGTCTTCCAGGGCGCGCACCGCCGCCGCGCCAAAGCGCAGAGCAATCAGCCGGTCGAAAGCGGTCGGCGTACCGCCGCGCAAAAGATGACCAAGAACCACGACGCGGGTTTCCTTGCCAGAGATGGCGGTAATCTCCGCCGCCACTTTTTCACCGATACCGCCCAGGCGTTCGGCGCGGCCCGATTGTTTCTCCAAAACCGAAACCTCGCCGCCGATGGGTTTTGCGCCCTCAGCAACAACAACGATGGTGAAGTGACTGCCCTGTTCGTCGCGCTGATGGACCTTTTCGACAACTTTGTTGATATCGTAAGGAATTTCAGGGATGAGAATCACGTCCGCCGAGCCCGCAACGCCAGAATGCAGGGCAATCCAACCGGCGTAACGCCCCATCACTTCAACCACCATTACGCGGCCATGTGAAGCGGCAGTAGAATGCAGGCGGTCAATGCTTTCCACTGCAAAACCGACCGCGGTATCGAAGCCAAAGGTGACATCCGTCTTGTTTAAATCATTGTCAATCGTCTTTGGAACCGCCACCAGACGCAGTCCTTTTTGGGCCAGCACATTTGCAATCGCCAGCGAGCCGTCCCCGCCGATAGTGATGAGCGCGTCGATGTGGTGCAGGCGAAAGGCGCGCACCAACTCATCAGAACGGTCAACCTCTTCGATTGTGCCATCCGGTAGATGAATGGGGTAGTGCAAGGGGCTATTCCGGTTGCTGGTTCCCAAAATAGTGCCGCCCAAATGGGTGATACCACGCACGGTTTCGCGCGTCAGACGAATGACGCCGCCTTCGGGGTATTGCTCAGGCAAAAGCAAGCCGTTGAAACCGTCGCGGATGCCGTACACTTCCCAGCCGCGCTTGAGCGCCGAGAGTACCACCGCGCGGATGACCGCATTCAGCCCGGGCGCGTCGCCGCCGCCTGTGCTGATTGCCACCCGGTGAATAGGAGGATAAGAAGTTTTAGTCATGGAAGTCTCCAATTAATAACTGATGTTACGCAGCAGGTGCGGAATCCGAGTAAAATTTGTACATGAACAAACAACACTTGGAACTATACACAGATTATTTGCTCAGCACAT
>MNXJ01000037.1 GCA_001872455.1 Anaerolineae bacterium CG2_30_57_67 | reverse complement strand
GCGGCAATCTGCGCGGGCAGGGCGTCGGCAAGCACGGAGCCGGGCGCGTCGCTCGGACCGGTGTTGCTGACCGTGATGCTGTACGTCAGCGTGCCGCCGGGGACGTAGACCAACACGCCGTCGTCCTTCGTCACGCCCAAATCGGCGAGCAGGCTTTTGAAAACGCCAAAGTCCACGCGCGGCTCACTGGTGGAGCCGGTCGGGTTGTCATAACTGGCTTCCGCCGCCGGGCTGAGCGCAAAAATGCCGCTCTGAATGTAGCCGCCGCTGAAGCCCAGTGAACCAACCTGCGAGCCGTTATCGTCGGAATCAGTCGTATCCAAATCCGGGTTGGGAGCGGGTTCATACGCGCCGCCGCCCGTGCTGGAGTAGTAGTCGCGCAAGGCGCCGCTGCCGAGGAAATTGCTCTCCGGCAGGCGGACGAGGTAGTTGCCCTGCGGCAGGCCGCTGAAGGTGTAGTAACCGCCGCCAGCGGTGGCAACGGTCGCCACGGGCGCGCCAACCGGCAGGCCGGCGCCATCCACGGCGTAGAGTTCCACAGTTGCACCGTCAATGCCCGATTCGCCGAGATCCACCAGGCCGTTATCATTGACATCATTCCAAACCAGGCTGCCGAGGGTCATGGTATAGAAACCAAAATCCACGGTCATGTTGGCCTGATTATCGGGCTGGCCCTGCTGATTACCGGGCAGCGTGAGGTCGGTATCACTTTCGGCGGTCGGCTCGTTGAAGGTCGGGCCGAGGGTGACGGTTTGAGATGCCACACTGCCGGAGGTATCGCGCGTGCCATTGTCGTCTGAATCCTGGCCGGTTTCGGGCGAATCCGCCAGGGTTTCGGCTACCGCGCCGGTGGCATTTCGCGCCGTTTGCGAAGACCAGTAGCCCACCAGCGCGGTAGTCGTATCGCCAACGCCGGTATTGTCGAAGTTTTCAGCGGTGATGATAACCACATAGTCGCCCGCTTCGAGGTTGTTGAACAGGTAATAACCGCCGTTGGCCGTGATTTGCGTAGCCAGCGCAGCAGTCAAATCGGAGGCGGCATACAACTGAACGGTGACGCCATCCACGCCGGTTTCGCCATTGTCAATGACGCGGTCGTTGTTGGTATCAAACCAGACGCGGTTGCCCAGGCTGTAAACCGGGGTAAAGCCAAAGTCGAGAGTCGGGTTATGGGTCGCGCCCAAAGCCACCAGCGTGCCCGTGCCATCGTCCACGATATTTTGGCTTTGCAGGCCGGCATCGCCAGCCGTCAGGGTGAAGGGGCTGGAGAAGGTTTCGCCGCCGAGCAGGCCGAGGCCGTTGTCGTTGTCGTCGTAGTTTTGGTTGGCGTCGGCGTTGTCGCCGGGCGCGCCAGCGTAATCATCGCGGGTGCTGACGGTTCCGGTCGGGGCAACGACCGAGATGATGTAATCGCCCGCTGGCAGATTGTCGAAGCGATAGAGGCCGCTGGCGTCGGTGGAGGTGGTCGCCAGGACAGTAGCGCCGTCCGCCGCGTAGAGGGTGACCGTCGCGCCGCTGAAAACGGGTTCGCCAGCGGTGAAAGCGCCGTCCTTGTTGGCGTCGGCCCAGACCAGATTGCCCACGCTGACTTTGTAGAAGCCGAAATCCACCGTCATGTTGGCGCGGTTATCGGGGTGAACGCCCTGACCAACGCCGCTTTCCAACCCGGTTTCACCCGTCGGCTCGGCAGAATTGCCGAGGGTGACCGCCTGCGAAATCACCGCGCCATCGAAAGCGCCGCCAGAGGTGTCGCGCGTGCCATTGTCGTCATGGTCAGCGTCATTTTCCGGGCTGACGGCGGCGGTTTCCAGTACGTCATAAGGCGCAGCCGGGTTGCGATAGGTTTGCGAAGACCAGTAGCCGGTCAGCGCGCCTGCGCCGCTGAAGTTGGCGGCGGGCAGGACAACGACATAGTCGCCGGGGTTGAGGTCATCAAACAGATAGAAGCCGCCACCGGTCGTGGTATCCGTCGCCAGCGCCGCGCCGGTCGGGTTGCCGGAGGCATCGGCGGCGTAGAGTTGCACGGTCACGCCGTCCACGCCGACTTCAGCGCCGTTGATGGTGTGGCTGTTATCGGTGTCGAACCAGACGCGGTTGCCGAGGGCGTAGGCGTAGACAAAGCCGAAGTCGAGGCTGGTATCGCTGGTCAGGCCAGTGGGGTAGCCCGCATCGGCAGCGCCAAAATCTGCGCCCGCCATCGTCAACAGGCCGGAGGTAACGCTGGTGGTCGTCGCCGCGCCAATGCCGAGGCCGTTGTCGTTGTTATCCGTGTGGGTATCCGGGTCAGTCGAATCAGCGGAATCGGCGCTGTCAATCGTGCTGACCATATCCGCCGGGGTGGTGACGCGCACGCGGTAATCGCCGGTTGGCAGATCGGTGAAGGCGTACAAGCCGCCGCCGGAGGTGGTCGTGCTGGCAATCAGCGTTCCGTCGCTGGAGAGCAGTTCGACGGTCAAGCCGTCCAGCGGAGTATCGCCAGCGTCAAACGTGCCGTTGGCGTTGACATCTTCGTAAACCAGATTGCCAATGCTGACTTTGTAGAAACCAAAGTCAACGGTCATGTTAGCGCGGTTATCGGGCTGGTCGCCCTGGGTGCCGCTGGTATCCGCTTCGAGGAGCGGTTCGGCGTTTGCGCCAAGCGTTACCACGCCAGAACGCACTTCGACGCCGTTGAAATAACCGTTTTCGTCCAGGCTGCCATCCCGGTCCAGGTTCGGGTCGGGCGCGGCAGTCTCGCTGATGGAGCCATCCGCGTTGCGGACGGTCTGCGAAGACCAGTAGCCATCCAGCGGCGCGCTCGCGGCAAAATTGGAAGCTGGCAAGACGACAATGTAGTCGCCTGCCGGAAGGTAGTCGAACAGGTAGTACCCATTCGCGTCAGTGACCGCTTCGCGCGGGGTGACGCCGTCCGGCTCCAAAATGCGGGTTGTGCCGTCGCTGGCGTACAGCCAGACGGTGACACCCGGCACGCCAGATTCGGAGCTATTGATGGTGCCGCTGTTATCGGTGTCGTACCAGACGCGGTTGCCGAGGGCGTAGTAGGCGTCCAAGCCGCCATTGACCGAGCCGGAAGTGACGTAATCATTAGCGCCAGTGCCGGAGCCATTGCGTTCACCGTCCGCCGCGCCAGTGGCGCCAGGCGTATCCGAGCCGGTAGCGTTGCCGGTTGTGCCAGCGCCGGGCAGGGAAGTCCAGGTCAGATCGGCGGTATTGGTGATGTTATCGCCGGTGGCGATGGCGTCCACATTGGGCGGCGCCAGAACTTGCGCCTGGAAGGTGAAGGTGAGCGAGGCGCCAGGCGCCAGCGAGGCGCAGGTCCACGTCAGCAGCGGGACCGCCGAATCGTCGAGCACGCAGCCTGCCGGGGTGACGGTCGCGCCCAGGTAGGATAAACCGGTCGGCACAGTATCCGTCATCACCAAATCATAGGCGGTGCTGGTATTCGCCGCCGCTGAGGCGCTGACGGTGATGGTGTAATTGATGGTCTGACCATAGACCCAGGTGACATCATCCACCGATTTGACAGCGGTCAACGAGGGTTCAACCAGCGTGGCGTTCACGGTGTTGGAAACAATCGGTCCCAGACCTGTTTCAGTAGCGCTGAAATTGTTGGCAAACACATTCCCCAGGTTGTTGCCCGCGCTGTTGAGCACGACGACATTGAAATCAATGTAGATGGTTTCGGCCTCGGCGTCGCTGTCATGGTTGACAATATCGCCGAGGTTGAAGGTCAGCAAACCGGTGGCCGGGTTGTAATTGACCAAATCAAAAGCATAGGTCGGCGTAGTGAACGTGAAATTCGTACCGTCGTGCAGGTCAACCGTGCCGGTGGCGGCAGATTCCAACCCGGCGCCAAAAGTTGCGCTGGTGAAGCCTGTGCCAAAGTTGAGCGTGCTGATTTCGGTTGTGGCGTCAAAGATGGGCTCAATCACACCCAGCGCCAACTGGTCACTCAACGTCAGAGCAGGATTGGTCCCTTCGGGGATGGTCACTGCCAGGCGGTAGCGCAGCACTTCGCCAATCGCCAGCGGGCGCGGGTCGCCTTCGAGCGTATCGGCCTCGCTGGTCGCCAAAATGGACTTCACCACCGCAATCGTATCGGAGGTGAACTGCGCCGGGTCGCTGGCGCGGTAATTATTGATAAGCCCAGAGCCGTCACGCTCGTTGGCATCGCCCCCGCTGATGCTGGTCCAGGTGACTGTAGCGGTATTATCCACCGCCTGCGCTGGGGTAATGGCATCAAGGATGGTGGCGGAATAGGTGATGGTGACGCTGTCACCGACGGGAATGACGCCAATGGTGACATCCACCAAATTGCCCGCGCCGGAGGGGTTGTTATCCGTAAATCCGCTGGCGCCGCCGGTGAAGGTGGCGCTGGCAGAACCAGGCGTCAGCGCAAGCACGCCCGGCAGGGTGTCGGTCAATTGCGAGTCGTAGGCCGGGGCCGAGCCGGTATTGGTCAGCACAACCTGATAATTGACCGTGCCGCCCGCGTCCACTTCGGCGGAGAGGGAAGCCACGTCTTTGGCAACCGTTAAATTCGGTTCAACCACCGTCAACGGCACATCGTTGGAAATCACCGGCGCGGCGGCATTGATGCTGACACCAAAATTATTGACGGGCATTGGCGCGCGCGTGTCCTGATTCAAGCCGTCATTCAATAAAACGGCATTGAATTCAATGACGACATACTCGCTATCCGGGTCAGAATCGCTGTTGGACAGGTCGCCAAGCGAGAAAACCGGGTCGGTGCCGTCGCCGAAGGGGCCGCCGGAGGCCGTCAGGGCGCAGTCCACATTGGCAGATGGCAGGCTGATGTCGTCTGCCGCCACACCGTTATCGTTGGCGCAGGTCAGCGTTAAGGAGGCAATTCCCGCCCCGCTGGAGACAAAAGCGAATTTGGCTGAGCCGTCATCGAGGAACTGCATCCCCGCCGGTAAATAATCGGTGACAACGAAAGCGGGGGAGGCGCCTTCAGCCAGTTGCACCGCCAGACGGAAACGAGCCACTTCGCCGATAGTCAGATCACTGAGCAGGGTGAGCGGGTCAGTAGTCATAATCAGCGATTTGACCGGGGCAATTTGCGTCACCGTCACCGGAGCGGTTGCGTCGTCAAAATAATCGTTGGGCGGGTTGGTTCCCTGCCCATCGCGCTCGCCGGTAATTCCACCACTCGCGCCGGGTGTGACCGAACCGGTGGGGTTGCTCGCCGTGCCGGAACCGGGCAGGCTGGTGTAGGTGAGGTGCGCGGCGTTAACCAAACTTTCGCCAGGGTTGACCGAGGTCATCAGGCGAGCGGTGTAATTCACCGTGACCTGACAGCCGGGGATGAGCGAGGTGAAATTCAGCGTGAGCGCATTGCCAACCAGCGGGGTCGGATTGACGCCGTACACGCCGCAGGCCGCCGGAGTGAAAATGTAATCCACGCCATCCACGCCGCCGAAGCTGATGTTGTCCATTTTGGCGGGCAGGGTATCGGTGAGCACGACATCGTAAGCGGTGCTGACGTTGGTCAGCGAGCCGCCGTTGATGTTGGTAAACGTCACCTGGTAGGCAATTGTGTCGCCCGCGTCGCCGGTGTTGGGCGTGGCGGTTTTCAGCAGGTTGGTGATGACGGGTTCAACAATCCGCGCATTGACAGTTGCCGAGGTCGCAATCAGACTGCCATTAATATTCAGGGAAAAACTATTGTTGCGGTTATCGCCAAAGTCATTACTTCCCACACTCGGTTCGTTGTCCGCCAAAGCGTTGAATTCAACCACCACATATTCGCTGTCAGGATCGCTGTCATTATTTTGGAGTGTGCCCAGTTTAAAGTAGGCCCAAGTGTGGGGGTTCGGGCCATAGGCATCGGTATTTGTGCTGGTGCTGTTTGTAGAACCAACGTTGTTATCCGCCAACACGCAAGGCAAGGGGGAGGTCAGAACGGTCAGGTCGCTTCCCGCCAGCGTACAACCGCCAGGGATAGCCGGAACTGGCAGAGTTCCAACAGCAGAGGAGGCAATCCCCGCCCCACTGGAAACAAACGCAACGCGTGCCGTACCGTCATTGAGGTAGGTCAGGCCATTTGGCAAGCGGTCTTGTATCTGGAAATTCGTGCTCAATCCTTCAGGAAGAACAACCGCCAGGCGGTAGCGCACAATCTCGCCAATCGCCAAAAGCGCGGGGGAGGGCGTCTCTGCGGTATGGGCTTCAGATGTGGCAATGATGGATTTCGCCAGAGTCGGCGCGGTCATTGTCAGCGCGGCGCTGGTGGCGTCTTTGGCGTAATCATCCAGCGTGCCGCCGAGGCCGTCCACGCCAGTGCGCTCATCCGCCGCAGAATTGGAGGCGGTGTAATCCTGACGCGCGCCGTTGATGCTCGTCCAGGCGGTGTGGGCGGTATTGGTCAAACTCTGCGGCGTTGCCGTCACAGGAACTGTGCTGACGATATTGCCGCGCACCTTGACTGTCACCGTGCGTCCGCCGCTGGCGGGCAGGTCA
This sequence comes from Anaerolineae bacterium CG2_30_57_67, assembly GCA_001872455.1. Classification (GTDB taxonomy): domain Bacteria; phylum Chloroflexota; class Anaerolineae; order Anaerolineales; family Villigracilaceae; genus UBA8950. Next base: position 24,800 of record MNXJ01000037.1, on the reverse strand, counting down.
AATTCAGAACCGGGTTTGGTGGAAAAAACATTCGCCGCAAATTGGAAATCGGCGGTGGTCAGCATGGAGGCGCTGTCGGTCACGCTGAAAACGGTCAGTGTGGCGGGGTCAATCAGCGCGGAGAAGGTGTCGTTAATGGTGACATCGTAGGCGTTGACCGGGTTGATGTTGGTGACGGTGATGGTAAATTCAATCGTGTCGCCCGCATCGAAGGTAGCCGGGGGCGGGGTCGGAAGAACTTTGGCGCCCGTTTTGGTGATGTTGACATCCGGCTCAACCACGGTGACATTGACCGGGGCGGTGTTTATCGCCGGGACGCCATCGGCGGCGAAGGAGGCGCTATTCGCCAAAACCGTCCCGGCCTGATTGCCAGTCACATCCAGCGTGATGGCCTGAATTTCAATGGCGATGGTTTCGGTGACGGCATTGTCGGTATCGGCGTTGATGATGGTGCCAAAGTCAAAAGTCAGCAGGTTGCCGGTTCCGCCGCCGTTGTTGCCAATCGTCACGTTGGTTGGCGCTACGCCTGTGCCAATCGTTTTGGAGGTAGAAACGCCCGCCGAGAGGGTGACGCTGTTGACCTGGACAAAAGCCAGGCCGGAGGCCATCGTATCGGTCAAAACAGCATTGGTGAGCACGCCTTCGGGAGCGGTGAGCGTCAGCGTGTAATTGACCAGTTCGCCAATCACTGCCTGGCTGTTGGTGTTGCCAGCGTAGTTTTCCTCGCTGCTGGTCAGGCTTTTCGCCAGCGACGGCTGTGCGGTGGTGACATCAGCGGTGTCCGTCAGACCGGAGGCAAAGTTGGGACCGCCTTCGGTGCCGGAATAGTTGGTGATTTCCGCCGTATTAGTGTACGTTCCCGGCTGAATGCCGCTTTTGGTGCGCAAGTCGTAGGTGATGATGATGACGTTGTTGCCGTTGTTCGGGTCGTGCGCCTGGCAAACGCCTTCCCCTGCCGGGTCTACCATTTTAATTCCGCCGCTAAATAAATCGGCGGGAGTCGCGGGGCTATCATCTGGTTTGGTGTAGGCAATCGGCGAGAATGCGCTGGCGCTGTCGCCGTAGGCAATTCGCAGATTAATGCTGGTTGGGTCTGCGGGGATTGGATATTCAAAGCCGAGCGCATCCAGCGTATCGGTAATTGTGATATCGAAAGCGCCATTGATACCCGAGCCGGTATTTTCAATCACAATCGCAAACGTCACCAGGTCGCCCGCGTCAACATTGCTGAGGTTGCTGTCAATCGGCGTTGTTGCCAGGGCGCTGGAGCTGATAATGCCCGTCCAACGCGAACCCGCTGAACCGGGCGCAGTAAACGAAAATGGGGCTGGGGTCGCCGGAGAATAAATCGCCGCCGGGTTGTCGCTGGCAACAATTCCCTTTGTGACAACCAGTACCGGCTCGGTCAATTGAATTTGAACGATGCTGTTGCCATCAGAACTATTCGACTGCGTGGAAGTTTCGGTAGCGTTGGCTTGATTGGTAAGATACAGCCCGTCGGCAAACGGGTCGTCGCGCACGGTGACGGTGAAGACCAACGCAATGGTGCTCGGCGGGTTGTTCGGCGCATCATAACTGCCATAGGTCCATTTCACCCAGTTTCCGGCGGCGTCTGTCGTCAGAACCGGATTAATGGCGCCTGCCAAACTGTGATAAGTATCGTTCAGTCCGAGGCAGGCTTTGCCGGCGGCAGGAACACCTGCCGCCAGGTCATTGCAAACCGCGTTGGTAAAGGTCGTCACTTCCGTGGCGTCAAAAACTGGCAGAGGTAGGTAATCCGTCAGTATCAAGCCTTCAAAATCACTGGTGGGCAGGCTGTACTCTATTTTGTAGGTAACCAGGTCGCCCGCGCCCACTGTGACGGAAGATGGATTGAGCGTGGTGACGCCGGTATTGCTATCGGTCACGGCGTAAATGGATTTTAAAATTTGTCCATAGCCAATTTGCAGCGAAACGGCAGTACCGTCGGCTTCGCTGTTGCCGTTGGGGATCAGCGTACTGGTGGAGAGAATGTCGCCCGTGATGTTGCCAACATCGTCGAGAATATCTCCCTGATCCACACTGGGGTCGCCGGAGGGATAGGTATCGGTGAAGTTTTCCTGAATCAGCGTGCGAAAAACAATCGTGCCGAAGGTTGCGCCGCCGTTGTACGTGGCGCAATTCACCGAGGCTGTGCCGCCCGCCGGGATACAACCGCCGAGCAGTTGAGCGTCGGCTCCGCGTGTAAGCAACTCATTGGAAACATTGAAACTAATTGTCGTCGTGCCATTTGTGGCGGGGAGAGCGTCGTTGCCAATTTGCGAAGTATCCACATTTACGTTGGCAAGCGTGAAAGCGCCAGAAGAGGCCGCGCCATGTTCCGTTACCGCCAGCGTGGGGGTAAAAGTGGCGTCATAATGCTGACCGTCCGAAATGATGTCGCTGATGATTACGTTCTGGAAAGCAAAATCATCCGCCACCTGAAAGTTGAGCGTGTATTCCAAATACTTACCCGGCGCGGGGTCACCGCCGCCCACCACCGTCACGCCTTTTTGCACGGCGATGGATTTGTCGGTCAACGTATGTTCACAAGCGCCAGTATCCGGGTTCGGCGCGGAAATGCTTTGGTTCGCGTCACGCGAATCGGGGGTGGTCCAAAAAGCGGTGGCCGAGGCGTTATTGCAGGAAATCACGTCGTCACCGGTGACTGGCGGCACGACTCCGGTTGGAATGTAAAAATCGAAGGTGAAGCTGGCTGTGCCGCTGACAGCGGCTGCGCCCCAATCACAGGAAAGTGTCCCGCCGGGCGTTCCAGGAATCGGTGTGCAAACCGCCCCCGCCGGAGAGGAAGAAATCAGCGTGACCGCCTGTAAATTGGCCGGAAGCACATCCGTCAGCACAAGGTTGGTCATCGTCTGCCCGGCGGCAATTTGAGCGCTGACGGTGTACTGCATCGGGTAGAACGTGCGGAAGTTCGGCCCCGCCGCGGCTTCATCTTCCGGCCCGGAATAGGATTTTGTCAGCGTGAAGAGCGTGGGCTTGACCGCGCCAGTATTCCAGCCGCTGATGGTATCCACGACATGGTCGCAGCACCAATCATCCAAAGCCGTTGTGCCAAATTGGAAACCGCCGCGCGCGGCAACGTTCAGATCCACGCCAATATCAGCCAGCGGGCTCATGTTGACGGTCACGTCAATCACCGCCGCGGGTTGAGACGGAACAAAACTACCAAACGGCAGGCGGAACACCACCAATTTATCGCCCTGCACAAAACCCGCAGGAGCCGTCACCACAATCGGGTTGCCAGAAGCATCTTTTGCCAGCGGGTGATTGGCATGACCCGTCGCATCAAATTCCAGCGCCCACATGGTTGAATTCAACACAAACGGCACACCCAAATAGGAGGCTGAAATCAATGAAGTACCCAGCCCATCATAAGTATTTGCAGGCGCTGGCGCTCCAGGATACACGCCGTCCGGGCCGGTCGTATCCAAGACCATATCCACAAAGGGTCCATAGCCCGTTTGAGAATCGTTGTTGTCGAATGAAACCGTAAACGAGACATCCGACCCAACCGGGGCAGTTCCCAATCCGCCCAGCGTGACCGCAGGGACGGCAGTCTGAAGCGGTCGAGGCGCAAACGGCTGTTCAAAAACTTTTTCTACCGGTCTGGCGTTGGCAATTACCGCCGGGGATGCCGCAATCGGCAGGAAAACCATCAACAAGACGGCTAAAAAACGCACAGAAAAAGAAACAAACGAGCGCAAAGAAACAGATGCGGGCATGGGAACTCCTTAAAAAAATAAACCGCAAAAACACCCTGTGGGCCGGTTTCGCGCTGGCTCCCCATTTGACCTGCTCTGAAAAACTTCAAGCAACGGCCAATGCAGTCAAATGGTTCATCGCCTCCCACAAAGGTACTATGTAACGAAACTACAATGAATTATATTCCCCTTTTGGAAATCAACCTAAACTGGTCGACAAAATCGCAAAGAAAAGCGCGACTTTTTTGTAATGCCAACCCCCACGCTTTGCTTGTGAATGCAATTCGGCCCGTTGACACCTGCCCCCGTTTCGGGTATGCTTGCCGCTTGTCCGGGCAGGCCCGGCGCGGCAGGACTCTCCGAACTTCGTCAGGTCCGAAAGGAAGCAGCGATAAGGAGACGTTCCTGGGTGCCGCCGGTCTCCTGCCCGGATATTTTTATGAAGACTACCAAAAAGAACAGGCCATTGACCTGTTCTTTTTTTTATTTTTTATGGCCGCCAGGCCGGGTCAAAGTCTTCCGCCGCGTCTTCCGTCAGCCGGTTGGGATGAGTCAAATCGGCCAAATCCACCTGATAAATATCCAGGTTCTCGCCGTCACTGCTACGGAAGAGCAGCCAGCCGCCACCAGGTGAAATGGAAATCTCATCCACAGGCAGGCTGGCAATGACTATTTCGCTGGTATTGGTTTCAAGGTTGAAACGCATCAGCCGCGAAGGCGAGCTCGCATCACGGCCACTTTGAGTGAACAACATCGTTTTGCCGTCCGACAACCAGACGGGGTCAATATCATCAACCTTGGCGCCAGAGCGAATCAACTGCACCGCGTCGGTGCCATCCGCGTTGACCGTCCAAATTGCCCAGGAACCATAGCGCATTTGCGCGTAAGCGATTTTCGTTCCATCAGGTGACCAGGCAGGCTGACGCATTGGAAAGGTTTTCGCGGTTGTCAACAGGCGCGTGGCGGTTTGCGTGGCGAGGTCCATGACGTAAATTTGGGCGTAACCATCACGCAGCGAGGTGAAAACGATTTTCGCGCCATCGGGCGAGAAAGCCGGGGCATAATCGCCACCCGAAACGGTCGGCAAAAGCGTGGTTTGGCCGCTGGCAAACTCGTAAATGACAATGCTGGCATTGGCATATTCGTTTTTGCGCGCCGCGCAAGGCGTAATGTAGGCCAGACGTTTGCCGTCTGGCGACCAGGTTGGCTGGCAGGCGCCTTCGGCAATCGTAAAAAGCGGCTGGGCCTCGCCACCCGGAACGGAAAGATAGATTTCTGGCGTGCCCTGACGCGTTGAAACAAACACAAAGGAGCCGCTTCCATCAGGAGGCGGGATAGGCTCGGTCGGGAGCAGAGTCGGCGACGCGCTTTCAGCGGGAGTCGGGCTGAAGGTTGCGCTGGGCAGCGGGGGCGGGGTGATGCTGGGACGAAGAGTCGCCGTCGAAACGAGGTCAGAAATCGCCGTGGAGGAAATCACCGTTTCGGCGGGAACGCTGGGGGTAGGCGTAGATTCTCCGGCGGGGGCCAAGGCGTGGTTCGTATACATCAGCCCGCCAAAAATCGCCAGCATGACGGCCAAAACGAGGTAGGCCATGCCAGCGTGGGCGCGGCGCGGGCCGGGAACAGGCGCCGCGCCTGATGGAAAAACCGGCAGATCGGCGGCCGGCCCGGTTTCGGAATCGGCAGAAGCCAGGGGCGCAGAGGCCGGCAACGGGTTCGCAACAATTTGCACGCCGAGTAAAGCGTTTCGAAATTCTTCCGCGCTTTGAAAACGGTTGGCGGACGTGGTTTCGAGCGCCTTTTCGATGGTTTGCGCCACCAGCGGGGAGATTTTCGGATTGCGTTTGAGCAGGGGCGTCAGTTTCAGGCCGTCAATAGCGCGCGCCAAACTGTCTTCTGGGATAAAGCCGGTGATGGCGGCATAGAGAGTTGCGCCCAGTGAGTAGATATCGGATCGAGCGTCCGTGCGGGCGCTCCCATATTGTTCAGGCGGAGAGTAGCCGGGTGTCATGGCGCGGGCGGCGGTCATGGTGGGCTGATCACCCTGCATGACTTTGGCAAGGCCAAAATCCACCAAAAAGATACCGCCGTCTGGGGTAATTTTGACGTTGCCGAGTTTGATGTCACGGTGCAAAATGGACGGGGTGCGGCTGTGCAGGTAAGACAGGGCGTCGCACATGGCGACGCCGATGCGAACCACTTCGCCTTCGGGTAAGGCACCGCGCCGCTCTAAAATTTGGCGCAGGTCTTCGCCTTCGATGTAATCCATGACCAGATATTGCCCCTCTTCTTCCAGCACGAAGTGGTCAGTGACGCGCGGCAGATTAGCGTGGCGCAAATTGGCAAGCAGGGTGGCTTCAAGTTTGAATTGCGCGGCGTAGTCTGCGGTGGTAAAAAGATTCTCTTTAACCGCCACGTCCACATTCAAATTAAGGTCTTGGGCGCGATAAACGGAACCCATGCCTCCCTGGCCGAGGATATTCAGAATGCGATAGCGGCGATGGAGAATATCTCCGACAACAAGTGGCATATCAGGGTGTCAGCGGTTGAGTAGGCCGCCAGACGGGGTCAAAGTCGTAGCCTGGGTCGGTGGTCAGACGCTGACGATTGGCCCCGGTGATGGATGAGACGTAAATATCGTGGTTGGTGATGGTCGGCCAACTTTCAAAGACCATCCAAAACCCATCGGGTGAGAAATCTACATCCACAACGGGGAGCTGGTCAATGGGCAGACGCACCGCTTGCTTGGCGGCGCGTTCTTCATAGCGCAAACTCATCAGCCAGGCTGGGGCTTCACCAGCCAGGTTCGTCTCGTTGAAGACCACGAATTGACCATCCGGCGTCCAGACTGGCAAAAAGTCAGTATTGGTGTTACCGCTTTGCACCAGTTGTTCGTTGGGTTTAGGCAGGTTGACATCGCCATCCGTAGTAACCCAAATTTGGGAAAGGCCAGTTCGCTTGAGAACATAGGCAATCTGCGTTCCGTAAGGATTCCAGGCGGACATACGGGCGTAAATTGCGCCAGAAACCGATTGGGATTTGGTCAGGCGGATAATCTGGTTGTTCTCCAGAATAATCATATAAATTTCGTAGTAACCATCGCGTAGCGAGGTAAAGGCAATGCGTTTGCCATCCGGCGACCAGTCCGGTTCAAAATCGCCGCCCAGGGAGGCGGGCAAGGCCTGCCTGCCGGTTCCGTCCACATTGATGACATAAAGGCTGGAGCCGTGATAAGCATTGTCAGAACGTTTTTCTCTGCAGGGCGAAACATACACCAATCGCAGACCGTCGGGCGACCAATCAGGCTGGCAAGCGCCGTCCTGTTCGTTCGTAATTTGTCCGAGAATGTTGCCGATAGCATCCATCAGATAGACCTGCGGAAGACCTGTGCGTGTGGAGACAAAGGCAATTTGTCCAACGCCGCCGCCGATGGGTGTGGACGTGGGCGAGGGCAGAAGCGCCGTTGGGCTGGGTTCAACCGGCAGGATGGGGGTTTCGAGCGGAACTGCGGGCAAAAGGGTGGCGGTGGCTTGGGGCATAGCCGGGAGCAAAGTCTGCGCAACGCTGGGTGGCAAAAAGGAAGCCGGGGAAAGATTATCACGATTCCACAGCAGGGCAACAACCGCCGCAAGCAAAAGCAAGCTCGCCCACGTCGCGGCAGAGACATATTTTTTCATGCGGCGGCGCATCCGGGCAACGGAGGTCGTCAGAGATTGAGAAATGGCTTCCGCCGGGGTGGATGGCGGTTTATCGGATAGGTTGTCAGTGGAGGCTTCGCCCGGCGGTGGCGGCGTCACGCTGATATTTACGTCCATATCCATCAGCCGCTGGGTGCGTGAACTGGATTGAAGCAGGGCGCGCCGAAATTCATCGCCATTTTGAAAGCGGTCGTCAGGGTAGGCGTCCATCGCTTTTTCAATGGCGGCGGCCAGGCGGCGCGAGATATTCGGGTTATGTTTTCGCAGAGGCGTCAGTTGCGTGTTATCCATCACACGCGCCAGGCCATCTTCGGGGATGACGCCCGTCAGAGCGGCGTACAGAGTTGCGCCAAGCGAGTAAATATCGGAACGCGGGTCGGTGCGGGCAGTACCGTACTGCTCCGGCGGTGAATAACCGGGGGTCATGGCGCGCGCGCCAGTGGTGGTGGTCTGACTGCCCTGAACCAGCTTGGCCAGACCAAAATCCACCAGAAAAACCTGTCCATCGGGGGTGATTTTGACGTTGCCGGGCTTGATATCGCGGTGTAAAACCGGGGGTTTGCGCGTGTGCAGGTAAGCAAGCGCATCGCTGATGGAGGCGCCAATCAAAATAGCGTCTTCTTCGCTGATGGTTCCCTGACGCTCCATACGCTGGCGCAGGTCTTCACCCTCGATGTAATCCATCACCAGATATTGCCCCTGGCCTTCAATAACATAGTGATCGGTGACACGCGGCAAATTGGAGTGACGCAGACTGGCTAAAATAACCGCTTCCAGGCGAAATTGGCGCGCATACTCATCGGTAGTGAATAAGTTTTCCTTGACAGCCACTTCCATGCCCAGGTTTTCATCCAGGGCGCGATAAACCGACCCCATACCTCCCTGGCCGAGAATATCCAAAATACGGTAGCGACCGTTTAGTAATGTTCCTTGCTCAAGTGTCATCCGACGCATCCAAAGGAAAGCATTGTCCGATTATATCAAAAGCCAGCGCCCGCATTGCCATTACGCGCAAAGCAGAACACGGCGAAAAAATAACTTACATTTTTGTTAGTTGTGCGTTGAGCCGCAATTTTGCAAAGAACCAGGGCGCGCCCGCCGAAATCCAAAAGCCAATCAGGCTGTAGCGCACGAAGCGCAGGATGTAAGGAAGCAGGGCTTCGCCGCGTGGAAAGAGCGCCCCCAGCCCGAACCAGAACAGCGCGACGCCGACCAGGCCCAGGGCGTAGCGCGCCAGGCGCTGAATCGTCGTTCCTTCAGCGCTGAATCCGCCTTGCGTATTCATCCACGCCAACCCTGCCAGCAGGCCGAACAACGCCCCCGCCGCAGTAAGATTCCCGTCCAGCGTAACCGGGTCGGGCAATTGCGCCGCCCCAGCCTGAATGGCGTTTGTCGTCCATTCGGGCGGCAAACTGGCCGGGCGCGCCAATGCGCCAGAAATCACCAGCATCAGCGAAAGGGCGAGCGCCATGCCCACCTGCTGCAACACGGTTTTCTTCACCAGCCAGTGCGCCAGCGGCTCTTGAACGCGCAAAACCACTCCCAGCACCAACGCCCCCAGCGCCCAACCGAGCACGACATCGTGTAAAAAATGAACGCCAAGGTAGATGCGCGAGAAACCAATCAGAAACGTGAGCGCCACAGCCAGCGCCCAGCCCCAGGGTTTCCGTATGGATGCTGCCAACGCGCCCCACACGCCCGCCGAAAGTTGCGCGTGCCCGGACGGCGCACCGAAAGATGTCTCGGCGCTGATTGGTCTTACCGCCGGGTCGAACCAGTACGGGCGCGGGGCGTGCAACGCCAGTTTGAAAATATCGTTCACGCCCACGTTGAGCAACAAAACTGCGCCCACGCGCAGCCCTAGCGCGGTATCCACCGACCAGTACAGCGCAGGCAAAATGAACAAGTAAAACTGTTCCGAACCTAAAAAGGAAAAAAATTTCATCGGAATTTCAAGCCATGCGCCAAGCGACTGAATGGCAAGTACCAGTTGAATGCCGCCGGGGAAAAAAATATCCATCAGAATACCTCCAATTTAAAGTCAAGATATTGTACACTTGATTATATGAATAACCCCCACAAGCGTCCCTGGGATTGGCCGTTGGCGGCGTTGTTTGTCCTGATTTTTTTTACTTCTTCCGGCAGATTGTTGGTGACCCGCTGGGCAGATGATTTGGCGCGCATACAAACGGTGGCAGTGCTTGGAACGCTGTTGGGGCTGGCGCTAACCAACAGCCGTTTTAGCGTGACCATTCGCCGCTTGCTAGTCGCTGGGTACACACTCGGCGTCGTTCCCTGGCAGATGACAGCCATCATCACCAGCGAAACCAGCCTGTTGGCGCGTCTCGCCAGCGTGTGGGGACGGATGTTATTTGCGTGGGAAGCGCTGACACACGGCGAACCGGTCAAAGACCCGCTTTTCTTCATTTTGTTGGCTTCGCTGTTTTACTGGTTTCTCGCCATCCTCTGCGCCCAACGTTTTTTTGAGCGAGAAAAATTACTAACAGCACTGATTCCGCCAACCTTGCCGCTTTTGATTGTTCAATATTACGACGGCAACCAGCCCGGGCGCATTTGGGCCATGGCTTTTTATTTTTTAGTCGTTTTGCTGATTTTTGGGCGCATTAACTTGCTGGAAAATAAAGCGCGCTGGAAACGCGAGGGCGTTTTTCTGGGCAACGAACCCGGCTTTGACCTGAATCAGGGCATGATGGCCGCCACCACGCTGATTATCTTGTTGGCCTGGGTCAGCCCCACCCCAGCCACGGCGCTGCCCGAGGCGGCGCGTTGGTGGCGCTCGGTCACTGCGCCTTTCAAGCAAACGCAGGAAAACCTGGGCGATGCGCTGGCCGCGCTCAAAGGACAACCCACCGCTGGCGGCGACCGCTACAGCAGCAGTCTGGCGCTCGGCGCCAGCGCCAGCCAGGGGCAAAATGAACTTTTCCGCGCAACCGCGCCGCAGGCCGAAATTCCACGCTTTTACTGGCGCGCCCGCATCTATGACCAGTACGAAAACGGCGTGTGGCGCACCTTGGACGCGTTGGCGCGGCCTTTTTCGCCGCTCGAAAAAATTTTCTCGCAACCCGAAAACGCCATTCCAACGGGCGAATTTACCTTCGAGTGGCGCGCCAGCGACCAGCGTTCTCTCATCCTGCCGGGGCAGGCTGTCTGGGTCAGCCGCACCGCCAATCTGATTTATTTTTCACGCCCTGACGGAAACGCCGATGCGCTCTATTTGCAAGCCGCTGAAGTCTTGCGCTCAGGCGACCAATACACCGTCCGCGCCGGATTAAACAGCCCCACCCTGCAAGCGTTACGCGCCGCGCCACAGGAAATGCCAGGCTGGGTGCAAAAACGCTACCTGCAAACGCCGCCGCAACTGACCGGGCAACTGCGCGCCCTGGCGCTTGACATCACCCGCGAGCAAGAGAATAGCTACGACAAAGCCGCCGCCATCACCGCTTGGTTGCGCGCCAACATGCACTACAGCGCCACCATCGAAGCCCCCCCGCCCGGCGCCGACCCGGTAACCTGGTTTCTCTTCACCTGGAAGAGCGGCTTTTGCAATTACTACGCCTCGGCAGAAGTTTTGCTCTTGCGTTCCATCGGCATTCCCGCACGGATGGTGGTTGGATACGCTCAAGGCGAAGCCGTCAGCGGCCATATTTTTATCGTGCGTCCGGTCAACGCCCACGCCTGGCCCGAAGTCTACTTTTCCGGCCTGGGCTGGGTGGAATTTGAGCCCACCGCCAGCCAGCCAACGCTCAACCGCCCAAGCGGAATTGTCATCAGCCGCGACCCGCAAAATGGCACACCAGCGGATGAAGAGAGCAAACAAGACCTGCGCCGCGGGCAGGATACGCCCACAGACGCGACGCCCACCCCCGAAACGGCGCCAGCCATCGGCGGGAATCTGTCACCATCTGCATTTGGGCTGTGGGTTATAATCGTTTTATCATTCGGTCTGATACTTTTCTGGCTCTGGCGGGCGCGCGCCAAAATTCATTTTTCACCGCGACTGGCGCGTTCCGCCTTCAAAGTATTTGGCCAGCCTGCCCCGGTCTGGCTGGAACGGTGGGTTGTGTGGAGTGAGCGCGCGCCTGAAGAACACGCCTTCCACGCAATTAATCAGGCGCTGAGCTGGCTGGGCGCGCGCCAACCGCTTTCGGCCACCCCCGCTGAACGGGTGGAAGCGCTGAAACGGCTGACGCCACAAGTGAGCGAATCAATTGACATTCTGGCCGCGCAGCACGAGGCCGCCTTGTTTGGCCGCCTGGCGGGCAACGCCTCACTGGCGCAAAAAGCCGCCCGGCAAATTCGCTTAAAAACCCTGCAACAAATCATTTCCCGTTGGCTGTACGGAGCATGACATCCTAATGAACGATACTCTCCCAACCCCGGTTGATGTCCAAATTAAAGGTCTGAGCAAACTGGCCGGTCAACTCCGCAGCGCAGTATTGCCCATGCGCGCCAGCCTGCCGCCCGGAACACTGGAAGGGCTGTCACAACTCGAAACGCGCCTGTACCGTCTGGCGCAAGAAGTGGCTGCTTTTACGGAAGAGCGCGGCAACCTGTTGGCGCTGACGGAAATCAGCCAGGTGGTCAATTCCTCGCTGGAGTTGGACGAGGTTTTGCGCATCGTGATGGATAACATCATCAAATTGACCGGCGCCGAGCGCGGCTTTTTGATGTTGCGCGACTCTTCGGGGCAAATGTCTACCCGCGTGGCGCGCAACTGGGAGCAGGAATCGCTCAGTCATGGCGAACACGCCATCAGCCGCACCATCATCCAGCGCGTCATCGAAAGCGGCGAAGCAGTGCTAACCACCAACGCCCAGGAAGACCCGCGCTTTGGCGGGCAGGAATCAATTATCGCCTTCAATTTGCGCTCCATTTTATGCGTACCGCTCAAGGTGAAAAATGAACTAATTGGCGTCCTCTACGCTGACAATCGCATCCGCTCCGGCATTTTTAGCGAGGCCGAGCGCGACCTGCTGGCGACATTTGCCAATCAGGCGGCGATTGCGATTGACAACGCGCGTCTGTTCGCCTCGCTGCGCCGCACCCTGGCCGAAGTGACCGAACTGAAAAATATGATGGATAACATCTTCGCTTCCATCGCCAGCGGTGTCATCACCGCCGACGTGGAAGATAGAGTGACTCTGTGCAACCGCGCCGCTCAAGAAATTTTAGACCAAACCATTCCTCAAATTATTGGGCGTAGAATTGATGAGGTTTTGCCTTCAATTGCCGGGGACCTGTTGCCGCAAGTCGCCTCCGTCCGCAATCAGAACGCACCCATCACCGGGCTGGAACTCAGCCACCACCTGCCCCTGCGCGGCGCAGTGGACTGGCGGCTGAATCTATCCCCACTCAAAGACGCCAACCAGACCACACAAGGCGTCGCCATCGTGCTGGATGACCTGACCGAGCATAACCAGTTGGAAGCCCAGCGCAAACTTTTTGAACGCATGGTTTCGCCCGCTGTGATTAAGCAACTCGACCCTAATTCACTGGCGCTGGGCGGCAAACGGGTGGGCATCACCATTTTGTTCGCTGACATTCGCGGCTTCACCAGCTACAGCGAAACCCAATCGCCGGAGCAGCTGGTTTCGGTGCTGAACCGCTACCTGGCCGCCGGGGCCGAGTGTGTGCTGGAAGAAGAAGGCACGGTGGATAAATTTTTGGGCGACGCGGTCATGGCCTGGTTCAATGCCCCCATGCCGCAAAGCGACCACACCCTGCGCGCCATCCGCGCCGCGCTGAAGTTGCGCGAGCGCATTGCCCAACTGCACGCCGTTCTGCCGCCCGAAGCGCACCTGGCTTTTGGGGTCGGCATTCACTCCGGCGACGCCGTCCTCGGCCTGATTGGCACGGAAAAACGGCTGGAATACACCGCCATCGGCGACAGCGTCAATACCACCAAACGCCTGCAGGAAAACGCTGGCAAAAATCAGATTGTGATCAGCGCCGAAGCCTACGAGCGCGTCAAAGAATATGTCAACGTGGTTCAAATGGAACCGATGACGCTCAAAGGCAAGCGTTCGGCGGTGCCGGTCTACGAAGTGCTGGGGCTGAAGTAAAAAAAATTCCCGAAGGCTCTGGCCTTCGGGAATTTTTTCTATTCCATGCTGCGCAAGCTCACCCGCTGATAACGTTTGCGGATTTCCGGCAGGAAATACTCGTCGAAAAAGCGCTGTACATCATAATCTGGTTTCCAATTCCACTCGGCACGCGCCAGGTGGTCATCCACATCTTCCGGCCACGAATCGACAATTCCCTGGCGGCGCGCGCTCGGCTCAAACGTAATTTGTGCGCTGGGGAAAGCCCGCAGCGCCCACTCACGGAATTCGCCTGCCGTCAAACTGAAGGCGGCGATGTTAAAAACCATGTGTTTCAGGCTTTCGCGCGGCGCGTCCATCAGCATCAACAGCGCCTTAATCGCATCCGGCATCGCCATAAAGGAGATTTTTGTTTCTTCGCGCACAAAACAGGCGTAGGGTTTGCCCTGCGCCGCCGCGTGCAGCATCTCCGGGCCGTAATCGCTGGTGCCGCCGCTCGGCACGGTGAAGGCGCTAATCAGCCCGGGAAAGCGAATCGCGCGGAAATCCAGCATGGTCGGCGGGTTCGGGTCGAGGTGGCGCTGACCGTTGTAGCAGCTGTAATACTCGCCCAACTTTTCGCAATACAATTTATTCGCGCCGTACATGGTGTGCGGGTGATTCCACTGGTCTTCCGCCACCGTTCCAGCGGCGTGTTTTGCTTCGGCGCTGGGCAGGCCGTAAGCCGCAATGGAGCTGGGAAAGAGAAACTTGACCCGTTTGTGATACTTTTCCGAGCGGTAGGCCGCCATCATCAGTAACTGCATCGTGCCTTCGACGTTGATGCGGTGCGCCTCCTCCGTTGCCACTTCCGCTTTGGAAGAAAGCGAAGCCGCCAGGTGAAAAATCACATCAAAGTCGTAATCATAAAAAATTTTGACCTTGTTGACCAGGTCGCCCTGAATGTGTTCCGCCGAAAGGCCGCGCAGCGACTCGGCCAGCGGCGCCAGGTCCGCCGTCACAATGCGATAGCCGCCGCGCGCCGCCAAATTTTGCACCAGCGCCTGCCCAATTTCACCGCACGCGCCAGTTATCAAAACTGTTTTTTCGCTCATTACTTCTCCTTATGCTAGAATGAATGCCACGATTGTACAATAAACCCAACCAGCCCGCCTCATTACATTCATCCCTACTTTTATGAAGAATCGAAACTTTCTCCCCGCCCTCAGCCTGATACTCACCCTCGTCCTGGCCGCCTGCTCTGGCGCGCTTCCAGCAGAACAAACGCCCCCGGGGCTGTCCGCCGTTATCATGGCGTCGCCCAGCCTCGCAGCAACCGCCAGCGCCACCATCGAATGGTTTCCCGTTAGCGCCACCGAGACGCCTCCCGCCACCAGCGTACCGAGCGCCACACTGGAGCCGTTTCCCGGCCTGGGGCGCGAAACATTCTCCGACCAGTTTAGCAACCCCAACGACTGGAGTTACTTGACGGTCAAAAGCGACAGCCCCAATAAAATTTTAATAGACCACAACCATCTGACTCTGGCCGCTAATGTGTCGCCAGTGTATCTGTTCAGCCTGCGGCACGACCTTTCGTTGGTCAATTTTTACGCCGAAGTCAATGTCTCCATCAACCGCTGTCAGAGCGAGGACCAGTACGGCCTGCTCTTCCGCACTGAAACCGATTACTACACCTACCGCTATGTGCTCACCTGCGATGGCCGCGCCCGTGTAGAACGCATGCGCGGCGGAGAGCTAATTCCGCTGATGGAGTGGGCACAAAGCGGCGACATTCCGCCTGGCGCGCCAGGTGAAGTTACACTGGGGATTTGGGCCGCCGGAACAGAGTACCGCTTCTTCGTCAACGGGCATTACCAGTTCCGCATCCTGGACCCAACCTTCAAAACCGGCACCTTCGGCGTTTTTGCCAGCGCGGTCAGCCCGGCAGGCATGAATGTCAATTTTTCAGACTTGACGGTGCGCGGCGTTGATTACGTTTCGCCCACGCCAACAGCCACCCCCAGCGAAACGCCGCTGCCCTCGCGCACGCCCAGCCCGACACCCTGATTTTTGCCTGCGCAAGTAGAACTTGCACAGGCAGAATTGCCGAAATTTCATGCACCCAAAACGGTTTTTCCTTTCCTTGTTGCTTTTTCTGGCCGCATGCGGCGCGCCAGCGATTTCCACGTCCGCCAGCGCCACGCTCATTGTGGCAGCAACCGCCACCAGCAAAGAAGTTCTCCCCGCCGCAAGCGCCACACCTGTTTTGACGGTCACCCACACCCAGCCGCCAGAACCTTCCTTAACCGCGACTTTTTCCCCTACCCCGATGCCCAGCGAAACGCCAACGCCGATTTTCACACCCAAGCCCCTGCACGGCGTGGTAAATGTGGAAAAAGTCAGTTGCCGCTACGGGCCGGGCGCGATGTATTTGTATCTTTACGGTATGGTGCAGGGCGCAACCCAAGATTTGCTTGGCCGTAACCAAACCGGCGCATGGATTTTGACCACCTCGCGCGGTGATACCAAATCGTGCTGGGTCAAAGCCGACCTGATGAACATCAACGGCGACGCGCTAACCTTGCCGGTCATTGCCGCTGATGACTACCACCTGCCAAAATCGCCCTTTTACGCGCCGCTGACCGGGGTGAACGCCAGCCGCGCCGGTGATCAGGTGACGATTAGCTGGAATGCGCTTGTTTTGCGCGCCGGGGACGATTCGCTTCAGACGCCGTATATCCTGCAAGTGTGGGTCTGCCGCGCCGGGCAGGTGACGCTGGAGTCGGTCGGCGCGTACCAAACGACAGCAACCGTGACAGACGAAGCCGGCTGCGCGCAGGCTTCGCACGGACGCGTCGCCGCCGCCGAAAAACATGGCTACACTGCGTTTGCTGAAATTCCCTGGCCGGAATAACGCAGAAAAGAAGAAAAGCGTCAGGTATAATACCGTTCGTCCATTCTGCATTCATCATTCTGCATTCATCATGTCCCATCCCCTCGTCATTGGCATCGCGGGCGGCTCCGGCTCCGGCAAAACCACCGTCGCGCAGGAAATTCTCAACCGAGTCGGCGCGGCGCGGATTGCCTATCTGCCGCACGACGCCTACTACAAAGATTTGAGCGGCCTGCCGCCTGCCCAGCGCGCCCAGGTCAATTTTGACCACCCCAACTCGCTGGAGACGGAACTGCTGATTGCGCATGTTCAGCAACTGGTTGCCGGTCAGCCGGTGGAACTGCCAGTCTATGATTTTTCCAATCACCGGCGCACCGCGCAAACGCTGCCAATCGCCCCGCGCGGCGTCATTGTCGTGGAAGGCATCCTCATTTATACTGAAGCCGCGTTGCGCAACCTGTTCGACATCAAACTCTTCGTAGATACCGACGCCGACCTGCGCTTCATCCGCCGCCTGCAGCGCGACATCACCGAGCGCGGACGCACGCCCGAATCGGTCATCCAGCAATATCTCCACACCGTGCGCCCGATGCACCTCGAATTTGTGGAGCCATCCAAACGCTATGCCGACATCATCATTCCCGAAGGCGGTTTCAACGCCGCCGCGCTCGACACGGTGACCGCGCATATCGAAGCCCTGCTAAAAGATTAAAGGAGAAAAAAATGGAATGGTCGAATCCCCCCGCGCTGGTCATTGACCCCAAAAAGAAATACACCGCCACCATGGAAACCGAAAAAGGCAGCATGGTGATTGAACTGTTTGCCGATAAAGCCCCAAAAACCGTCAACAACTTTGTTTTTCTGGCGCGCCAGGGCTTTTACAACGGCACCATTTTCCACCGCGTCATCAACGACTTCATGGTGCAGGGCGGCGACCCAACCGGCAGTGGAAGCGGTGGCCCCGGCTACCGCTTCGCCGATGAGTTTCACCCCAGCCTGAAGCACGACAAACCCGGACGCCTCTCCATGGCAAACGCCGGCCCCGGCACCAACGGCTCGCAATTTTTCATCACCCACGTCGCCACCCCCTGGCTGGACAATAAACACAGCATCTTCGGCCAGGTAACAACCGGCATGGATGTCCTGTTCTCCATCCCCGCCCGCGACCCGGGCCGCCCGGATGCCCCCGGCGTAAAAATTCTGAGCGTGACCATCAGCGAAGAGTAGAAAAAAAACAAAATACAGGGGATAAAAGAAGGGACGCCGGTCAGTGACCGGCGTCCCTTCTTTTCGAGTCCAACATCTCCCAACATTGGCGCAAAATGAAGATTTTCGCCCCGGGCGTGTCTAATCCTGTAGAATGAAACTCATGGAAACCGATTGGCTCGACCAATGCCAGCGCGGCGACTCTGCTGCCATCGAACAGCTGGTGCAAACCTACCAGGCTGACCTGTACCGCCTGACGCTCTCCATTTTGGCCGACCCCGACGAGGCCAGCGACGCGGTGCAAGAAACCTTCCTGGCGGCGCTGCGCGCGCTGGCAACCTTTCGGGGCGAAGCGGCTTTCAAAACCTGGCTGTTTTCCATCGCCATCAACCTCTGCCGCACCCGCCTGGCACGGCGGCGCACACGCGTCCGCCTGCAAAATATCCTGCAAATCTTACAGCCCTCCACCCCCGCGCTGGAAGAAAAAGTCATCCAGACCGAAAAAGAAAGCGGCCTGCGGCAGTTGGTCAACAATCTGGACGAAAAACACCGACTGCCCATCATTCTGCGCTACTACCATAACCTGCCCATCGGCGAAATCGCCGCGCTGTTGCGCCTGCCCATCGGCACCGTTCACTCGCGGCTGAACACCGCCCGCGAGCGGTTGCGCGCCACGCTGGAGGAAAAAAACACATGACCGGCATTTCACATCAACAGGCCAAAAAGTGGATTTTCGCCGCGCTGGATGATTTGCTCCGCCCGGACGAGGCCGCCCGGCTGGAAGCGCATCTGCGCGAATGCGCCGCCTGCCGCGAGCTGGCCGCCGCGCACCGGGCGCTGGACTCCCGCCTGAAAAGCGATTTGCGCCTTCAGCCGGGGGAACTTCCCGCCATCGCCACCAGGATTCAACAACAAGGAAGGAAAATTGCCATGTTCAACCGTTTTTCGGCTGGCGCGCGCCTGTCCGCCAGCGTCATTTTGACCGTTTTTCTCACGCTGCTGATGAGCGCTTTCTTTGCCAAAATGCGCGAGCGCGCCGCGCCCGCCGCCAGCGCCACCCAGCCACCCCGCGGGGAAATTCTCTTCGTGCGGCAACTTTCTGCCGGGCAGACGGCGCTTGCCAGCGTCCAGGTCAATCGTCCTGGGGTGGAAACCCTCCTCACCAGCGCAGAAAACGCCAGCGACTACTCCCCCATCTGGTCGCCAGATGGTCAAAAAATCTTCTTCGTGCGCAAGCAGAACGGCAATTCCGATATTTGGGTGATGAGCGCCAGCGGCGCCCAACCGACTGCGCTGACCAACACGCCCGGCGACGAGTCCATCGTCGGTTTGTCGCCGGATGGCGCGAAAATTGCCTATCTTTCCGGCGAAGATATTAACCGCGCGGGGCTGACGGTGATGAACGCCGATGGTAGCGACAAGCGCCAGTTGTCAGACACGCACCAGTCCTTTGCCAGCTGGTCGCCCGACAGCCGCCAAATCGCCTACTTCGGCGACGATGGGCTGATTCTCCTGCAGGCCGACGGTTCAAACACCAAAATTTTGCTCGAAAACAGGTTTGTGGAACAAGTCCGCTGGCTGGATGCGCGCTTTCTGGTGGGAATTGTCACGCAAGCAGGGGAAAATCCAACCTGGACGCTCTACCGCTTCGACAGCCAAAGCGCCGCGCGGGAAGAACTGGCCGTTTCCTCCACGCCCATCACCGACTGGTTTTGGGATGGAAAACGGCTCATCCACCTGGTCAAAAGTTACAACAGCCTGGCCTGGTATGAATCTGGCGGGCAAATGTTGAACACCTGGCATAATTTTGCCGAAAAATGCCAGCAGTACCCGCGCGACATGTATATCGGCGCACCCAACCTGTGGCGCGCGCCAGACGGCCTGCGCGCGCTGGCCTCCGTCACCTGCGGCGAGGGAACAACCTGGCTCTATCTGGTCAATGCCGATGGAACGCAAATTGCGCCCCTGCTAAATGCGCCGCTGGACACCTGGCCGAATGGCGGCGGCATCAGCGCCGCCTGGTCGCCGGACGGTCGTTTGCTGGCTCTCATCCCCCTCACTGGCGAAAACAGTTCGCAGTTTTACCTGCTGAACGTGGCGCAAGCGCTGGCAGACCCATCCACCCCGCCGCAGCTTCTCAGCAGCGAAAATTCACTGCGTTTCGACCCGGTCTGGCAGCCCGCGCCGTGAACAATTGCTGCGCAGGGTATAATTCGGTTTTATTGCGCCACTTTACCCCTGAGCGGTTTCGGAGTCCAACGTCTCCCGACATTGGCGCCAAAGTCTGGAGACTTCAGACTCCTTATCTAATCCCTTTAGCGTTGCTTTCATGCCGAATTTGCCCGCATCCGCAGAACAAAAAACTCAACCCGCCGGTTGGCGCGTCAACGTGTTGCGCCTGACAGTTTTGGCGCTGGTGATTCTCGTCAGCATCGTCTTGCTCAGCCTGCGCGACCAGATTCGCGCCCTGGCTGGCTGGGGCTACCCCGGCATTTTTCTCACTTCGCTGCTTTCCAGCGCCACCGTGCTGATTCCGGCGCCGGGGCTGGCGCTGGTCTACACGCTGGGGAGTATTCTCAACCCGCTGGGCGTTGGCCTGGCCGCTGGAAGCGGCTCGGCGCTGGGAGAACTCTCCGGCTACCTGGCCGGAATCTCAGGGCGGGCGGTCATTGAGCGCATGGATATTTATCAGCGCGTGCGCCCATACATTCAGCGCTACGGCGGATTCGCCATTTTTGCGCTGGGCGTGATTCCCAACCCGGCCTTCGATATCGCCGGAATCGCCGCCGGAGCGTTGAAAATGCCTTTCCGCACCTTTTTGCTGGCCGTCTGGCTGGCACAATGGATGAAGATGACGCTGTTCGCCCTGGCCGGGGCTTATTCGCTCAACTGGTTTTTCCCAGGCTAACTAAAAATGAAGGCTTTCCGTAACAACCTCGGCATTCAACTTTGGGCGCTGTACCTGCTGCTGGTTTTTCCCGTACTCATCAGCCTGGTGATTTTTGACCGCGTCGCGGGAGAGCGCATTCAAAAAGACGTCATCGCCAGCGACCTGGCGCTGGCGCGCGCCATCGCGCAGGAAACGCAATTTACCCTCAAAAACGCGCTCAGCGCCGTGCGCCAGTTGGGCGAACAACCCGCCATCCTACGCGCCGACCCGCGCGGCATGGATGAGATTTTCTCGCTGATGACGCTGGCCCGGCTGGATGTTTCGCTCACCTACCGGCTGGATGCGGGCGGGGGCATGGTCTACCACTACCCGACCGGCCCCGTCAGCACCGTTGGGCGCGATTTCTCCTTCCGCGAGTATTTCCGCCGCGCCCAAAACCAAAAGACGCCGCTTTTTTCGGAAGGGCGCGTCTCCCCAACCACCAATCAGGTCGTCGCCACGGCGGTTATGCCGCTCTACACGCCGGAAAATCGCTTTTTGGGCGTGGTGGCCGCCAACATTCAAATGGAAAGCCTCAGCCAGACCCTGCGCGAAATTCTGGCGGCGCACAGCCCGGAAGAAGCGTTTCAAATTTTCATCATTGACCACACCGGTCACATTGTGGCGCACCCGCAGGAAGAATATTTGCTGCTGGCGGCCAACGAAATCATCCCCGAATTTCCCAAACTACCCGACGCCTCGCTCGCGCCAGAAAGCACCATTCTCCGCAACCGCGACGGCGAGGAATATCTTTACGCCTATGCCCCCATCGTCAGCGCCAATTGGAGCGTGATTGTGCGCCGCCCGACTTCGGCAGCCTTTGCCGAGCAAATCAGCCTGCACCAGATTACCCTGCTGACGCTGGCGTTGTTCGTGGCGGTAGGCCTGCTGTTCTGGCTGGCGCTCTCGCTGCGGGTGATTCGCCCCATCGAGCAGCTGGCGCGCGCCAGCGAGGCGATGAGCGCCAATCAGCCGGTGAGCCTGTTCGAGCAGGAAAAACTTACCAGTCTGGCAAAGCGCCCCGACCAGATTGGGCATCTCATCCGCGTGCTGATGCGCATGGAACGCACAATTGCCGCACGCATCAACGAGCAGACCATTTTGCTGGAAACCAGCCAGGCGGTAGTTTCTTCACTGGATACCGATACGGTGCTGAACCGCATTTTGGAACAGGTGGAACGCTTGGTGGATGTGAAAAAAATCGTCATCCTGGCGCTCGACCAGCCAAGCGGCGCCTTCCGCATTCGCGCCAGCCGTGGTTTTTCTAAAAATTACACCGAAACGATTAATATTGCACCCGATGACCCGCTTTCGGTGACGATGCGGGCGATTCGGTCTGGTCAGCCGCAGCAGGTGAACGATACCGAAAGCGACCCGACTTATGCGCCGTATCGCGACAGCGCGCGTGAGGAGGGCTATCGCTCGCTACTGGCGGTTCCGCTCAAGACGCAGTACCACGCCCCGGCGGCGCTGGTCGTTTTTCACGCGCACGTTCACGAATTCGGCGCGGATGAAATCCGCCTGCTGGTGAGTTTTGCCAACCACGCGGCGATGGCGATTGAAAACGCGGCGCTCTTCGCGCGCAGCGAGTCGCGGCGGCGCGAACAAACGCGGCGCATCGAGGCGCTGATTCAATCCCTGGACGAGGGCCTGGCCCTGAGCGACCTGGAAGGCAACGTTGTGTACGCCAACCGGCGCGCGGCAGAACTTTCCAACCTGCTGCCGAGCGAATTGAGCGGCATTCAATTGGAGCGCGCGCTGGCGCGGGTGCTTTCCAACGCCGTCGAGCCCGAAAAAGCGCGCGGCGAGGCGCTGGCCGCGCTGAACAGCAAACAACTGCGGCGCGAGGTGGAAATTCCGCTGACCGTCAACGGGCGCAATACCTACCTGTTGTTGAGTTTCTTTGACGTGAACAACGCGCGCGGCGTTTCCATCGGCCAGGGCGTTATTTTGCGCGACATCACCCCCGACCGCGAATTGGACCGCATGAAATCAGGGCTGATTTCCACCGTCAGCCACGAACTGCGCACGCCGCTGGCGGCCATCAAAGGCTACGCCTCCACCCTGCTGGCGGATGATGTACAATGGGATGGCGCTTCTCAACGTGAGTTTCTGCAAGTCATCTCCAACGAAGCCGACCGGCTGGGTAATTTGGTCAACAACCTGCTCGACCTTTCACGCATCGAGGCCGGAAGTTTGAATATCCAACGCATTGAGTGCAACATCGAAGATCTAATCGAGCGTGCGGCTCTGCGCGGACATCTTCAGGAAAGCAACCGCTTGATGATTAATATTGAACCTAGCCTGCCACCTTTTTACGCCGACCCACCGCGCATGGAAACAATTTTGCGCAACCTGGTGGAAAACGCCGTTAAGTATGCCGGGCCGGAGGCAGAAATCCGCATCGGCGTAACACAACGCAGTGACAAACTCATCTTCCGCGTGGAGGATGACGGGCCAGGGATTCCACCCGAAGAGAGCGGGCACATTTTCGAGTCGTTTTATCAGGTAGATAAACGCCTTTCGCGCACGTCGGGCGGATCCGGCTTGGGGCTTTCCATCTGTCAGGGCTTTGTCCGCGCACACGGTGGGGAAATTTGGGTTGAAGCCTCCTCCAGCGGCGCGTGCATCGCTTTTTACATTCCGTTACAGGCTGTTCCCGCTTAAACCCAATGCAAACTCCCACGGTACTTGTCGTTGACGATGAAAGGCCCCTGCGCGATTTCGTGCGCCGCAACCTGGAAGTGCGCGGCTTCAACGTCATTACCGCGTCAAACGGGCTGGAGGCGCTCTCGCTCTTTGAAGGCCAGGCGATTGATCTGGTCATTTTAGATGTGATGATGCCACATCTCGACGGGCTGGAAACCACCCGCCGCATCCGGCAAACTTCGATGACGCCGATTATCATTTTGACGGCGCTGGGCGAGGAAAGCGACAAGGTGAAGGCCTTCGACCTGGGCGCAGACGATTACCTGACCAAACCCTTTGGCGTGGGTGAACTGCTGGGGCGTATCAAAGCCGTTTTGCGGCGCGCGCGCTGGGCTGAGGCCACGCCGGAAGTAGAAAATATTACACGCGGCGAAATTTTTGCCGATTTAGCGCGGCACAACGTACTGGTCAGCGGTCAGCTAATTGAATTGACGCCGACCGAATTTAATCTACTGGTATATCTGATGAAAAATTCCGGCAAGGCGCTCAGTCACCGCGCCATTTTGCAGCACGTTTGGGGCCCCGAATACGGCGAGGAAGCCGAATATCTGCGCGTGTACATGGGTAAGATACGTCAAAAGGTGGAAAAAGACCCGTTGCACCCGCGCTACATTTTGACCGAGCGCGGGGTGGGCTATCGCTTCGAGGATGATAACTGATGTTACGCAGCCTTGAGAGTTTGCAGCTCGTCGTAGGCCACGCGAATGGCCTTGAGATATAGCTGTGCCCGCAAAGCAAAATGGTTGAGATGTCGCTTAAGTGTTGTTTGTTCATGTACAAATCTTACTCGGATTCCGCACCTGCTGCGTAACATCAGCTACTGATTACTGACCACTGTCTTCCCCGTCTCCACGTCCAACGCGGCGGGGTTGTCGAAGGGGGACAGGCCGAGCAGGCGGCGGCGGACGTAGGTTCCAAGCACGCCGAGCGAGGCCAGTACCGGCACGATAATCAACGCGCCCAGTACGCTGGTGAAAATGACGGCGGCAATAATCGCCACAAAAACCAGGCCCTCGTGCATGTTGACACTGCGTCCCATAATGTACGGGCGCAGCCAAATATTTTTGATATTAATTAACTGATGTTACGCAGCCTTGAGAGTTTGCAACTCGTCGTAGGCCACGCGAATGGCCTTGAGATATAGCTGTGCCCGCAAAGCAAAATGGTTGAGATGTCGCTTAAGTGTTGTTTGTTCATGTACAAATCTTACTCGGATTCCGCACCTGCTGCGTAACATCAGCTACTGATTACTGACCACTGTCTTCCCCGTCTCCACGTCCAACGCGGCGGGGTTGTCGAAGGGGGACAGGCCGAGCAGGCGGCGGCGGACGTAGGTTCCAAGCACGCCGAGCGAGGCCAGTACCGGCACGATAATCAACGCGCCCAGTACGCTGGTGAAAATGACGGCGGCAATAATCGCCACAAAAACCAGGCCCTCGTGCATGTTGACACTGCGTCCCATAATGTACGGGCGCAGCCAAATATTTTTGATATTAATTAACTGATGTTACGCAGCCTTGAGAGTTTGCAACTCGTCGTAGGCCACGCGAATGGCCTTGAGATATAGCTGTGCCCGCAAAG
>MNXJ01000030.1 GCA_001872455.1 Anaerolineae bacterium CG2_30_57_67 | reverse complement strand
GAAATTTTAGAGCCGTTTGATAGGCGCTGAACAGATAAGAACCCGTCCAAAAGATTGGCAAAATGGGCAGCCAACTGTGGCGCAAGTCGGAGACTTGCCCCACCTGCCCCGTTTTTTGGATAGACTCTAAAAATTGGCGTCAGCCAAATTTCAGCACGACATAAATGTCGTGCTACGGTGTATCGCGTAACATCAGTTACCACATCAAGCCAGCAAGCGACGATTAATTTCTTGCACATCATGCGAATAGCGCGAAAGGTCGTCGCGCAGACGGTCAATATCGCTCTCGTAGCGCAAGCGGCGCGCGAGAAAGAAAAACTCGTCGCTGGCGTAAGGGGGCACAGTGATGTCTTTAGAATTACCGCGCACCACCCGAAGCGAGTCAATCAACCAGTGTAGAAAGGTGTGCGCTTTGCGAAGACGAATGTAATCATCTTCAGAGAGAAGGCCAGCGGCGTGAAGCGCAGACATGGCGGCGCGCGAATTGGGAGCGCGGGCGGCAGGCAACTGCCAGCCGTGATTGATTTGCAACCCCTGAATCAGATATTCAACATCCACCAGCCCGCCAGGGCTGTATTTGGCGTTGAAGGTTCCCCCGCGCACAAGGTGACGCACCTGACGTTCACGCATGGCACGCATGGCGGTCACATCAAACGCACCCGGCTGATAAACGTATTGGTCGCGCAAATCACAAACCTGAGCGACGAAAGCCAAATCGCCCGCGACGGGACGTAGTTTAACCAGCGCCTGGCGTTCATAAGCCCAGGCTGGACCTTCTGGCGCGTAGTAGCGGCGAAAACTATCCAGCGAGACAGATAGACTGCCGGCTTTGCCATAAGGACGCAATTGCAAGTCAAGTTGAAAAATGCCCTCCTGGCGCGACTGAATGGTGGCTAGAATATTTTGCACCAGCTTTTCACAAACATCGGTAGACGGGTGGCCGCTGTCCGCGTAGACAAACATCAATTCGATATCGGAGGCAAACCCCAACTCGCGCCCGCCACATTTTCCGAGAGCAAAGACAGCCATCCCGGAGGACAATTCCGTTTGAGGGTGCGAGGCGACCAGTTCCAGCGCGCAACGCTGAAAAGCAGCCGAGACGATGGCTTCGGCTAGGTCAGTGAGTTCAGCGGCGAAATCCCAAAACTCGGCGGTCAATCCCAGAATATGACGCATATCCGTACGAAAGAGTTCGCGGTCTTTGAACGCATTGAGGGCGGCGCGCCAATCCGAAAAGGTAATTTCGCCGAGGGAGCAGGTTTGCAACGCAGTCGCCAAATCTGCTTCGAGGCGTGGGCGCGACTTTTGGGAGGCAAGGGCATCTACATCACGGACAACGGGGAAAAGATTGGCATATTGCATCCGCAAAAAATCATCCCACAAAAAGTCACTCACGCCAAGCACTCTCGCCAAAGCGCGTAAAACGTCAGAGCGTTCGATGGAGGCAAGTTCATCCGGCCAGTTGGGGCGCTGAAACAGTTGCGCGAGAAATTCACGGAAGTGGAGCAGGGCGGCTTCGGGATTGGGTGAATTGGGCAGGAGGTGGGTAAAGTGTTTGATAAGCACGACGGCGGCGCGCAATTCGCGTTGCTTTTGAGTATCTACAATTTTGTTTCCGTCGGCGTTGGTGACGTAGAGAACATCGTGAACACGATTGCCAGCAGAGCTAACCATGACGCGAACGATATTGGTGCGCGTCATGGCCAGGGCATTGGTAAATTCATACAGAAAACCAATGGTGTCGGGAGCATCAATGCGTAAAACGGTGTAGCGCTCGGAGGCGTGGTTGTCTATTTCGATGTCTATGGGATAGAGTGGGGCTATCTTGCCGGGAACAGATTGAAAAGCGGCGCCCACCCGTCGGGCAAGCTGCCCACGAGCCTCACGGCGCTGCCCGGCGCGGAAAAGGCCAAGAAGCGCAAATAGATCATCCGTGTAGGTTTGCCACAGCGCCGCGCCGGGAGGTTCAAAAAAAACCGATTTAACGGTGAAAATATCTACAATTTTTTGGCGCATGTCGGCGAGGTGCGCGGAATCAGCGGGTTCATAGGTAAAAACGTCGCCAGCCAAAATATCAAATCCGTAGACAAAAAACAGGCCGCAGAGAATGGAGAGTTCGCCGGGGTAGTCATAGCCCACGATGGTGACGCGCCAGGTATCGGCTGCCACAGCCAGCGCTTCAACCACTGCCGGAATTTTTTCAGTCAATTTTTGGGCCAACCCGGCATGACGTTGAATTTCTTGCAGCGAAAAAGTTTCAGCATAGGAGACGTCCATGCGAGCAAGGTGACGGGCAACGACGGGCGACGGCTCATCAGAGACGGATTCAGTGCCCATCTGGCGCAAATAAATGGCGCGGATGGCGTGGCAATGTTCCTGGTAGCGCTCAATGAATTTTTCGCCAGAATCAAATCCGAGGCGGCGCGCCAAAAAAGCAATCGCGGCAGGTTCGGTTGGCAGGGTATCGGTCTGGCGATATTCCATCATCTGCAGGTGATGTTCGATGGTGCGGAGAAAAATGTACCCATCGGTGAGAATGCGCGTTTCGACGATGGTGAGCAGCCCGGCGGCGCGAAGCAGGCGCAAACCCTTCAGCGTAGCGCGGGTGCGAATTTGTGGGTAACGGCTGACGTTTGCCAGTTGCAGATATTGGACGACAAATTCGACATCACGGATCGAACCAACGCCCAATTTAACTTCACCCCATTCGCGCCCCTTGTCTTTGAGAAATTTTTCGGTGCGATTTTTCATGGCAAACACGCCCGCGCGCAATTCTTCGGCAGGAGTATTGAAAAGATGCGGTTGAATCAACTCGCGCAGACGCTCCCCCAAAGCCAGGTCCCCCGCAATGGGGCGAATTTTGAGCAGAGATTGTTTTTCCCACAGGCGGGCATTTTTCTCAAGATACCGCATATAACCCAAAAGGGTGGGAACCAGCGGGCCATCTTTGCCCCAGGGGCGCAAGCGCATGTCTACACGATAGAGAAAACCTTCAGCGGTGGCGGCAGAAAGGAGTTCAATCAGCCTTTGCGCCAGGGGCAGGTAATTCGTCAAATCATCTCTGGCGAGGAAGAGCAAATCAATATCAGAGCTGTAATTGAGTTCACGCCCGCCAAGTTTTCCCATGGCAAGGACGACAAAGCCATCTGGCGAAATGCCGGTCTGACGCGCGGCGCGGCGCAAGCTGGCGCGAATAAGCCCTACCGCCAAACGCGAAAGCTGCGAAACAACAGCGGAAAGGTCATACAGGCCGAGAAAATCACAAGCGCCAATGCGGAGCAGTTCTGCGTGCTGGTAGCGATGAAGGGCGCTCAACGGGTTGGATGACGCGAACGCTTCCGATTCTGACTGAAATTGCTCAATGGTTTTTCGCTGTGTCAAAACCTGGCGGTCAAGCAAAATGGCAAGCGCTTGGGGGCTGCGCAGTAAAATTTCGGTCAGGAACTGGCTGGTAGAGAAAAGCGTAACTAGAATTTCGATGACGCGCGGATTGGCGCACAGAACAGGGAACAAATCGGGGCCATAGTTTTCGGCAAAGCGTTCAAAATTAATCAGAGAACGATTCGGGGCAGCGGCGGCGCAAAGAGCCGCCTGCAAAGGCGTAAAAATGCTTTCAACGCCCTTCGGACAACGTTCAGCCAGACGATTTAATCCGATGGATGCGGCAAGGGGGTCACTGAAAACAGATAGGTCGGTGAATTGCATAGACGAATTATAACTGGTCAACTCTGGTGTTCAAAATATGCTCCATTTGGGTACTAGACGAGCCAATGCAAAACTCCGTATAATCCGCCCGTCAAAAATAATGGTTCTCGTAACCGTTCAGGCGCGCGGCGCAAGCAAAAAGTCGTTCACCTGAACAATTACAAAAAAACAACCTAAGGAGAATAACGATGGCTAAAACCGCAAAAGAAGCACTCGCACTGGCAAAAAATGTAAAAATGGTGGATATTCGTTTCACCGACCTGCCGGGACAATGGCAGCACTTTACCATTCCGGTACATCGCTTTGACGATGATTTCTTTGCCGATGGAATTCCATTTGACGGCTCGTCCATTCGCGGCTTTCAGGAAATTCACGAATCAGATATGTTGCTGATGCCCGACCCGGAAACAGCCTTTGTTGACCCGGTTGCCAACATTCCAACACTGGTCATCACTTGTGACGTACTCGACCCGATTACACTGCAACCGTATGCCCGCGACCCGCGCTATGTCGCCCGCAAAGCAGAAGCCTACCTGAAGAAAACTGGCATCGCTGATACTGTGTTTATGGGGCCGGAAGCCGAATTTTTCATTTTCGATAACATTCGCTATTCAAATAACACCTACGAATCTTTTTATTACATTGACAGTGAAGAAGGCTGGTGGAATAGCGGACGCGCCGATAAACAGAATTTCGGCGGGCAGATTTCGCCCAAACGCGGTTACTTCCCCGTGCCGCCCACGGATACGCTGCAGGACGTGCGCTCGAAAATCGTAATGGCGCTCGAAGAGGCCGGGGTGGAAATGGAAATTCACCACCATGAAGTTGCCAGCGCCGGGCAGGTGGAGTTGGGCATGCGTTTCACCACGCTAACACGCATGGCAGATAATTTATTGCTCTACAAATACATCGCCAAAAATGTCGCCCGCCAAAATGGGAAAACCGTGACCTTTATGCCCAAGCCGCTCTTCGGCGATAATGGATCGGGCATGCACGTCCATTCATCACTGTGGAAAGCGGGCACCAACGTCTTCTACGACGCTGCCGGCTACGCCGGGCTATCGGATACGGCCAAATACTACATCGGCGGCATTCTCAAACACGCGCCCGCCCTGCTGGCGTTGACTTCGCCAACCACCAATTCCTTCCGGCGACTGGTGCCAGGCTACGAGGCGCCAGTGAACTTGGCCTATTCACAGCGCAATCGTTCAGCCATTTGCCGCATTCCGGTCACGAAAAGCGTCAAGGCCAAGCGCGTCGAATTTCGCGCGCCCGACGCTTCCAGCAATCCGTACCTGTGTTTTGCGGCGATATTGATGGCCGGGCTTGACGGCATTCAAAATCGGATTGACCCGGGCGAACCGCACGATAAAGATTTGTATGAACTGCCCGCTGAGGAAGCCAAGCTCATCAAACAGGTTCCCGGCTCACTGGCTGACGTCCTCAATGCGCTCGAAGCCGACCACGAATTCTTACTCAAAGGTGATGTTTTCACCCCGGACTTGCTCGAAGCCTACATCGAATATAAACGCAAAAATGAGCTTGACCCGATTCGGATGCGGCCAACCCCCTACGAATTTACGCTGTACTTCGACTGCTAGCGCCGGAACTTTATCAAGATGTAGGGTAAAAACGGCGCAATTCAGCCGTTTTTACCCTACAAAATCGGAAAGTTCCGGTACTAGCGCGTAACACGCTCAGTCACCCGAAAACATCAGGGCAAGCAACATGCAGAACAAGAAACGCTCCCCAAACGGGGAGCGTTTCTTGTTCTGCGCAAAGGTCATTTCTCGAAGAAGCTACTCAATAAGCTGACGTAAACATCAGGATGATTGATGTAAGGAAAATGGCCCACAGTGCCCAGCGTATGCACTTCTGCATTGGGGTAAGTCATCTTGAGCTGCTCACGCAAGACTGCTTCTACCAGGGGGTCATTTGATGTTTCGAAAAGCATCACCGGCATAACCGGCGGCACAGCAGAAAATTTCTCAATCACACAACGATAGCGGGCAACAACTTGAGCCTTACTCACACGGCCATAGCCAATTTCGTTAAGCATGGCAAGCGTCAATTCGTCGTCGCCCGAAGCAGGGTAAATACTGGTGGAAAAGCTGTCACGAAAGACACTCATCACCAGCCATTCGGGCAAGAATGGCAAGACCGCGCCAATGGTTTTGTTATTTTCAGCAATTAAATCATTGGGTGGAAACGTGTTGGCAAAAACGGCGTGCTCAATACGTTCAGGCATTTGGGCAGTCAGATATTGCGCAAAGTAACCTCCCAGCGAGGTACCAACCAGGTTGAATTGCTGCACACCCTCCGCATCGAGAATTGCCAGCAAGCCGGACTGCATATCAGACAGCGAATCCGCCGCCGGATAAGTCACGGCTACAATGCGGTATTTCGTCTCCAGCGCAGAAATCACCCGCCACCAGATATCTGCTGAGCCGGTCATGCCATGCAAGAAAACGATGGTGTTTTCGCCTTGCCCGCTGACAAAATATTCCCAATTTTTTCCGTGTGATTGAATACTTTTTATGGGATGCGATTGACGAAACTGAAGCAACGCCTGAACGGTCTGCGGCTCCACCTGCTGATAAATCTGCTCAAACGGCGGATGCGGTACTGGGTAAAAATAAATTATCAGAAGCAAGCCCATCAAACCAGCCAAAATGGATAGTAATCGTGTGCGCATAATAATCTCCTTGAAAAATCGAAGCAAGTTTACCGCAGAAATTTTTCATTTCGACACCATTCTACCCGACCCATATTAGACTTCACTGCAAAAAGGCTCTTAACCACAAAGGGCACAAAGTACACGAAGGTTAAAAGATGAAAAGGTTTTCCTTTGTGTTCCTTCAAGACCTTCGTGTTTCACAAGTTTTTGCAGCAGAGTCATATTACAATCAGGCAAAATATGAAAATAAAACCTGTTTCCACCACCGACCCGCGCCTGTTGGAAGCGTTGGCGAGCCTGAACCACATCAGCAATGCCATCAATCACATTGGCTCCAGCGGGGTCGGCGATATTAACTCCAGTTTGCGGCTGGTCGCCAAAAGCGCCATACGCGTCGTGCCGGGTTCTTCCGCTGTAATTTATACCTGCGACCAGATCACCGGCTCCCCTGAAACCAGTTCACGCGTCTCTGCCGAACCAGCGCAGGCCGCCCGCCGCCCGCGCGAAAGCGCCCCAAACGACGCCCCGCGCCCAGGCGGAATCGGAGCGCGCGCCATCCAGCGCAGAAAACGCATCCTTTCCTATCAAGAATCGGATGTAGACATTCATCCGCACCATGTCGCGCTGGGCGTGAAGGCCGTAGCCTGTTTCCCGCTGATTGTCACCGAACAAGTTGTTGGCGTTTTGTATATTTATCTGCACGAGGAGCGCAAATTTAGCCCACTAGAAGAACTGTTGCTGGATAATTTCGTCAACCAGGCGGCCATGGCAATTTACCACGCCCGCCACCTGGCACAAATTCAGCGCGACCTGGCGCACAAAGAGGATGAGCTCACTCGTCTGCGCCGCGCGGGATTGCTGATCTCTTCACGCTTGCGGCTGGAGGAGACGCTGGAGGCCATCCTGCGGCTGGCGCTTGAAATGACCAACGCGCAGTATGGCATTTTTCGGCTGCTAGATAAAAGCGGCCAATATCTGGTCACGCGCGCGGTCAGCGGACAGTACCCCAACCGCCCGCTGGTGGAAAAACTACCCCTGGCAGGCAACAGCATCATGGCCTACGTGGCGCGCAGCCGCCAGCCCTTGCTGATTGCCGATTTGCGTCAGGAACCCTGGTCGAAAATCTACTACCCGCTGGATGTGCGTCTGGAAATGCTCTCAGAATTGGCCGTCCCGCTCATCAACGCCAGCGGCAGGCTGGAGGGTGTTCTCAACCTGGAAAGCCCAACGCTGGGCGGTTTCAGTGAAGATGACAGCCACATGCTGCAATCGCTGGCAACACACGCCATTACCGCCATTCAAGAAATCCGTCTGCTGGATGCTTTACAGGATGTGGCGCAACGCCTGCTGGCACAACCCTGCCAGCAAGTTCTCATCCATCTCAGCGCAGTTGCCAGCGATTTACTCAACGCGCCATCCAGCGCCATCTGGCTGCTGACGGAGACCAACACTCTGACGCTGGCCGCCGCAGCCGGTGACACCCGTCACACTGACAGGCTGGCATTTTTATCCGCTCTGGCCGAACAAGCCATCCTGCTAAAAAAAACCATCACCGCCGATAGCGTCAATCCGGCGCCCACGCCAAAACTTCATAAAAATGCAAGGCCGCTCAAACAAATTCCAGCGCTGGTCGTTCCCTTGTTACGCGGTGAAGACGGCCAGGCGCTGGGCGCATTCAGCGTCTTCAGCGCCGATGAAAGCGCCGGACGCTTCGCGGAATCGGAATGGGATGAAAAAGTGCTAACCTGCCTGGCAAATTATGCCGCGCTGGCAGTGCAGAACGAAGCACGGCAAGTGGCCCTGCGCGCCTCACAACAACAGCATTGGATGGCTGAAACCTTTGCGGCGGTAGGAGATATTTCGGCAAATTTATTGCACAATATGAATAACAAGGTCGGCACCATTCCAGTGCGGGTGCAAGCCATTCAAGAAAAATACCACGCCCTGCTGGAAAACGACCCCTATCTGACACGCAACCTGGCTGAAATCGAGTTCAGCGCCATGGCCGCCATGCAAATCGTGCAGGAAAATCTCTCGCACTTGCGCCCCATTCGCCTGGAACAAGTCAACGTAGCGGCCTGCGTCACCGTTGCCATCCGCGCGATAGCGCTGCCCGTCGAAACGAAAATTAAAATCAGCGGGTTGGAAACATTGCCCGCTGTACTGGCAGGCGAGCAAAGCCTGCAGCTTGTCTTCAAAAACCTGATTGAAAATGCGCTTGACGCAATGAACAACAACGGCGTCATCGTCATCTCTGGCGCAGCCGAGCCCGGCTGGGTAAAAATCAGTGTCCGTGATAGCGGCCCCGGCATTTCGCCCGCGCTGCATGACCAGATTTTTGAACTCGATTTTTCGGGACGAAACGGCGCGCGCCCCGGCAAGTTGGGATTTGGCCTGTGGTGGGTAAAAACGCTGATGACGCGCCTGGGCGGCTCGGTCATCGTGGAAAGCAACGGTAAACAAGGGAGCACCTTTTATCTGCGCCTGCCAGAAGCGCAGCGACAACCATGACCAACATCATCCTCCGCGCCCTGGTGGTAGATGATGACGCTTCGTGGCAACAGATTTTGAGTGAGTTGCTCACCGATTGCGGTCTGACCGTGGAAACTACCGCCACGCTGGAAAATGCCATCATCAGCCTGAGAGCGCAGCCGCACCGGCTGGCCGTAATTGACCTTTCGCTCGCGCCCAACGACCACAACAACACCGACGGCCTGCGCGCGCTCGAGGCGGTGCACCAGCTTGACCCCAATTGCCAGGCCATCCTGCTGACAGGCTTTGCCACCGTCGAAGTGGCCGTCGCCGCCCTGACCGATTACGGCGCAGTAACCTTCCTGCGCAAAGAAAGCTTTCAGCGTCAACGGTTCCGCGAAACCATCCACCACATTCTCGCCAGCCCGCCACGTCTGACAGCGGCCAGCGCGCGCAAGAATCAAGTATCTGCCACAAAAGCGCTGAAGCGCGCCCTGGTTGTAGAAGACGACGCGGGCTGGCGCAGCATTCTGGAAGAATTGCTGGGGGAAGCCGAGTTTGCCGTGCGCGCCTGCGCTAGCTTTGGCGAGGCGCTGGCCGCCCTGCGCCGTGAAAAATTCTCACTGGCAGTGATTGACCTGTCACTGCAAGGAAAACTCAACAGTCATCCAGAAAAAATATCCGCCAGCCCGGAACCGCAGAGCTACCCTCTGCTTGCCAGCAACTACACCGCCGGCATTCCAACGATTGTGGTCAGCGGCATCGCCAACGCCGAAGAAATTCAGGCTATTTATTCCAAATATTCCATTTTTGCCTACCTCGAAAAACAGACTTTCAACCGTGCCACGTTTCGCCGCATCGTAGAAGAAACACGCGGCGCACAGACTTCTGACAACAAGATCAACACGCTCACCGGGCGCGAAAGCGAAGTGTTCAACCTGTTGGCGCAGGGACTGACCAATAAGGAAATTGCAGAAAAACTGGTCATCACGCCCAACACCGTCAAACGACACTTGAAGGCCATTTTTTCAAAAATGGATGTGCATACCCGCTCGGCGGCCACCGCTAAAGCAAGCGCAGGAAATTTGTAGCCCGCCAATTGCTCATTTGTAAACCAGCCGACCATGATGGCCGTGCTATAATTTCAGGGCTTTGTTTCATCTTTCATTTTTATTAAAAGGCAGGAAAACATGACCTTTCCCTCACGCCCATCCGTCCCATCCAGTGCATCCGGCCCCGCTTTTTTGCCGCCTCCGCTCACAAAACTGGACGATACTGGCCTTTCCCCCCTTTGGTTACAAGACCTGGCGCTCAAAATTCTCTATTTTCAGGGCTATCTTTCTGGTTTCAAAGTAGCCGAGGAAATTGCCCTGCCATTTGCAGGCGTCACTGATCTGATTTTGGAAGCCCTCAAGCGTGAAAAGCTGGTGGAAGTCAAATCATCTTCAATGGGGCTGGGCGAAGGCTCGTACCAATACGCCATCACCGGTCTGGGTGTCGAACACGCCCGCGAGGCGCTGGAGCGCAGTCAGTACGCCGGGCCGGCCCCGGTGCCGATTGAAGTCTACAATCAGGCCATTCGCCGTCAAAGCCGTCAGCGCACCCCGGTTACCGTCAGCGTAATGCGCCGCCTGCTCTCGCAATTGGTACTTTCCAGCACCACCTTCGAGCGGCTCGGCCCGGCGCTTAACTCTGGCACGTCCATTTTTCTCTACGGGCCGCCCGGCAACGGCAAAACCAGCGTCGCCCGCGCTTTTGGCAGCCTTATTCTGCAACAAAATATGTTTATCCCCTTTGCGCTGTATGTGGATGGGCAGGTCATCAAGCTTTACGACAGCGTCAATCACCAGCGCGCGCCGGATGAAGACGCCACCGCGTCTGGCACCGGCTCGCTGCGTTCCGGCTCGAGACGCGACCCTCGCTGGGTTTACATCAAACGTCCCTTCATCGTGGTCGGCGGCGAACTGACTCTGGCCGGGCTGGATTTGGTTTTCAACGATGTACACAAATATTACGAAGCGCCTTTTCAGGTCAAGGCCAACGGCGGTATTTTGTTGATTGATGACTTTGGCCGTCAGCAAGTGCGCCCGCGCGACCTGCTCAACCGCTGGATTGTGCCGCTCGAAAACCGGGTGGATTTTTTGACCCTGCACACCGGTCGCAAGCTGGAAGTGCCTTTCGATACGCTGGTGGTTTTTTCCACCAACCTGCCGCCCAAAGATTTGGTGGACGAGGCCTTTTTGCGCCGTCTGCGCCATAAAATTGAAATTGGCGACCCAACCTTTGAAGAATACCGTGAAATTTTCCGGCGCGTGGCGCAGAGCAAAAACGTAAAATATAACGACCAGGCGCTGGCCTACTTGCTGCAGGAATGGTACATCAAACGCAACCGCAAACTGCGCGCTTCACACCCGCGCGACTTGTGCGACCAAATCATTGACATTGCCCGCTACAACAACATCGAACCCGAAATGAACCGCGAATTAATTGACCGCGCCGCCAAATCTTACTTTGTAGAATTGTAACCCGGCATGTTTGCCCAACTAACTCCGCCCTACTTCTTTGCCCACCGCGGCGCTTCAGCGCACGCCCCGGAGAACACGCTGGCCTCCTTTAAACTGGCGCTTGAGCAGGGCGCGCCCGCCATCGAATTCGATGTCAAACTCAGCGCCGATGGAGTCGTCGTCATCCATCACGACCCGACGCTGGAGCGCACCACCACCGGCGCAGGCACTCTCAGCCAGCACACACTCGCACAACTGAAACAGATTGATGCCGGGGCGTGGTTTGGAGACTCCTTCCGGGGCGAGACAATCCCCACGCTCGAAGAAGTTTTTCAGGCGCTGGGCGGTAAAATCTTCATGAACATCGAATTAACCAATTACGCCACCGGCCTCGATAATCTTGTCCCCGGCGTGGCGCAACTGGTCAAAAAATATAGCCTGCAAGAATCGGTCATGTACTCGTCATTTTTTCCGCATAACCTGATGCGCGCCGCAGCGCTGACTCCCGACGTGCCGCGCGGACAGTTGGCCTTGCCCGGCGTCGCCGGCTGGTGGCAGCGCGCTTGGGGAGATTTACTGACCCTGCAAGCTGACCACCCTTTCGATGGCGATGTGCGCCCCGAAACGGTGCAAAAATCGCACCAAAAAAGCCGGCGTGTGCATGTTTGGACGGTCAATGAACCGGAAACGCTGCGCCGCCTATGGAAAATGGGCGTGGATGGCATTTTTACCGACAATCCGCTCATCGCCCGCGACGCGTTAAAAAACCTGTGAAACACATTTTCAATGTCGTCTTTCGCTGTATTATTTTACTGGCGTTGCTCATTCCAATTTCCGCGCCGACTTTCCAGGCGCAGGCGCAAGGAATTGATCCTGGCGCACAAGCGCAACAACTTCTCGCCCGGCTGACCCCCAAAGAGCGCGTCGGTCAGTTGTTTCTGGTCACGTTTCAGGGGGTTGATACTTCAGCCACAGCATCCATCTATGACCTGATTGTTAATCATCATGTTGGCGGCGTCGTTTTGACCGCCGCCAACGATAATTTTCACACCGACCCGAACGTTGTTGAAGCCGCCACGCAGTTGATTACATCCCTGCAACAGGCTGAGTGGAACGCCGCGTTTGCGCCGGCTTCACCCGAAACGCCGCACACCTACATTCCCCTGCTGATTGGGCTTTCGCAGGAAGGCGGCGGGTTTCCCAACGACCAAATTCTCAGCAGTCTGACGCCCATTCCCGGGCAAATG
The DNA here is from genome assembly GCA_001872455.1 of Anaerolineae bacterium CG2_30_57_67. GTDB lineage: Bacteria > Chloroflexota > Anaerolineae > Anaerolineales > Villigracilaceae > UBA8950. The sequence goes on along the minus strand of MNXJ01000030.1, from coordinate 19,497 downwards.
GCAATTGGCGCAACCTGGAATCCTGCGCTGGCCGAACAAGCCGGGCAGGTGATGGGGCGTGAACTTTCTGCGTTGGGCATCAATTTGTACCTGGGCCTTTCGCTGGATGTACTCGCCAACCCCAACCCAGCCCTCAGCGCCGACCTGGGGACGCGCGTCTTCGGCGGCGATCCCTACTGGGTCAGCCAGATGGCAAGCGCCACTCTGCGCGGCCTGCATAGCGGCAGTGAAAACCGCATGGCAGTCATTGCCAAACATTTCCCCGGCAGCGGCGGGGCAGACCGCCCATCTGAACAGGAAATTTCCACCGTGCGGCGCTCGCTCGAAGAGTTAAAGCAAGTCGAACTGGCGCCTTTCTTCGCCGTCACCGGCAACGCAAAATCAACGGATGCCAGCGCCGATGGGCTGCTCGTCTCACACATCCGCTATCAGGGCTTTCAGGGCAACATCCGCGCCACCACCCGCCCGGTCAGTTTCGACCAGCAGGCCCTGGGGCTGATTTTAGGGCTGTCCGAACTAACTACCTGGCGACAAAATGGCGGGCTAATGGTCAGCGATGACTTGGGAACCACCGCCGTCAAACGCTTTTACGACCCCGGCAGCAAAAATTTCTCGGCGCGATTAGTGGCGCGCGACGCCTTTCTGGCAGGCAACGACCTGCTCTACACTGGCAACCTGCTCTCCAGCGACGCGCCCGATATTTACAATAGCATTTTACGAACGCTGGAATACTTCACCCAAAAATACAACGAAGACCCGGCCTTTGCCGCCCGCGTAGACGAATCTGTTTTGCGCATTCTGACGCTCAAATACCGGCTCTACCCTACATTCTCACTCCAGGCCGTAACGCCTGCCGCCGTTCCTGCGCCAGACAACAGCGAAGTTGTCTTTTCAATTGCGCGCCAATCTGCCACACTCATCAGCCCGACCCAGGCCGACCTGGCAACCGTCTTGCCAGACCCGCCCATCACAAGCGAAAACATTCTTTTTCTCACCGACACCCGTCAGGTGCAACAATGCCTCGCCTGCGATAAACAAACGACGCTAAACGGCGACGCCCTGCAAAAGGCGGTTTTGGGGTTGTATGGTCCCAATGCCGGCAGGTTGGTACTCGCCAGCCATCTCTCTTCCTTTTCCTTTGACGACCTGACACTTTTTCTCGACGACCTGCTCACTACCCCCGACCTACTCAACAGCCTGAGCCGAGCCGATTGGGTTGTTATTTCGGCCATCGATTTAAACGCAGGCCACCCGCAAGCCCAAACCCTGCGCCGCTTTCTCAACGAAAAACAGAACCTGCTGCTCAACAAACGTATCGTGCTTTTCTCTTTCGGCGCCCCCTATACGCTTGATGCCACCGACATTGCCAACCTCACCGCCTACTACGGCATGTACAGCGCTTCTGCGCCCTTCGTTGATTTTGCCGCCCGCCTGCTTTTTCAGGAAGTCAGCCCGGTAGGCGCACCGCCCGTTTCCATTCCAGGCACCGGTTACGACCTGATTACCGCCACGTCACCCAGCGCAAAGCAAGTCATCTCGCTGGCGCTCGACCTGCCCACCGTAAGTTTACCCAATGACAAGACGCTCGAACCCACGCCCCAGCCCACCACCAGCGTTGGCGATAGCCTGGCTGTCCGCACCGGCGTCATTCTTGACCACAACAACCACACCGTTCCCGATGGAACCGTGGTGCGCTTCACCCTTTCTCAGGGCGAAAGCGGCCTGGTACAACCCATCGAAGCCGTCACCGTTCAGGGCGTGGCGCGCGCCACCTTTCGGCTGACCGAGCCTGGCGGCCTGGAAATCCGCGCCAGCAGTGAACCTGCCAACGTTTCAGATGTCATTCGGTTGGATGTCACCAACGAAGGTTCTACCATTGTCATCGTCACCCCTACCCCAGCGCAAACCGAGATTCCATCACCCACCGCGATAGTTACGCCCACGCCGCAAGCCACCATCAACGCCCTCGTCAGCAATGCCGGCTACCCATCTCTAACCGGCTGGTTTGCCCTGACTTTAATGCTGCTGGCCGGAGCAATTCTGGCAGGCTGGGCCTTCGCGCAGATTCTTTCGCCGCGCTGGGGCATTCGCCTTGGGCTGTTGGTTTTCATTGGCGGCCTATTGGCCTACAATTACCTCATTTTAGATTTTCCCGGCGCAGAAACCTGGCTAAACGGACGCGGCCTGCCCGCCTTTTTACAGGCCATTTTGCTTGGTCAAACACTGGGCGGTCTTGGCGGCTGGGGCTGGTGGGCAAGCAGGGAACGAAGAAATCGTTAGCCCACCCAGCCATGATGGGGTGAAGATTGACGAGAAATTATTGCGGCACCGCTTTCCTGACCAAAAATTTTCCGGTTATAAATCGTTTAAAAAATTTGACCAGACGCGCCGCATCCCAATCAGGCTGCCAAAAACCATGCCTGCGCCGGTAATTGTCGGCCAGAAGAATTGTGCTCCGAGCTGGAACAGCGCCATCATCAGCGTAGCGCCATTGAGCGGCATGGCGCGCTCGCCGGTAAACATCATCAGAAACGGGCTCATGCCATACACAATCAGCCCAATGCCGCTGGAGAAGATGAGCAGCGCCAGAGTCACCAGCAGCGGCATTTGTTTGCGCTCAATTTTTACAGCGTTGCGGGCGGCCACTTCGCGCACCAGCGCTTCGGCGTCGGGCCAGTAGAGACCGGCTTTTTGCGTCAGGCGCAGTACGATGTCGCTTTCGGGCGCGTTTTTTGCCAGTTGTTCAATAATCCACGCTTCGGTCTCGGCTTTTTCCATGGCTTAAGTATAGCCAATTTTTCTCCAACTGAAACTGCAACTTGCCCGCGCCGCTTTTCTCATGTACACTTGCCACGGAGGAACCATTATGACTTATCGCTACGTTATCATCGGTGCGGGGCGGCAGGGAACTGCCGCAGCCTACGACCTGGCCCGCTTTGGCGAGGCCGAAAGCATTCTTTTGGGGGATATGGAAAAGGAAAAGGCGAAAGCCTCCGCCGCAAGAATTAACCGCCTGATTGGGCGCGAGGTGGCGCAGGGCGTTTTTCTGGACGCCTCCGACCCAGCGGGGCTGGCCGCCGTTTTACAAGGCGCCGACGTGGCCCTGAGCGCGGTCACTTACTACCACAACCTCGCCATCAGCCGGGCCTGCATTGCCGCCGCAGTCAGCCTGTGCGACATGGGCGGCAATACCGACGTGGTCTGGCAGCAGCTCGATTTGGACGAGGCTGCCAAAGCCGCCGGTGTCAGCCTGTTGCCCGACTGCGGTATGGGGCCGGGACTAATCAACAATATGGGCGTGTACGTCATGGAACAGTTGGACGACCCGCGTGAAGTCTATCTCTACGACGCGGGCCTGCCCCAAAAGCCAACCCCGCCCTGGAGTTATCTGTGCACGTTTCATCTCAACGGCCTGACCAATGAATACGACCACGAAGCGACCTTCATTCGCGACGGAAAATTAACGCTGGTGCCCTCCTTCACGGAGTTGGAAAATATCTACATCCCCGCGCTGGGCGAATTGGAAGCCTTTGTCATTTCGGGCAGTATGTCCACCAGCGCCGATACGCATTTGGGGAAATTAAAAACCTACGAAAACAAGGTTTTGCGCTACCCGGGGCATTTCCAGACCTTTGAAGCCTACAAACGCCTGGGGCTTTTCTCGGAAGAAGCCGTGGACCTGGACGGGGTCAGCATTGTGCCGCGCAACTTTTACCACAAACTGCTGCAAGGAAAAATCACCGCCGAAAAGGTGGAAGATATTTGCGTCATGCGCGCGGTGGCTTATGGCCGCAAAGGTGAGCGCGACCTGCGCGTGACTCTCGACCTGGTGGATCGCTACGACCCGGAAACTGGTTTTACCAGCATGGAACGCCTCACCGGCTGGCACTGCGCCCTGATGATGGGCTTTCAGGCGCGCGGCGAAGTTGGCCCCGGCGCGCACCGCATGGAAACCGTCTCCGCCGCCCGCATTATGGATGAATTGACCAAACGCGGCATTCAGTGGACGGTCAAAACCAAACCCGTCTATCATGAGAATGGCGGCAAGCGAAAGAAGGTTTTGCTATGACTGCACTGCTCTACCAGACCGACGCTTATTTGAAACAATTTGACGCGGTTGTGACGGCGGTGGACGAAGCCGCCCGCGCGGTGATTCTCGACCGGTCGGCGTTTTATCCGGGCGGGGGCGGCCAGCCCTGCGATTTTGGTGAATTAACCGTCAGCGACGTTGTTTTTCCGGTGACGCAGGTCAAAAAACAGGGCGGCGATGTGCTGCACTTCCTCGGCGGCGAGTCACCGTTGCCGGCGGTCGGCGCTCCCGTCAGCGGGACGATCGACTGGCAGCGCCGTCACGCGCTGATGCGGACGCACACCGCCATGCACATTCTCTGCGGATGCGTCTTCCGCGATTACGGGGCGCAGGTCACTGGCGGCAATATGGAGCCATTGGAAGGCCGTATGGATTTTGAATTTGCCAACCTGCGCGCCGAACTGGTGGCCGAAATTGAAGCCGCCATTAACCGCGAAGTGGTCGCCGCGCGCCAGGTGCGTGTCAACATCCTGCCGCGTGAACAAGCCTTCCAAATCCCCGACCTGATTCGCACCAAAATCAACCTGCTTCCCGAAGGCATCGCCGAAATCCGCACGGTGGAAATTGTCGGACTGGATTTACAGGCCGATGGCGGCACGCATGTTCAGAATACTGCCGAAGTCGGCAAAATCAGCGTGGCAGATTACAAATCGAAGGGCGCTATCAATAAACGTATTTACATTCGGGTCAGGTAGTGCACACTGTACCTCATGGCGGGCGTAACAAACTGCTTCAACGTAACCATAAAGCCTGAAACCACAACCTAAAACCCCATGCCTCACATTAAGAAAATTCTCTCCATTTTCGGTACCCGCCCTGAAGCCATCAAAATAGCTCCCGTCATCCGCCTGCTTAAGGCTGACTCGCGTTTTCAGTCCGTCGTCTGCGTCACTGCCCAGCATCGCCAAATGCTCGATCAAGTGCTGGAACTCTTTCAAATCACGCCCGATTACGACCTGAACTTGATGCGCCCCAATCAGGGCCTGCCCCAACTCACCGCCGCTGCGCTTGAAGGTCTTGACCCTATTCTGCGCGATACCCGCCCTGATTGGATTCTCGCGCAGGGAGATACAACCACCGTGATGGCCGCCGCACTGATGGCGTATTACCACAAAATTTCCTTTGGGCACATCGAAGCGGGCTTGCGCACCGGCGATAAATTTGCGCCCTTCCCCGAAGAAATCAATCGCCGCCTGGCCGGGGTAATGGCCGACCTGCATTTTGCTCCCACCGAATGGGCGCGTCAGAACCTGTTGCGCGAATCTGTCGCCACCGAAAATATTCTTGTCACCGGCAACACCGTCATAGATGCGCTGCACTGGGCGGCGCGCCAGCCCTTCGACACCGCCAGCCTGCTTCCGCTGGGGCTGGATTTACCCGCCATCGAAGCCGCCGGGGAGCAAGTCGTCCTCGTCACCGCTCACCGCCGTGAAAACTTCGGCGCGCCGCTAGAATCAATTTTCCACGCCATTCTCTCCCTGGCAAAACGTCGCGGCGGCCAGACGCATTTTATCTATCCGGTGCATCTCAACCCCAACGTGCAGGAACCTGCCTATCGCCTGCTCTCTGGTCAACCCAACATCCACCTGATTGCCCCACTTGACTATCTGCCGCTGGTTAATGTGCTAAAACGCGCTCATCTTGTTCTAACCGATTCGGGCGGATTGCAGGAAGAAGCCCCCGGCCTCGGAGTTCCCGTCCTCGTCTTGCGCGAAGTCACCGAACGCCCCGAAGGTGTGCAGGCTGGAACGGTACGCCTGGTCGGATCAGACGCGCAGAAAATCGAAGAGACTGCGCTTCTTCTGCTGGATTCTCCCACCGAACACGCCAAAATGGCTCACGTTGCCAATCCCTATGGCGATGGTCACGCCGCCGAAAAAATTATTCAGGCGCTTGCGTAGTAGGTGTACCACACTTAAATCTCTACGCCCCACCGTCGCCGTAGAAAGCCGGGTCAGTCGGTGTTGCGCCGCTGGGGTCATGCACGTATACCCAATCACCTTCGTGCGCCCACTGGAACAGCCAGGCCGAATCGCCCACCGACATATTGACGCACCCATGCGACTGTGGGTAACCAAACATTGCTCGCCAGTACGCGCCGTGGATGGCGCGCGCCTTGTCGAAATACATGGTGTAAGGCACATCTTCCAGATCGTAATAATCCAAGCGGTCGGCCTCGAAAGCGCCGGTCATGTGTTCACTTTCTTTTTTCTTGTAAATTTGAAAAGTTCCCGGGCGCGTAAAAAATGGGTCAAGCCCGCTGGCAATCAGCGTGGCATAGACCATGTGGTGATGGTCGTAAACCGCCATAGTCTGCTCAACCAGATTCACGTCAATCCAGCGGTCACTGCTGACGCCTGCAGGCGGCGTGGTGTTAGGGGAGACAACCCCCACCTGGCGGCCTTCCACCCACTGATTGGGACCAATCAGTAACCATTCTGTGCCTTCCACCTGCATTATCTTGTAAATTTGCACGACGTTATACCGTGAGAGCGTCTGCATAATCGGATTTTCGCCGCCAAAATCTGGGTAAAGACGTACTTTGGCTTCGTCCAGTACCCAGCCAAAAGCGTTGCGCGGTGTCGTGTGAAACTCAAACCCCTGAAAAATTGGCACAGAAACGCGTGTCCCGGCGCCCGGCATCCACTCGCCAGAGGGAAGATGAAAATAGACTCCGCGTTGGGTTTCTTCCGCACGGGTGTAGGTGATGTAAATTAATTTTCCCGGCCCTATCTGGCGGATGGCGCTGGTTTTGTCAATGGCCGCTTCCAGGCTGGGGTAAGTGTTAGTAAACGGCTCGGTCATTTTGAAATACTGATAAGGAACATAGTTGAGCGCATCGGATGGGTGGATGCCGGGAAACGGTTCCAGCGGGTAAACCATGCCCAAAGCGGCCATTTCATTCAGCGTCTGAGAAGGCCCCAGCGGCAGGCACTCACCAGGGTCGGGGGCGTACACCCCGGGCGTGCAGACAACTGCTCCAGCATCCGACTCTGGTGTATTTATTTCCTGCGCCAGCGCCGGGGCGGGTAAAAGGCTGGTGATAACGATGGCGCTCAAGGCGTTCCAGTAAAAAAGATTATTCAGGCTTTTCTTCATGCCCAAGATTATAGCCGAACAAAACAGCATTTTCATACGCGAAAGTGCAAATTCTTTGCAAGTCTCGTGCTATAATTATTGCATCAATTTCACTTGACACCCTAAATCGTTATTCTACATTTCATGCGTTACAAGCATGAAATTAATCTTTTTTGGGAGGGTTGTTTTGTCTAAATCTCGCACTCAACAAATGGTAGACCGCCTGCGTCAGTTGCAGGCCTCATCGCCAGATATCGAAGCATCCGCAATTGTTAGTGTGGATGGGCTGAGTATTGCTTCTGCTCTTCCGCAAGGCGTCGAGGAAGACCGCGTTTCAGCCATGTCGGCAGCAATGCTTTCGCTTGGCGAGCGCATTGCCAGTGAACTGGGACGCGGTTCGCTGGAGCAAGTCTATATCAAAGGCGAAAAGGGCTTCGTTGTCCTGATGTCTGTCGGCGAGGAAGCCGTACTTACTGCGCTGGCGCGTGAACAGGCCAAGCTCGGCCTCATCTTCCTCGATATGCGTCGGGCTACTGAAGACCTGGAAAAACTTATCTAAGGCGGAGACCAATATGAGCCCCATTCAAAAAGCCGGACTGTACTACCCAAATAAATTTGGTCTGATTATGATTAAAGCGCTTGAAGAGGTTATGGGCAAGAATGGTCTGAACGCCATTCTCAATATGGCCGGGTTGAGCGCGACCATTGATAATTACCCGCCCGATAACCTTGAAAAACAATTCGATTTTGCCGATATTTCATCTATCAATATTGCTTTGGAAGAAATGTACGGCCCGCGTGGCGGACGCGGTTTGGCCTTGCGCGCCGGGCGCGCCACCTTTGCTGATGCATTGCGCAACTTTGGCGCGCTGGCTGGTGCGGGCGACTTGGCCTTCAAGGTTTTGCCGTTACAGGCAAAAATGCGCATCGGCATCCCGGCCATGGCAAAAATTTTTAGCCAGGTTTCTGACCAGTTAAGCACGGTGGAAGAACGCGAAAACGAATTCGTTTACACCATTCACAAATGCCCGGTTTGTTGGGGCCGCAGCGGGGTAGACAAACCTGTTTGCTTCGTGGCAGTTGGCTTGCTTCAGGAAGGCCTGAAATGGGTTTCCGGTGGCAACGAATTTCGTGTCAATGAGTCCAAGTGTATTGGCTTGGGCGATGATGTTTGTGAATTTATCATCCAGAAAGAACCGATTGCCTAGCGAGGACGCTGTGCCCGAGGTCAAACCAAAAATCCTGATTGTCGAAGATGACTTAGACGTGGCGGATATGCTCAACGCCTATTTCCGCGTTCAAAGCTACGAAGTCTTCACTGTTAACTGGGGCGAAGATGGCGTTCGCGCGGCAACAACTGCCCGCCCTGATCTGATTATCCTTGATATCCGCCTGCCGGATATTGACGGCTACGAAGTCGCCCGCCGTCTGCGCTCTGACCGCAAAACCAACAATATTCCTATCATTTTTCTGACCGAAAAGCGCGACCGCGCCGACCGTTTGCACGGCCTTGAGCTGGGAGCGGATGATTACATCACCAAGCCCTTTGACGTGCAGGAGTTGCGTTTGCGGGTTCGCAATGCCTTACGCCGTGCCAGCCAGGATACCATCACCAACCCGGTGACCGGCTTGCCGGAAGGTCAGCTGGTGGATGAGCGTTTGGTAGAAGCGGTTCAGCGTAACAGCCAGGCCATTTTACTTGTCTCGCTGGATGGGCTGGATGTGTTCCGTGAGCATTACGGTTTTGTTGCTTCTGACGATGTCATGCGCGCTGTCAGCTTGATGATTCAGAACGCAATGCGTGATGTTGCCGGAACTAATGACTTTCTCGGCCATATTTCCCCGACTGATTTTGCCTTGATTGTGGAACCGGAGAACGTTCAGCCAATCGAAGAACGCATTCGTACCCGGCTGGAGCAATCACTGGATTACTTCTACCCCATCAAAGACCGCGATCAGGTCATGTCGGCCAAAAATCACTTGGTAGTGCGCTCTGCGCGCCTCAATCCTGGCGAGCCGCGTCCATCTGATGTTGCCGCATTGAAGGCGGAGTTGCTCCAGCGGCGCAAGTAAGGGAAGGTTTGAAGGTCACAGTCATCACTCCCACGTACAATGAAGCGGAAAACCTGCCCCGGCTGGTTTCCGCTTTTTTTGCGCTTGCCCTCGCCGATTTGAATCTGTGCGTGGTAGACGATAACAGCCCGGATGGCACTGGCGAGTTGGCTGATAAATTGGCCGCGCAGCACCCCGGCCACATGAGCGTGATTCATCGTAGCGCAAAGATGGGACTGCGAAGCGCGTACCTGGATGCCTTTCAAACGGTGATGGCGGCGGGCGCACAAATTGTTGGTCAAATGGACGCTGATTTCTCACACGACCCGGCGCGTTTGGTCGAAATGGTTGCGGCCATTGAATCGGGCGAGGATGTCGCGCTCGGTTCGCGCTACGTCCCCGGCGGCAGTGTAGACGAGCGCTGGCCCGCATGGCGCAAGGCACTTTCCGCTTTTGGTAATTTTTACGCGCGTGCCATCCTTGGCTTTGACTTGCGCGACGTAACCACTGGCTACCGCCTGTGGCGCGCCGAGGTTTTGCGCGCCATGCCGCTGGAGCGGATTGACGCCAACGGCTACATTTTTTTGGTGGAGATGGCCTACATGGCCTGGTGTCTGCGCTACCGCTTCGCGCAAATTCCCATCTATTTTGCCGACCGGCGCTGGGGAAAATCCAAAATGTCGCTCAAAATTCAGATAGAAGCCGCCGTCCGCATCTGGCAGGTGAAATGGAATTACCGCGACCTGCGCGCGCGCGGCGCGGCGGCGCGAAAAGCCTAATCGTCTTGCGCAGTTAGTGTTGCCCACTCAGCCAGAGTCAGCGTCTCTGCGCGGCGCATTGGGTTAATCTCTGCTTTTTCCAACAGCGCGGCGGCGGCTTGCGGCGCGATTCTCAACCCTGCGGACAAACTATTCCGCAGGGTTTTGCGTTTCTGACTGAAGCCAGCTTTGCTGAGGCGGAAGAAACGCTCCAGCAGTGGCGCGGCAATCATCGGTTGCGGAGCAATATCCACCCGCAGCACAGCGGAATCCACCTTGGGCGGTGGGTAAAACGCTCCAGCGGGAATTTGTGCCATGATGCACGGCGTTCCATAGACTTGCACGCTCAACGCCAGCAGACTCAAGTCGCCGGGCGCGGCGCAAACCCGCTCGGCAACTTCTTTTTGCACGGTCAGCACGATGCGGCGCGGGCGCGGAGTCGTCTCCAGCAAGTGACGGAAAATGGCCGAAGTGATGTAGTAAGGCACATTTGCCACCACTAGATAGCCTTCTTTCAGCCCCAATTCTGCCGCCGAAAGGTTGAGAATATCGCCATGCACCAGCCGCACATTGTCGAAGGACGCCAGCACCCGCTTCAGCGCCGGGAAAAGCCGCTCGTCCAACTCCACCGCAGTCACTGTTTTGGCAGCTTGCGCCAGGAGAACCGTCAAGCTTCCCAGGCCAGGCCCAATTTCCAGCGCGTGTTCAGTGCGGGTTACTTCCGCCGCGGCGACAATTTGGGCGAGAATTTCCGGGTCGCGCAAGAAGTTCTGCCCCAGCGATTTATGCGCTTTCAGGTCGTAATCTTGCATCAATTTGCCAATGTTGGGCGGGTCGAAAGTATTCATCGCACATCTCTTATTCCAAGAAATAGGGTACGCTGGCCGGGGCGGGCGCAAGAAAATATACGGTTACCCAACCGCCCCAATTCTGCCAATCGGCGTCACTGTAACCCAGGTCAATCCAGGCGCGGCCATCTGGGAAACCGCCGCCTACATCTGCAACGACGGCGAGCCCATAGCCAGGGACGTAAACCTGTGCGCCTGCCAGTTGGCTATACCAGGCGCGGCTGAATGCCACTACGCCGCGTTGAACCGGCAGGCCGCTGGCGGTGCTGTTGAAGCAGCGCCCCGGCACGCCGGAACGACAGGGTGAGTAGGACGTGGCGTACATCGAAATGGCGCGCCAGTACTGAAGCGGGCCGCCCGGCGCGGTGAGCGTTTGCAGACGAATTTGTGTGCCGCGTCCGGTGATGCGGTCTTGCGGCGGCAGAATGACCTTTTCTGGCGCTTCGGTGCGGGTGGTCTCGACGCCGTTGACCAAGCGGATGCGGGTGGCGCGCAAAGCCACGCCAGGTGTGCCTGGCGAAAGAATATCTTCGACGCCCAGCGGCAGGTCGGCGCTATCGGTGTATTGATTTTGGAAGGGAATGGATTTTAACGTTAGGGAGAGCGTTTCTGTCTGACGGATGAGTTGAATCTCTCCGTTGGCGGGCAGCGGCGCAGACTCGGCTGGCAGGCTGGAGTCAAGCCCAAGCAGCGGCGCCCCGGCTTCGGCCAGCGCCTGCCCGACAGTTTGCGCCGCCGAGCGGATGGTGACGGTTTGCCCGCTGAGGCGAATAGTCAGCAGACGTGATGGGCGTAGTTCTGCCGTCAGCCCATCCGTCAGCGGGGTGGATGCGGGCGGGACGAGAAAATCCTGGGCGTAAAACGTATATCCGCTTTCGTGCAGCGCTTGTCCAAGCGTGAGCGCGGCGGAAAGCAGGCTTTTTTCGCCGTCAGGCGTCACCAGCCGAAAGGCGACGGCGCGCTCAATTTGCAGGGTAAAACTGCCAGCCGGTAAAACCATTTCAGCCGGGATGAGTTTCCCGTTGAGCAGGACGTGGTCAGCCTGATTCAGCGGCGCGCTGATTTGGGCGGCCAGTTGCGCCGGGGTGGCCACATCCGTCTGCAGGGTATACAGCGTTGCGCCATCCCATAAATAAACAGATGGGTGGGTTTGGGCCTGGCAGGAGGTCAGCAGGAACAAGAGAAACAAGGCGCGTCGCATGGCGGTATTTTAGCATAGCCGTGAAACAAAAAGCCGGAGGCATCTGCCTCCGGCTTTTTCAGGAATGTTCTGGCACAAATGGTTTGGCACACCAGATGAAAAACTCTTGTGAGTCTATTCGAGTTTTTGTAATGGACAACTTCCATGCTGTTGGAGAAGCGCCTTTGGTGTTGAGATAAATTATGGTATCTTCCAGGTTGTTATTTTCGCGCAGGATGCGTGTGATGCTTGTGCGTGTTTCCGGATCCCATAAGCCCATTTGTAGCAAGGTTCGTCCGATGGTTTCTTCGCGGGTATAGCCAGTATGAAAAATAAATGCGTTGTTGACATCAGTAATTTTCCCATCAGCGGCATCAATGAGCAAATAAATGGGAATGCGTCGGCTGGTTTGATTATTGACAGTTTGGCGGTCAATGCGCGCTTCGACATTCTCTCGCTCGGCAATGTTGCGGAAAACGTAGATACATCCCTTGGCCTCGTCTGACTGGATAATAGGCGAAATTTGTATTTCTAACAATAATGTTCTCTCGCCCATGGGTAATTTAATTTCGGTAGTGGTTTTGTGACGATAGGGGTGGAAAATATCCGGCCAGGTGGAAAGTATTTCTTGAACGAAATGTCCGCTAGATGTGCCATTTGTCAGGCCGGCTAAATTCTCAAAGGATTGGTTGACGTAAATAATGCGATTATTGGCTTCGGTAACCAGAAGGCCATCTCCCATGTTATTTAAAATCGTTTCTGTGGCAACGGGCATTAAATCAAGCAAGTTTTGTCTAAACAGTCCCCAAGCCAAAATTAAACTTGCGATAGTGAAGGTGAACGGAGTAACGTCCAGCCCTTTGAAGGGAAGTAGCCCAAAAATATACATGCCATTGCTTGTCAGTAAAAAAAATACTGCCAATAACATGGTTGCTGCCTGGGCGCGGTAGGCATCTGGCGCATTAAGCACATGACGCGTGAAAACAGCCGTGCCAGTCAGAATTAACCCATAAGAAAGTATGGCGTGTACCCAAAAGTAAGGGCCGTGTTCAACGCTTTGGATGGTAAGCCCGTAGAGAGATTGCAAACTTATTTTAGACCACATGAGTTGATGCCATGGATTTGTCCATACCATGATGATGGTCAATAGTGGGAAAAGCCATAGCCCGGAGATTATTTTGGCAATGATGGGATGTTTGTTGTTGGTATATTGCAGGGAAAAAATCAACCAGAGCAGTGGAATGGTTGTAATGCCTATGTATCCAATGCTGGCCCAAACGATGTGCCAGGCGGCAGTGTTGCCCAAATTTTCAGCGCCATAAGCAAGTGACCACCAGCTGAGCGCGGCCATGATGCTCATCAGCGTGGTTGCTCCCTGAAAAGCGCGGCGCTGGTAGGCAACTATCGCAACCCAGGCCGAAATTGCAGATGAAATAAAGAGCGCGAGCGAGAAAAAATTGAAATTGAGCACCATAATTATGCTAACTTTATCACGAAAATGGATTATTGGCGTGAAAATAGTCCCGTAACGTGAGGTTTATCTCGTTGAAAATTTATTATGCGCCAGGCTGTTCCGTTCCCTGATGCAAGTTTTTGACTTGTTTGTGCAAGCCAAAAACTTATGCTGTGTTTACTACTGTTGTTTGAAAAATTTAGCCGCCAGTCCTGCCGCAAGAATCAACCCAAGCCCAAAAATGAGCCCCCAAGGGGTAGATGGCGCAGATTCAGCCGCGGGTGTTGTTACTGGTGTGGGAAAAACTGTGCTCACAGATGGCAGGGCGCTGGCGGTTGGCAGAATGGTCGCCGGGAGCGTGGCGGTCGGGGCGGACAGCATTGGCGTGGGCGCGGGCGTGAAGGCGGTGTTTACGTCGGCAGTAGCGGGTGCAACCTGCTCGCCGGGGGCGAAAACATCCAGCAGGCCGTTGGCAACCACGAAACCGTTGTTCGTCCCCAGCGCCAGCGCGGCGGAACGGAAATCTAGCGTTAAAATGTCGTTGACGCCCAACACGCGCGCGCCGCTGGCTGTGATTTCGAGCGCGGTGTCGCGGTTCAGCCCAATCGCCAGCAAATCGGGGTGATTGTAAGCCAGCGAAAACCAGCGGCCAAAGCGGTTATCGGCCAGCAATTGCGGCTCCAGCGTGAGATTGACCAGCGCCAGGCCGGGCCGGATGTCGGTTTTTCCCTGCCAGAACGATTTTTGCGTCGCCAGTTCGGCTTCCTCCGCGTCTTTGGAGGTCGGCCCATGCGCGGAATAGAACGCGCCCAAGAGCGGCGCGGCGGCGTTATCGGCCAAAATCGGTGTACCGGCCAGCCAGGCCTGCCGAATCGGCTCCAGGGCGGCGATGTTGGCCTTCGACTGGTCTTTGCCAATCAGCACAATGCCGGTCAGCCCGGCGGGCAGGGTGACGGGCGCGCCGTCATTGGCCGGGACGATGAGGACGGTGACGGTTTTTTCGGGCGCGATGTTGGTCTGGTAGGTTTCGATGACGCGCCGGGCGGAGGCTTCGGACGGGTAGCCGATGGCAATGATGGCCCAGTGTTCATTTTTATCTTTTGTATAGCCAGAAAAAGCCGTCAGTATCGGATTGGAAGAAGTCAGCGAGGTGAACAAATCTCCGGCGAGCAGCAGCGCGCCCGCGCCCTCGGGCAGGCGCAGCGCCTCGAAGCGGCGTTCCAGGCTGGGGGCGGGAAGCGCCAACGAGGCGGCGCGCGCGATCAGGTCGTAGGAAAAATCGCCGGGCGAGAGCAGGCTGACGAGAATATTGCGCGTCGAGAGTAGCGGCGGGCGGCCTGCTTCGGCCTGAACATACTGCACACCGTCCGCGGCGTGGTAGGTTTCCGCGTCCAGAATGGTGACGGTGTACAGACCGAAGACGCCGCGCAGGGTTTCGTTTTGCGCCAGAACGCCGGTGTAGGCGTCCACGCCGACGCCAACATGCGGCGCGTCGGGCTGAAGAATGGCGTTCAGCAGGCGGCCCAGCCGTCCGCGCTGATGAAAATGCTGGTCGAGAATGGCGGTTTGCAGGCCGAAGGGCAGGCCGTGTTTTTCGGGGCTGTGCCACACGTCAGCGGCGCCGAAGGTCAGGGCGTTGTCGGCGGCGTAGTTGGGGTTGTATCCGGCCATCATCGCGGCGGATTGCATTCCGCCCCCGGCGCTGGTTCCGGCAAAGATGACACCGTTTTGGTAGAGTTCCATCAGGCGGGTTTCGGCGGGGGTGCCGGCGAGCGCCAGCATGGCGACGGTTTGGTCGCCGCCGAGGATGAAGACGGCGGCCAGGTCATCGGTCAGCAGGCTGAGGGTGGCGGGGTTTTCCGCGTCGGCGCGGGTGAAGAGCGGCGCGAGAATCGCCCGGCAGGTGAGCGGCGGCGTAGCCGCCCGTTTGCAGGCTTCTTCAATCTGGTAGCGGCGTTCTTCCGCATCTTTGAGGTTGGTGGCGCGTTCGGCATCGGTAATGCTGATGGCGTCGCTGGCGTAGGGGCCGGGCAGGACGAGCAGGTTGACCTGATTGTTTTTGGCGTTGGCGACGGCGGCGGCGGAAAATCCGGCGTATACGTCACTGTAGCCGCCGCCCATCGGAATCAGCAGGCCGGGCGTGGGCACGCGCAAAAAAGCGGCGAGACACAACGAGGCAAGCAGGAGAAGGAGCGCGCGAAATTTCATTTTTTTTCTGTAATGTGGCGCGGGTCGAGGGCGTCGCGCAGGCCGTCGCCAAGGTAGTTGATGGCGATGACAACGATGAAAATCATCAGCCCGGGGAAGATGGCCGTCCAGGGGGCGGTGGTCATCTGATTTTGGGTATTGGAGAGCATGTTGCCCCAGGTGGGAGTGGGCAGTTGCACGCCAAAGCCGAGGTACGAAAGGCCGCTTTCGCTGATGATGGCGCCCGCCAGCCCCAGCGTAGCCGAGACGATAATTGGGCTGGCGACATTGGGAAAAATATGCTGGAGCAGAGCGCGCGCGTCGCTGGCGCCCAGGGCGCGGGCAGCCTGCACGAATTCGCGGTCACGCAGTTCGAGGGTGGAGGCGCGTACCAGGCGGGCGGTTCCCATCCAGGAGAGTGCGCCGATGACAATTGAGAGCGGCACAAAGGAACCGGCTGACATATTCGGCAGGTTGAGCGTGCGCAGTATCATGCCCATCGCCAGCAGAACAAACAGGCGCGGAATGGATAGAAAAATCTCGGTGATGCACATCAGAATGCTATCCACCCAGCCGCCGTAATAGCCGCTGACCAGGCCAATCAACGAGCCAAAAATAATTGAAACGCCCATCGCCAGCAGGCCAACGCTGAGCGAGATGCGCCCGCCGTACAAGACGCGCGTCCACATGTCGCGCCCCAGGTCGTCGGTGCCCATCCAATGTTCGGCGGAGGGCGGCTGAAAGCGGTTGAGCAAATCTTGCTGATAGGGCGTGTAGGGCGTAAAAAAGGGCGCAAAAGTGACCAGCAAAACGATGATGAGCGCAATGATGCTGCCCGTCAGCGCCATGCCGTGTTTGCGGAAGCGCCGCCAGAAGAAGCCGGAGAGTGATTCTTGCGGCGCGGAGGATGATTCGGCTTGCAGTAGGTTGATAATCATGGGCTGAAATGAGAATCAGGCCAGGCGGATGCGCGGGTCAAGCGCGGCGTACAGCACATCCACCAGCAGGCTAGAAAGAATAATCAGGCCGGAATAAATGACCAGGACGGCCATCACGACCGGGTAATCGGTTTTGAGCGCGGCGTTGAAGTACAGGCGGCCAATTCCCGGCCAGGCGAAGATGGTTTCGGTGAAGAGTGCGCCGCCAAAGAGCGAGGGCAAATCCAGCCCGACCAGCGTCACCAGCGGAATCAGGGCGTTGCGCAGGGCGTGTTTGCAAATGACGGCGCGCTCCCGCAGACCTTTGGCGCGCGCCGTGCGGACGTAATCCTCGTGGATGACATCCAGCATGGCCGAGCGCAGGTAGCGCATGTAGCCCGCCGCGGACACAAAAGCCAGCATGGCAACCGGCAAAATGAGATGTTTGACGCGGTCAAGCAGCGAAAATGGCGCGCCGAGCGTGTACATGCCAGAACCCGGCAGCAGCGGTTTACCATCGCCGCCACGCAGGGTGACGGAAAAAATGATGATCAGTAAAAGTCCAAACCAGAAAACCGGCAGTGACTGTCCGGCGAAAGCTAGGGTGGTGGAAACATGGTCGAACCAGGTGTATTGCTTGATGGCCGAAAGGATGCCGAGCGGAACCGCAATCAGCAGGGTGACAACCAGCATGACGCCCATCAACAGCATGGTGTTGGGCAGGCGGTCGGCGATTTCGTCCAGGGCCGGGCGTTTGGAGACGAAAGAATTGCCCCAGTCGCCGCGCAGGGTGTTGCCCAGCCATTTGGCGTAGCGCAGTGGAATGGGGTCATCCAGCCCATATTTGGCGCGCAGGCGGGCGATGTCTTGCGGCGTCATGTCGGTATTTTCGGCGTAGGCCGACATGATTCCCCCTGGGGCGGAGGAAATCAGCCCAAAGAGAATGATGCTAATGGCGAACAACGTCAGCAGGGCTTGCAGGGAACGGCGCAGGAGATAGGTTGCCATTGGGAGAATAATGAGGAAAGGGATGCAGGATGATGAATTTTCATCCATCATCCTGCATTTTGCAATCCAATTTTACGGTTTCAGCCACCAGTTTTGCGCGCCCCAAGCGAAATCGCTTGCGCCGGGAGAGACGACAAAATTCTGAATGTTGGTGCGGTAGCCGGTGATGAGCAGGCGCTCGTACAGGTAAATGCGCGGAATATCGCTGTTGATTTGCGCCGCCACTTTGCAATACAGTTCCTTGCGCTGAGCAACGTCTGTAATTCCAGCGGCGGCGTCAATTGCGGCGTCCACCTCAGCGTTGATGTAGCGGCTGTAATTGTTGCCGGTCCCCTCGTTTTCGGCGGTCGGGATGCGCGCGCTGTGATAATTGCCGAAGAGGTGGCTATCTGGGTCAATGCCGGGGCCGGTGGTGTAGAGCAACACATCAAAAGCGCCATGTTTGCGCATTCCGGCGCTGTCCCAACCGGCAAAGAGCACATCGGAAGGCACGTTGTCAATCACAAACTCAACGCCGATATTTCTCATCATTTCCACCAGCACCTGCTCGGTCTGTTCGCGCAGTTGATTGCCGGTGGTGGTGGCGATTTTCAGGCTGAGGCGTTTGCCGTCCTTCTCGCGGATGCCATCCGCCCCGGGCAGCCAGCCCGCTGATTCTAACAGGTCTTTGGCCTGTTCGGCGTCGAAGACGCTGGCCGGCTGCTGACAGGCGAATTCGCCGGTGGGCAGAACCGTCGTCCCAACACGGACATTGCCGGAGAGCAGCGCATCCACAATTTTCTGCTTGTCAATGCCCATTTGCAAGGCCTGACGCACGGCCAGGTCGCTCAAAATCGGGTGCGGAGCGCTGGCCGGGTCAGCGGGCGCGTCCACGGCTGGGTCGGCAAAATTCAGCACCAGTAACTCATTTTCACCGGTAACCGCCGCAACGTAGGCCACGCCCTGTTCTTTCATCTGCGCCAGTGCGCCAAAATCGGCTTCGGTCAGGTCCCACAGGGCGCCAATTTCACCGGTGCCCAGCAATTGCATCCCAACTTCGCGCGAAGGCAAAATTTTGATGATGACGCTGTCGAGGTAGGGCTGTCCAGCCACACGGTAATTCGGGTTGCGAACCAGCGTGATGGCGTCGCCCGCGGCCCACTCCTGTACCATAAACGGCCCGGTGCCAATTGGCTGGCGATTGTATTCCCAGGTATCCAGCGCGGCAATTTCGCCCGCGGTGTCAGGCAGAATGTACGAAAACAGGCGCAGGTAGGGCGCATAGGCCTGGGCAAATGTCGCCACCACGGTCAAATCGTCCGGGCACTCCAGCGAGTCGATATCGCCGTAGCCACTGGTGCTGGCCTGCGAAAGGTCGGAAAGCGTGGCGTCGAGCGTGAATTTGACATCCGCACAGGTGAAATCGCTGCCGTCCGAGAACTTGACGCCCGGCAGTAATTTGTACGTCACCACCAGCCCGTCCGCCGAAACAGTCGGCAGCGCCTCGGCCAGCACGGCCTGGTACTCGCCCTTTTCATTGACCTGCACCAACCCTTCGATGCTGAGCGAGGAAATGGCGTCTTCGATGGAAGCCGAGGCCAGCAGTGGGTTGAGCGTGCCGGGTTCTTGCGGCGAACCGACAATCAGCGTGCCACACACAGATGTAGTGGGAAGTCAATGGCAGGGGAGAAAGTGAAAAATAAAAGACGAACAATGGGCTTGGGGAGCCGGTTTGTTCGCCTTTGAATGGGGGGGGGCTTGAATTATAGCGCAAGTGAACCATTGCCAGACCACTTTTTAACAACACAAACCACCGCCTTCGCACCCCCGCGCGAAACGTTGACAGACGTTGTATAATTTTATCGAGCGCTGAGCCCGCAAAACCCCTTCGTGGGTCTCCTTAACCGGAGTTACTTATTTGGGACAGCGCTCTCCTTTTTGAGCCTG
>MNXJ01000081.1 GCA_001872455.1 Anaerolineae bacterium CG2_30_57_67 | reverse complement strand
CATTTCGCCAGCGTTGGACGACTAACGCCAAAGATACGCTGTACACCTCGCATACTTGAACGTTCATAGTAGGCGTTGATGATTTGTTCTCTTTGCTTTTCGGTATAACCGCGACTTGGCTCCAGAACGCCATACTTACCGCAATCTTTACACTTGTATTGCGGGTTGCCGCTACCGCTGTGTCCGTTTTTTACAATATTTTCGCTACCACAATGTCGACATGTATATAATTTTGCAATCATGCTTGAAATATATCATAAATCACTACGACTTTACCACTACCGTTTTTTCAATTGGCGGGCAGTCACCTGCACTTTGTTGGCGAGGTAGTCCACGCCAGGCCAGCAAATGCCATCTTCATCGGCGCGGTCTGCCAGCGCCATCAGCAGCAGGCGGTGGGTTCCGCCGCTGGTGCGGGTGTTCCAGATTTGATTCATGATTGCGATACTCATTTTGTCTCTTTTTCTGTGGCGCCTGAAAGCCCCGCCACGGGGCGATTTTTGTCAGCCATATTACAGGCCAAATTTCATGCGGCAGGCGGCTGGCAGGCCGTCTTGCGCGAGCGGCATTTGCGGCCTGATTTGCGGCAACCTTTGCGGCAGGTTTGCGGCCTGGTTTGCGGCGTATTTGCGTCTGCCGCAAATAGGTTTTTGCCCGGCTGCCGAAACGAGCCGATTTTGGCGGAACTCATGCCGCGCTCCAGCTGCTCAACCCCTGAACCGTCGCCAGCGGGGTGGTGCGCAGTTCAAAGGCTCCCGCGCGGTAGGCGTCGAGCGCGCATGTCACCAGCCGGGTGAAGACCTGTCCTTGCGTCAGGTGAATCACCGCCGGGGCGGCCTTTTCTTCTTCCGTCGGAATAATCCTGCGGATGGCGCCCACCTGTTCCTGCGGCAAACGGTAGGAGGCGCTGCTGGTCTTTTTCTCGCCCGGCGCGGCGGCGGACGGCGCGGGAATCGTTCGGGGGCCGGTGACCCAGGTGGCCGCGCCACGCAGCGCGCGCTTGCCCGGGCTGGGCGCGGCCACCATTTCCAACTGGCCGAGGGCGTACTCGTTCAGGCCATAGGCCAGCAGCTCGCGCGCGACAGCGTCCACGCCGCCCACCATGCCTTCTTCGCGGCGCAGAAAATCGGCCAGGTTGCGGATGTCCGCGCGTATTTCCACCGGCACACCAACAAAGGTATGCGGGCGGTGATCGGCTTCCCAGCGGCGCTGACGTTTATGGGCAGGCTTTCGTCCGCGGCGCGGCGCTTCGGCGAGCGTTTCAGACAGGGTTTTGGGTCTCATGGGCGCACCGCGCACAGAAAATGCAGATTGACCCAGCCTGCCAGCGGGACGCTGATTTCGCCCCAGGTTTCGCCTGCGCTGGCAGTTTGCCTGCCGGTCGGCGTGACACGCGCCGCTTCGGGCAGACTGCCCACGATGAGGGCGTCCGCCCCGGCAGCCTGGCGCACATTCAGCAGGCCGCCGGGTTGGCCGGTACAAACCGTCCCGTCGGACGGCAGAGCCGTCGCGGTGGGCAGGCTGGTGGGGACGGGGGTTTCATCGACCCAATACAAACGCACGTGGAATTTTGGTTCGTAGGTGGCAGACGTGCGCAGTTTTGTGAGATCCATGCCCAGCAGGGAACTGATACCCAGGACAGCCAGGGCAACCACGAGCAATGCAATCAGAAACGGGTGATCCGATTTCGGTTCCATGAGAAATCTCCTTTTGTAAGATGGTTTTGCCTGAATGGTCAGGACGGCGATTTATTGGTTATCAAAAAATGACAGGATATTTTTTGATAACCAATAAATCAGAACTCCCAGTTGCTCAAAATTGCATCAGCGGCAGATTGGCTTTCGTCTGCCTGGCCGTTTGTCGGGCTGGGCTGCAAGGCCAGCCCGACGTTACGCAATGCGGCTTTGAGCGCGTTCAGGCGCTGGCCCTTGGGTATGGCGTTGAGCCAGGCCAAAATATCCGCGTCGTATTCGGGGTGCAGCCAGCCCGCAATGGCGATATGGACGGAGGTTTGGGAGTTTCGAGGTCGTCCGCGTTGGCTCATTTTTTCATCAGCAGCAGTTTGTACAGACCGCGCGCGATGGACAGGACGGGCTGGTCGGGCAGGATGGCTTTGCCGTTGAATTGGCGGGTGAGCGCTTCCTTGAGCAGCAGCGCTCCGCCTCCGACGACGATGACGCGCACAAAGCGTTTGAGCGCCGCGCCCCAGTGTTTTTCGATTTCGCCGTTGACTTCACGCGCCCAAACCGGCAGGGCCGCCGAGATGTCCAGGTGTCCGGCACGCAGTTGAGTATCGAGTTCACCCAGCGAGAAGGCGCCGCCCGGGTTGACCAGTTCGAGCAAGCGGCGCACGCCCACGGTTCGTCCGACGGTGAAGCGCTCGACGGGAGCGCGGTCGCGGACGACCAGCAGCTCAAGCGTGTTGAAGCCCACCGAAAGGATGCCGACTTCCTGGTTCAGCAGCGCGGCGCGTTCGGGGATGAAAGCGCCGGTTTCGTCCAGCACGTAGTCGAAAAGTGCGCCCACCGGCTGCGGCGTGAGCCGCACTTCGGCAATCTCCAGGCGCTGTGACAGGCCATCCGCCTGCCAGACGTGGACGCCTTTCAGCCAGCCGCGCACCTGGCTGGCGTATTCCCTGGCCGTGTCGCCCGACATCATCTGCAGCGGCAGCCCGACCATCATCACAACTGGCTGGGCGATGGCGCCGTACTGCTGCTGGTAGCGGGTCAGCGAGCCATACAACAACGCGCGCATTTCGGGCGCGCCCGTCAGGCGCTCAAAGTCCAGGTTTTCCACCGGGCGGCCATAGTCGTGCGCGCCCGCGCCGATGTAGAACGATCCGTGCTCGGTTTGGATTTCGAGCGGACGCTGACGTTGGCGCAGACCGGTAGCGGTCATCAGGTGCTGGGTGCCGTTGGTGGCGACTTGCGAGAGCGCCTGCAATCCGCCGGGCGCGCCGAAGAGTTTATTGGCGCCCATGCCAAGGTCTTCGCCGAGATAGAAAAAGTTGTTGTTCATGAGAAAATCTCCTTATTTTGGGTTTGACAATGGTTTGACGTTATTCCGCCGGGTTTGACGGGGTTTGACCGGTTGGACGGTTTGACAATAAATCAGCCAGTTTTGGCGTGATATAGCGGGCGTTATCGCGCTGCGGGTCACGCAAGACCCAGCCGCGCAATTCCCAGGCTTCGAGCAGTTGACGCGCCGCCCGCTCGCGCTGTCCCCACCCCACCAGAAGCGGGATGGAAAGCCGCCCGGCGGTTTCGGCCAGGGCGCGGGTGAACAGACCGCGCTCGAAATCATCCAGGGTGGGCAGCAGGCTTTGGCGCGCGCCCAGGGCGGACGGCTCGACGAAGTAGGTTTGCAGCGGCCCGAAGCGGTCGCTGATGGCCAGGCCGGGGCGGGTTTCGGGGATGCGCTCGGCGCCTTTGCAGCCCATCCGCTCGGCCATCAAGCCGTTGCGCACGCGGAAGCAGAGCGTCAGACCAACCTGGTCGCGCACCGGCCCGACGATGTCTTTGGTGAACTCCTGCGCCGCGAAGACGAAATGCAGGCCAAATTTGCGTCCGCGCCAGCCGAGAGTCGCCAGCGCCTGGCCCATCGCGCCTTTCGCGCCGCCCAAAGCGCTGAGCACGCTGCTGGCTTCGTCCAGCACCACCAGCCAGCGCGGCAGCGCATCTTTTCCGGCTTTGACCGCCAGCGCGTTGTACTCGCTCAACTTCTGCGGGTGTTCCGGCAGCGACTTGAACAATCCGGCGCGGCGGTCGCATTCAGCCAGGGCTTGCTCCACCAGGCCGAGCGCCTCTTGCGGCGTGGTGGCAATCGGCGCGGCCAGCGCGGGAGCATTTTCCAGCATCCCGAAGGTGGTCTGGTCGATGTCGGAGAGCAGCAGCCGCATCCCGTCGCGGATGGCTTGCAGCGCCAGCGATTGCAGAAAAACCGACTTGCCGGAGCCGGTCGCGCCGAGCACGGCCAGGTGCAGGAAGGTTTCCCAGTTCAGCAGCACCGCTTCGCCGCTGAAGCGCACGCCGAGCGCCAGTTTGCCGCGCGGCGCGTCTGCGGGCAGTTCGATTTTGCGCGGCAGTTTGGGCAGCGGCGAGAGCAGCACGACGTAGCGGATGCCGCTGTGGTTGGAAAGGTAGACCGGCAGGCCGCCCAGGTCGGTGCTGAGCTGGTGGAGCAAATCGGCGCTGACGTAGGCGCTGTGGTCGCCGAGTTGGGCGGTGTTGAGCACGGCAATCAGCGGGGTCAGCCCGGCCAGGCGCGTGATGTAGAAATCGCTGAAGGCGGGATTCAGTTTGCGGCGGGCAAGCGAGCTGGTCAGCTGGCGCGAAACCGTCTCCGCCAGGCGCATTTCGCGTTGTGAAATCTGCAATTCATTCATCCTTTTCTCCTTCTCTTCTTTTCTTCATCCTTGCTCTTTCCCGTCCAGGTCCGTTTCGATGGCGTCGCGGACGATGCCGGGGAGCACATCGCCGAGCAGCGGGCGGGCCTGGTCGGGGGGCAGGACGCGCACCTCGGCGGCGGGCGGCAGGCTGTTTTGGGCGGCCATGCGCTGGGCGACGGCTTTTCGTTGCAGGTTGGGCTGTCCGGCCAGGCCGCGCGTAGCCAGGTCAATCAGCTGGTCGCGGGCGGTGGCGGCGGCTTGCTGGTCGGGCGCGGTCAGGGCCGGGATGGCGGGCTTGCGGCCCGAGAAATCGGCGATGGCCTGCGGGTTGCGGTCGGCGTCGTAGACCGCGCCGTTCAGCACCAGCAGCGGGGCGTCGCCGCGCGCATCGCGCGCAATCGGGCGGATTTTGCTCCAGCGCCAGGCCAGCGTCAGGGCGAAGGTGAAAGCGATCAGCAGCGCGGCCCAGGGGGCGACGGCCTGCACCGAATTCATCATGCGCTCGCGCTCGACGGCCAGTTCCACGCTGACGGCTTCGCCGTGCAGGGCGGTCGCCTGGGCTTCGGCCTGCGCCGCGGCGACGGTGGCGGTGAAGTTGGGGGTGGGCGTCCAGGCCTGGGCGGTGGAAGTCGCTTCGCCCGCGGTGATGGTTTGCTGCGCCGAGGCGGTGGCCGTCCAGCCGGAGCGGATCCAGGCGCGCTCGGTGGCGGTTTCGGCGGCCAGACGGGTGGGGGCGTAGGCGGTGAGGGTCAGGTTGGCGGCGAGCGCCTGGCTGGCGGCCTGCATCGCCTCGAGGGTGGCCTGCGCCTGAATGTTGCCCAGCGTCTGCTGGTAGACATCGGGCGTGAGCGTTGCCTGCGGGGCGGGAGCGGTGGCGCAGGCGGCGAGAAAAATCAGGGGCAGAAGCAGGCCGCGGCGCATGGTTACCTCGTCCAGGAATCGTCTTGCAGTTCGGGCAGTTCTTCGTCCAGCGGAATCATCGGCGCGGGCGGGCGCTGGTTCTGGAGCATTTGCATCAGCACCAGGGTCAGCAGGGTGCTGGAGTCTGGCGCGGCCAGCGTTTTTGGACGCGGGGCAAAGCGCACGTCCGCCGGTCGTGGGCGCAGCAGCAGCCAGCCAATCGTCGCCAGGGCGGCCAGCAGCAAAATCGCCAGGGTGACAATCATCACCAGGTTGCCCGCGCTGGCAATTTCTGCCGCGCGCCCGGCCTCAATCGCCGCCTGCGCCTGTTTCGCCGCCGCATACGACTGCGAAATCGATGCCAGGCCCATCAGGGCGGCGAGGAAGAATAGCAAAGCAAGGAGATAGGTCATAGGATTTCCTATTCCTGGCGGCTGGAGCCGATAATGCTTTCGTACCCGGCTTGTCTCAGCTGCTCGATGACTGCCTTCGCTGGGATGCGGTAGGTGCGGTCGCCAAACTTGACCACTGGGATTTTCCCCGACTCAATCCAGCGATAGATGGTCTTGGTGCTGACTCGCGCCCATTCGGCGACTTGAGCAATGGTGAGCAGCTCAATGCTGAACAGGGCTTTTTGATCTGGTGTACTTCTTTCTGCGGTCATAGCATCTCCCTGGAGACCAGAATCGAAAAACCCCGGTCTCCGATGAATTTCTTCATCGAAAACCGGGGTTTCTCCGCGGAGATTAGTTACACTCTGCGATCCCGACGGGTCTCGTTGTGTAGGCACAGTAATTCACTTTTAATCGGTCAGGTCGCGCCTCGGGGAAAATCCAGTTTTTTATGGAAATTTTATGATTGCAATGAAACTGCAATGTTTTGGTATTTTGCCCAAAAACTTGCCCCATCTGGCTGTGAAAATTGGCTGAACGTGCAATCAGTGATGAATGAAACACCGTAGAGAATTACAGTACGAGAATCGACAACACAAGAACACGCCAAGTATGACGTGTTCTTGTGTTGTGTTGCTGAATTTGGTTTACGTAGCCATGCGCCTTGCACGCCACTGGGGGACGAGCGCAGCGGTTCGGCTATCACGCCATTTTTTGACCGCCGGGAACGCTACTGTTTTGGCGAATCTGGCTGTGGTAACGCAATTGAGCGCTAAAAGTGGTGGCGTACTGATAGGCGGATGACATCGCTAGTTCAGCAAAAGGAATAATCATGATATTTTTCTCGTGTAGTATGAAGAGCGGCGGTGGGTAATAGTAATAAATTGTTCCGGTGAGTTGATTGCTATTGCGGTCTACGTCAACATGCGCAATCAGCGCGCGTAGAATTGTCCGCAACCGTTCTTGATCAGATGTTTTGAGCAGCTCGATAATTCTGTCGCTGCGTTCTTGTAATTCAGGCTGTGATAGATTGGGCACAGGCATGATGCGCAGCGATTCAAATTTTGCCTGCTCATTCAACAACCGCAGTTGTTCGCGCTCCAGGTCGGACAAATTGTCCAATAAGTTTTTTGAGTGGCCGTGTTCCATGATGGCGTTGGTGATATTTTTGATTTGTCGCCGAAGGTTGGATAATTTTTGATTGATGTCCGCGTGTTTCGTATCTTGTTCCAAAATTATTTCTTTTTGAGCGGCTTGCAATTCATCATAGACTCTTTGCAATATTTCACCGCGCAGTATTTCCGTCTGGAAAGTGGCAATGACTGCCTGCTCAAAATCATGACGTGGAATTCGATGGCGCGTACAGTTGCGCAAGCGATATGCGCCAGTGCACACATAGGAATCAAGCAGGGAACCATTTCGTTGTTTGGATGAATGCCCGAAGAGGGGTGCGCCGCAGCGTGCGCAATTGGCGATGCCGCTCAGCAGGAATCTGGAAGTTTGTCGTCGCGGATGATCAGTCGTGTTGCTTGCTACGCGATGCTGACCGCCCATCGTTTTTTGGATTTCCTGAACGCGAAGCCAGACATCGGTGGTTACAATGGGATCACAGTAGTTTTCGATGGTGAGGTCGCTAAATTTCAGTGTGCCAATATAAATTTTATTGCTCCAGCAAGTGGCATAAGAGCTAATGCTGCCATAAAGCCTTGTCGCGGCGTGTATCTCGCCCAGGGATGCGCCCGCAGCGCGCATTTCAAAGGCCTGTTTTACCAATGGCGCTGTTTCGGGGTCTGGAACCCACTTGTGTCCAAAATGGGGCGTGCCATCGCGTCGATTGCCAATGTTGACAGGTTCGCGCCGTAAGCCGCGCGGAGGCATGCCCGGCACACAACCGTGTTGTTGCACCAAATCACGCAAACCGCGTTTTACATCAATGGATAGATCGAGCAAAAACTGTTCGTCTTTATAGTCAATCAGCGCTTCAAATACACGCCCAGCAGGCCCATCAGGAATATTATCGTTTAGCGAGTAGAACACATAGCCCAGATTGCGCATTTCTGCTCGAAAAAACTGTGCATTATCTACGTTTCTGGCAAAGCGGTTATATTTCCAGACGACGACGCCTGCTTCAGCGCAATTGTGCCGAAAGGCATTCATCATTTCCTGTAAAGCAGCGCGTCCAACAACGCTGGACCCTTTTTTTGCCTCGTCTTTGTAAATGCGCGAGATAATGAATTGGTGGGCAATCGCCCAATCGTGAATTTGAGCTTCTTGCTGGGGAATGGATAAATCTTGATCTTCGTGTCCGCTATCGCGCAAATATGCAAACAGGCGAGTTCCGGGTTGAAAAGGTAAAGCTGACTGCATGATGTGTGCCTCCAAGAAAAAAATATGAGGGCCGATTATAAGATTGATGAGCGCGAAATTGAAAACCTGCATTCTCCACAAGAAAATCATCTATTACTAAGGAGAACAGGAAATGGAAAAACATCCCGGAAGGCCAAAAAAGTCTATCAAAGTAGTTTTGACGGTGGAAAAGTTGTTTTTGTCCGATGAAAAGAAATATGCATGGATAAATGGCATCAATCTGTTAGCGCGTTTATTGCTGGATGACATGGCGGAAACGTCATCAGAAGACAGCCAGGCAATCAACAAGGGAGATGATGCTCAGGCAAAAACGGAAAACAGGTAATGCACTGATGATTGCGTGCGCTTACAGCGCAAAATATCACCGTGAACAGCGGCGAGTTTTTTTGATTCCTTATAAAGCGCGGCGCTAATGGCTCGAAAATTATAGCGCAATTGTTTTATGATTGAATTTTGCCCGACGCTCAGACAAAAAAAAAAACGGTGGAAGACTACGAACGTATTCGCAAGGCGTACTATGTGGAAGGACTGAGCATACGAGAAACAGGCAGGCGATTTCCCCCCAGTTGTTAGCGGCGTTTCGGGATCCGGGTTGCAAAAAGAGCGAAGAAGAGATTGGGCGGGCGCTGACGGGAACCTGGCGCGAAGAACATTTATTCGTTCTGAAGCAATCGCTGGAGTTGTATGATTTTTATACCGAGCAGGTCGAAGCGTGTGACGAAGAAATAGATCGGATGTACGCCACGATTCGGCCCGATTGGGAAACGGGAGAATTGCCACCCATTCCCAAGAAGAAGCAGAATACACACAGCAAGAATGCGCCAGAAAGCGCGCAGGAAATAAGGAAACATTTGAAGCGGATGAATGGGGTCGACCTGAGTTTGGTGGATGGGTTTGGCGTGAGCCTGGCCCAGACGGTGACAATGGAAATCGGTTCAGATGTGGCGGACAAGTTTCCGACTGAGAAGAATTTTTGTTCGTGGCTGGGGCTGGCGCCCAAGCACGAAATATCGGGCGGGAAAGTATTGAAGAACAAAACGCTGAAGACGAAGAACCGAGCGGGGCAAACATTCAGAATGGCAGCGCAATCGGTGAAGAAATCGGATACAGTGTTTGGCGTGATGTACAAGCGGTTCCGAGCGCGGCAGGGGCCCGCGCAAGCGACAGTCTCCACGGCGCACGTAATCGCGCGGGTGGTGTATCGGATGTTGAAATACAAAGTGGAATTTGAAACGATCAGCGTAAGTGAGTACGAAAAGAAATACGAAGAACAGCAAGTGAAATATTTCAAAAAGAAAGCCGCGAAGTTGGGTTACCAACTCGTTCTCGTATAAATCAAATGTGCGGACGAACAAGAAGGCGTCCTCCTGTGAAGACGCCTTGTTTGCGTTTAATTGCTTTCAGGATTTTTATAGAATTTTAGCGTTGCGCCTGATCTGTGACGCGAATCTGCCTGAGGCGGGGAGTCTACTAACCAGTTTACGCTGATCGCGACGACTTGGTTTCTGAGAAACGCTTTGTTAGGCGCATTTTATGAACGCCCGACTCACTGACTGTAAAAGACCTGCTTGCAAAAAGATTGACAAGATTATTGCACGAAACTTTGATTTCAGCAACAACCAAAAAAACACAAACGAACAAAAACGCTGGCGATGCAAAGACAAAACACAAACGAACCAGAACAAAGTGTTTCAGAAACCCGACATAACTAAAAAATGACTTTGCCAACGAAGCCGAGATAATTTTATAAACTCAACTTACCA
>MNXJ01000046.1 GCA_001872455.1 Anaerolineae bacterium CG2_30_57_67 | reverse complement strand
AAACTATGGGCGTTGATTCCTGATGAGTATAAAGCCTGCTACACTTTTAGTGATTTTTGGGATGCCTACGAAAAAGTTTTTCCAAAAGAAACCCATCGGAGTGTTGGCAAAGAAACTGGAGAGACCAGTCACATGGAACGTTAGAACAATACATTGCGGCAATCGAATGCTCGCTATGTACGCAAGACTTTATCGTTTTCAAAATCCGATATCTACCATGAATTGGTTACTCGACTGTATGTCGTCCGCTACAATCTTGCCAAAGCATCACTTGCTACTTGACCACTACCAAAAATATATGTCACCGGCGCAACGACCACGCCGCTGCCGCCAATGGCGCGTAATTCGTTGATGGCGGCAAACAGTTCGCCGCGTTGGACGACGATGTGCAGGGCGTACCAGTTTGGGTCGCCGTTTTTGCGAAGAATACCGCTGATGGTGGGGCCATTGAGCCCGCCGATGGTGGTTTGCGAAAAAACTTTTTGGGCAATTTCCGCTGGGCTGGCGCCGCGTAGGTTGGCAAAAATGGAAAGGTTGTTTTGGGCGCGCTGCCAGGCTTCGATAAATTCCAGCAGTTGGCGGGCAACGGCCAGCGCCGCCGGGTTTTCCTTCAGCGCGGCGCGGTTGGC
Organism: Anaerolineae bacterium CG2_30_57_67; assembly: GCA_001872455.1. Classification (GTDB taxonomy): domain Bacteria; phylum Chloroflexota; class Anaerolineae; order Anaerolineales; family Villigracilaceae; genus UBA8950. Next base: position 46,411 of record MNXJ01000046.1, on the reverse strand, counting down.
AATCAGACAGGCCTGCGAGGCCAGAATTTGGCCGTCTTCCAGCAACTTCAGGCGGTTATCGCGCAGGGTTTGCCCGCTGGAGACCAAATCGGTAATCAGGTCGGCATAGCCGATGGTGGGGGCGATTTCGAGCGTGCCTTCCGCCTCGATGAAGCTGACCTCGCTCAGGCCGTGCGCGGCGAAAAAAGGAGCAGCGGCGACGGGAAACTTGGTTGCCACCCGCAGCGGACGCCCGGCCTCGGCCTGTACCCGCTTCAGGTCGGCCATGCGGCTGACGGTGGCCCACGCTTCGGGGACGATCACGTTCAGGCTGCAGGAACCAAACCCCAGCGCAGCATGAATCGGCAGAATCGCTCCATCTGGGCCGCCGTGTTCGGCCAGCACATCTAGCCCGGTGATGCCAAAATCCACCGAACCATTTCGCGCCGAAATCACAATGTCGGTGGGACGCTGGAACAAGACGCTGACGCTGGGCAGGGCCGGGATGCTGGCCTCGTATTGGCGCGGGTTGGGTTTGTAAATGCTGAAGCCGCAGTCTTTGAGAAAGTTGACGGTTTCTTCGGCCAGGCGGCCTTTGGATGGGAGGGAAAGACGGAGTGGACGGGTCATGGAGAGGAGAGAAAGGAGAAAAGTGAGAGGGGAAAGGAGTAAATGGAGATTGGGAAGTACCACTCGCCATTTACCATTTGCATTCGTATCATACAAAACAAAAACCCCCGGCTTTTGACCGAGGGCTGGGGTACGTGGGTTAGTAAACGAAACTAACCTGCTCTTCGGTCAGACAGGGGGCAGATGAAATGATGATGCAGGGCAGATGGTTGTCTAAACATGGGCAGCATTTTACCCGTGGGGGCGCAATTCGTCAATGGTTAATTTCCCAAATAGGCGGCCACGATGCGCTCATCCTGGCGCAGTTCGGCGGCGGGGCCGCCATAGGCCAGCGCGCCGCGTTCCAGCACATAGGCGTAATCGGCCACTTGCAGCGCTTTGCGGGCGTTTTGTTCCACCAGCAGCAGCGTGACGCCCTCGGCGCGGATTTCGCTGATGATTTCAAAAATCTGGTTGACGATGAGCGGGGCAAGCCCCATGCTGGGTTCGTCGAGCGTCAGCAGTTTGGGACGCGCCATCAGCGCGCGCGCCACCGCCAGCATTTGCTGTTCGCCACCGCTCATCAGCCCGGCGGGTTGGTGGCGGCGTTTTTCGAGAATGGGAAAACGCATAAACATGGCCTGCAAATCGCTTTCGATGGCTTCCCGGTCGGCGCGCACATACGCGCCCAGCCGCAGGTTTTCCTCCACCGTCAGCGGCGCCAGCACTTCGCGCCCTTCGGGAACCTGAGCCAGCCCCAGCCGGGCAATCTGATCGGCGCGCATGGCGCTGATGTCGTGCCCGTCAAATCGTATTTTTCCGCTGCGTGGCTTCAAAATTCCGCCGATGGTGTTGAGCGTGGTGGATTTCCCCGCGCCGTTGGCGCCGATAATTGCCACCACCTGCCCGGCGGCGACTTCAAACGACAGGTCGCGCACGGCTTCGATGGCGCCGTAGTTCACGGTGAGATGGCTGACATTAAGCATGGCTGTTTTCCTCCGCGCCCAGGTAGGCGTCAATCACCAGCGGGTTGGCGCGCACGACATCCACCGCGCCCTGCGCGATGACCTCGCCAAAATTCAAAACCACCACCCGGTCGCAAACCTGGGCGATGAAGGTCATGTCGTGTTCAATCACCAGCACGGTCAGCCTTTCGGCGCGCAGGCTCAAAATCAGGTCGCCCAGGCGGGCGGTTTCGGCGGCGTTCATGCCCGCCGTCGGCTCGTCGAGCAGTAGCAGCGTGGGATGCGTTGCCAGCGCGCGGGCAATTTCCACCCGGCGCTGGTCGCCATACGAAAGCGCATCTGCCGGGGCGTTGGCAAACGCCTGCAGCCCCAGGCGCTCAATCAGCCGGGCGGCATCTTCGCGCAGGCGGCGTTCCTCGGCGCGGTAGGCGGGCAGCATCAGCGCGGCGCTCAGCAGCCCGGCGCGGCCCTGCGTGTGCATGCCGACGATGATGTTTTCCAGCACCGACATTTCGGCAAACAGGCGAATATTTTGATAGGTGCGGGCAATTCCCAGTTGATTAATTTTGTGCGGCGGCAAGTGATGGATGGGCCGCTCCAGAAAATGGATTTCGCCGCTGGTAGGCTGGTCCAGCCCGCTGATCAGATTCAGCAGGGTAGTTTTTCCCGCCCCGTTGGGGCCGATCAGCCCGGTGACTTGCCCGGCGTTTACGGAAAACGACACCTGGCTGATGGCGGCCAGCCCGCCGAATTGGCGCGTGATGTTTTTAAGCCTGAGCATGACCGGCCTCCTTGCGGCGCGTCAGCCACTTCGGGTTGAACAATCCGCGCGGCAGGTAGAGAATGACCAGCACCAAAATCAGCCCGTTGACGATGCCGCGATATTCGCCCATAAAGCGCAGGGCTTCCGGTAAAACGGTCAAAATGGCGGCGCCCAGCAGCGGCCCGGCCCAGTGAGCGGTTCCGCCCAACACAGCGAAGGCCAGAATATTGACGGCGGCGCTGAAAGTGAAATCGTTGGGGCCGACGAAACGCGTCAGATGGGCGCTGAAGCCGCCCGCCAGCCCGGCGACAAATGCGCCGAGCACGAAGGCCAGCAGTTTGTAACCAGCCACATCAATGCCCATCGTGGCGGCCACGTTTTCGTCACGGCGAATGGCGGCCAGCGCGCGCCCGGCGCGCGAGCGGTGGAACTGAATCAGGAAAAAGCTCAAAAGAATCAGGCTGAATATTAATCCGGCGGGCGTGGTCAGTTTGGGGATTCCGTCCAGGCCCTGCGCGCCGCCCAAAAGCGTCAGCCCGCTGAATTTATCAAAATTGACGGCGGTAATGCGCACGATTTCGCCAAAGCCGAGTGTGGCAATCGCCAGGTAGACATCGCGCAGACGCAGCACCGGCAGGCCCAGCAGCCAGCCGATGAAGCCCGCGCTGAAAGCGCCCGCCAGCAGGCTGATGGGCAGCGGCGTCCCGGCGTGAATGGTCAGAATTGCCGAGACATACGCGCCAACTGCCATAAAACCGGCGTTGGCCAGTGAAAGCAAGCCGGTGTACAGGGTGAAATAAATGCTGATGCCCAGCAACATATTAATCAGCGCAAATTGCACCACGCTGCCATAAGTGGACCAAAATTGAGTGAAAACTGTCATGGCGGCTGTCCTTATGCGCGTTTGGCGCTGGAACGTCCCAGCAAACCGTTGGGGCGGAAGAGCAAAATAATCAGCAAAAGCACAAATGAAACCGCATCGCGCAAATCGCTGGAGAGGTAGGCGACGCTCATCACTTCGCTGAACGAGAGAATAAACCCGCCCAGCACCGCGCCTTCGATGTTTCCCAGCCCGCCCAGCACGATGACGGTCAGCCCTTTCAGGTTCATCGGGCCGCCCATGAAGGGGGAAATGGCGTTAAACGCCAGCCCCAGCAAAACGCCCGCCGCTCCGGCCAGCGCCCCGGCCAGAAAAAAAGTTTGCATGATGACGCGGTCAACCGGGATGCCCAGCCGCGCGGCGGTGACGGGGTTGAAGGCTACGGCGCGCGTCGCCTGGCCCAGTTTGGTGCCCATCAGCAGCCAGCGTAAAAAAAGCATGATGGCGAGCGAAATTGCCAGAATGCTGATTTGGAGCAGGGTGATCGTCACCGGCCCAAGCGTGAAAACTTTCACCGGGAAAACGCCAAAGGGAAAACGCGAAACCTGGGCGCTGAAAACGCCCTGCGCCGCGCTGATCAGAAAAATGGAAGCGCCGATGCTGGAAATGAGCGTTGCCAGGTGCGGGGCGTTGCGGTCGCGCAAGGTTTTGAAGGCGATGCGGTCGAGCAGGACGCCCATCAGCCCGCTGAAAATCATCGCCAGCGGCAGCGCCAGCCAGAGCGGCAGCCCCGCGTTGACGCACATCAGCCCGATGAACGCGCCCCACATGTACAGCGAGGGATGCGCCAGGTTGAGAATCCCCAGCACACCAAAAACGAGCGTGTATCCCAGGGAAAACAGGCTGTAGACTGCGCCGAGCCAAATTGCATTGACGACTTGTTGCCAGAACATAGTCACCTGTTGAAACGTCCCGCCGATTGCGAACAACCGGCGGGACGTTGATGGAAGAGATTACCCGAACGGACAGGCGAAAGCCACAAGATTGTTTCCGCCGCGAGCCGTCATCGCCGTTTTGGTGAAAAACTTACGGCTGATAGACGGTGAATTTGCCGTCTTTGACCATCAAGACAACCGGCTCGTGAACGGGGTCGCGGTTGGCGTCAAAGGCGAAGAAACCCAGCGGGCTTTCAACGCCAGTGGTCTGCGCCAGGGCGTCGCGCACGGCGGCGTGGTCAACGCTGTCGGCGGACTTGATGGCGTAGGCAGCTACCCAGGCGGCGGTGTAGGCCTGCGCGGCGAACTGGTCGGGGTTGCCGCCGTATTCGGTGTTGAAGGCGGCGACAAAGTCGGCGCTGGCCGGGTAGGTGCTGGCGATGTTCCAGGCCGCGCCAGAGATGGCGCCTTCGGCGGCGGGCCCGGCGATTTCAGCCAATTTTGGGCTGTTGAAGCCATTTCCGCCGATGAACGGAACGGTGATGCCGAGTGTGCGCGCCTGCAACATGATGTTGGCGGCTTCTTCCGCCAGGGCTGAGATGACAATCGCATCGGGCGCCAGCGACTGAATCTTGGTCAACTGCGCCGAGAAGTCGGTGTCACCCTTGGCGAAGGTCTCTTCGGTTAAAATTTCAACCCCTTCAGCCTGCAGGGCGGCCTTGAATACGTCGAATCCGCTTTGGGTAAAGGCGTCGTCATTGCCGTACATCACCGCCACTTTGGTCAGGCTGAGCGCCTGTTTGGTGACTTTGATGGTGTTGGGGATGACGGCGCTTTCGGGCAGGCTGGTGCGGAAGATGTAATCGCCGATGGTGGTGATGCCGCCGGCCGTGTTGCTGCTGGCGATAATCGGCATTTTGGCTTCCTGCGCCACCGGGTCAGCCGATTTGGCTTCGCTGGAGAGCGTCGGCCCGAGGATGAGAGTCACGTCCGGGTTGGCAATCAACTTCTCGAAGGCGGCGATGGCCTGTTTCGGGTCACCGGCGGCGTCTTCATAGAGCACTTTGACGGTGGTGGCATCGCCAAAGAATTTCTGCTCGTTCATTTGTTTGACGGCCAGGTCAATCCCTTTTTGGATGGAGGTGCCGTAGAGGGCGGTTGCGCCGCTCAGGTCGTGGACGGCGCCCAAGGTGATTTCGGCGGGCAGATTACTGGCGGGCATGGCCGGGGCTTCGGTGGCGGCGGGCGCTTCAGTGGCAGCCGGGGCTTCAGTCGCGGCAGGCGCTTCCGGCGTGGGGGTCGCGGCGGGCGCGCAGGCGGCCAGCAGCACGCTCAAGAGCGTCAGCAGGCTAAAGATTCGAATCGGGTGTTTCATGCTTTTCTCCTTTGAACAAGTACGGGCATGGTGCAAAAACTTTCCGTTTTTGTACAATGCCCAATTAAGACAGATAAAAAGTATATGCCTTGTAGAAAAGAAAAAGAATGGCGGCTTGCAAGCCTTTATGTTTTTTTTACTTTGCCAGCGGAAGGGTAAAAAAGAAGAGGCTGCCTTCGCCCTCGCGGCTTTTGACGCTGATCTTTCCGCCGTGGGCCTCGACCAGATGGCGGACGATTGCCAGCCCGAGTCCGGTTCCGCTGCCGGTACGGGAGCGGTCTACCTGGTAGAAACGCTCAAAAACACGCGGCAGGGATTCTTCGGGGATGCCTGCGCCGCTGTCGCGCACGCTGATTTGGACAGAATTATCTTCGTGGCTGGCTGAAAGCCTGATTTCGCCGCCGGGTGGGGTGAATTTTACAGCGTTGTGAATGAGATTAACCAGTACTTGTTCGATGCGCGGCGCATCGGCCAGAACGGGCGGTAAGTCTGCGGGATAATCCACACGCAGAGTTACCGCGGCGCGAGCGGCCTGCGCGGTCATACGTTCGGCGGCAGAACGCAGCAGGCGCGCCGGGTCTGTTCTTGCCAGGTTGAGCGTAATTTGCCCGGCTTCGATGCGCGAAAGATCAAGCAACTCAGCGGCCATTTGGGTCAGGGCGTCTACTTCGGTTTCGATGCGCTGCAGGAAGCGGCGGGCGGCGGGCGGGTCTTCGAGTGCGCCTTCGTTGAGCGTTTCGGTGAGGGCTTTGAGCGATGCCAGCGGGGTGCGCAGCTCGTGGCTGAGATTGGAGACGAAGTCGCGCCGGATGGTTTCCATCTGGCGCACGCGCGTCAGGTCTTGTGCCAGGAGCAGGCTGCCGCCGGGGTTGTCGCGGTCAGGCAGAACAATGAGCTGGATGTATTGATTGCGGGTGGAAAGTTCAACCGACTCGCTCTGAAGTTGGCCGGTTTGCAGGCTGGTGCGCCAGGTTGTTACCAGTTGGTGCTGGCGGATGACCTCGACCAGGGAGCGGCCTGTGGCAGGCGCGATGTCGAAAATACGCTCGGCGGCGGGGTTGGCAAAGGTGACGCGCCCGGCAGGGTCGGCGATGAGGACACCGTCGGTCATCTGGTCAAGCAGGGCGGCCAGACGGTCGTGGTCGGCTTGCAGGGTCAGTTGCCGGTTGTGCTGTGAAATTGTCAGCGCGCGGACGGCGCCGGAGAGTGAATCGATTTCACGGGGTGCGGTGTCAATCTCCAGCGGGGAGGTCTCTTCGTTTGCGGCGCGGCGAATGGCGTGGGCGAAGTTTTCGATGGCGCGGCGCAACGAAAGCCAACGCCAAGATATCCACAGCGTGGTCATCAGTAAAACTGCAATCAGTAAAACGGAGGGATTGTTCATCCTTCAAAGCGGTAGCCGCCGCCGCGCACGGTGATGATTCTGGCCGGGTTGGCGGGGTCGCTTTCAATTTTTTGGCGCAGCCAGCGCACATGCACATCTACGGTGCGGCTGTCACCGATGTAGTCCCAGCCCCAGACGCGCTCGAGGATGATTTCGCGGCTGAGCATTTGGCCGCGATGCTGGGCCAAGTAGAGCAGAAGTTCGTATTCTTTGGGTTTGGCGGCCAGCGGCGCGCCATTGAACAAGATTTCGCGGCGGGTCTGATTAATTTGCAGGTTGCCGAAGGTGATGATTTCGACGGGGGTTTCGCTCGCGGTCTGAATTTTTTGCAGTTCGTCGCGCACCAACGCGGTGCGGCGCAGTTGGGCTTTGACGCGCGCCAGCAGTTCGCGCATCGAAAAAGGCTTGGTCAGGTAATCGTCGGCGCCGACTTCGAGGCCAACCACGCGGTCAATTTCGTCGTCGCGGGCGGTGAGCATGATGATGGGAACATTCATTTCACGGCGCAGGATTTTGCAAATTTCAAAACCATCCAGGCCGGGCAACATTAGGTCCAGCACCAGCAGGTCGGGACGCAGGCGGCGGGCGGTTTCCACCGCCTGCAGACCGTCGCCAACGGCTTCCACCCGGTAACCTTGTTTTTGCAGGTTGTAGAGCAGGGTTTCCTGCAGGGACGGCTCATCTTCAACGACAAGAATAGTTTCGGGCATGATTTGGAACTATACCACAGCCGCCGCGCCGGGTTGTTAAAGCGCGGTTAAAGATTGGAGCAAACAGGTTTACCAAAATAGAGCCAGGCTGCCCTGTGCGCCCTGAGAATGCGCTAAAATCACCTGGTGGACAGCCAACTCGTTGACCCGCTCACCCGCGCATTTACCCGCGCCATGTTCAACACCCGCTTGCAAAACGAAGTGCAGCGGGCGCTTCGTTATAACGCGCAGCTTTCCTTATTAATGCTCGACCTGGATTATTTCAAAAGCATCAACGACGCCTTCGGCCACCAGCGCGGCGACGAGGCGCTGGTTGGCGTAGTGGAACGCATCCGCAGCCAGCTGCGCGAATCGGACGAAGTTTTCCGCTACGGCGGTGACGAGTTCGTGGTATTGCTGCCGCACACGCCCAAAGAAGAGGCGCAAACCATCGCCGAGCGCATTTTGCGCCAGGTTTCCAGCGCGCCGCTGCCGGGCGAACCGCCCATCTCGCTCTCCGTCAGCATTGGCGTGGCCTGCGCCCCGCTCGAAGCGCAAACCCCACAGGCGCTTTTTCAGGTGGCCGACCAGCGTCACTACCAGGCCAAACAACTGGGACGCGGCAGAGTCATCGCCAGCGACATGCTGCGCGCCGCCGCCAGCGGACAGGAGCCGATGGACCGTCTGCTGGGACGCGACCAGGCGCTGAAAACCGTGCACGAATTTTTGGGCGTCCTCGACGAAAGCAACAGCGCTACCCTGGCAATTTTCGGCGCGCCCGGCAGCGGACGCTCGCGCCTGCTGCAAGAAACTCACCGCCTGGCGCACATGCGCGGCTACGCCGTACTCCTCCTGCAAGGTACCCCCGCCATCAAAAATCGCCTTCACGGAGCGCTACACGAAACCATTGCCAACTGGCTGCAATATACCAAATTCATCTCGGCCAAAAGCCTGGCCGATTTTTTCCACGACCTGATTGAACGCAAAAATCTGAAAGGGCTGATTATCCTGCTGGATAACTGGCGCGACCTGGACGACGGCTCGCTGCAAACCATTCGCCATTTAACGCAGCTGCCGCTGCTGGAACGCGTCGGCCTGGTGTACAGCGCCGAAAACGACAGCGAATCGCCCGCCCCAGAATTTCACGCCGCCCACAATTTCTCCACCGCGCTGACGGCGCTCAGCGCCACCGAAATCCGCGCCTGGCTGCGGCACGGCCTCGAAGCCGAACCCGGCGAAGAAATTTTGGCCTGGTTCGTAGAAAAAACCGGCGGCCTGCCCGCCAAAATTGCGCAAACGCTCGATTTTTTAGCACAGCCCCACAACCAATCGCTCGGCTGGAATCAACTACGCCCGCGCCTCGATGATTTTCTACTGCGGGCAGCGAGCGCGCGTAGTAGCCTGCCGCTCAGCTTGTCGCTGTTTGTGGGGCGCGAGCGCGAACTGCATCAGGTGCGCCAACTGCTGCGCCAGCCGCATCCGGTGGTTTTGCTGGGCCAGGGCGGCGTGGGAAAAACCCGTCTGGCGCTGCAGGCCGCCCTGGAAAGCCAACAGCAATTTTTAGACGGCGTGTATTTCGTGCCAATTTCGCCGCTGGTCTTGCCCGAAAATATCTACACCGCCATCGGCCAGGCGCTAGGCGAAACCGTCCCCGCCGGAGCCAGTGGACAAAAAATGTTGGACGGCCTGTTCGCCGAAAAAAACATCCTGCTCTTGCTGGATAATTTTGAAAGCTTGCCCGACGCCGCCCCGCTGCTGCTGCCCCTGCTGAACAATTCTCCCAGCCTGCGCATGTTAATCACCAGCCGCACGCTGCTCAGCCTGCAAGACGAAGTGAATCTGACACTGGAAGGGCTGGACTGCCCGCCACCCGACACAACCAACATCAGCGAGTACGCCTCCGCCAGTTTGTTTGAACAACATGCCCGGCGCGTCGCGCCCAACTTTCAGCCCGAATGGGCTTCCATCGGCGAAATCTGCCGCCTGGTAGACGGGCTGCCGTTGGGCATCGAACTGGCGGCGGTTTGGGTTTCCACCTTCTCGTGCGCTGAAATCGCTGCGCAAATTCAGGGCAATCTCAATTTTCTTACCTCGCAGGAAAACCTGGCAAGCGACCCGCACCGCAGCATGAGCGCAGTTTTCGAGTCGCTCTGGGGGCTGTTTTCGGCGTCCGAAGCGCAGTCGCTGGCCAGTCTGGGCGTTTTTCGCGGGCGCTTTTCACGCGCCAGCGCGCGCCACGTAGCCGATATTTCTCCCTTTTTCATTGATTCGCTGACCGCCAAAACCATCCTGCGCCGTGTGGACGAGAACAATTATCGCATTCAGCCCATGCTTTGGGATTTTCTGCGCGAAAAATTGCGCAGCGACCCGGCCCTGGAGGCGCGGCTGGCTGAAAAGCACGCCATCTATTACATCAACGAGCTGCAAGCGCGCGCCGAATTGTTCGATGATCCGGCGCTGGAGCGCGAGGCGATTTTGTCCACCAACGGCCAAATTCAAAACCTGCGCGCCGCCTGGGAGTTTGCCCTGCAAAAGAAACGCGCCGACCTGCTGGGGCCAACGCTCAGCGCGTATTGCGCCTTTTTGCGCCCGCAAGGCTGGTTTGTCGAAGGGGTCACGCTGTTGCAAAAATCGCTGCTTTTGTTGGGCAGCGGCGACCCCAAAATTTATTTTCAAACCGCGATTCTGTTGGGCGAATTTTTCTACCACACCGGTCACTACCTGGAAAATGTTTCCCTGCTGGAACAACTGCTGCCCCTAATGCCGCGCAACGCTCAGATGGGATTCGCCATGCACCGCCTGTCGCTGGCCTACCACGCGCTGGGTCAGCCCAACGACAGCCTGCGCTTGCTGCAAAAAGGCACGCAGCTGGCGCGCGAACTGAACGACTCCAACCTGCTGTTTGAGTTTTCCAACCGGGCCGCGATCAGCGCCTACAGCGTACAGGAATTTAGCCACGCGATTGCGCTGGGCACGCAGGCGTTGGAGCAGGCGCGGCGACTGAAAGGAAATCAGCGCATCGCGCAGTCGCTCAATAACCTGGCAAATTTTTATTATGAACTACACCAGCTGGAAACCGCCCAAACGCTCATCCGTCAAAGCCTGGAACTGGTGGAGCAGGTCAACGCGCTGGCGCTCAAAGCCTCGATTTTTGACAGCGCAGGCAAAATTTTGACGGCCAGCGGCGATTTACCCGGGGCGCGGCGCGCTTTTTTGCGCGGATTGACGCTCTTGCGTCAGATGAATGCCGCGCCGCTGGCGGCTGAACTGCTGACGGGCATTGCCGAAATGTGGTACCTCACCGGCGACGAGGCGCGCGCCCTGCCGCTGGCAAAATTTATCTGCGCCAGCAATACTGCGGTCAAACCCATTTTCAAACGCGCCGAGCGCTTGGCGCTGCTGCCCGCCAGCCAGGAGTATGTGTGGAGCCTGCAAACCATGCAAAACGCGCTGACGGAAGTCAGCCAGCGTCTGCGCGAGGAATGCGGCGAACGGGAGGAGGGGTAATCAGACTGCCGCGCCGCGCGTGATTTTCGACTTTAGCTGCAGCAGGGCCTGTTTAACGGGGGGCAGTCTCAGGATGAGCAAAAGTGCCACCAGCGCGGCAAACGCCAGCGGCTGAAGGATGTCTCCACTCAGGCGCAAAAAATCCCCTTTTTTCGCCATGAAAAAATGAAGCACCACTAGCGGGCTGATGATGTACACCAGCCGGTGCAGACGTTTCCAGTTTTTGCCGAGGCGTTTCATCCAATAATTAAAGGAGGTGACCGCCAGCGGCAAAAGCAGTAAAAAGGCCGCCGCGCCGATGAGAATGTATGCTTTTTTGCCCACGTCGCCCCAAATGGCGGCAAAGTCGAGGCCGTAGTCGAGAATGAAAAAGGTGAGCAGGTGCAGCGCGGCGTAGAAAAAGCCATAGTTGCCGAGCGCTTTGCGGCGCTGGGTGAGGTTTTTCCAGCCGGTGAGCCAGGCGAGCGGGGTACAGGCCAGCGACGCGGCCAGAAAGCTGACAGCGGTCAGGCCGGTGCGCTGTTCGATGGCCTGAATCGGGTTGGCGGTCAGGTTGGCGGTGAAAAAATCCATCACCAGCCAGAGCAGGGGCAGCGCGCCTGCCAGATGAACGAGAATTTGAAGCAGGGCGTGACCAGCGAAGTCTCTTTTCATGGGCGGAAATTTTCTTCTGTAAATAATTTACGCAGCAGGAACCTTGTGACGCGACATTCTTATGTCGCGGTTGCATCACAGAAACCAGAGAAGTGCATTTTTAGAGCCGTTTGGCAGGCTTCAGATGTCTAAAAATTGGCGTCAGCCAAATTTCAGCACGACATAAATGCCGTGCTACGGTGTATCGCGTAATATCAGTAATGAACTGCGGGTAGCCACCTCGGAGCGCTATTATCCTGCGCCAAACGCAGCAAGAAAGGTTGCCACATTCATGCCTAAATCTTCGGTGTTATAGCCGCCTTCCATGATAATGGCGGTTGGCAAATCAAACTTGGCGATTTGTGCTCCAATTTCGGCAATTCCACTGCGGCTGACGCGGATTTTCCCGAGCGGGTCGGCGCTGTAAATGTCCATCCCCGCCGAAACCACAAGGAATTGCGGCGCGAACTCGGCGATATGTTTGATGGCTTTTTCCAGCGCCGCCAAATAGCCATCGTCCCCCGTTCCGAACGCCAGTGGAAAGTTTTCGTGAAATCCCAATCCTGGGTCGCCGCCATTTACTTGCGCGTAGCCACTATAATAAGGATATTCAAAATCTGGATCGGCATGAAGAGAAATAGTCAACCACGGCAACTTTTCCGCGCGCCGAAAGCCAGTGGGCGGCGACGGTAGCGTTATTGATGTAGCAGTACCCGGCGCAATTTGCCCGTCCGGCGTGATGACCGGGCGGACGACACAGCCCAAAAGCGGCGGATTCGCCTTGCGTCAGGGCGCGCGCCGCGCTCAAGGCGCACTGCGCCGAAGCCAGCGCCGCGTCAAACGTCCCGGCCACAATTGGCGCGGAAAGGTCGGTCATGTAATAACCGGTCCGGTCGAGCAGGGTTTTGGGTTTGTGCCGCCAACCCAATGGCGGAAAGGTGGCCGGGAGCAGGGCAGTTTTTTCATAGTCGGTGACTTCTTGCTGCCATTCGGCGTAGGCGTTTTGCAAAAACTCGATGTAGCCCGCGTCGTGAACCGCCAGAATGTGGGGGACAGGCCGAAATCAGCGGGAGGTAAAATTTGGTGTCCGCCGCTCGCTTGCAGCGCGGCCAAAATTCGCTCAACACGCTGCGGCGTCTCAAAGTTGGCGATTTTTTTGCCGCCGTCGAAAATTTCAAAAAGTGGCGCGTGCAGGGCGTGCCGGGGCGAGTAAAATACTTTCATGGTGGCGTGGATTATACGGCGATTTATGGCACGGTGGCGACGTAAACGTCGCGTTACGATGGCGCGATATTTATGTCGCAGTCATGGACTTTCGTCTGCGCTGCCATTCATCGGCTAAAATAAGGGCAACCATGACCGCCTCCTTTATCTTTCGCCCCTCACAAGAAAAAATCCTGCGCTATCGCGGTGGACGGCTGGGAATTGCCGCCGTGCCGGGCGCGGGCAAGACCTTCACGCTCAGCGCGTTGGCGGCGCAAATTATCGCCTCCGGCGCATTGGCAACCGACCAGGAAGTGCTGATTGTGACCCTCGTCAATTCGGCGGTGGAGAATTTCTCCAACCGCATTTCGGCCATGGTCGAGCAAAAGGGGCTGATTCCACACTTGGGCTATCGCGTGCGCACGCTGCACGGCCTGGCGCATGATTTGGTGCGCGAAAAACCGGGGCGCGTGGGGCTGGAAGAGCGCTTTTCGATTGTGGATGAAGCCGAAGCGGCGGCCATCCGCAAGGACGCAGCCCAAACCTGGCTGGCGGCGCACGCTGAGACGTTGGAAGATTATCTTGACCCGCAGATGGAACCTGGCAAACGCGACTGGGCGTTGAGACAACAACTTCCGGCGCAAATCGAATCGTTGGCGCAGGCTTTCATTCGCTCGGCCAAAGACAGCCGTCAGGCGCCGGAAAGCCTGCTTGCCCGGCTGAAAGCCTCCGGACAGTCGCTGCCACTGGACGAAATGGGCTACGCCATCTACGCCGACTATCAGCGCGCGTTGGCGTATCGCGGCGCGGTGGATTTTGACGATTTGATTCGGCTGTCACTGGATTTGCTGGAAAGCGACCCGGAATTTTTGGAGCGTCTGCGCTATCGCTATCCTTTTATTCTCGAAGACGAGGCGCAAGATTCCAGCCAGTTGCAGGAAAAGATTCTGGGGCTGCTGAGCGGCGAAAACGGCAATTGGGTGCGCGTAGGCGACCCAAATCAGGCCATTTTTGAAACTTTCACCACCGCCTCGCCGGAACTGCTGCGCCGTTTTATTGCCGAGAATGACAGCGCCGAACTGCCCGAATCCGGGCGTAGTCAGCCCGCCATCATTGGCCTGGCGAATCGGCTGATTAAGTGGGTGATGGATAGACATCCCAATCCGCACGCACAGGATGCACTGATGCCGCCGTATATTTTGCCCGCTCCGGCGGGCGACCCACAGCCCAATCCGCCCGACGACCCGACGGCGATTCATTTTGTTACTAAAAGGTTTGCACCCGAAGAAGAGTTGGAACAGGTTGCCAGGTCGGTCGAGAAATATGTCAATTCGATTCAAGATATTCCCGTTGAACAAAAACCAACGATTGCCATTCTGGATACGAGAAACGCACGCGGGGCTGAGATGGTCAAACTGCTCAATGCGCGTGGGGTGGAATGCGTCGAATTGCTCAACAGCACACATCAGACTCGCCGGGCGGCGGGGGCGTTGAGCAGGTTACTGGCGTACTTGGCCGACCCCGGTTCGGCGACGAAGCTTTCGGGCGCCTATCAGGTCTGGCGGCGGGAAATTTTTCAGGGCGAGGCCGACGCCGCAACGCGGAGACCTTACCAGGAAACAGCAGAATGCTTGCGCCGGTTAGGCAACGTGGAAGAATTTCTCGCGCCGACGGAAGCCCGCGACTGGCTCTCCGGCTTCAGCGAGGCAGATTCTCAACGGGAGCCAGACTCAGACGCTGTACCCGCCTCCTTTCTTCTGGAAGAATTGACGGCCTTCCGCGCCGATGCGCGCCGCTGGCTGGATGCGGTCACTTTGCCGGTTGACCAGCTGATTCTAACGTTGGCGCAGGATGTCTTTACCGACCCGGCAGATTTGGCGCTGGCGCACAAATTGGCGCTGCTTTTGCGCCAGTCATCCAACAACCACACAGATTGGCGCTTGCCAGAGTTGACGGCTGAATTGGTGGTGATTGCCAAGAATGAACGCCGTTTCCTCGGTTTTTCCTCCGACGATGCCGGTTTTGACCCGGAAAAACATCGCGGCAAAGTGGTGGTGACAACGATGCACCGCGCCAAGGGGCTGGAGTGGGACCGGGTGTATTTGCTCTCGGTCAATAATTATGATTTTCCCGCTGGCATGCACGACGAAAGTTTTATTTCGGAGAAGTGGTATGTGCGGGATCACTTGAATTTGGAGGCGGAAGCGCTGGGTCAGTTACAGGCCGCGCTTTCGGATGATGAGTTTGACTACTACGAAGAAGGCGCTGCGACGAAGCAGGCGCGTGTGGATTATGTGAAAGAACGCCTGCGCCTGTTGTATGTTGGCATTACGCGCGCCAAACGCGAGTTGATCATTACCTTCAACAGCGGGCGTAAAGGCGATGCCGAGGCAGCGCCGGCGTTGAAGGCGTTATGGTAAAGGAACAGAAGATGAGTGATAAACCGGCTTCCGGCATCTCTATCTCATTCGCTTTTTCGCAGGCGTCCCTGCAAGCCTACGCCGACTGCCCGCGCCGTTTTGAACTGCGCCACATCGAACGCCTGAACTATCCGGCGGTCGAGGCCGAACCAGCGCTGGAAAATGAACGCCATCGTCAGACGGGCGAAGCCTTTCACCTGCTGGCACAACAGCATCTATTAGGCATTCCCGCCGAACAGGTCGGGCGGCTGGCAAATTCACCGGAGCTGGCGCACTGGTGGCAGGCCTGGCTGATGTTTGCCGTCGGGCAGGATTTCGCCTCGGCGCAAGTTGTTTCGCCGGAGCTGATGCTTTCTGCGCCGCTGACGGCGGGTTTCCGCCTGACGGCCAAGTTCGACTTGCTGGTCGTGCGCGCCGGACGAGCGACCATCTTCGACTGGAAAACCTCGAAAAGACGCACGCCAACCCCTCATCTGGCGGCGCGGATGCAGACTCGCGTTTACCGCGCGGTGCTGGCGCAGGCCGGGGCGCACTTCAACGGCGGCGCGCCCTTTGCGCCCGAAAATATCGAAATGATTTACTGGTTTGCCGATTTTCCGCAAGACCCGGCGCACTTCCCTTATTCGGCGGCGCAATATCAGCGTGATTGGGAATTTCTCAATCAGCGGGTAAAAACCATCGCCGCCACGCCCGCCGGTCAGTTTCCGCTGACGGCGGATGAAAAAGCCTGCGACTATTGCACCTATCGTTCATACTGCAATCGCGGCGTCCGCGCGGGCGCCGAATCAGCGCGCGACCTTGACGATAACGAACCCAATTTTCGGCTGGAAGACGTGGAAGAAAGCGCGTTGTAAATGCAGAATGATGAATAACCGAACAACCGAACAACTGGATAACCGAACAACCGCACAACCGAATAACCGCACAACCGAATAACCGCACAACCGAACAACTGGACAACAATATGACCACCCTCGCTCCCAAACCCATGCGCGCCTCGCGCATTTCCATTGCCCAATTGATGCAGCCCGAACACGCCAACCCGGCGGGCAATGTCCACGGCGGCTACATCATGAAGTTGGTGGACGAATGCGGCGCGCTGGCCTGTATGCGTCACGCCGCGCGGCGCGTGGTGACCGTCGCCATTGACCGGATGACTTTTCGCCAGCCGATAAAAATCGGCGACCTGGTGATACTCAGCGCCGAAGTGACCTACGTCGGGCGGACTTCGCTGGAAGCCGCGGTACACGTTGAGGCCGAAAACCCGATCAGCGGCGAAAAAACGCACACCAACACCGCCTACCTGGTCTACGTCGCCATCGGTGAGGACGGCCTACCCGTCGAAGTTCCGCCGCTTCTGGCCGAAAACGCCGAAGAGCGTGAAAAACTCGCCGCCGGGCAAGCCCGTCAGCGTCAGCGATTGGAGCAAAAATGAGCGCGGAAGATCCTGTCAATGCCGAACCTACTGCGGGCGGATTTCGCTCGCTGAAAGAGTTGATTGATTTTGCCTCCAACAAAGCCCTGCTGAAAGGCTACGAAAGCATGGGCGATTCTGGCATTGCCGAAGCGCTGCCCTTCCCGTTTTTGGCAATTGTCGGCCAAAGTGAAATGAAACTGGCGCTGATGCTGGGGCTGATTAACCCCAACATTGGCGGGGTTTTGCTGGTCGGCCCACGCGGAACGGGTAAAACCACGGCCGTGCGCTCCCTGCTCGAATTACTGCCCTCCATTGAACGCTCCACCTGCCACTACGGCTGCCTGCCCGAAGATGTGGAAACCGGCGGTATTGATGCCGTCTGCCCCGAATGCGCGCAAAAATACGCCGCTGGTCAGCCGCTGACGGCCCCCGACCGCGTGCGGCTGGTGGAACTGCCGCTCAACGCCCGCCTCGAAGAAGTCGTCGGCGGCCTGGACGAGCGCACCGTTCTGCGTGAACGGATGCGCATTCAGCGCGGCATTCTCTCGCAGGCCGACCGCAACCTGCTGTACATTGACGAAATCAACCTGCTGGGCGACGACATCACCGACGCCATTCTCGACGCCGCCGCGCAGGGTAGTTACACCGTGCGGCGCGGCCCGCTCTCGGCCACCTATCGCGCCCGTTTTGTGCTGATTGGTTCCATGAATCCCGAAGAAGGCAAACTGCGCCCGCAAATTCTCGACCGGTTTGGTCTGCGCGTCATCGTGCGCGGCCTGGAAAACGCCGAGGAACGCCTCGAAGCCTATCGGCGCGTCCACGCCTATTTAACTAATCCGCGCGCGCTGATTCAGCAATACACGCTCGAATCGGCGCAGGCCGCCGGTGAAATTCAGCAGGCGCGCGCCCGGCTGCGCTCCGTCACCATCAGCGACGAAATTGCCAGCCAGGCCATCGCCCTCATTCAGGGGCTGGGCATTGACAGCCTGCGCGCCGAAATCACCTGGTTTGAATCCGCCCGCGCCTACGCCGCTGCCGATTCGCGTGAAAGCGTCACCGCCGCTGACCTGGCCGCCGTTGCCCCCATCTGCCTGCGCCTGCGTCGCTCGGCCTTCATGACCGATTATTTCAAGGGTCAGGCCGAGGAAGAAACCGAAATGACCAGCCTGCTGCAATCGCTTACGCCGCGATGAAATTCATCAAACCGCATCACCTGCTTTTTTTGATTTTGGCGCTGGCCGGGCTGCTCACCTTCCGCGCCTACGGCCAATCGTGGGATGAGCCGCTTTTTTACAACTACGCCGCCGCCATCCCCGCCGCCTATCAGCCCGCCAACTGGCTGAACGTGCCGGAAAGCGTTTACGGCAGCAGCGCCGAAGACCATAAACAGTACGGCCCGGCCTACCTGCTGCTGGCGCGTCCCGTTGAGCAAACGCTGGTTTTTCTTTTTCGGCTGGAAGAGGGCGACGCCTGGCATTTGGTCAACTTTATCGGCTTTTTGCTGGCCCTGGCTTTTTTCCGCTCGTTGGCAAAAAGAACGCTCCCGCCGAATCTTGCCACCGTTGCGACAGCATTTTTCGCCCTGCAGCCGATTTTTTGGGGTCACGCCTTCATCAACCCCAAAGATATTCCCTTTATGAGCGCTTTCCTGGCGGCGATGGTTTTCGGCCTGAACTGGCTGGACTCGCTCGCAGCCGAGAAGCAAAAATCAAAAACCGAGGCCCTGGCCCGGCTGATGGTTGCGGCGCTGGCGCTCGGCGTCGCTTCAGCCATTCGCGTCATCGGCCCCCTGGCCGGAATTTTGGTGATTGGGTACGAGGCCATCTCGAATGCAGAACGCAGGATACGAAGTAAAGAACACAAATTTTCTCCCTCTCCCCTTCTCTCCTCCTCTCATTCATCATTCATCATTCAACATTTTGCATTCATCCTTTGTTCCATACTGGTCATGTTCCTGCTCTGGCCGTTTTTATGGCAAAATCCGCTGACGCGCCTGCTGGAAGTTTTGACCCACATGTCCGACAACCCCACCGAACTGGCCGTACTTTTTCGCGGCCAGCTTTTTCGCGCCAACGAGATGCCGGTGCGCTACTTTCCGCAAATGCTGGCGCTGACCCTCACCCTGCCCACCTGGCCGCTGGCGCTGATTGGGTTTGTGCGCATGACCTTCCGCCGTGAAACCCGCCGCGAAGCGCTGCTATATGCGCTGTGGTTCGGTTTGGTGACCGCCTACATTTTGCTGCAAACCCCGGCGGTCTATGATGGTTTCCGCCACTTTTTCTTCATCATCCCGCCGCTTTTTATTTTTGTCGCACACGGCATCGAAGAAATCAATTTCCGCATCAAACCCGCCCCCATGCTGCGTTTTGCCTTCGCCCTGCTGATTTTATTGCCCGGCCTGCTCGGAATCTTGCGCCTGCACCCCTACGAATACACCTACTACAACATGCTCACCGGTGGAACTGGTAGCGCTTTCCGCGCCTACGAAACCGATTACTGGCTGACCTGCTACCGCGAGGCGCTGACCTGGGCGCGCCAAAACCAGCCGGAAACCCCCGTTTACGTTCAGCGCGAAATGCACCTGGCGCAAATCTACGGCGACGGTCTGACGCTGCTCCCGCTGGGCGTGGAGACGCCAGAAAGCCTGCCAGCCGGCGCGCGTCTGCTTTTTTCGACCCGTGCCGACTTGGATATTCGCTCGGTCTTTCGCAATTTCCCCATCGAAAAAGCCTTTGGCCGTGAGAACGCCGATTTTTGCCTGCTGAAGAGGAAACCATGAAAACTCCCCCGTACCGCATCGAAACCCAACGCCTGCACATTCGCTGCTACAGCCCGGCAGATGCGCCGCTGTTACAGCGTGCCGTCACCGAAAGCGTGGCGCACTTGCTGCCCTTCATGCCCTGGGCCGCCGCCGAGCCGGAACCGCTCGAAGCCAAAGTGGAACGTCTGCGTTATTTTCGCGCCGGATTTGACCAAGACCGTGATTTCGTATACGGAATTTTTGACCCGCAAGAAACCCGCCTGCTGGGTGGAACCGGCCTGCATACCCGCCTGGCCGGCAACGCGCTGGAAATTGGCTACTGGATTCACGCCGATTTCACTCGCCAGGGATTCGCCACCGAAGCCGCCGCCGTCCTGACCAAAGTCGCTTTTGAAATTTGCCAGGTGGAGCGCATGGAAATTCACTGCGCGGTGGAAAATATCGCTTCGGCGGGCGTGCCGCGTAAATTGGGCTACGTCCACGAAGGCAACCGCCGCCGATTGGCCTTTGCCAACGGCCAGCCCGCCGACTCCATGATTTGGACGATGTTCCGCGAGGAGTACCTCGCCAGCCCGTGCGCCCCCGCCCAATTCCGCGCCTTCGACGCCGCCGGAAGGCCAATACAGAATGGAGAATGAAGAATTTTCATTCTCCATTCTCCATTCGTCATTTGCAATTTCTAATTCACTATTTGGAAGCGGCTTTGCGCCCGCCCTTCAAACTGTTCTGCAATTTTTGCAGCGCAGCAAAATCGCCTTTGGCGGCCAGCGCGGCCTGCTCCGGCCAGCTGGACGGGTCCATGTACTTGTAACCGGCGGCGTCCAGCGTTTCGCGCACGGTCTTTTCGTCAGCGGCGGCCAGCCCGGCGAAGGTGGTGATGCCAGCCCCGGCCAAAACCTGCGCCACTTTCGGGCCGATGCCCTCCAGTTTGGTCAAATCATCGGCGGCGTGGCCGTGTTCCTCGCCGTGCGCTTCATGGGCAGATTCTTCCTCCTTCTTCAGCCAGCCTTTGGTGGCCGCTAGCCAGCCAAGCACGACCATGACGAAGAAAATGAGCAAAACCACCCAAACCAGCCAGCCAATTCCGGCGTCCGTGCCACCTTCAGAAAAAAGACGAATTGCAAGCATGTGTCAACCTCCTGAAAAAGATTAATTTTCCTGATTGTACTCCATGTCAATGCCTCCCGTTTCCCAATTTCTCGCCCAACAAAACGTCGTCCATCGCGTTTTTCGTCACGCCCAGCCGGTGAATTCGCTGGAGGAAGCCGCCCGCGCGCGCGAACAAGCGCCGGGGCAGTTGATTCGCAGCCTGCTTTTCCGCCTCGGCGCGGAGAATTTCTTCATGGTGCTGGCCGCCGGGCCGGGGCAGGTTTCGTGGCCGGCGCTGCGCGCCCACTTTGGCCAGTCGCGCCTGACGATGGCGACCGAGGCTGAAGTCCTGGCGGTGACCGGCTACCGCGTGGGCAGCGTTTCTCCGCTGGGGCTGCCCGCTCCGCTGCGGATGCTGGCCGACGAGGCAGTTTTTGCCTTCGACGAAATTTCCATCGGTTCGGGCGAGCGCAGTGTTGCGGTTATAATGGCCTCGGCTGACCTGCGGCGCTTGCTGCCCGCGTTGGAAATCGGCCACTGGATGGCGGTAACTGCCTCTTTCCGCGTAAAATAGAACCATGCTCACTGCCGATCAGGTTTCCATTCTCGAAGCGCCGCTCAACCAGAAGATTTTTCTTACTGGCCCGGCAGGTTGTGGCAAAACCACTGCCGCGGTGGAACGAATGCGCGCCTTGCTTAACGCTGGCATCCCAAACGCATCCATCTTGATTCTGACTCCGCAACGTACCCTGCAAGCGCCTTATTTTGACCTGCTCAACAGCCCGGAACGCGCCGCAGGTGAAGAAGCCACCCCGGCCACGCTGGGTGGGCTGGCGCACCGTCTGTGTCAGCGCTTTTGGCCGCTGGTGGGCGAGGCCGCCGGGTTTTCCCACCCGGAACGCGGCCCCCAATTTCTCACTTTGGAAACTGCCCAGTATTACATGGCGCAAGTCACGCGCCCGCTGTTCGAACAAGGCTATTTCGACTCAGTCACAATTGACCGCAACCGTTTGTATTCCCAAATCATTGACAACCTCAACAAAGCCGCCGTCGTCGGCTTTCCGTACAGCGAAATCGGCGCGCGCCTCGACGCCGCTTATTTTGGCGAACCGGTTCAACGCCGTATCTATGCCGACGCGCAGGAATGCGCCACTCGTTTTCGCCACTACTGTCTGGAAAACAACCTGCTGGATTTCTCGCTGCAATTGGAAATTTTTGTCAACCTGCTCTGGCCGCACCCCATCACCCGGCAATTCCTCACCAGCAGTTACCGCCACCTCATCTACGATAACGTCGAAGAAGATGGCGCGCGCGTTCACGACCTGATGCGCGAGTGGCTGCCCGAATTTGATTCGGCGCTGTTAATTTACGACGAAAGCGCGGGTTATCGCCGTTTTTTGGGCGCCGACCTGCCGACCGGGTTGGCGCTGGCCGATTTGTGCGCCGAAACCGTCGAAATGCGCCACAGTTTTGTGGTTTCGCCTGCCATTGCCCGGCTGGAGTCCAGCCTGGTCAACGTCATCGCGCCCGAAGTCTATTCGCCGCTGGAAGCGCTTGCTGGGGAAGAAGACGCCGAAGACGCGCAAGAAAAGCCCTGGGAGATTCTCGCCGCGCGCTTTTATCCGCAGCTGTTGGAATCTATCGCCGAGCAGGTTGCGTGCTTGCTGGAAGCGGGGACGCCCGCCGCCGAAATTGTAATTCTCGCCCCGTACCTGTCGGACGCCCTGCGCTTCTCGCTGATGAATCGCCTGACAGCGAGGGGCGTTCCGGCGCGCTCGCACCGCCCCTCGCGTTCCCTGCGTGACGAACCCGCCAGCCAGGCGCTACTAACTCTCGCCTGTCTGGCGCATCCCGGCTGGAAAATTTTTCCGCCACAATTCGATGTCGCCTGCGCTCTGATGCAAGCCATTTCTGGCCTCGACCTGGTGCGCGCGCAGTTGTTGACCGACATTACCTACCGCCCGCGCGACGGCGCATTTTCGGCCTTTGAAGATATTCGCCCACAGATGCAGGAGCGCATCACCTACACCCTGGGCGAGCGATTCGCCCGTCTGCGCGCCTGGCTGCTGGATTATCAGCAAGGCGCGCCCCTGCCGTTTGACCATTTTTTACGCAAACTGTTTGGCGAAACGCTTTCACAGCCCGGGTTTGGCTTTCATCACAACTTTGACTCCATCCGTGTGGCAGCCAACCTGATTGAATCGGTGCAAAAATTTCGCCAGGCGCTCAACCTGTTGGACGAAGAGCAGACGCCTTCTGTTGGACGCGAATATCTTTTGATGTTGCGCGAAGGCGTTCTGGCAGCGCAATACATCACTGACTGGCAAGCAGAACAGGACGATGCGGTTCTTGTCGCCCCGGCGACCACCTTCCTGCTGATGAATCGTCCGGCTACGGTGCAGTTCTGGCTGGATGCGGGTTCGAGCGGCTGGTACGAGCGTCTCGCCCAGCCGATAACGCATCCCTACGTTCTGGCGCGCGGTTGGGAAACCTCTGCTGGTCGCACCTGGAACGACGCCGACGAGGTCGCCGCCAACCGCGACTCGCTGGCGCGGCTGGTTTCCGGTCTGCTGCGGCGCTGCCGCCGGAAAATTGTTCTGTGCCTGCCCGAAATGGACGAGAGCGGCTACGAGCAGCGCGGCGACTTGCTGCGCGCCTTTCAGAAAATCTTGCTGTAACGGAGTCGAAAGTCTCCCGACCTTCGACCGCGATATAAATGTCGCGCTACAACAAACTCTGTAAGTTTTCGGGCGCGGCAAGGTGAACACGCAAAATACGCCGGCCACGCGCGGCCAGCGCGTCATAATCGCCGAGGGCTTGAGCCAGCTGCAGCGTGCCAAAGGTCATCCCCTGGCCGGGAATGTCCAAATCATGCGCCGTCTCGGCGGTGATTTGCAGGAACAGCCCGTTGTTGGCGCCGCCCTTGTGCAGTTGGCCGGTCGAATGCAGGAAGCGCGGCCCGAAGCCGAGCGTGGTCGGCAAGCCGGTTTTCGCTCCCAGTTTTTGGCGGAGTTCCTGCAGGGCGGCATTCATGGCCGGGTTGCGGCGCAGGTAGGCATTAATCGCCAAATAATCGCCGGGCCGCGCCTGGGCGAGAAATTCTTTCAGCGCGGCGGGGGCGTCTGCCGCGCGGATAAATGTTCCACTGCCTAATTTCCCCTTTTCGCGGTATTCGGCGATTTTCTTTTTGGCAATATCTTTGGCAATTTGCACATCCGGCTGGTCAAAGGCGTTGACACCAATTTCCGCGCAGGCGATAGCGGTGGCGACTTCCCAGCGGTACATTTCGGCGAACAGGTCATAGCGTCCGCTCAGCCGAAATTCCAACACGGGCTGACCGGCGGCGCGCAGGGCGGCGGCAAAGGCGCCGTGCTGACCGTCCAGGCGCAGGTAGGCGAAAATGCGGTCTTTGCCGTAAAACGCGGGCGCGTGCTGCGCTTCGCCATCCACAATCAAAATGCCCTTGTCCAGTTTGCCACTGGACTCGTCCATCAGTTGTTCGAGCCAGGCGCCAGCCGGAGCGAGCACGTCATCGGCCAGAATGGTGAGTTTGTCGCGGCCCGCGAGCGCCGCCTGGCCGAGAATCGCGCCCAGCACCAGGCCGGGGTTGCGCGCCGCGGGTTGGTCGGGGGCGCATTCGCGCATCATCCAACCGGCGCGGTTGAGTATGCGTTCCAAGTCGAGTTTCATCAGCGCGGCGGGAACCAACCCGAAGGCAGTCAGCGCCGAATAGCGGCCTCCCACCAGTGGGTCGGCATTGAAAACCTGACGGAAGCCGCGCTCTTGGGCCAGCTTTTCGAGCGAGGTGCCGGGGTCGGTGATGGCGATGAAGTGGCTGCCGTTGCCATCGGAAAGCGACCAGAAATTTTCAAAAACCGACATGACTTCAGCCGTGCCGCCGGATTTGCTGGAGACGATGTAGAGCGTTTCGGCGGGCGGGAAGGCGGCCATGGCCTCGCGCACCTGACCGGGGTCGGTCGAATCAAGAATGGCGAAGTTGTTCACGCCGAAAACCAGCGCCAGAACTTCGGGGGACAGCGACGAGCCGCCCATGCCGAGTAGTAGAAATTTGGTGATGCCATCCACGTGAATTCCTGCCGCCATGGCCTGAAATTCAGCCAGAGAGGGGCGCATCGTTTCGGGCAGGGTCAGCCAGCCGAGGCGGATTTTGACTTCGGCCTGTCCGGCGGGGTCGGTCGTCCAGATGGTTGGGTCGTGCGCCCACAGGCGGGCGGGCGCAGAATCGGCTGTCAGCCGCTGAATCGCCTGGGCAACGGATTCCCGCAGCGGCCCGAGCTGTTCGAGCGCGTTTTTCCGCCGGGTTTCGACCGAGGCCAGCAGGGCGGTGAAGGCCTCCGCAAAGGATTTTACGCCCTCGGCTTCCAGCTCAGCGGTGACGGTTTGCAGCGAGATGCCAAGTTTTTCCAGTTCGTCCAGTTGATTTTTGGCTTCGTCCAGCCCGGCGGTGATGGTTTGGGCGGCGGCGCCGTGCGCGCGGAAGGCGTCGAGCGTGGCGGGCGGCACGGTGTTGACGGTGGCCGGGCCAATCAGGCTGTCCACGTACAGCGTGTCAGCGTAGGCCGGGTTTTTGGTGCCGGTGGAGGCCCACAGCGGGCGCTGGTAATTGGCCTGCGCCAGTTGCAGTTTGCCAAAGCGCACATCCGAAAAAACTTGCTGGAAGGCTTCGTAGGCCAGTTTGGCGTTGGCGATGGCGGCTTTGCCGCGCAGCGGCGAACCTTCCGGTAATTTCGGGTCAATTTTGCTGTCCATGCGCGAGACGAAAAACGAGGCGACGGAGTGAATATTTTCGATGGTGCCGCCCGCCAGCAGGCGGTCTTCCAGACCGGAGATGTAGGCGTCCATCACGACGCGGTAGCGCTCCACCGAGAAAATGAGCGTGACATTGACGTTGATTCCGGCGGCGATGGCGGCGCGGATGGCGGGTAAACCAGCCAGCGTGGCCGGGATTTTAATCATCAGGTTGGGGCGGTTGACGCGCGCCCACAGGGCTTTGGCCTGTTCCACCGTTGCGGCGGTGTCATGCGCCAGCGCGGGGCTGACTTCCAGGCTGACGTAGCCGTCCACGCCCAGGCTTTCCTGATAGAGCGGGGTGAACAAATCACAGGCGGCCTGAATATCTTCCACGGCCAACTGCCAAAAAATATCTTCCGCGCTCCAGCCGGATTGCGCCAGCGGAATGAGCGCCGAGTCGTAATCACTGGTTTTGCTGATGGCGTTGTGAAAAATGGTCGGGTTGGAGGTCACGCCGCGAATGTCGCCGCGCGCAATCAACGCCGCCAGTTCGCCGTTTTCCAGCAGGCGGCGCTGAATGTTGTCGTACCAAAGCGATTGCCCAAGGGCGGTCAGTTGTTGAATGGGGTTCATGGAATCTCCTGTCAATGCAGAATGATGAATGAAAAGAGATGAAGGTGAAAGATGAAAAGGATACACACTTTCTCCTTTTCTCCTTCTCTCTTCATCACTCTTCTCTTTCGATTTGCCGAACTTTTTCCACCCGGCGGGCGTGACGCTCCTGGCCGGGGTCGTTGCCGAGGAAGCGCGCGCCCAAAAAGGCGGCGACAATTTCTTTGGCGGGTTCCGGGCCGATGATGCGCGCGCCCAGACAAAGCACGTTCATGGCGTCATGTTCCACGCCCTGATGCGCCGAGTAGGTGTCGTGGCAAATTCCGGCGTAAATTCCGCGCAGTTTGTTGGCGGCGATGTTGGCGCCAACCGCCGAGCCGCACAGCATGATGCCGCGCTGCGCCGCGCCGTCCAAAACTGCGCGGCCAACTTTTTCGGCAAAATCGGGATAATCCACCGCCGCAGTGGAATCCGTTCCCAGGTCGAGCGCCTCGTGACCGGCGGCGCGCACCGCCTCAATCACAGTCGCTTTCAGCGGAAAACCGGCATGGTCACAGCCGACAGCTACTTTCATTTCAGCGCCTCGCGGGCTTTGGCAATCACATTTTCCACCGTAAAGCCAAATTCCTTGAACAAAATCGAGGCCGGGGCGGAAGCGCCGTAATGCTCCAGCGAAAGAATGACACCGGACGCGCCGGTGAATTTTTCCCAGCCCATGCCGATGCCCGCTTCGACAGCGACGCGCGCTGAAACGGCGGCGGGCAAAACCGCCTCGCGGTAGGCGGCCTCTTGTTGCTGGAACAATTCCCAACTGGGGAAGGAAACCAGCCGCACGTTGACGCCTTCCATTGCCAGACGGGTTCCGGCTTCCACAATCAGCGCCACTTCCGAGCCGGAGGCCATCAAAATCAATTCAGGCGGATTGTCGCCCAAATCGGCCAGCACATAGGCGCCTTTTTCCAGCAGCGCCGCATCGGAATAAATGGAACGGTCGAGGGTTGGCAAATTTTGGCGGGTGAGAATGAGCGCGGTGGGGGAGTGACTCTGCGCGAGGGCAACGCGCCACGCGTGGACGGCTTCGTTGGCGTCTGCCGGGCGAATCACCGTCAGATTGGGAATGGCGCGCAGGCTGGCAACCTGCTCCACCGGCTGATGGGTGGGGCCGTCCTCGCCGACGCCGATGCTATCATGGGTGAAGACGAAAATCGGGTTGAGATGCGAAAGCGCGGCAATCCGCAGCGGCGGGCGCATGTAATCGGCAAAAACCAAAAAGGTTGCGCCAAACGGACGCAATCCGCCATGATAGGCCATGCCATTGACGACGCCGCCCATGCCATGCTCGCGCACGCCAAAGTGAAAATTTCGTCCGGCGGGGCTGGCAGGCTGAAAGTCGCCCAGGCCGTCCAGTTTGGTGTTGTTGGATGGCGCCAGGTCGGCGGAACCGCCCAGCAATTCGGGGATTTTGGCGGCGAAGTGGTTGAGCGCCTTGCCCGAAGCGACGCGCGAACCCATGCCTTTGGCGTCGGCGGGAAAAACTGGCAGGTCGGCATCCCAACCGGCGGGCAGTTCGCCGCGCAGACGGCGGGCCAATTCGGCGGCTTTTGCGGGGAATTGGGCGCGGTAGGCGTCAAATTTTGCCTGCCATTCGGCCTGGAATTGTGCGCCGCGCGCAACGGATTGACGGAAATCTGCCAGGGCTTTTTCGGGAATGAAAAACTTCGGTTCAATCGGCCAGCCGGCGGCCTGCTTTGCGCCGTTGAGTTCTTGCTCGCCGGGCGGTTCGCCGTGCGCCTTGGAGGTTCCGGCGCGGGTCGGCAGGCCGAAGCCAATCGTCGTGCGGACGGCAATCAGCGAGGGGCGCGGGTCGGTTTTGGCGGCGCGGATGGCGGCGTCAATCGCTTCCACGTCGTTGCCGTCGGCCACAGCCAGCGTGTGCCAGCCGTAAGCGGCGAAGCGCGCCAGGCGGTCTTCGGTGAAGGCGATGTCGGTGGCGCCTTCGATGGAAATATGGTTATCGTCGTAGAGATAAATCAACTTGCCGAGCTGTAAATGTCCGGCCAGTGAAGCGGCTTCCGCGGCGACGCCTTCCATCAGGTCGCCATCAGTGACAATGGCGTAGGTGTAATGGTCAATAATTGCATGTTCGGGCGTGTTGAATTCGGCGGCCAGGTGCGCTTCGGCGATTGCCATGCCGACGCCGTTGGAGAATCCCGCGCCGAGCGGCCCGGTGGTGCATTCGACGCCGGGCGTCAGACCGAATTCGGGATGGCCGGGCGTCAGGCTTTGCCACTGGCGAAAGCGATTGAGTTCATCCAGCGGCAGGTCGTAGCCGGTCAGGTGCAGCAGGGCATACAGCAGCGCTGAGCCATGTCCGCCGGAAAGGATGAAGCGGTCGCGGTTGGGCCATTTTGGATTGTGCGGATTGTGGCGCAAGTGCCGCATCCAAACGGTGTAGGCGATGGCCGCCGCGCCCATCGGCAGGCCGGGGTGTCCCGAATTGGCCTGCTGAACGGCGTCTGCGGCGAGAAAACGGATGGTGGAAAGGGATGTTTTGGTCATGATTGATTGCTCCAAAATGAGGAATGATGAATGTTGAAAACAGAATTTTACATTCAGCATTCTGCATTCTGCATTCATCATTTTAAGGTATTCTACCACGCGGCTTTTGTACTATACTTTTATGGACGTTGAACGCCCGCTAAAGTTATGACGGCTTTGGCGCGAGAAAACTTACTCATTCGAGGAGAATCCATGACCACATCCACCCCGGCGCAGGAACTGGAAAGCCGATTATTTTCGTTGAAAACCAAAGTTGGCTGGCTACAGGATGGCGTGCGCTTGAGCCGCGCGCGCGATGCAGTGGAAGATTTGGCGACCAACGTCAATGGCATGGCGCAAAGAATCGCCAATTTGCGCGAAAAAGGTTACGTTTTCGAGAAAACGCTCGAAGCGCAGGCTGCTGATTTTGCCAATCAGTGGCACGGATTGAGCGCAACGGTCAATTCGCAAATCAACATGCAGGCAGCCCCGCTGCAAAACGGAATGCGCGCGCTGGAAAGTTTGCTCAGCCAGGCGACGGCGGCCAAGGGCAACCCGACCGCCGCCAGGAGCTTACTCGACCGGCTGGAAGCGGAGATTGCCACCACGGAGAGCAAAGTCTCGGCGGCGGAGCGACAGATTGGCGGGATGTACAACACCTTCAACGGGCAGGTTGCCGCCGTCAAAAAGCACCTCGACGACATCCAATGGATGCTCGGCCAACTGGCGCAAGCCTGCTTCAGCCTGCTGCCCACCGAAAGCGGAATTATGGCTGTCAAATCCGTCTGGTGCCAGGACGTGAAAGAGCGCGACGAAGACCCCGACGGCGTGCTTTATCTGACCGACCAGCGCTTGATTTTTGAGCGCAAGGAAGAAGTCGCCACCAAAAAGATTCTCTTCATTGCAACCGAAAAACAAAAAGTACAGGAATTAAAATGGGAAATCGCGGTGACGCTGTTGGAAGAAGCCAAAGCCAGCAAGCAGGGCATGATGAAAAACGAAGACCATCTCGACCTGCGCTTTGGCGCGGGCGCCAGTTTGCAGACGATTCACCTGCACGTTTGGCAGGAGGGCGCGGAGTGGGTGCGCCTGCTGAATCTGGCAAAGACGAAAGAATTTGACAAAACCCGCGCGGTTGCGCTCGACCAGGCCGCCGTGGACAAAGTGCGCGCGCTGCCGGCGCAGTGCCCGTCCTGCGGCGCAAATCTTGATCAGGTGGTTTTGCGCGGCCAGGATTCGGTCAAGTGCGAGTATTGCGGCTACATCATTCGGCTGTAAAAGGAGATTTTTCGATGCAAACAATTACATTTTTGGGCGTTCCTACCTTGCTGTGGGGGTTGATTTGCTATGTCATTTCGGCAGTGTGGATTTTTGTGTGGCCGAAACCCAAAGCCGGTGAACCCGCGCGTTCGTTTAGAACACATTTCATCTTGCGCTGGTTTCACACGCTCGCCTGGGTTTTCCTGGCAATTTTCATCATGACGATTGGACGCTTTCCGCTCGCGGCGCTGGCGACGGGCATGCTGGCGGCGGCGACGTATCTGACTTTTGGAGTAACGCTCTTCAAGAAATGATGAATGCGGAATGATGAATTCATCATTCCGCATTCTTTTATTTTGCATTTCAGTTACGGCAGGGTGTAAGTGATGATGAGTTTGATGTTAAGTCCCAGCCGCGCCATATCGGCAATGCCATCGCCATCGCTGGCGGTTTCGTTGTATTGGGCGCGGAACTGCGCGCGCGTCGTGCCAACTTTGGCTTGAATGGCGGCTTTTAAATCGGCGGCGACGGCTTCAGCGCTGAGTTCGCCGGAGGTACACCAGCGCGCAACCGCTCCCAGCGGCGAACCACCGAAGAAGTCGCCCGCGTCCAGCGCGCCGAAATCCTGCGCGTACATGCGCAAGCAGCCCAAACTGCCGAACGGGTCGCCGAGCATGTCGTAGTTGCTGAAGTTGACCTTGACTTCGGTAATCGTCGCCCCGGCGGGCAGACCGGATAGGTCGAAGGTCAGAAATGCTTGCGAGGAGGCGTTACTCTCCACATCGCCGGCGTTGGTGACCGCCAGTTTGGTGGTATCACTGCGCACCGAGCCGCTCTCGGCGCTGACCAGCGGCGCGGTATAGACTCCGCCAGCGGGGGAGGGGCTGGCCGTGGCGGTGGGAGTCGCTGTCGGCGCAACGGCTTTGATTTCGACCCAGAATGGCCCGGTCGAAAGACCAAACAAAACCCCGCCGGGCTCGCGCAGTTTCCAGTCGCCGTGATAGGTTCCGGGTGTAGTGGGCGCTACCAGATTGATAGAAACGTCAATCGTTTGGCCGGGCGCGACGGTGCCGGGCGTCAGCGCTTGCGTGGCAGGACCGCCCATCTGGTCGCCATGTTCAAAAACTAGCGTGTAGCCGGTAGTCCAGGTGCAGGTACCGACATTTTTGAGCCGCCAGGTTTTGGTGAAACCAGCGCCAATCAGAATACTGCTTCCGTCAGGGTAGGAGACATCCTGCACAAACGAGGCCAGATTGCAGGGCCGGGGCGTTGGTGTGGCAGGAATCTGGGTGGCGATTGGCGTAAACGTCGCCGGAAGCGGCGGCAGGGTGAAGAAGGCGGTCGGCGCAAAAATTGGCGGCGTAACCGAAACGACCAGCGGCGCAGAATCCGTCAACTGGGCTTCCACCGTTTGGGCGGCGGCGGTGAAGGCTACGTCTGCGCTGGGGGTGGGGGTGACAGGGCGCGGCGCAGGCAGGCTGCAGGCCAGAGCCAACAGCGTCAGCGCCAAAAGCGCGGATAGAATTTTTTCTCTTTGCATTTTTTCTCCCTTGCATAACGTCAATAATGGATAAGGAATTCTCACCGCGGAGACGCAGTGTTGGTAGAGTTTTTATTAGCTTTTCTCGGCGTTTTTTGCGTCTCTGCAGTAAAATTTTCATTTTGCAATGGAGTCATCCATTATTATTCACGTTACGATTCAGACAATCCTACGGACAACTAAACGTGGCGCGACCAAATTGTTGATGATTGGGCGTGTCAATGTAGATTTCCATCCAGAGCGTTGTTCCGGGCGGGCTGGCGGCCCAGGTGGTGCTGACGGTTTGTGTGCCTGCAGCGGAAAAAATGACTGCCGGGTGGACGGCGGTATCGGTTCCACCGTCACTGCGAATCCACTTGTAGGTGACACTGCCCGGTCCGTTGGTGGTGATGGCGGCGTTGATAGTGAATGCGCCGCAAGAACCGCCCGAACTCATTACAACGCTGGTGACGGCGAAGGCTGCGCCGCCGCCACCTGATGAGCCGGGAACTTTGATCATGACGTAGATGCTGGAAAAATTCTGTCCGGCGGCGTTGCGCAGTTTCCAGTTGCCGGTGTAGGTGTTGGGCGTGGTCGGCGCGACCATGGAGACGGAAATATCCATCGTCTGGCCGGGGGCAACCGCGCTGGGGAAGGAAATCGCTGCGGGCGCGCCCATCTGCGTGCCGCTGGCAAATACGAGTTGATAGGAAGTCGTCCAGGCGCAGGTGCCGCTGTTTTTGACGCGCCAAGTTTTGGTGAAGGCGGTTCCGGCGGCGATTTCGGTTCCATCGGTGATGGTGACATCTGCCACAAAATCGGCCTTGTCACAGGTTTGCGTGGCGGCTGGAGCGATGGTTGGCGCGGGCGGCTGGGTGGCGACGGCTGGGAGTGTGGGCGCGGCGCTGGTAGGAATTTCGACGGTGGGGGGGATGGCGGTGGCAGGCGGGGCCAGCGTAGCGGCTGGGGCGCTGCTGGTCAACTGTGCTTCCACCGTTTGCGCGGCGGCGGTGAAAATGGCGTCCACACTCAGCGGGGTGGGGGAGGCAGGGCTATTGGGCAAATTGCAGGCCGTCAGCAGCAGACTGATAGTCAGCAGGACGAATAAGGCTTTCTTGAACATTTTCTTCTCCTTGTTGGATGAAACGCTACACTATCGCTGGCAGAATTCTCTGCCAGCGATAGTGTAGCAAATTGGAGCGGAAAGGTCAATTACAGAATGCTGGCGGAACAGGGACTCCAAAGTCTCCTGACTTTGGCGCAAAAGCTGACGGGCAGCAAAACCGGGAATGTGGGGTATCATCAGCGGCATGTTGGCGGATGGTGAGTCCGGCGCAAAACCAACGATTCCAGTCGTTGGACTTCGCTTTCAACTGAGAAAAGCGCAAAGGAGAGCCAAATGGACGGGATAAACATCGAAATTGGCGGAAATTTCAGCGACGGTAATTTGATCGTCGGAGACCACAATCAGATTTTGACTATCGGCGGCGACCTGATTTTTAACGCCGCGCAAAATGCAGAACGCCAGGAACGCGACCTGCGAAAAATGTTGCGTGTGTTGGTGCTGTTGGCCGCGCCCATTTACGACGCGCGCAACCCGCAAAATGAAATTGACGCGCTCAACTTGCAGGCCGAATGGCTGCGCCTGAGCGAGGCCGTGCGCGCCAGCGGCGCACCAATTGCCTTGATTCGCCTGATGCCGCCCACGTTGGACGCTTTGCGTTTTGCGCTTTCACCGCGCGTTTTAGCGCAGGGGCTCTACCCGCATGTTTTACACTTCAGCGGCCACGCCTGGCAGGGCGGGCTTTTGCTCGAAGATGAGTTTGGCCAAAGTGACGCGGTGAGCACTCCGCGCCTGCTGGAAGCGCTGAAAGATGCGCCAGCGCTGGATTTGGCCGTTTTCAACGCCTGCGAAAGCGCCGAAAATGCCTTCTCCGCCGCGCAGGCGTTTGCCGCCAGCGGACGCGCGCGCGCCAGCATCGGCCACCCCGACCCGGTGAGAGATGACGACGCGATTCACTTTGCCGCGCAGTTGTACGCAGAAATGGCGCGCGGCGCTTTTCCACTGCACGAAGCGTTTGCGCGCGCCGCAAAGCAGGTCACCAATCAGATTCCGCGCCTGTTTGGCGATGCCAGCCTGCGCCTGACCAACCAGGAAGACGCCCCGCCGCTGATTGACGCCGCTTTTCAGCCGGGCAACCTGCCGGCGCGCCAGCGCTTTTTCTTTGGGCGCGGCAAAGAACTGGCCGACATCGCCCGCAATCTCAAAGAAACGCCCTGCATCAACATCATCAGCGGCGTCAGCGGCATGGGCAAAACTGCGCTGGCGCTGGAAGCTGCCGGACGCGGCGCCTGGCGCTTCCCGGGCGGCGTCGCCTTCGCGGAAGGCAAAGGCGCTCCCTCGGCAGAGTTTTTACTGCGCGGGCTGGCGTCGGCGCTCAACCTGCCCATCTCCACCGGCCAGCCGCCAGAGGAAACCCTGCTGGCTTTTGCCCGCCAAAGCCCGGCTTTATTCGTACTCGACAACCTCGAAGGGCTGCCCGCGCCCGAACTGGCGCGGTTGGCCGCCTTTTTGCGCCGCCTGGCCGGCGGCAGCGCCGCCCTGGTGACCTTGCGCCCGCCCGCGCCGATTTTTGAAGACCTGCCCACCGCGCGCGCTTTTCCGCTCCTTCAGGGGCTGGCGCCTGCTGCGGCCCGGTGCTACGCGCTGGAGTTGGGCCAACAGCGTCGGCTGAATGCCGCGCTGCTGGCTGAGTTTGCGCAGACGTTGGCCCAAAAAAGCGGCGGCCATCCGCTGATTGTGGAAAAAGTAATTGCCCAGGCCGCCAAACGCCCGCTGACGGAACTGCGCCACGCCTTGGAAACCCTGAGCGGCGACTACCTGACCATTTTACAGACCGTCATGGATTGGTCTGTGGCCGGGCTGAACGCCGAATCCCGCCAGGCGCTGGCCTGCCTGCCAATGTTCGGCGCCGGTTCTTGCGCGCCGCAGGCCTGGGCCGCGGCGCTCAACCTGCCCCTTGAAGCTCTTTACCCGTTGGCAGACAGTTTGCGCGAGGCGGCCCTGGTCAATTTTGACGCGCCGAGCCAGCGCTATCAATGGCACGCCAGCGTCAGCGATTACGCCCGCGCCAGCCTGACACCTGCCGACTCAGACCCGGCCCGCCAGCGCGCCGTGAGCCAAATTTGCGCCGTGTTTAATGAGTTGCCCGCAAGTGCCGACCCCGCTAACCGCGCCGACCTGCTGCCCGATTTGCTTAATTTGTCTTTGCTGGCCGATTGGGCCGGGCGGCAAACCAGAGGCGACAGCCTGGCGCAGATGTCGGTTGCGCCACGCAACTGGTGGTTCGTGCTCTCCTATCAAAACTTAATCAGCGGCTGGCTGCAAACCGCTCTGAATCAAGGCATTCAAGATGACCGTCTAAAAGCCAACGTGCTCAAAGCCATCGGCGACGTGCAAAACTTCCGCGATGAGCGGGACGCGGCGCTGGCCAGTTACGGCGAAGCGCTGAAACTCTTCCGCCAGGTGGGGGACAGGCTGGGCGAAGCCAACGTGCTCAAAGCCATCGGCGACGTGCAAAACTTCCGCAAGGAAATGGACGCGGCGCTGGCCAGTTACGGCGAAGCGCTGAAACTCTTCCGCCAGGTGGGGGCCAGGCTGGGCGAAGCCAACGTGCTGAGCGCTTTATGTCGTATGGACATCGCACGCGGCAAGCTGGAAGATGCCGAACAAAAACTAGCGCAAATTATTGAAATGCGCCGCGCCATTGGAGACCTGTACAGCGAAGGCGCTGATTTAGGTAATTTTGCGCTGGCGTTATCGAACGCAGGCTACAACGAAAAGGCCAAATTTTATGCGCTGCGAGCCTTGCCAATTTTTGAAAAAATTCAGCTGCCTGCCATTGTAGAAATGATGAGGCGGGTAATTAATTCCGGTGGGTAGCCGGCGGCCTCCAGAAATCCGAAATCTTGGAGATTTCGGATTTCTTTCTCTCTCCTTTTCTGTTCTCTTTTCATCCGCCCCTTTGCCCCTTGCCTTTTATGCTTCGCTTAAGTATAATTAATGAAAGCAACAATAAACGCGCTCAAGCCGCCAGGCTTGCCAAAATCGGAAGATTTTGGAGTCCAGAGACACTAACGGACGTCACGTCTCCCGACGCGAGACTCTCTTTTTTCACTCATCCAAACACGCAGCGCGCAATTTGCTGGCAATTTTGCCATACTGCGCCGTAAATGTCGTGTTACCAGTTTGTAGTTAGTAAACTAACTTAACTAATTCCCCATTCTTCATTATTTCGCATTCGTCTCCCATGTCCACCATCTCCTCCGCCATCCAGAAATACCTGGCCGTCATCGAAGGCGCGCGCAGTAAAAACACCTGCGACACCTACACTTTTGCCCTGCGCGCCTTCAGCGCCCTGCTGGCCGACCGAAAGATTGACCCGGAAACTGCCCCGCTGGAGGAACTGCGCGAAGACGCCATCGGCTGGTTTGCCGCCGCGCTCAAGGAAAATGCCCCAGCCACCGAGCAGCTCTACCTGCAGGCTGTCGTCGGTTTCTATCGCTTCCTCAGCGCCGAGGGGCTGGCCGCGCCCAATTTGCCGCGCATCGCCCAACTGGTGCGGATGCGCTCGCGGCGCAGCGGTCAGCGTCTGCCGCAGTTTCCACGCGAATCAATTGAAGGCGTGCTGGCCTACATGCTGAAAGAATGTCCCGCTTTCGACTCGCCCGCCGAAGAATTGCGCTGGCGGCGCGACCGCGCTTTTCTCGTCACCCTGGCGGATACCGGGCTGCGCGTACACGAGGCTTGCGCCCTGCGCCGCGGCGACATTGACTGGAACGAGGGCCGCGCCATCATCATCGGCAAAGGCGATAAACAGGCCGTCATTCGTTTCTCGGCGCGGGCGATGGCGGCACTGAAAGACTACCTTGCCGCGCGCGCCGCGCTGGACGGCGCCTCGGGGCGTCCGCTGGGTTCACTGCCGCTTTTTGCGCGGCACGACAAAGGCGCGGGAAAAAAGGTCAAGCCGATGACCACTGCCAGCGGGCGCGACATCGTCGAACTGCGCGCGCGCGAGGCGCTTGGCGCAGAAGCCGAGGGGAACATCACGCCGCATTCCTTCCGGCACTACTTCGTCACCACCGTTTTACGCGCGTCCGGCAATCTCAAACTGGCGCAAGAACTGGCGCGGCACGCCAATATCAGCGTCACCCAGCGCTACGCGCATCTTTCGGATGACGAACTGGACAAGGGATATTTGGAAATTTTTGATAAATAACGATGTTACGCAGCAAAAACTAGTGGCGCAAATCGCAGATTTGCGCGGGCAAGTCTCTGACTTGCTCCACACGTTTGACGGGCGCTAAACAGAGAAGAACCCCTCCACAAAATTGGTAAAATGGGCAGCCAACGGTGGCGCGCAGGTAAGTCGGAGACTTGCTCCACCTGCCCCGTTTTTCGGATAGACTCTAAAAATTGGCGTCAGCCAAATTTCAGCACGACATAAATGCCGTGCTACCGTGTATCGCGTAACATCAGTTAATAATGAAAAACGGGATGAAGGGGATAAAAGGAATTTTATAAAACAGACTGATCCAGGCACTCCCCCACCCCATTAACTAGCGCGTCCAAATCTGCCTGTGTGTTGTAACCTTGTACGGATATACGCATAAACTAGTGAATGCGGGGGTCGAGCAGAAAGAGATTTTTGAGAGCGGTCATGCGTCCATTATAATCAGTGATCAGTTGCCGGTTATACCGCCAACCATCAACTACCAACCGCCAAACGTCTGTCAATCGTCCAAAGGAGAAGTTATGTCTGCAAAAGTTCGTCGTTTTTTGGTTTCCGCGCTGACGACGCTGGTTATTGTGGGGATTTTGATTGCCCTGGTGCCAACCGTCCTTGTGCCATCTCTGGCAAAGCGCTCGTACCCGCAAATTAGCGGGGAAATTAAGGCCGCCGGGTTGGAGGGCCCGGTGGAAATTTACCGCGACAAAATGGGCATTCCGCACATTTACGCCGCCAGCGCGCACGATTTGTTCTTCGCGCAGGGCTACGTCCACGCGCAAGACCGCTTCTGGCAGATGGATTTCTGGCGGCACATCGGCTCTGGCACACTCTCCGAAATGTTCGGCAAGGGGCAGATCGAAACTGACTCGTTCCTGCGCACGCTCGGCTGGAAGCAGACCGCTGAACAGGAATACGCCCTGCTCAGCCCGGAAGCCAAAGCCATTACAGACGCTTACGCGGCGGGCGTCAACGCCTACATCGCCGGGCGCGAACCGGTGGAACTCAGCCTGGAATACAGCATTCTGACCGGCATTCTCAATCGCGGCTACAAAATCGAACCGTGGACACCGGTCAACAGCCTGACCTGGGGCAAGGCCATGGCCTGGGATTTGCGCGGCAACATGGATGACGAAATTGAACGCGCCATTTTGCTCAAAACGCTGACTCCCGCGCAAGTGGCCGAACTTTTCCCCGAATATCCAGCGGATTATCCGGTGATTGTACCGACGATTGGCGGCAACCCGTTGTCCGCAGCCAGTGGACAGCCATCAGCGGGCGGCGCTCCGCTGCCAGACGCCAATTATCAGGCCGCCGCCGAAAACATCGCCCGGCTGAATGTCCTGCTCGGCCCGCACAGCGCGGATATTGGCTCGAACAGTTGGGTGGTTTCCGGCAGATTGACCAGCACCGGCAAGCCTCTGCTCGCCAACGATATGCACCTCGGTATTCAAATGCCGTCCATCTGGTATCAAAACGATTTGCAGTGTCAACCCAAAAGCGAGGCCTGCCCCTTCCAGGTGACGGGATTTTCCTTTGCAGGCGTGCCGGGCATCGTCGCCGGCCACAATGACCGCGTCGCCTGGGCCTTCACCAATCTCGGCCCGGACGTGCAGGATTTATTCATTGAAAAAATCAACCCCGAAAACCCCAATCAATATGAAGTGGATGGTAAATGGGTGGATTTTGAAACCCGCGTCGAAACCCTGCAAGTGGCGGGCGGCGACCCGGTCGAAATGACGGTGCGCATCAG
Organism: Anaerolineae bacterium CG2_30_57_67; assembly: GCA_001872455.1. Classification (GTDB taxonomy): domain Bacteria; phylum Chloroflexota; class Anaerolineae; order Anaerolineales; family Villigracilaceae; genus UBA8950. The sequence continues at coordinate 8,140 of MNXJ01000046.1, read as the reverse complement.
CCGGCACGGGCCGATTATTTCGGATACCTACGGCGCGCTCAAGGACAAAATTGACGCCACCAAAAACCCGGATGCGACACCATTCAAAGACGCCAGCGGCGTGGCGCTGCCGGAACATTACGCCATCGCCCTGGCCTGGACGGCGCTGACGCCCAACTCGCCTTTTGAAGCGATTTGGGGCTTCGACAAGGCCCAAAACTGGGACGAATTCCGCGCCGCCGCGCGCATGTGGAGCGTCCCCGCCCAAAATCTGGCCTACGCCGACGTGGACGGCAACATCGGCTACCAGACGCCCGGCACCATTCCGATTCGCAAGAGCGGCGACGGCACCCTGCCCGTCCCCGGCTGGACGGGCGAATACGACTGGACCGGTTTCATCCCCTTTGACGAACTGCCCTACGCCTTCAACCCGGCCAGCGGCTACATCGTCACCGCCAACAACCAGGCCAACCCGCGCGACTACCCCTACCTGATTACCAAAGATTGGGATTACGGTCAGCGCGCCGCCCGCATTGTGGACATGATTGAAAACGCCCCCGGCAAAATTGACGCCGCCTACATTCAATCCATGCACGGCGACTCGAAAAGCCTGAACGCCGAAGCCCTGATTCCGGTACTGCTGAGCGCGCCGCTCGACCCGGCGCTGGCCGCCACGCGCGACAAATTCCTGGCCGGGTGGGATTACCAGGAACGCGCCGATTCGGCCCCGGCGGTTTTGTTCGAGGCTTTCTGGTGGAACCTGCTGATGGATACCTTCAACGACGACCTGCCGCAAGCCTACTGGCCGGAAGGCGGCTCACGCTGGTACGTCGTGATGCGCGAGCTGGTCAAACAGCCCGACAGCCCCTGGTGGGACGACAAAACCACCGCCGACAAGGTGGAAACCCGCGACGACATTTTTGCCAAAGCCTTTGGCGAAGCGGTCAACTGCCAGAGCTGCGCCAAAAAATTCGGCGCCGACATCAGCCAGTGGCGCTGGGGCGAACTGCACACCTCCACCTTCCGCAACGCCACCCTCGGCAAATCGGGCATTGCGCCGATTGAAGCGCTCTTCAATCGCGGCCCCTTCGCTACCAGCGGCGGCAAGAGCGTCGTCAACGCCACCGGCTGGACGGTCGGCCAATCGTTTGAAGTCACCTGGTTGCCATCCGAACGCGAAATCGTGGATTTGAGCAACCTGAACGCCTCACTCGCCGCGCACACCACCGGCCAATCCGGCCACGCCTACGCGCCGCACTACGACGACATGATTCCGCTCTGGGTAGGAATCCAATACGCGCCGATGTGGTTTGAGCGCGCCTCAGTCGAAAAAGACGCCGAAGGCCTGCTCAAACTCGTTCCGTAAATGAAGAATGCAGAATGAAGAATACGTCTTCATTCTGCATTCTTTCTCTCCTTTTCTCCTTTCCTCCTTCTCTCCTTACTTTTCCATGCCCCCTGAAGAAGTCACCCCCGTCCGCCAGCAATACCTCGACACCAAGCGCAAGCACCCCGGCGAAATTCTGCTCTTCCGCCTGGGCGATTTCTACGAAACCTTCGACGAAGATGCCGAAATCGTCTCACGCGAACTTGACCTGGTGCTCACCTCCCGCCCGATTGGCAACGGAATGCGCGTGCCGCTGGCCGGAATTCCCTACCACGCGCTCGACAATTATCTGGCGCGCCTGGTGGGAAAAGGCTATCACGTCGCCATCGCCGAACAAGGCAGCCAGCCCGCCAAGGGGCTTTTCCCGCGCGAGGTGGTGCGCGTCGTCACGCCTGGCACGCTCATCGAGGCCAGCCTGCTGCCCGGCGACGCCAACAATTACCTGGCGGCAGTCGTGCTGGATGCGGCTGAAAACTCGCGCGCCGCGATTGCCTACGCCGACATTTCCACCGGCGAATTCGCCGTCACCGAACTCGACTACGCTGACGGCGCCCCGCTGCGCGCCGAATTGACCCGCCTGCACCCGGCAGAAATCATCCACCCTGATAACGTTACCCTGCCGGATGGCATCAAAAGCCACCTCACCCCCCTGCCCGCCTGGCGCTTCGAGCCGGGGCGCACCGCCGAAAGCCTGCTGGCGCATTTTGGCGCGGCCACCCTGGAAGGTTTTGGCCTGAAAAACGCCCCGCTCGCCATCCGCGCCGCCGGGGGCATTTTGCACTATCTCAAAGAAACCGAACCCGCCGCGCTCGGCCTGCTCACCAGCCTGCGCCACTACAGTCTGAACGAATTCATGACTCTCGATACGGCTACACGCCATAACCTTGAGTTAACCGAAACCCTGCGCGGCGAAACCAAAGGCTCACTGCTGGGCGTGCTCGACCAGACCGTCACGCCGATGGGCAAACGCCTGCTGCGCCAGTGGGTCAGCCAACCCCTGCTCGACCTGACCAAAATCGAAGAGCGCCAAAATGGAGTCGAATTTTTCTTCCGCAGCGGCCTGCTGCGCGCCGAATTGCGCGCCGCGCTGAAACCACTGGCCGATTTGGAGCGCCTCGCCAACCGCATTCTGAGCGGCCACGCCCAGCCGCGCGATTTGGTCGCCCTGCGCGAAAGCCTGGGACGGCTGCCCGCCATTTTGGCGATTCTGCCCGCCGGGGCCGCGCCGCTGCAGGCCACGTTGAATCTTTTGTCGCCGTGCGCCGAGGCTTTTTCCCTGCTGAAAGAAGCCATTGCCGACGACCCGCCCGCCACCACCCAAAATACCGGCATCATCCGCCCCGACTTTTCCAGTGAGCTGGACAGCGTCATCGCCGCCTCGGCCCACGCCCGCGATTGGATTAACAACCTCGAAGCGCTGGAGCGCGCCCGCACCGGCATCAAAACCCTCAAGGTGGGTTACAACAAGGTTTTCGGCTACTACATCGAAATTTCCGCCGGGCAGACCGCCAACGCCCCCGCCGATTATTTGCGCAAGCAAACCCTGGTCAACGCCGAGCGCTACATCACGCCGGAGATGAAGGAATATGAAACGCTGGTGCTGAACGCCGAAGAGCGCATCCGCGAGATTGAACTGCGCCTGTTTAAGGAAGTTTGCGCCACGCTGGCAGGCTATACCGGTCAATTGCTGAACACCGCCCGCGCCCTGGCCGCGCTCGACTGCCTGGCTTCGCTGGCCGAAACCGCCGCCGTGGAAAATTTCACCCGCCCGCTCGTCAGCGGCGACGCGCTTTTTGACATCCGCGAGGGCCGCCATCCGGTGGTGGAGAATTTTCTCAGCGGCGAGCGCTACATTCCCAACGACATCACTTTTGAGCCGGGCGAGCTGGTGCGCGTCATCACCGGGCCGAACATGGCCGGCAAAAGCACCTATCTGCGGCAAGCGGCCATCATCACGCTCATGGCGCAAATGGGCAGTTTCGTCCCGGCGGCCTCGGCGAAGATTGGGCTGGTGGATCGCATTTTTACACGCATCGGCGCGCAGGACGAAATTCACGCCGGGCAGTCCACCTTTATGGTGGAGATGATTGAAACCGCCAATATTTTGCATCACGCCACGGTGCGCTCGCTGTTGATTTTGGACGAAATCGGGCGCGGCACCAGCACCTATGACGGGGTTTCGATTGCCTGGGCGGTGATTGAGTACATTCACAATCACCCGCACTTGCGCGCCAAAACGCTGTTTGCTACCCACTACCACGAGCTGACCCAACTGGCCGATTTACTGCCCGGCGTGCGCAATTACAACGTGGCGGTGACGGAGGCCGAAGGCCAGGTGGTTTTCCTGCACAAAATCATCCCCGGAGGCGCGGATCGCTCGTATGGCATTCACGTCGCCCAGCTGGCGGGGCTGCCGCGCCCGGTCATTCAGCGCGCCGATGAGATTATGGCCGAGCTGGAGAAAACTTCCGGGCGGGCGGTCAAAATCAACCCGCTGGCGGCGCAGCAAGCGGCGCTCTTCCCCGAAACCAACCCGCTTTTAGATGAAATTAAAACGCTGGATGTGAACAATCTCTCCCCCATCGAAGCGCTGAATAAATTATTTGCGTGGCAAAAGAAATATGGAAAACCAGAAAATGGGAAGTAGGGAGCGTGCCGCGGAATGAGATTGCCATCACTCCCCCGGCACGCTCCCTTGTTTCTATTCCTTATTTTTCTGCACAAAACTTGCCAGGTCGGCGGTGAGTTGTTCCAGGCACGGGCGGAAAGCATACATCATGTGACCGGCTTCGTAGTAGGCCATTTCGACATTTTCACGCAGCGCCGGGCTTAACCCCATGTGGCTGAAGGTATATTCGGTGGCGAAGTAGGGCGTCGCCAGGTCGTAGTAACCGTTGGCGACAAAAATCTTCATGTGCGGGTTTTGTACCATCGCCTGCCGCAGCGACTCGGCTACCTTGACGTACTGATTTTCATGTTCAGCGTAGCTCCACGGCCAGACGGCTCCGTTGAGAATGTTGTAGGGCAAATCGCTTTCAAAATTCAGTTCGGCGCGGATGTAGTGGTTGAAGGCGGCGGTATACGGGCCAAGCACGTTGGCGAAAGACGGGTCGAACTCGGCGAACTCGCCCAGAGTGTCGCGGTCTTCGCTGATCAGACGGCTGTCGAAGCGGCCAACGGTTTTGCCCTCGGCGCGTAAAACCTGCTTGAAGAAACGGGTATCGCTCACCCGCAGATTGGCGCGTTCCAGGTAGTCGGCACTCAGACTGGTGTAACGCGCCAGCTTTTCGACAACCTGCTTGCGTTCGTGGGCTGTCAGCGTGTCACCCTTCATCAGCGCGGCGGCGTATTCCGTTTGGGCGAATTCCTCCACTTCGGCCAGTAACTTTTCCAGCGGGCGATGAATCCGCAGTTTGTTGTGATACCAGGCGGTGGCAGCGTAAGATGGCAGATAAAGCGGATAGGGCAGGTCTTGTCCGGGCGGGAAATCCAGCGTGGCGAAATCCAATACGGATGAAATCAGCATGATACCGTTGAGATAAATGCCGTGTTTTTCGAGCAGGTGGCTGGAAAGCGCCGCGGAACGGGTGGTTCCGTAACTTTCTCCGGCTAAAAATTTTGGCGAAAGCCAGCGCTTGTTGCGCGTGGTGTACAGGCGGATAAATTCGCCGACGCTTTCGATATCTTTCTTGAAACCGTGAAAATCACGTGCTTTTTGGCCTTCAACCGGGCGGCTGAAACCAGTGCTGACTGGGTCAATGAAAACCAAATCGCTTTGCGCCAGCAGGCTGAATTCGTTATCCACCAGTTTGAAAGGCGGGCGCGGCAGGGAGCCGTCAAATTCCATCTCAATGCGGCGCGGGCCAAGCGCGCCCATGTGCAGCCAGACCGAGGACGACCCCGGCCCGCCGTTGAAGGCAAAGGTCAGCGGGCGATTTTCGCCGCCATCCAACGTGTACGCGGTGAAAAACATGGCCGCCTTGGGTTTGGCGCCCTCCGATTCCTTGTCGCGCTCGGCTTCTTCGCGCAACAAAATCGTGCCGGTGGTGACGGTGTAAGCGTATTCTTGCCCGGCCAGCGTGATGGTGTGCTTGCTCTCAACCAGCGTTTCCTGTGGTTCTTTTTTATCTTCTTTTTCTTCGGCTTTGACGTCGGTCATGGTAACTCCTTGTAGGGTACATTGTCGCACGACTTGCGCGGCATCAAATGCCGCGCTACAATCTAAAATTATATCAGTTTTGCGAAAGATGTTAAAATTGCGTGTCTGGCTCGTTTCAGGGATACTTTTCCCAAATTACGTTACGAAGCCGCAAGTTGAGTAATATGAATCTGTGGAAGATGCGCTACACCCAAATTTTTGCAGCCTTGTTTTGGCTGGGGTTGGTTTTTGTGATGTTGAAAAGCCTGAACGGCGGCCCGGAAAATTTTGACGGCGGCCTGTATGGCCGCCGCAAGTTGATTCTGAATTACGCCAACCTGCGCCTGGCGCTCGGCGACCAGAGTTTTTCCAACATGCTGGTTGGCAAAGACGGCTGGTTATTTATGACAACCGAGAAGACGCTTGAAGATTTTCAAGGCATATCCCGCCTGAAGCCGGAGGAACTCAGCCGCATCAGCGCGCAGCTGTGGAGCCTGAAAGCCCGTCTGGATGCGCGCGGGGCGACATTAATCGTGCTGATTGTGCCAAACAAGCAAACCGTCTACCCCGATAAACTGCCGGATGCGATTTTTCCGCTCAGCCCGGTCAATCGCATGACGCAGTTTTATGACGAGAACGCTCAAAATGGCCCGCCGGTGCTGATGGATATTCGCCCGCTGTTGGCGCAGGCCCGTTTGACCCGCGACGTGTACCTGAAAACTGATACGCACTGGAACGTTTACGGGGCGTATGTCACCTATCAGGCGATTTTGCAACGCCTGAAACCCGATTTTCCAGCGCTGGAGATTTACCCGGAGCAAGATTTTACTTTCTCCGATGGCACTCCGCTGCTGATGGATTTGACCGGCAACACCGGCGGAAATCTGTGGCTGGAAAAGCCGCCGGTGCTGGCAACTTCCTTTGACCCCGCTGTTTCCTACCGCGTAATTAAACTTAGCAACGGGCGCGAACTGACCTTTAGCTGGCAAAATGGCTCAAGTTCGCGCCTGCCGCGCCTGCTGATGTTCCACGACTCGTTTGGGTTTGATTTACGCTACCTGCTGGCGGCGCATTTCTCCAAGGCGACGTTTGTACCCCATTTTTCGGGAGCCGACGCCTGGAATAACAACTGGATTGAGCAGACCGACCCGGATGTGGTCATCATTGAATTTGCCGAGCGCTATGTTGACTCGATTCAGCAGCTGTTGGCAAAGTAGAATAGCCAACGTGGCATAAATATCGCGCTGCGTTGTGCGATTATGGTTGCTTCAGCCGCGCGTACGCGCCGACCCAGGGTTTGCCCAGCCGGTGACCGGCGGCGACTTCGACTTTGGCAAGTTTCTGCGCGGTCTGGCTCATGGTCAGCGCCACCGTTGCCCAGTCTTCGGCCAGCACAGCCTGACGCATTTTATCCGCGTAATAACCGGCCCACTGCCACTCCATGCGGAATTTGTCAGCCTTGACCCAGTAATCACGCTTTTCCCAGGCGGTGACAGACGTGTCAATGCCCGCGGCGATACTTTCCAGCGCCAGGGCGATGAAGGCCGCCAGGTCGCGGGTTTCGGCATCCGGGCTGGCTGTTTTCGCCAGCTCACGGATGGCAAGCACAATGCCCTTGCTGAGTTGGGTGCGTTCTTTGCCAGTGGATTCGGGGTTGATGACTCGGGACATGGGGATCAGTGGTCAGTGGACAGTGGTCAGCGCTTTTTTGACGATTTCGGCCAGCGCGGCGGGCAGGCTGGAGAGATTGGCGTTTGTATCACCAATCATGATTTTTTGCAACACGTTGCCCAGCGCCTGCAATTCGGCGGGCGCATTGGCATCAGTTGCCATCTTCTGCGCCGCCTGGAAATATTGCTGCGCTGCGGGGCGCTTCTCCCTGGCAGATTGAATCGCCTCCGCGATGAACTGCTCGACGGTCATGCTTTGCTGTTCTTCAGCTTGTTGCGAGAGCCAATCGGGGAGGGGAGAATCAGTGACTTGCTTCCATGCAATATCAAAAGTTTCCGCGCCAATTTTCTGCCGAATACCCACAAGAATTTCCGCCACTTTCTGAGCATCGGGACGCGCGCCGATGGAAGACAGGGTTTGTAAACTTTCCACCAATGCGAAAATCGCGCGCGGGTAATCTTTACGCGCTACCAGCAACTGCCCAAGCATGGCAAGCGTGGCGGACTTGCCTTGCTGGTCGCCCAGGCCTTCCTTGATTTCCAGCGACTGCTGGTAGAGTTTCATCGCCCCGTCCAGGTCGCCGCGCGTGACGTAGATTCCGGCCACGGCGTGCAGGGTGGCGGACTTGCCTTGCTGGTCGCCCAGGCCTTCATCAATGGCGAGAGCCTGCTGGTAGAGTTTCATCGCCCCGTCCAGGTCGCCGCGCGTGACGTAGATTCCGGCCATATTCGCAAGCGTGGCGGACTTGCCTTTCTGGTCGCCCAGGCCTTCATCAATGACCAGCGACTGCTGGTAGAGTTTCATCGCCCCGTCCAGGTCGCCGCGCGTGACGTAGATTCCGGCCATCTGGTGCAGGGTGGCGGACTTGCCTTGCTGGTCGCCCAGGCCTTCCAGGATAGCGAGAGCCTGCTGGTAGAGTTTCATCGCCCCGTCCAGGTCGCCGCGCGTGACGTAGATTCCGGCCA
>MNXJ01000017.1 GCA_001872455.1 Anaerolineae bacterium CG2_30_57_67 | reverse complement strand
CTCGAGCGGCTGATCCCCAGCAGGTCGGCTCGCTCCGCCAGCGAGATTTCGGGTTTCTCCCGCTCGAGCATTTCCTGTCGTTCGCTACGCGGGAGGTTCGATGCCAGATTTTTTTCAACCAGTTGAGTTGTGTGCTCAACTTCCCGATCTCGGCGTATAGTTCTTTGAGTTCGCGCTCGTGTTCGGCCTGTTGAGCCTTTTCGCTTTTGCGCTCTTCTTTCAGAATTTCGATGACGATTTTGGCCTTTTGTTCGGCGGTGTAATGTTTTTTCATGCGCTTAATTTACACCTTAGATCGACTCATTTTTTTGTCTAAATTTAGTTTACCACTTCTGTCATGGCTGGCTCCTTTATTGTGGTTCGCTCTGTGACCACAATTCTACTCCATCGGCGGCAAAATTGTGCCCACACAAATCATATTAGAGATGGAGTCGAAAGCCTGCCAACTTTCAAACAAAATCAGGAAATAACGATTTCGGCTTATAATTGCGTGCCAATACGTTTGGAGCATTCCTGCAGTGAGAAGGATTTTTTATGAGCAACGACGACATTCAACCGACCGAAAAAGCGCAAGACTTCATCCGCGACGCGGTGCGCGAAGACCTGAAAAACGGACGCTTCAACCACATCCGCACCCGCTTTCCGCCCGAACCGAATGGCTATCTGCACATCGGCCACGCCAAGGCGCTGATTATTGACTTTGGCATCGCCGAGGAATCCGGCGGCGAGTGCAATCTGCGCTTCGACGACACCAACCCGACCAAAGAAGATGTCGAATATGTGGACGCCATCAAGGAAGATATTGAATGGCTGGGGTTTCACTGGGCCAACGAGTTTTACGCCTCCGATTATTTTGAGCAGATCTACCAGATGGCGGTCAAACTCATCCAAAAAGGCAAAGCCTATGTGGATGAGCAAACTGCCGAACAGGTCAGCAAAAATCGCGGCACGCTGACCGAGCCGGGCGTGGAAAGCCCCTGGCGCAATCGCCCGGCGGCCGAAAACCTGGCGCTCTTTGAGCGCATGAAAAACGGCGAATTCCCCGACGGCAGCCTGACCCTGCGCGCCAAAATTGACATGGCCTCCGGCAACATCAACCTGCGCGACCCGGTCATGTACCGCATCTTGCAGACGCCGCCGCACCACCGCACCGGCAGCCAATGGAAAATCTATCCGATGTATGACTTTGCCCACGGGCAGAGCGACTCGCTGGAGGGCGTCACCCATTCGCTGTGTTCGCTCGAATATGAAGCCCATCGCCCGCTCTACGAGTGGTTCCTGCGCGAGCTGGAAATTTTTGCCCCGCGTCAGATTGAATTTGCCCGCCTGAACATGAACTACACCGTCACGAGCAAACGCAAACTGCTCAAGCTGGTCAAGGAAAATCATGTGCGCGGCTGGGACGACCCGCGCATGCCGACCCTGTGCGGCCTGCGCCGGCGCGGATTTACCCGCGCAGCCGTCCGCGATTTTGTGGCGCGGGTCGGCGTTGCCAAAAATGACAGCGTGATTGATGTTGCCCTGCTCGAACACTGCCTGCGCGACGACCTGAACAAACGCGCCCCGCGCCGCATGGCCGTCCTGCGCCCGCTGAAACTGGTAATTGACAACTACCCAGACGATTTAACCGAAGAAATGAGCGCGGTCAACAACCCCGAAGACCCCGCCGCCGGAACGCGCCCGCTGCCCTTTTGCAAGGAACTCTACATCGAGCAGGAAGATTTTCAAGAAACACCGCAGCCCAAATATTTCCGGCTCTTCCCCGGCAATGAAGTGCGCCTGCGCTACGCCTACTTCGTCAAATGCACGCACGCCGTCAAAGACGCCGCCGGCAACGTCATCGAAGTCCACGCCACCTACGACCCCAACACGCGCGGCGGCGACGCCCCCGATGGGCGCAAGGTCAAATCCACCATTCACTGGGTTTCGGCGCGGCACGCCATCCCGGCAAAAGTGCGCCTGTACGACCGGCTTTTCCGCGACCCCGACCCCGAAGCGGGCGAGGGCTTTCTGCAGAATTTGAATCCCGCCTCGCTGGAGATTCTCCCCGCCTGCCAGTTGGAAGCCTCGCTGGCGGAGGCCCGCCCCGGCGAGAAATTCCAGTTCGAGCGCATCGGCTACTTCTGCGCCGACGCCGACGGCACGCCCGGCAAACCCATCTTCAACCGGGCAGTTTCGCTCAAAGACACCTGGGCCAAAGTGGCCGGGAAAGGATAAAACCGCCAATCAGCCTTAATTTAGATGCAATTTCCCTGCGATCACCTTGACGTTCCACTCTCCCCATGATAAACTATCGCCCGCTTAAGAAATACTGTTACTGATCCCGTGGTGTAGCGGCTAACATGCGGCCCTGTCAAGGCCGAGATCGCGGGTCCGAATCCCGTCGGGATCGCAGAGGTGTAGGCACAGTAATTCACCGTAGTTTATGGCCTCTCGGCCAAGCGTAATCGCCCTGAGGCTCTGTATCAGGGCGATTACGCTTGGCCGAGAAAAGAATCCTACTTATGACTTTTGCCGCTTTTCCCACCTTACTTCCCATTCCCGAAGCCGCCCGAAAGTACGGGCTGGCTGTTGAGCGGATTCAAAGCCTTATTGAGAATGGTAGAATCAAAGCCGCTATGGTAAACAAAAATCTGGTTGTCAGCGAAGATGATGTCCGCGATGAAGCCGCCCCGCTCCGCAAGGAAGATTTGCCGGAGTATAAGATGCACTCCCATTTGAAGGGAGTTGGTATTGGTATAAAAGAGGCATCTAAAAAATATAGCATTGGCTTTTCTACTATATTCCGATGGTATAAAAAAGGCCTGATTGGCGAAGTAGAAAGAGCGGCGGTGCAAGGCGGAGAAAAAATCTTGCTTGACGAGTCCGATGTAGCATACTGCGCTTTGATTTATCGCAAGATAGGAGGACAGGGGCGCAGAGTATTTAGCGAAAACGGACTTCCTTACAGGGCGCATACCTAAAGTTACTTCTTATCACTGCAAATTTTAGGCGGCTCGCGATTTGAGAGTCGTCTTTTTTTTATAAAGAAGTAATCCAAGTATTGACAACATGGATTACTTCTGCTAAACTATCCCTACACCCCAGTAGCAACATCGCAACGGTGAAAAAGGGACACGGGGCGCGCCAGTAAACGCGCGAATGCAAATGCAGGTTTGACTCCTGCCCGTCCCCATCAACCGAACAGCACGCCTTTCTGACCGCTGACAAACACTGTCAGCCAGCGGGCGTGTTTTTTGTTGCAATTTTCCGGCTTTCCCGCTCGTGTACGGGCATTCCCCACCCCCACTACGGCGCGGACGGCTGACAGGCAGGGGCAGGCCAAAAATTTTACTGGTATCACCTGCCCCTGCCTGTACCCTACCATACGCAAAAATCCCGCCTGCCCGATGCAAGCGGGATTTCCAAACTAAGGTGGCTCTTTTTGCGGAAGCCGCCTCCATTTTACCCCAAGAGGAGGTTCTCATGTTTGATCCCAAAAGCGGGTCGCCGCGCACCCGCCAGCGGCAGACCGCCGCAGACTGCTGGGTGGCCATGACCCCGGCAGAACAAAAGTCAGTCCTGATTGACGAGTTCAACGTCACCGCCCAGCAAATGCGCGGCATCCGCCTGGAACAAATGACCAACGACCAGCGGCGGATTGCGTCCGACTACATCCGATTGGTGGATGCCTTGCGAAAATACGGCTACGAAATTGCATTCTCGCAGGTTGAGCGCGTCCGCGCCGCACTGGGGCGTAAATGACGACGCTCATCCCACCTACCCAAGCGGAATTTGCCATTGCGGAAACGCTCAATGGCCGCATTGTGCGCGTGGTTTCATTATCGCTGAACGACCCGAACAGCGCTGAAAAATTTGCACTTGTCGGGTCGTTTTGGACGCACCCCGCGCTGAACCTGCGCGTCATGGACGAAGCGGGCAAGCTGCTCGGCTACGGCGAACTGGTCGTCGTGGTGCGTGAGAAAGGCGAGCATGGTCAACATTAATCACGGCTACGAATGGCGCGTTAGCAGCGACCCCTCCGGCGATTTCGCTGGGAGGCGCCTGCGCCTGATTGATATTCAACCGTACGCACCCGACGCCAATCCGCCCTGCCCGTTTGAAGAAGGCACCGTCTTCGTGAACGAACGCACCGGCGAAAAACTAATCGTGCGGGGCGGACAAATATTCCGGAAGGACTCCCTTGCTTAATCTGGCAACTACCCGTTCGATTACCCGCACTGTCAGCGGCGGAATGACGATTACCGCGCTGCTGGAACGTATGCGGCCTTTGCCGCAAGACAATGCCCTGCTCGGTATCTGCTCGGACGGCATGGGCATGACCTACCCTATCCTGCCTCGCAGCCGCCCGCTGTTGGTTCTGGGCAGCCAGGGAGCGGGAAAGACCGCCCTGCTGAAGACTTTGGCCTGGAGCGCCCGCGCCAATCTCCCCCATCTTGCGCCGCTCATCGTCACGGATGAACTGCGTGAATGGAACGGATTCGGCAGCATATTCCATTTCTCGCAGTTGCCCGTTGTCGCCGCCCGGCTAAAACAGTGGACGCCAGGCGTTACCCGCCTGCTGGTGCTGCTGGACAATGTCGCCGAAGACTGGCCGGGAGCGACGGAGTTTATGCACGCCTGCGTCGCCAACAGCGCGAACATCTCGCTGGTCGCCACCGCGCAACCCACGCGCTGGGGAAATCTGCTGCGTCAGGTTTTCGCGCAAAAAATGTCCTTTGTCCTTGGGCAAGGCGCAACCGAAGACCTGCTCCCCGGCCAATTCATCCTCCGCTGGCGCAGCCAGTGGATGCAATTCAGTCCCGCAACTTTTTGAAAGGAGTCACCATGAACACTCAATACCCTTCGTCCAACGAGGACGACACCCCCATTTTTGAACCCATCGCAACTGTGGACTGGCAGGAAACGCTCAAAAACAACGCTCCTGCCCTGGCCTTCGGCGCTGGCAACCTGCTCCTGTTGGCGGGCGAATACCGCGTCTACGCCTTCGCCTACGATGCCACCGGCGAAATTTGGAAAGGCATCTTTGCCGTGATGTCGTCCTTCCTGCCCTTCCTGCTGTGGGAAATCGCTGTCCAGCACAAGAAAGCCAACGGCATCATGCGCGTCATCTCGTGGGTTGGGATTGTCATCTCGCTCACGCTGGGCGTCGTAGTGGGCGTGGCCGAATTTGTCACTCTGCCCGGCCAGGCCTCGGTGAACGCCGAATTTCTGTTGGGGATGCTGGCCGTCTCGCTCTCCGCTCACGCCGTGCTGTTCCTGGCCTACTACTACAGCCACCCCGACATGCGCGCCAAGCGCATGATGGCCTCCGCGCAAGCCCGCCAGGAAATTGCCAGCCTGAACGCCGAAATTGCTGAAAGCGTGCTGACCTCGTGGCGGGAACGCCTGCAAATGGAGCGCGCCATCGCGGACGAGTTCGGCACCGAAAACCTGCGCCGCGTGCTGGACGAACTCGAAGGCAAGAAACATCGCCAGGTGAACGCGCAGAAACGCACCTGGTGGAAGAAGCCGGAGGCCGCCCCCGCAGCGCCGATTGACGCCCCCGCTGCTGATGTGCCTGCCCCCCAGCCGATTGCTTTCGCTGCCGCCCCGCGTCCGCTCGTTCCCGGCGACCGCGGCATCGATCTGGCCGCCGCCGCGTCCGCGGGCAGCAATCACAACGGCCATCTGCCGCAAAACCCTTAGAAGCCCAGCCGGTCAGCCTGCCCCTGGAAGAAGCCCGTCCCATTCGCGCGGCCATCTTCCAGGAGCAGGCTCCCGCCCGTAGCGGCGGGAAGCGCCAAAGACCGGACGGACAGGCATCGCTCGAAATCCTGCTCTCCGCCTGCGCGACATCTGGCGGGCGCTGGCTGAACGCCGCAGACGGGGCCATCGCCTTTTTCCCAGGCGCATCGTTCCATGAAACAGTAACCGGCACGGAGTTGAAACTATGAAAAAGATACTGACCGCTCTTATCGTCCTTGCTCTCGCCAGCCTGGCTTGCTCAATCACCACTGGCTTGAGCGCAAATCAGCAAGCCCTGATGACGTTACCTACCGCATCATCTACTGCATCATCTACCGCCCTCTCCCCCACCGCACCCGCCGCGCGTATCGTTTGCGCGGAACACCTCAACCTGCGCGCCGAGGCCGGGGTGAACGCGGCCATCGTCGCTGTCCTGACCGCAGACACGGCCGTCACCCCCACCGGCGAAACTATTGAGCGCGATGGATCGGCCTGGGCGAAAGTCACCGTAGTCGGATTGGCTGGCTGGCTGAACGCCCAATACCTGTGCCAGTGAAAGGAAACCCAGCAGTTATGAAAATTCTGGCCGTCTCGAATCAAAAAGGCGGGGTGGGCAAAACCACCACCGCCGTCAATCTGGCCGCTGCCTTTGCCATCAGCGGCAAAAACGTCCTGCTGGCAGATTTCGACCCGCAGGGCAACGCCGCCGCCTTTTTGGGACTCGCCCACGCCCCCGGCGCGTACACCCTGCTGGCCGCCTACCTGCCCGCTCTGGCCGCGCTGATGCCCAATAAAAACGAGCAAATCCAGGCCGCCGTGCAAGCCAGTGGTCGGGAACGGCTCTCGCTGTTGCCGGGCAGCGCCGAAACCGTCACCGCGCAAGCGCTCATCTTCACCGGCGCGCCCGACCTGACATTGGTGGCCCGCGCCATCCGTGAACAGTTCAGCCGGTACGACCTGGTTATTCTGGATACTGCCCCCTCTCTCGGCGGCATTCTGGAGATGGTCTTGTGGGCGGCGGACGATATTTTGGTGCCGGTTTCTTGCGAGGCGGCTGGGCTGGAGGGCGCAAAACAAACCATTGCCACCCTGAAAGCCCTCACGGCCAAAGGCTGGCCGGGGCGTCTGGCCGGGCTGCTGCCCACCTTCTACGACGAGCGCACCAACGAGCGCCGCATCGTGCTGGATGAAATCCGCGCTTTGTTTGGCGATGCGGTGCTCTCCCCCATTCACGAGGCCGCCGCTGTGCGGGAGTTGCCAGCCAACCAACTGACCATCTTTGAGAAACTCGCCAGCGAGAAGTCTAACCGCTACGCCCTGCGCGCGGCTCAGGAATTCTCCGGTCTGGCAAAAAATCTGCTAAAGGGATAACGCCATGCCTGCTCCCCGTAAACCCGCCCCGGTACAAACCGAACAACATAATCCCATCCTCGACATGCTGAACGTCAAGCCAGCCGCCGGAAACGCGACGCCTGCGCCGCGCAAAAGCAAGCGGGACGGCTCCCCCACCTGGTTCCAGCAGCACCCCGCCTTCCGTTACGACTTGACCGACCCGCAAGTGTATTTTGCCATTTCGGGGATTGCCACCACTCTCAAAATCAACAACATCTCCACCCTTGCCGCAACCATGATGGATTACGCCCTGGCGATGTACGACCAGGGCAAAGTTCCAATGCAGTCGAGTGTCAATCCCAACCAGGGCAGCGCGCGCATGACGCTGACCTGGGAGCGCGCGTCCGGTTGGGCGCAGGAAGTCAAGCCAGACTACGAGCGCCAGCAGCGCCGCCGCAAACTTATCGCCGCTCCCCGCCACAGAAGTAAGAGCGGCTGGTTTCGCTGGACGCGCGAGACGCACGAGCGCATCAAGGCATTAGCCGCTCAATATGACGTGGCACAAGGCGCAATCGTGACCCGCCTGCTGGAGTACGCGGTGGACGAATATCGCGCCGGGAGCGTCAAAATCGGCATCCAGATGGTGGCTTCCAGGGACGTTTCAGGCTGGAGCGCGGAATGAGAAAAATCGGGTTTCGGAAAAACCGAGAAAATTTTTGGGCGAGGGCCAACGTGGTACGCAACCTGCGTACCACGTTGCGGGAACATTGCGGGAGCGCTGCGTACCACGTTGTGTACCGTGTTGCGTACATCGCCGCGTCAGAACGGCCTACAAGCCGCCTTTCGGCGGAAATCCGGCCTGCGATAAGAGTAAGGGAAAATCGCCCCGAGGCGGGCTTCTCAACGGCTGCAAGAAAGGATTCAATATGAGCGGTTTAGTGATGGGTTTGGTCTGGAATTTGCCGGTCACGGATGTTTTTCGCCGGGCCGAAAAATATATTTTGCTGGCCTACGCGGACCATGCAGACCACAATGGCAAAAATGTTTTCCCTTCGGTGGATTTGATTTGCAGGAAAACCGGCTACGCCGAGCGCGCCGTGCAGGCCTCCACGAGTTCCCTGGTGGAAAACGGATTCCTGATTTCGGACGGTCAGGGTCCGTATGGCACGAATCGCTACCGCATCCCGGTAATTTATACGGCTGATGGCGCGGCCAAAATCACCCCCCAGCCAGGCCCGAATCAGGGGGGTGCAAAAAATGCACCCCCCCCAGAAGACGAGGACGGGCAGGGGAATACACAAAGCACATCCGGCCCCGAAGACGAGGAAAACGGGCAAAAAGGGGCGAAAAACAGCCTCTTTTGCCCGAATCAGGCCGGGCAGGGCAGCCCGGAAAACGTACTTTTCCCAGAAAACGAGAACGACCCCAGGGGGGGTGCAAAAAATGCACCCCCCTCCGAAAATGAGCGGGGGGGTGCATTTTTCGACAAGGATTTCATGTCGAAAAATGCACCCGAAGGAAATGCACCCGAAGGAACTGCACCCGACTCTAAAGAAGAAGTTTTAATTAAAAAAACATATGGCAGCAAAACTTTGGGCGCAAAAAGCGCGCCCGTGTGTGCCGTTGAAAATTTCCCCAAAGACTGCCAATCAGGGGCCGAACGAATGCGCGAATTGTTCGGGTTGGCGATTCCGCCCAAGCCTGACCCCAACGAAAAAGGCGGCGACTTCGCCCTGTGGATTCGCGGTCTGCGCGAACTGGCGCAAATCGCCTCCCAATATGGCACATCGCTCGAAGACGCGCTGGCGCTGACCCGCAAAGACTGGAACGAAAACCCCTTCCGCGTGGCGCACCCCGGCGCGCTGGCAAAAACCATGAAAGCCGTCCTGGCCGCCCAATCGCTGAACAAAACCCCGTCAATCGCCGCCGCGCCCGCGCCGATTCAGCCGGAGTACGACCCGGCGCAGCGCCGCAGGGAAATCTCGGCCACGCTGGGCTTCGACATCGACCAGCCGCTGACCGCCGCACAGGACGCCGCGCTGAAGAAATATGTGGACGATCAAATGGCAAGAATTCCCAAAAATCCGCTCAAAGGAGATTCCCATGTTCGCTGATGCTGAAAACGATGATTTCACTGGCGTGCCGCACAGCCTGGAAGCCGAGGAAGCCGTGGCGGGCGTGGTGCTGCTTTGCCCCGAACTGCTCCAGACGCTGGGGCTGAGCGAAGACCAGTTTTACATTCACCGCCTGCGGTTTATTTGGGCGGCCTATCAGGCGCTGGAGGCGCAGCGCCAGCCGATTGACACCCTGACCGTCTGCGCGGCACTGCAAGCCGCCGGGCATCTCGACGAAATTGGCGGCCCGGCCTATCTGACGAGCCTGCTCAACCAGGTGCCGTCCACTTTGCACGCCGCAGGCTACGCGGAAATCATCAAAGGCCACGCCATTCGGCGTGATCTGCTGGCTGCCGCCAACCAACTGGCGCGCCAGGCTTACGACACCAGCCTGGACGCCACCAGCCTGCTGAGTCAGGCGGACGAGATACTGCGTCGGGTGGGGCAGGGCGTTGAGCAGAAAATTCTCACCGCGCACGATGTGGCTGGCGAAATTTACGACGAAATGAATGAGCGCGCACAACTCCTCGCCACTGGCAAGGGCCTGCCCAACGACCTGATCGCCACCGGCCTGCTGGATGTGGACCGGCTCCTGGGGGGCGGTTTGCAGCCAGAGCGGTTGTACGTCGTTGCTGGACGCCCCGGCCAGGGCAAAACATCCTGGCTGATTTCCATCGCCCGCCACCAGATTCTGAAACTCGGCCAGCGCGTGGCAATCTTCTCACTGGAAATGTCTGCCAAACAGTTGATGCGCCGCTTTCTGGCGCAGGATTCGGGCATCAATTCCGCCAAATTGACCAGCGGCGTGCTGGCTGTCGAAGATTGGGAAACGTTCACCGAATCGGTTGGGCGCATGGGAAACAGCCGCCTTTTCCTGGATGATAGTCCCGGTCTGACGCCGGTTTCCCTGCGCGCCAAATGCCATCAACTGGCGCGCGGCGCTGGCCTCGACCTGGTGATTGTGGACTATCTGCAACTGATGGGTGCCGGGAGCGGGATGCGTTTTCAGAACCGCGAGCAGGAAGTCGCCTACTGTTCGCGCGCGCTGAAACTTTTGGCGCGCGAGTTGGGCGTGCCGGTGCTGGTGGCGGCGCAGCTCAACCGCGCCGCCGAAATGCGGGCTGACCACGAACCGCAACTCTCTGACCTGCGCGAGAGCGGCGCAATTGAAAACGACGCCGATGTGGTGGCCTTCATCTGGCGGCCCGAACAGGACGGCAACCGCTCACGCTTCAAGGTTGGCAAGAACCGCGACGGCCAAACTGGCCTGGTGGATTTGTTTTTCAACGCCGCGCTGACGCGCTTTGAAAGCGCGGCTTTCGCAAGCAAAAAATAAGTGCTTTGCAAGTTTGTAATTTGACGCTTATCTAGAAAGAGCGTAAATTTTCGATGCTGGCCCGCGCTAGGACAGCATTGAAATTGTTGCAAAAATTATTCTTATCTTTTTATTGGAGGCGGCATGACAGGAATCAACGAAGTAGAGTTTATTGGCGACATCTCTGGTGACATCTATTCCACGAATCGGGGATCTTCGGACGGAACTACCTACAAGTACCTGCGAGTGCTGATGTTCGTAAAGGGCCGCCATCCGTCCGAGGACTTGGAGAATGTCCGTATTGTGATGACCGGCGACCTGGCAGACTTGGCGGATGGGTATTTGCAGGCAGGCGCGCGTCTGCTGGTCAAGGCGCACATGCGCCAGCGCTATCTTCCAGACCGCGACAACCTGACCGAGCAAGGCGCGCCAAAGTCAAAAAAAATTATCGAGTACGTTGCTTATCGGGTCGAGTTTATGGAGGGCTGCAACTTCGAGCGCGGGGCGGCTGGCCGCCAGCGCCTTTCGGCGGCAGGAAAGTTTCCCGGCGATGAACCCATGTTGATTTTTGCGCCTGCATACAGCGACACGGAAGACGTGACTGCATGAGAGACGAAGGCATTATTACCATCCCGCGCTGGACAGCGGCGGCAGTATTGCTGCCTCTTCTGATTCTGATAGGCTTTTTTGCATCTCCACGCGATTCCGGCAATCGCGCAATGCTGCTGCTGCCTGGCGTCCGCGACACGCTGATTTACCAGCAAGCGGCCCAGCAGTGGGTGGGCCGCTTTCACGAACTGGATTCATCGCTGAATGTTGTCCTGGGTGGCGCCTTTGGCAATGACCTGTACAGCAAAGCCGAATCAGTCAATCGCATCCTGAGCGCTGCCACCAACCTCGCCAAAGAGATTGACCGACAGGCGACGCCCAATGCCGCGCTGCCTGTGCGCGCTCTGCTGACCGCCACAGCCGCCGCTTACCTGGACGCTGCCCGCGCCTCGCTGACATGGACGACTGCCGGGAGCGCCGAAAATCAAGCCGCCGCGCAAGCCGCATTGAGTAATGCCCGCGCCCGGCTGCAAGAATTGGAGTCCAGCACATGGCTGACCAACCCGAAACCCTAGAAGATGTCATCGCCGCCATCCGCAGCGGACGGCTTTCCTGCGCGATTGACCCGGCCACGCTCGGCATTCGGCTGGGCATCGTGGACGGTCTGAGCAAGGCTGCCGAAAAGGCGCTCCAGGACTACTATCGGGTACAAAACCTGATGGTGGCGATTACGACTCAGGTCGCGGCGGACTGGATGGAGTCGGAAGCCCAGGCTGGCCGCAAACCCCATCTCACACCGCCGGACAAACTGTACGCCATCATCCATGAACGTTTCGTACAGTTACGGGCAGACGCTAACAACAATACCAACGTGGCCCGCTTCGAGGCCGAGAAGAAATCTCTGGCCGCGCAACACGAAGTCGAGAAGCGGATGATGTTCGCCCAATTCGAGGCCGAGAAAAAAGCCCTGGCGGAGGAAAATCAATCGCTCAAAAACCAGTTGGAGGCCGCGCGCATCATGGCCGCCCGCGCCGACGAAAAGCAGAGCGAATCTGCTGGTGAATCCGCTGGCGAATCCGGTGTCCGCGCCGAGCCGGAATTCTTCACGCGCTGGAAGGCAGATAAACGCTTTCCGCGCCAATCGGAAGTTGTGCGTCTGATGGGGGAGAGCGGGCTGGCCCGTTCTCTCGAAATTCGCAAACGAATCAGCGCGAAACTCGGCATCGATTCGCCGTATTCTTCTAGTATCAACGACATTCTTGCCGATATGGTGTCGAGTGGGCTGGCTGAAAACTTCGCCAGCGTGGCGGGGTTGTCTGGCAGGCCAGCCGAATTGCTGCGGCTGACAGACCTCGGCCAGACCGCTTATCTGTTATTGACCGGCCAGTCTGCCGCGCCCAACGAGTGGACTCTGAAAAAGTATCACAAGACCGACGCCCATACCCTGCTCAACCTGACGGCGCGCGACTGGCTCCAGAAAGCCGGGTACACCATTGTCGAGGACGCGCCGGTACTGGAAGCGGGTGGCGAGAAATTCAACCCCGACATTGCCGCCAGCAAAAACGGCGAGACGCTTTACTTCGAGGTCGAAACACAGTCCGACAAGGGCAACCAGGACACGGAGGCCAAGTGGCGGCGCTACGCCAGTTTCACCGGTGGGCGCATGTACGTCATGTGCGAAAACTCCTCCGCGCAAAACAAGGTACTGCGTGAAATCACCAATGCGCTCGGCCCGGTAAAAATCGCCAGTGCGGTGATCCACCTGTGCAATTTATCCAAAATGAGCGATGAAAGATTGGCAAATTTTGGACTGTGGGCGCGCTAAAAAATCAGTTGTAAGTCCCCTCGAAAAATTAGTTGTAAGTGGTAAAAAATGCGCGTAGTAACACTTACAACGGGGTTTTATGTGGTACGGGGGACTCATAAATACAGTATTTTTGTCATTTGAGTTGTAAGTTGAAAGGGTAGCCAAATGGAATGTGACGAATGCGGAAAAATGATAGCCCCGGGTACTGGAATTCACCTGATGACTAGTGCTGATGAAAGCGGGAAAACTGTCCGCCGGTGGATTTGCACGCCGTGTTTTTTGGCGCTCCGTCCGCCGGAGCCAGCGATAACCCCGGGTTTTCTTCCCGCCAGGTGCACGCGCCCCCCGCGCCCGCGCGCCGTTGTGCGCTCGTGAAATTTATCACAAATATGATGCGGCGCAAATAAAAATCTAACAAACGAGTTTTAAGATTGACTTATCGGTCTTCTGACCGAAATCCAAAAGACAGAAGGAGAAACACACATGATTGGCAAATTTTTCAAACTGGTTGGCAATGTAATCAAGGCGGCGATTGCGCTGGTATTCTTGGGCGTGCTGGCTTATGGCGCGTATTTCGCCTGGCGGGTGAACGACATGCTGGACAAGCCGATGCCGGGTGAAGCGCAGCGGTATGCGCCTGGCCTGACTTTCCGCGAATTCTGGGACAGCCGCTTGGAACAAAAGCGCGCATGGGATGACAAATTGGAAGCCGCTGGGTATAAGAGAGCGTGCGAAAAGTCGCAAAACCGACTCGCTCAACGCGCTGTGATTGCGGATTACTTGACCGTTAAGGGGTTGCGCGCCCACGAAGGTAATGCCGCCTATCGCGCCGCAGCAGAAAAAAGACAGTTTTCCAAGTTTCCCGCTGATGAAATCTTGTATGGTGATAATTTCTTTGCCGCCTGGTGGGAAACTTATAGCAACAGTGTTTGGTGGTTTTTTGCAAATGACAAAGGGATGCCTTTGTTCGATAGGAATCCCACGCGTGTTTGCTCGACCACCTTGCCCGTCCACAACGCGCAGCAAGCCAATGGGCAGTAGAAACGAATTCGCAGGGTGGGGAGGTAAACTCCCCGCTCTGCAACAGCCGAAAAACGAAAGGCAGGTAATAACATGAATTGTAAAAATTGTGGAAAGCCGCTGCACGCTCCGTCGCCGTACAATCTTTGCCCGGCGTGTGACGACAAGAGAATCAACGCTTTGGTCGCAAACCTGTTTGGCGGTGAAGCATTGCCGCGTGAGCAGCCAAAGAAAAACGATAATCAGAACAAGAAAGGCAGGTAGCATGAAAAAGACGGTTGCTGGTATTCTGGTCGGCCTTTTGTTTGCCGGGTTCGTGTTCCTGGCCGAGCGCACAACGCCTGAAATCAACTGACTCCTGATTGCGTCATTTCCGGTGTGCTGGGGCCTCGCAGGCTACTTGCTCTTTCGGTGGGAGGGTCAATATGCAGGATAGGGACGAAACGGATGTGGTTGACCGCCCTTCGCAGTACGCGCGGAGCATTGCCTACGCAGAGGGGGTTGCCGCGCATGACTTTGGCCGGGATCGCGCCAGAAATCCTTACTCATCGCAAGACCTGGTGCTGGCGGTTGTCTGGATTACGGGATGGGACACTGCGGAACGCGAAGCGGTTGAACGGAGCCGGGAGCCTGGAGAGCATCAATGTCCTTTCTGCGGCGCGCCCGCCGTGGGCCAAACTTTCCTGGGCTACGTCTGCCGGGAACATGGCGGAGAGTGAGAAATATTTTAAGGTTCGTTTTTGATTTTTGTTGTAAAATGATTTTCGCAAGTCACGAGAACACAAGCACGACCACGATGCAGTAAAGTTCCAAGTCGCCTTTTCACCCGATAATTCGTAGTACATACGTTTACGGCGACCATCGCAATAGTCTCCTCGCTTTGAGGGATTGTTGCGATGGTCGCCGTTTTTGTTTTCTCGGCTTATTACTTTTTTTTAGGAGCGCAATCATGCTTTTACCGGATTATTCGAACTTCAACGGCGCTGTATTTATTCCCAGCAATCAAGTCACCGTGACGGTTGAGGCAACTGACTACGGTTGCCTGGTGACCCGCTCTGCGCTGATGCGCGGCTGTCGAAGGCGGCGGGTAACGCGCCGTGTGCCGGTGTACTACGCCGAAATGGATTTCTTACTTGAACAATTGGCGGCTGCCAAAGCCGAACGCGCGGCCCGCGCATCTGCGGCGTGCGAAGTTTCTCTCTTGGAAGGAGATGGCAATGAATAAACAAAAGTTTGTCGCTCTTACCCCGAACAAAATCATTGCGGCGCTGATGGTCTTTATCGTCCTCGTCACCGTGGGCTTTGCTTTCGGGCCGAAGGTCACCGCTCTGGTGACTGCGCCCTCGTCTGCTGAGGCTGCTGCCCGCGCTGGCGCGGAAGCGTTTCTATCCACCGACTACGAAAAAGGGCAATCCGCCTGGGAAAACGCCGTCTGTGCGGTTTCCAGTGATGACGGATGCAAAGTTCTAAAAACGTCTTATTCGCCGATGGTCTGGCCGCAAGTGGCGGCGGGAAGCGTGCGACAGTTCTGCCAGGCCGCCAGCGCGAAACGCACTAACGATACTCCGGCCGCGGAGGGTGTGGAAGCGCACCAGGTTTGGCAAGTCAGCCTGTCTTGTACTGACCCTGACGGGAACAAGACTTCGGGTGATGTGAATGTCGTGGTGGTTGAGAACGCCACCAGCGGCTGGAAGTTTGAGCGTCTCGCGTTCTCGGAAGAAGGTGCAAAATGAGAAAGACCCATGCTTTTAACTTTGGAACGGCGGCACTCAGCGCCGTTTTGCTTCTCTCTGTGGCGCTGGCTGCGCTGCTGTCGGGTAGTCCGGCAAAGGCGGACACTGTAGGTAACGACTTCAGTCAACTCTTCGACGCAAACGGAAATCTGTTGCCCGGAGTTACGCAAGTCGGTGAGACTTCTGTTGCGGTGAGTTGGATGCCTACTTTTCCTAGTTGGACGGGTATTCAGCCACAAGCCGTCTATAACGAGTATGTTGCCCCGGATGGCACGACCTTCTTTATTCCATCCACAACGACATTGTTTTTCATGTCGATGAACCCTGTGGAATCAGGTCTGACAACTGCTGACGGACAACTAGGAAACGGGCTGGGTACGCAAATCTCTCTATGGGGGTCTATGGGTCAGGAACTCAGCAATTTAAGTTTATCTGGTCTATTGCAAGATATTAGCAACATGAGTCTTGTGGATGCCAACCTATTCGCCGATGCCGCGCTGGCCGGGAATGGAGGCATATGGTCTTTGTTTGGTCAAAAAGGCTCAGATGTGTTTAACCTGATGGGATTACTGAGTGACCTTTCCGGGGAAGATGGCAATGTCTATATGCTTGGCCTGTTCTATGACTCCTGCAACGCTGCCCCTGGTGGCTGCCCGGCGGAAGTCTGCCTGGCAAATCCGGTGTTGTGCGGCTTGCCCGCCACCCCTGACCCGACAACTGTCACGGTCACCCCGCCGCCAGTCCCGATCTGCCCGTTACCTTCGTTCACGCAGGCGCCCATCATCCACGACATCAGCGCAACCGCTCCGAATCATCCGCTGGCAGTTGGGCAGGATGACGAAAAGCGCGGCGTGGACATCAGCGGAAGTATCAAAATTCCGCCGGTCATCTACTACTGGTACGAGGTAGGCCAGGACACAGAATGTCACGCGCTGAACAATCAGCATCCGGTTGGCAACTGTACCCGCAACAACGGAATGCCAGGTTACATCATCGAAGGCCCGGCCTGTATTCTGCATCAGGCAACCTTGCCGGAAGAAATTACCCAGGTGATTGCCCGCGCCGAAATGACGCAGGCCAGCGTGGATTACATCACCGGCGAACTGCGCCAGCAATTTCCCGGCGCGTATGTTCACCAGGCGTCTTTCAACCTGGCAACTTACGGTCAGCCTGTGGTGGGCTGTGGTGGGGGAACGTGCAGCGCGGATTTGACTGCGCTCAATGTTCCTTTCGCTGACCCGGCCACATTCAACCTGACGCTCATGGTTGGCACAAAAGGCACCTACTATCAGGGCCGGATGATTACCCAGCCGCGCACCATCTCGACGAAGGGCAGCGTCAGGGTCTACATCGTCATCCCGACGCTGATTGACGCATCTTCCAACTAAAAGAAAGGTTCTTCTGTGACGCTCGATACCCTGACAAACTTCCTGCTGGATATTCCTGTTTACTTCGTGAACGGGTTGCTGTGGCCGCTTTACGCGCTGACCGGCATCCTGCCCGCGCTGGTGAGCATGGCTTCGGCTGGCATGATTGCGCTGGTGATTGACGCGCCGCTGCAAAGCCTATCTTCCTCCCGTCCCACGCGCGCAGGCCGCGAATCTCAGGCTGCCCCCTCCCATTTATCTCAAATTTATTCGGGGGTAGTGCTGGTGGTGTGGCTTGTCGCGCAGTGGGGTATGGGAGCGCCCGTTCCCTGGATCGGAGCGGCCATGTGGCTGGCGAGTTTCGTTGCGGTGCTGCTGGCAGCCAACCAGCAATTCACCCTGTTGGATGGGCAGAAGAAAGCCATCCTGGGCTACGCCCTCTTGGTGATTGCCAGCCGCCTGTATCTTGGCTACATGGAACAAATCACGCCCGAACAATGGGCGGCGATGCTTGGCTCGGCAGACAGCGCGGCGCAGGTGCTGGCGAACACACGCGGAAACGTGACCGCCATCCTGACCTGGACGCTGTGGCTGGTGTACCCGATGGGCTTTTTCTACATGGTAGCCCAGCAGGTGGGGTTGTACCCCACTTCTCTTACTCAACCGCGCGCCAACCCGGCCCAGGTGCTGAAACGTCTGCGTTATCGCGGCGGACGGTAAAAACCCCTGAAAGGAATAAAAATATGTCTTCAAAATTCTATCCTTATGAAGTCGCAGCAAGCGAAGCGTTTCATGCCGCTGCGGAAAGAAACCTGGTCGATGGGCCTTCTCGCCGTGACCGTTGCAGCGCGCTCTTGCACAAAATTTTCGGCAAAGGTCAATTGCCTGGCGTTGAACTCGTTGAGATGGATTCGCTGGCTCGCGCTATCCGCGTAAATGTTGGCCAAGACCTGGCATTGTTCTTCAATCTCGGCGTTGCGCCAGAAGAAGACGCTTTCCTTGTCCGTTATCTCGGCGTCGGGGATATGTGGGAAGCCCGGACGCTGGCAGGCATTGGTGACACCATTGAGCGCGCGAAATATGTTATTCGGAGCAAGTCTTCCGATGACCTGTTCATGGCTGACGATGATACGGATTACGATGACAATGACGATGGCGCTGGCGCTCGGTATATTTTGCCCAGAGCGTTAGATGTCTTGTTATCCCTCATCGACGCTGAAAGCCCTGAAACGCGCGCCCAAATCATGGCCGCTGTGCGAACTGTGCTTAAAAACTATTTTGGCGAAGACAAAGAAACTGTCGCAGGAAAGGAGGCTGCCAAGAAACCTGTTGCATAGAGCGATTTATGCGTGCCGCTTACCTGCGCGGGTAAGCGGCATCAATAAATTGCCCTGTTTTCTACAAGGCATTTTAATCATTCGTTGCTGGGAAATCCCTGCACTCGTATCTCTTCTTACTCGCATCCAAAAATTCATCGTTGTTTTTTTCGTTTCTCTTTTTACCTCGTATCAGAACCTTTAAATGCAATCTTAAACACATACCAGTAACACACACATCAGGTTTCACCCCCTAACACACACCAGGAGAATCACAAGCAAAACAAACAGGACGGCATTCGCCGTCATCTGTCGTTTTCGCTTTCCTGATTCTCATACACACATCAAAAGCGGCAGTCAGGCATTCGTCTGACCCGTTTGCTCACACAAGGAGAAAACCCATGAGCGCAAAGTCTTACTACGTACTGTCGGCCGTTGTTCTCGTCATCAAGGTAGTTTTTCAAGCCTTGATGCAGGAAGATTGGTTCACTTTCGTGGACGGGATATTCCTGGGTGTCCTAATTGGTCTCTTCTCCTGGATTTTCAAGGAGAAGTAACCAGGACACCCTCACCAAAGCAGATGTCAGGCTTAATCGTCTGACATCTGCCTGTAACAAAAAACACAAAAGCGGCAGTCAGGCATTCGTCTGACCCGCCTCACACACACACACACACAAAGGAAAATCTCATGAATCTGGTTCCTTTCTTTCTCGGAATCGTTGTTGTCGTCTTCGTCGTCGTCTTCGTCGTCCAGGCTGTCTTTTTCGCCAAGTTGGTCAAAAGCGGCAAAACCGCTGATGCCTTCGCCTACATCCTGCGAACTCGTCTTCCGGCTGAAAAGACCGCGCTCGTTGTTGCAGCGCCTGAACCACAGCGCGACATCCCGGCTTACGACGATGACTCTTTCGTCATCTAACCCACCCGCAACCCCACACCGACCCTAAGGAGGTCACCATGTCCGTCTCGCTTTACCTGCAATTTCCCGATGATCGGGAGTCCGAAGTCCTGGCCGCTGTTCTCAGCGTTCTTCCCGCCGAGGTGCCAGCCGTCCGCGCTCGTTTGGAAGGGTATCGCCAGCAATGTCCCGGTTGGGACGGTGTTGGTTACGTATCCTTCGAGCCGTGGGAACGACTAAATTCCCTCCTCAACGGCGACACTCAAGCTCGTGCGCTGGCGGCGTTCTCGGTTACGTCTTCTGTAGGATGTCTCGGTTACGTCCCTGTCAGGACGGACCAGACCCTGCAAGAAGCCGTGGCTGGCGCGCTGCCCTGGTACGCAAGCGCCCCAAAACTTCTTGCCCTGGTGGACAACCACTATTGGGCCTAGCAAGACCTCCGTCTCACTGGACAAAAATCCAGTGAGACGGAGCCAAAGTCATGTGATTCGACCCCTGCCTGCAAAATCGTTTGTGCGCGGGCGTGGAATTACCATGATCCAACAAATTACCGAAATGCTCCCCACCTGGCTGACCCGAAAAACAGCCGCCCTCGCCATCCCCGCAGACCTTCAGGTACGCGGTTCTGGAATCGCGTTTGTTGGCCAAACGCAGACTGACTATCTCTGGACGGAAATGACGGAGGTGGAGCATGGCCGCACGTTTACGGGCTATCGGGTAGTTCGCCTGATGATGCTGAAATTCCTGCCGCTGGAAGCCAGCGCGGATTCCGGCCTGCTCCAGAAGATGCGTTCCATTCTGCGCGGCCTGGCTGGGGCGCAGGTCAATCTGGTTTATCTGGCGGGGGGCGTGTTTGGCGAATCGCCGCTGGGTATTGTCCAATGCTACGGCGTGACTTCGTTTGCAGACACGCTGGAAGAAGCCGCGCGCGAATCCGCGCGTGACCTGGGCTTAATGGAAGGCGCGCTGAAAGCCGAGTTTCGCCAGATGCGGCTGGAGCCCATCTCGGCCCGGCTGGGGAATTGGGTATACGACTCGCTTGAAAAGATGCCGCATGCACTGGTGACGGTTGGACATCCCGACCCGCGCGAGAACTCGCGCAGCCCGCATGGAACGCAAAACCCGCTCACGACCGGCGACCAGGCGGCGCAGGGGTACTCGCTCCAGCAGAATGAAATCCTATATCGCGGCATGGCATCCCTGCGGGAAGACTTCCTGCTGATGGCGCTGGCCTATCATGTACCGATTGACACGATTTCGGATTTGTTGATTGGGTATGCACAAGAAACCAGCGTCTGGGCCAGCCAGCAGCAGGGCATCCGCTCGGCCAGTTTTGGCGTGAGCCTGCCTGCCATGCTCTCCGGCGCACTTGCCGACTCGGCCTCGCGCAGTTATGGCACTGGCACAGGCGTGGCGGACTCAACTGGCGCGGCGCACTCGGTTGGCTCCGGCATTTCGGACGGCTACGCTCACAGTACCGGTCACGCGACCTCGGTGGGCGGTTCGCATACCATCAATAGCGGCACGTCCAGCAGCACCGGGACGGGCACATCGGACGGCACTTCGGTGACTGACACCGATTCGCACTCAAGTTCGTCGTCTTCTTCCCATACTGACTCTAGCGGCACGAGCGGCGCGACATCGCATTCAGCGTCGGACACTTGGGGATTTAGCGGTGGCTTAAGCGCGGTAGTGGCAAGTCTCAACGGCAGTCACAGTTGGGGTACGGTTGACTCTTCTATGGCGGGCTGGAGTCAGGGTAACTCGGACAGCACGATGTCGGGCAGCACTTCCGGCAGCGCGCACGCTGAGGGCGTATCGCACGGCGTTACGGCCAGCCAGTCGCAGGGCGTTTCGGCTGGCGAGTCGTTTGGTGAGTCGTGGTCGTCCAGCGATTCGGTTTCTGATTCTGTCTCGCACGGCACGTCATCGTCGGTGGGGGACACCAGCAGCCAGGGACATACCAATGCGTCCAGTCAATCCTGGTCGGACGGTCTGGGTCACACGACCAGCAGCGGGCTGGCGGTGGGGGTGGCGCCATCCTTCTCGATGGGCAATTCGGCGCAGTGGCAGAACGATCCGGCTATTCTGATTACCGAAATCATGCGGACGCAGGAAAAACTGCTGAGGACGGCCAGCATCGAAGGCGCGTACTACACCGATTTATACGCGCTGACCTCCACCGAGCGCGGCTTGCAGGCCATGATGGGGCTGCTGCCGGAATCTTTTCAGGGGACGGAGGAAGTGGTGACGGGCGTGCAGTGCCGCACGCTAAACGATGACGAGAATCAATACATTCGGGCGCACGCGCAAGCCTGGACGCCTTCCACGCGGGTGGAAACGATCCCCGGCGCGCTTTCCGGCTACATGGATTCTACGCTGCTGACCATGCTGCAACTGGCGGCCTACACATCGCCGGGCGTGTTCGAGCAGGGCATGGCGCAAACCACGCAGGAAGAAACGCCAAAATTCGCCTTCTTCCCTGACATGCCTGGGGATGTCGTCCTGGGGAATCAGTGGTCGGTGGAGAACGGCGAACTGACCAACGTGATGCTGCGCCTCTCTCGTGACAGGCACTTTCACACGGCCTTTCTGGGGGATTCTGGCTTTGGCAAGACGGTGGCGGCTGAACGGCTGGCCTACGGGACAACGGCAGCCTGGCACTTCCGCACCATCGTGCTGGACTTCGGCCAGGGCTGGCGCAAGGCGCTCAACTGGCCGGGTCTTAAGGGGCGGGTGGACATTCGCCAACTGTTTCCCGGCGCAAAACGCCCGATGCGCTGGAACTTTCTCAAGATTCCACGGCGGATTGACCCAGGGCGGTACGTCTCGCTAATTTCGGAACTCTTTGCCAACGCCGGGCAGATGGGCGCGCGCCAACTCGGATTCATGCGGCGCGCCCTGACTGAACTGTACAGCCGTGAGGGCGTGCTGATTCTCAACATCCAGCCCTATTACAGCAAGAAAATTGAGGCGCTCAATGCTCAATTCACCAAACTTGCCAAATCAGCGCAGGCCACGCTGGACAGTCAGGACGACGAGAGAAAGCCAAAGAAGAACTTTGCCGCGTCCGCTGAACGGCTGGTAGACGAGCGCGCCGCGCTGGAAAGCCGCATGAGCGAATTGCTCACGCTGGACGATGAAGAAGCCACCGCGCTCGGAATTCCCGCTGGCACGGATGTTCTCGCCTTGAGCAGCGAGAAACAACAAATGCTGGCGACTCTTCGCAGCAAGCGCGTTAGCGTGAGCGATTGGCTGGATTTGCTGCGCGCCTACTACGAGGAAGTTGCGGCCAGCAAAGATCAGGCCAGCCGCACCAGCCTGGAAGGCGTGCTGCTGCGTCTGGAGCAGTTTGGCGATAGTCAGATGCTGGCGCAATACGGGCCGGGAGACGACTCGCTGGCGGTGGAAGACCTGGGGCTGCTCGGCCCCGAAGATGACCAGTGGGGCGTCACGGTGGTGGAGGGCGGCGCGGAAATGGACGAATTCGCCAAGTCTGCCTTGCTCTCGCTGATGGCCGTCATCCTGTACCTGGACGCGATTGTGCGCCGCCGCGAAAGTCTGGCCGGGGAGAAATTCCCACCGATGCAGATTTTCTTCGAGGAAGCCAACAAAGTCCTTTCGGGCGTAGGCGGCGGCGCCGCTTCGGATTCGGAGAAAAAGAGCGGCGGGTCTGTGGCTGAGATTTTCCAGACGATGTGGCGGGATGGGCGCAAGTATTTCATCTACCTGCACCTGATGGGCCAGACCGCAGCCGAACTGCCGCCGGGCATCCTGGCCTCGTGCGCCAACATGTTTGTCTTCCAGACAAAGGACGGCAAGGACCGCGACACAATCTTGCCGCACCTGGCGCGCTCGGAAAAGGGCATTGTGAACACCGAATACAAGCGTTATCTGGCGCGCATTCCGCGCACGATGGCGATTGCCAAACTCGGCTACAGCATGGACGTACTCGACCTGGAGCCAGCTCTGATTCAGCCGCTGCTTCTGGCCGTGGACGAACCAGCAGACGCCGAAATCGTGATTTCGTTGCAGTAACAAAGGAGAGAGAAAGCATGAAAGTCAAAGATGTCTACATCAATGCCATTGCGCGCGTGTTGGGCGCGCCGCCGTATGAAGTCGAGCAGGAATTGAGGTTTACGCTCTTCTTCTACCCCTCGTCCATCTACGAGGAGTGCGACGAAGACAGCCGCCGCGCAATCGAAGCGGCTTCCATCCCCGACCTGCGGCGCGCCCTGAGCGCGGTGCTGTCCCGCAACGGCGTCAGACTGAGCCGGATTGAGCACAATCTCAAAGCCGCCGGGATGATAGAGACGAGTCCAGCATGACCAGGCGCAATTTTTATATCTCGCAATTGGCGCGGCTGCTCACCTTGCCCCAAAAAAGTGTTCGCCTGGCGTTGGCGAACACGGACATTCTTGACGACCCAGACTTTACGGAAGACATGCCAGCAGATGAAGCCGAGAATATGACCGCGCTGTTCCTGGCAGAACTGTACTACGAGTTGAGCGTGACGCTCTCTATGTACGGTCACTCGCTGTCGGTGCTGATTGCGCTGGTGGAGGCTTACGTCCGCTTACGCCCTGGCCTCAGACTACGCACGATTTCAAGTTCCAGCATTCGCTGTTACTAAATTCAAAAAGGAGATTCAGAAAATGGAAAGTAAAAAACGTTCGCCCCTGATTGTGATTGTTTTCGCGTTGGTGATTGGTGTGGCGGTGATTGCGCTGCTGGCTGGCACGATTCGCCCGATGCCGGTACTGGTTGCCAAAAGCGCCCTTGCGCCTGGCACGCTGCTCACGGCTGACCTGGTGGAAACCGTGAGTATTCCGGCGGGCGGCGTCCCGAAGGATGCCGTTACCAGCCTCGACGCCTTGCCCGGCAAGATGCTGACGGTGGGCCGCGCCAAAGGCGACTTTATCACGACCTCCGTGCTGGGCGAAACCGCCGCCTCCGGCATTCCGTCCCAACTTGCGCCCGGCCATGTGGCAGTAGCCATCAAGGTCAATCTGTCCTCGGGCGTGGCTGGTCTGCTGCGCGAAGGGCAGACGGTTACGGTTATTGGCATGTTGTCGCCGGATTTGGTCAAGAACGTGTTTGCCGCTGCCAGCAGCGCCGCCGGTATTTCTGCGCCCTCCGGCGCAGCGGACTTGTACGCAGCTACCCCGGCTGCGCCCGCGTCTGGGACGCCAACCCCTGAACCGGTGCAGGCTCCGGTGGCGCGTATCGCCGTGACTGGCTTGCGCGTGCTGCTCGTGCCGCAGACCTTCCGCTACCAGGAACTTCCGCCAAGTTCCTCCAGCAACGAACAGATGTTTGCCAGCGCCCAAAGCACGAACAGCAATTCCGTGATTGTGCTGGACATTCCCACGCAGCCGGTGGAACTTGCGCCGGGGCTGTTTGTCAATCCGGCGACTCTGATTGCCGCGCTGGACGAGTACGGCAAGATTCACCTGGCGCTCGAACCGGCGGACGGTCTGGCGATTGACCAGGTGCTGACGCTCAACCTGGGCGACCTGTACACAACCATCAACAAACCGCAGGGGCAATAATGGCCGAGAAATATTCCATCATGCTCGCCGGTGACGGCCACGACCTGGTTTTCTACAATCTCCAGCCGCCGTTTTTGCCGCGCGCGGACATGATTATTTCCAGCCTGCCTACGACCTGGGCGACCCTGCGCGACTCGCTGGAGCAAACGCGCCCGGACGTGCTGGTTGTCCACTCGCGTATTGCGCCGGGGCCGGATGACCTGCTCAAACTGCTGGCAGACATGAAGACCTGGAACGGCGCGGCGATTGTGCTATTGAGCGAGGTAGACGCCAGACTTCAGGGCGCGTTTGCCGCCATGACGGGAGTCGTGGCCGGGGTCTATGTTGAGCCGATTAATTTTGCCACGCTCCCAGATGAAGCCTTCCGCGCTGGCCAGACCGTGCGAAGCCGCACGCAGCAAATCACCGCGCAACCGCAAGTCGCGGCGGCTGTCAGTAGCGCGGGCATGTCTGGCCTGGGCGCGTCCGCGTTTGCTGGCGCGGGGCTGGTGACTGGCACAAAGCGGATTGCGTTCCTGTCGCACTGTGGCGGGGCAGGGACTTCGACGCTGGCCGAGGCGCTTGGCTACGAATTGGCGGTGCGCCTGTCGGTGCGGACGCTGTTGCTCTCGCTGGGGCTGCCGCCTGCGGCTGTGCCGCACTTCTCCAGCCTGCGCTACAACCCCAGCCTGACCGAGTTCTTTGAGCGGCCCGGCAAACCGGCCATCCAGTCCGCCATCCAGCGCGTCGAGGGCTTGGACGTGCTGCTGGCCCCGGAAAACAGCCTGGAATACCTGAAAGGCGCGGCCAACTCGGCTGACCTGCAAGCGCCGAACAGCATTGCTTCGATGTTGCTGGCCGCCGATGACGGCCAATACGCTGCGCTGCTGATGGACTTACCCACGACAGAGACGGAGTGGGACTTGCACGCGCTGAGTTTCGCCAATACCGGAATCATCGTGGCGCGCCCAACGATGGCGGACTTGTTCGCCACGCATCACACGCTGAACTGGCTGAGCAACCTGGGCGGCATCCTGCCGCGCGAGTCCACCTACCTGGTGCTGAATCAGGCAGGCGCTGGTAACGCCTTCACCCCGCGACAATTCCTGTCCGAACTGTCCGAAGCGGCGGGCTGGACCCCGCCCATCCTGGCCGTGATTGACAGCGACCCGGCGGTTCAGGCGGCGCAAGACCAACGTGCCCCGGCTGTCTCGCGCTCGGAATCCCTGGCAAAAGGCGTGCGCCAAATCATCGGCGGCCTGTTCCCGCGTTTGGGCAATAACGAGGCGGCTGCCCAGGTGCGGCCAGAGCCGCGCTCCCGGCTATTTCCCAAGTTCAGGCTCGGCTAACCATGTGTCTTTTTATCTGTATCTCCCTGTTCGCCGCACTCGTGTTTTTTTCGCCATTCGCGCTGTCTGGGATGATAAGCCGCGATGAAGAAGAACGCGAATTAATGGACATCATCACAAAGGAGTTGTCATGAGCCTGGCTTCTTTCTATTCCACTCCCAGCGTGTCTTCCGGTGCGGCTGTCGCGCCCGACGCGAACATGGACGAAGTGCGCGCCGCTGTCACCAACGAGGTGATTGACGATGTGAATCAGACGTACCCGCCTGCGCTGCTGGCGAATCCGTCTGCCGAACAGCGCGCGGCCATCGGAGAGCGGGTCGCCACGCAAGTCGCCGCCGCCTTCCGCCGCCGCAACCTGCGCCCTGGGCCAATGTACGAAAACGCCCTGGGCAGCGAGATTACCCGCCGTTTGCTGGGGCTGGGCTTTCTCGACCTGCTCCTGCCGCCTGCCCGCACGGATGTCTCGGAAATCGCGGTGTACTCCAGCGGGCTGATTCAGATCATGCGGAAAGGCTCGGTACGCTTCGAGACGATTGACCTGCACCCGGAAGCGGGTGAGGTCTGGCGCGTACTGGATCGCCTGCTGGGGCCGCAAAACAAGACGCTGAACGAGGTCAATCCGGTGGTGTACGCCAAGCTGCCGCCATCGCCCGACAACCCAGGCGGTGGGCGCTTGACCGTTTTGC
Source organism: Anaerolineae bacterium CG2_30_57_67 (assembly GCA_001872455.1). Lineage (GTDB taxonomy): Bacteria > Chloroflexota > Anaerolineae > Anaerolineales > Villigracilaceae > UBA8950. The sequence goes on along the minus strand of MNXJ01000017.1, from coordinate 14,217 downwards.
ACCCGGCGATTGTTCCGCCTGGCCGGATGCCCGCCATTAACCTGCGTCTGTTCGAGCAAAAGCCTGTCCTGCCGGAATGGCTGATTGAGCGCGGCGCGCTTCCTGCGGAGATGATGGACGACCTGCGCGCGGCGATGCAGTCTGGCAAGCGACTGCTGGTGTGCGGCGGCACGCGCACCGGAAAAACCACCATGCTCTCGGCGCTGTGCAACTTCCTACCGGAAGGCTGGCGCATCGTGAAAATCGAAGACCCGGAAGAAATCTGGATTGACCGCACTACCGTGCAATCCTTCGAGGCGCGCCCCAAAGCCATCGGCACGGAAGTCGCGGCGGTCACGCTGGCGGATGGTGTGAAAGTCGCCATGCGTCTCTCGCCGGACTTCCTGATTGTGGGCGAGGCCCGCAGCGGTGACGCGCTGGAAGCCCTGTTCTCGGCCATGACGACCGGCCACTCTGGCGCAAGCACCTTCCACGCTGAAAGTCCGCGTGACACGGTGGAGCGCGTCATCACCGAAATGGGAATGCACAGCCAGGCGCGCCCGGCGGAAATCTCGCGCACCTTTGCCAGCGCGATTGACCTGCACCTGCAAATCGGCATCCGCCACGACAAGCGGCGGGTGATTTCCTTCTCGGCGGTTGGCAAAGACCTGAAAGACGGCAAGGTAGTGTTTCTGCCCATCTGGAAATATGACGAATCCTCGCCGGTGGACGCGCCGCGCTGGACGAAATTGGGCGACATCAATTCTGCCACGGAGCCGGAGCATGAATAAATTCTGGTATGGCCTTTTCATTGGCTTTCTTGGCGGCGTGTTAGCCGCGCTGACCTTCGGCCCGCTGTCTGGCATGAGATTTTTATTGGAACACTGGAGATAAAAACATGAATGGAATCATCTTTCTAATCGCAATCTTGTCCGTGCTGCTGGTGCTGTGGCAGTTCTGGCCGCGAGAGCGCAAGCCGGGCGCGCTGTCTTCGGCCTACGGCTACGCCGATTCGGCCAGCAGCCTGCAAACGCTCGACCCAAAATCGCTGGACTACAAACTGCTGGCGGCGGGGGTGGCGCTCAAGCCGGTCACATTCCGGTTGTTCACCACTGGCGCGGCGCTGGCCGCCTTCGCGCTGGGCGCGTCCTTCCTGGGCGGCTTTGTCGGTCTGGTCTTGGGCGGTATCGCCTGGTTCGCGCCGCAAGCCTGGCTGGACGACAAGGCCAAAGGGCGCGGCAATGAAATCGAAAAAGTCCTGCCGATTGCGGTGGGGCGTATCGCCGCTGGCCTGCTGGCGGGCGGGGCCATTGCGGACGTGCTGGAGCAGGTGGCCGCCTCGCTCGATTTGGAGGGCAAAAATCCGCTCTCGTCCGAGTTGTTTCTGACGGCTTCTGATTTGCGCTTCAAAGATCGCCACGCCGCCTTGTACGCGCTGGCCGAACGGTCGCCTTCGACCTCGCTCTCCAACCTGGCAACGCTGCTGGATGGGTATCTCGACGCGGGCGGCAGCAAGTACGCCGAAACGCTGATGGACATCTCGCAGCGTGTCCAACAAATTCTGGGCGCGCGCAACCGGGCGCAAGCCAAAGCCGGTGACGTGATGGTTTCGGTTTTCATGATGCCCGCCGTCCTGGGCGGCCTGCTGGTCTATCTCTCGAATGACCCGCTGATTTCGCTCTCGATGCGCGCCGCGCCGGTTCAGATTGTGCTGGGGCTGGTGGCGCTGGCGATGGTGATTGGTTACTTTATTCTGCGCTCAATGGCAATGGAGGCGGTATGAGTCCCATCGAATCGGGCATCTTGTCGTTGATTGGTCTGCTGCTGTTGCTGGCGGGCTATGTCGCTGTCATGGAACGCCGCAAAGGAGGCAAAAAATGACCGGACTAATTTATCTGGTTGGCATTTTGACAACGCTCTTCATCGTGTACCTGACGGTGGAATTTATCTGGAATCGTGTCCCGTCTGGGGCGCTGGTGGACGCTCATCAAGCCGCGCCGCAAGCGGGTTCGCGCCTGCAATCGGCGCTGACCCCGCTGGGTGTGCCGGTGCAAAAATACGCGCCGCCGCCAATGATTCGCAAGGTGGAAGCGGATTTGTATTGGGCGCAAATGGCTGGCAAGTGGGTCGGCTGGAACGCGGTGCAATTCATCGCCCTGCAAGTCGCCGCCGCTGTGGGCGGTATCGTGGGCGGCATGATTCTGACTTCCGCGCTGCCGATGGCGCTCATGGCGGGCTACTTCGGCTGGTCGTACCCTGGCATGTCTGCCGGGGGCGTGGCGCGCCGCACGCGCCGCAAGTTTGTCTCACAACTGCCAGAATTTATTCAATTGGTTTCGGCGCAGATGTCCGCCGGTATTTCTATGGAAGAAGCCTTCACTCGCACGGCCAAGACGCCGGGGCTGGTGGGGGAGTGGATGCGGATGGTAATTCGCCAGTCGCAAGGCCGCAACCTGATTGAACAGATGCAGCGTGAGGCGCAGGCCTCGCTTTTGCCGGAACTGATTGGCATGAGCGTTCAACTTTCCTTCATCCGCAACGGCTCGGCGCGGCAGGAACTGATGAGTCAGATGGCGATGGGCATCGCGGCTGGGTACATTGGTGCAGCGGAACAACGCGCCGAAAAACTTGGCTCCGAGATGATTGTGCCGATGGTTCTCTTCTACTTTGTGCCGTTCATGGTCACCATCCTGACCATCGTGGGCTACCCGGTTGTCATCGGCCTGTTTGGAGGCGTGAAATGAAACGCTACATGGCCGATGTCCTGACCGCTGTTTTCTTCCTGGTACTGGCCGCGCTCTCCATCTATGTCGCGCTGGAATACCCCTCGCCGCTGAACTGGATGGCTGTCATCCATAACCTGATGCTGGTCGGGGTCTACCTAGAACGCGAACCGGAGAAGGTATCCGACCGGGTTGGGCTGTGGCTAGGGCTGTGCGCGGCCTTCCTGCCGATTCCGTTAATGCCGATTACACCCAGCGGCGCGCTCTTGTGGGTGGGAATGGCAGGCTACACCCTGGTGCTGGTTTCACTCGGCACGCTTGGCCCGCGCTTTGGGATTGCTCCCGCGGATCGGGGCCTGGTGGCGATTGGCGTGTACCGGCTTGTGCGCCACCCGATGTACCTGGGCGAATTGCTGCTGCGCGGTGTGCTGACGATTGCCAATCCGGCGCAGGGCCTTGTCCCGCTGGCAATTCTTATCCTGCTGCAAGTCCTTCGCATTCTGCGCGAAGAAAAAATCATTGCTGGTTACGACGCTTACAAGCGCCTGGTGCGCTGGCGTCTTATTCCATTCGTCTGGTAGTTCAGCCAGACGTTCTCAAAGGAGTTCGTTATGAAATCTCGTCTGAATTGGTTCGTTTCTCTGTTCGCTCTGGTCGCCCTGGCCTTCGGCGCGCTGGCCCCTGGCGGCGTGGCGCTGGCAAAATACAGCGGCCCAAAGCACAAAATCATGGGCTACGCCAGTGTCACAAAAATCAAGGTGCTGGACAATCAACCGGCCACCTTCCGCATCACCGGCGTTGGCACTTGCGACAAAGTGGAGTATAGCGCGGTGGTTGCTGGCAAAAACATCATCATCAAATTTTACAACGTCAAGGTGACCAACCGCGATTGCGGGATGGGCGCGGCTGGGACGGTCTTCTCACGCACTATCAATCTGGGAACGCTTGTACCTGGCTTTTATGTCATTCGCGTCAATCCTGACCCTGTGACCGGCAAGGGCGCGATCACCATCCGCAACTTTGTCGCGCCCGCTGTTCCCGCTGCGGCTCCTGCTGGGGCTCCTGCTGCTCAATAGGAGTCTCTCCCCATGTCAAATAATCGCGTATCCGAGGGCATCATCCTGGCGCTTCTTTCCGTTCTCGTCGTGTTGGCGACCCTATGGGTTGCGCCGCACGCTTCTACTGCCATCGTCCGCTCGGCGGTGTCTAGTCACCGATCGGAGAAGAACATTCCCCTGCTGATTTCTTACCGGACGGACGCGCGTCTCACACAGGACGGCTTTTTTACCGGTGCAGTAACAGCCGTCGCAGAGACGCCAGACCCTAACGCGGTTATTACCTCCGCCCTCGACGGCGCACCCGCCGTCGAGGGCAATCAAGTCCTGCTGACCACCCCTGGTTGGCATTCGATTCAGTGGCAGGTCTGCAAAGGCGAACACTGCGAAGACCCTGAATTTCAGGCGTTGAAAATTGCTGACATGTCCGTCTTGCCGCTGCGCTACAACGCGCATCTGCGCCGCTGGTCGTTCACTGGCCGGGTGATGGATGTGCAGGAAGTCAATCCGCTGGGCTTGAAAGGCCACGCCGCCAAAGTCCAGTCGCGGCACTTCGCCGCCTGGGTGCTGCTCGACCTGGACGGGGTGCAGGTTGCCCGGATTACGCCCGCGATTGGCGACCTGGTTGGCGTGAGCCTCGCGGGCGCGCACGTCTCGGAAACCGGCGTTGATTGGCGTAAATGCGATGACGACTCCCTGCGGCGATTGGGGAACCTGGTTGATACCAGCGAATCCGTATTGCTCGATAGCGGCCAGCAAATTACGCCCAGCAATCTGCTGATTGGTTCTACCAGCGTTTCGCCGCATCGCAATGACGCGCTGCTCTGGACGCTGGACGTTGTGCCGGAGCCGGAAAACCTGATTATCGGGAAACCGCTGGACGGCGATTTCAACGGCAACGATGACGGCTGGTATCGCTCGGAAGTTGTGCTGGCCTACATAACGGTCAATGGACAGGCGCGGATGTTCTCGCGTCTGGATGATGGAGATGATTTGGAAACTATCCCCGCCAAGCCCAGCAACACGGCTATGCAGGCAATCATCGGAGACGGCGAACATCAAATCGTCTGGTCACTGGATACCGGCGGAAGCCTGTTGCAGCGAGTTTTCATTGACGCGACTCCGCCGGAGATCACCTTCGACGCGGACAACCTCTCTCGGCTGACGGAAAACACGTCTTTGCACGGCGTAGCCAGCGACCCGTATTCCGGGGTGCGCGAAGTCCAGTTCTCGCTGGACGGCGGCAAGACATGGGAGATTCACCCGACCCTGCCGAACACGCCGCACGCGCCCAAGTTTTATTGGGAGTTTGCGGTTCATGTCGATGACCTGTCGGAGGGTGAGTACGTTGTTCGGGCGCGCGCGCTGGATTATGCCGGAAATATGAGTCCGGTGGCGGTCTGGAACGTAACGGTGCTGAAAGCAGTGGACTGAGTGGAGAAAGATGGCGAAAAAGATGTCTTTCTGCGCGCGCTTGCGCTGGTGCTGTTCTTCGTCCAGATTGTGCTGTACGCCAGCGTCTGGCTGACAGTCTATTTCGTCCCCAGCACGGATTGTCTGACGGATGTCTGGCTGGTGATTTTCCTGACCGCTCTCATAACAGGCATTGTCCTGCCGGGGGTGGTGACGAAGTTCGGCCAGCCCGCGCTGGGAATTCTGCTTTTCTTTCTCGCGGCGGGCAATTTCTACCTGCTGACGGAGTACGGCGTCGGCGTCTCGCGCGGCTTATGCCAGTAAGGAACATTTATATGAAGAAACTACGCATTCCCATCTTATTGCTTTTACTCCTGCTCTTCTCGCTGGCCGCCTCCAACCTGGCGTACACCGGTCCCGGAGACCGCACCGTAGTCGGAGGCGGTCACATCTGTTGGCGCGTCAAGTTAGTCTCGGATGGCTCAATTGTCACGCACTCTTGCGATTACGCGGACATCAAGCCCTACGAAGGCGATCCTTTGTACAGAATCATCCCGTACCACACCGATATTATCTACGCGCCTGCGTCAATTTCGGCAGCGTACACCTGCTCGAATCCAGGCAATAACGGCTGGTGCAAAAGCATCAACCCGATTGTTTACACAGTCTACGAACCAATTCCAGGGCAAATGATTACGATTGTCGAGGACAGCGGCGGCACGGTCTGTACCATCAATTCCGCGTCCGGCTCTTGCTCGTTTTACCCGCCTTTTCTATCACATTCCTGGCAGCGCTGGGCGGTTTCATCCTGGGGGGATACCAGCCTGGCGGTGACGACTGATACCAAAATTGATAATATTCTGCCTTCGATTGTCTGGCATATCTCCAGTGGTGGTTCTTATCTCGCGCCGCTGAATGTCATCGCCGGTGCTGTTGATTTTGAATCTAGCCTGGCCTCGCTGGACATCTCTCTCGATGGTGGTTCGACCTGGTTGCCTTTCAATGCCACTTTTGCGTTGTCCGTTAGAACATACAACATCGAGATTCGCGCCATTGATTACGCTGGCAATGTCAGAATAAATACTGTGTCCAATATTTCTGTTTACGCTCCCACGAATACAGCCACATTCACGCCCACCAATACAGCCACTTTCACGCGCACCACGCATCCCACGCGCACCAATACAGCCACGATAGCGCCCACATTTACCCCTACCAATACAGCCACATTCACGCCCACCACGCATCCCACGCGCACCAATACAGCCACGATAGCGCCCACATTTACCCCTACCAATACAGCCACATTCACGCCCACCAATACCGCCACATTTACGCCCACGAACACGGCCACATTTACGCCCACGAACACGGCCACTTTTACCCCTACCAATACAGCCACATTCACGCCCACCAATACCGCCACATTTACGCCCACGAACACGGCCACTTTTACTCCTACCAATACAGCCACTTTTACCCCTACCAACACGGCCACTTTTACCCCTACCAATACAGCCACATTCACGCCCACGAACACGGCCACTTTTACTCCTACCAATACAGCCACATTCACGCCCACCAATACCGCCACATTTACGCCCACGAACACGGCCACTTTTACCCCTACCAATACAGCCACATTCACGCCCACGAATACAGCCACATTCACGCCCACCAATACAGCCACGCTCACCCCGACCAACACGGCGACATTCGTACCCACGAACACGGCTGTTCGTTACATTCCCGCTACAGCGACCTTCTTCCCCTGGTGGACGGTTACGAATACGGCGACTCCCAGCAGCACGCCAACCGCCACGCGCACCAAGCGGCCATCGCCAACAAATACGGCCACGCTTGCGCCGCCGCTGCCCACCGTCACGCCGGAGCCGCCTGCGCCGCTTGCGCCGGTCACACCAAGAGTAGGCTGGGCTTCGGTGGGGCTGCTGGCGCTCTGGCTGGCCTTCACCAGCGCGGCCCTGGCTGACCCGCGTCATTACTCATTACGCCTCCTGCGCGAGACGATGACAAAAATTCAGAAACAATAAGGAGTTTCAAGCATGGATATTATTCTCGTTGCATCTGTACTAATCGCTATTTTTTTGCTCGGCGCGCTGATTTCTGCCGGAAACGAGCGCCAACGCCGCGCCATTGACGGCATCCGCGAACAGGCCGAGTCCTGGGCCGCGCAGGACATTCTGCTCAAGCGCGAAAAGTTAGCCCGGCAAACCAGCGTGGGCGATCCGCGCGCCTGGCTGGATACGCTGGCCGCGCAAAGCCTGGGCAGTTCGCCGCGCCTGCTGTCGGTTTCGGTCTGGAAGAAAGACGACCTGCTGGCTCTGGTTGGCGTTTGCACCGATGGGCGCCGTCTGGTCTTTACCCCTGTTCCTCGCGCGCGTCTGCTCAAGGCGCTCAAAATGCGCGGCGTGCTGGCTTCGGCCAGCGGCACGCTTCTGGGCGACAAGCCCCACAAAATCCCATTTTGGGAATTGTCGGTTGTCACCAGCGGCGCGTTCTTCGACATCGAAGCCGGGCAGGTCTGGCTTTCGCTGATCGGTGAGCCGTTGGTTTCAGCGCGACTGACGATGTACGAAGTCCCTGGGGCTGGGCGGCGGGCATGATGACGATGCCCTGGTACGTGGCGGCGATTGTCTGGCTGGCAATCTGCTTGATTTACGACCTGCGCTTTCGCGCGCTTCCGTCCTGGCTGACGATTCCGCCGCTGGGCTTCGCGCTTCTCTGGGCGACGTGGCGAGGGCAGATTGTTCTGGTTGTCTTTGTGCTGTCGCTGATTGCCTTCGATAACCTGCCCGCCGATGTCTTGCGCCTGCTGGTTGCCTTGCAACTGGTTGGATTGACCGCCTACGGCATTGCGTCCGCTCCCGACATGCTGCCGCTGACCTACGCCGTTTTCTTCATCTGGTTGGCCTGGGCGCGGAACGTCCTGGGCGGCGCGGACGCGCAGGTTCTTCTGACGCTGATGTTCGTCTTTGGTGCGGCTTCGCTTTTTCCGATTGTTTACCTGGCTGGCGTTCAGGCCATTGTTCAGTGGGCGCGTAAAAAGTCCACGTTCCCGGCCATGCTGGCGATTCTGGCGGGTTTCTCCGCCTATACCGCGACTCTATTATGAAAGGAGGTGAATCCTATGATGAAACTGACTAAACTCGTCCGCTTTTTGCGTGACCGCCGCGCGCTGGAATCCAGCGAATACGGTGTGCTGGCCGCTGCTATTATTGTTTTGGCGTATGGCGCGTACCAACTGCTCGGCGGCAATATCGCCGCTGTCGTCACCAACGTCGCTAACGCGATGTGAACCGTCCCCGCAGCGGCGGAGTCGTCCGCCGCTGCGGGGCAATCTCATTCAAAAGAAGGAGTGTCCTATGTTGAAATTTCTCAAAGACCGCCGCGCGCTGGAAACGGTTGAGGCGGCGATTACCTTTCCGATTGCAATTCTGGTGATGCTGGCGACCATCAACCTGGGGCTGGTGGTTTTCGGCCAGCAGGCCGTTCAGGCTGCCGCCCGGCACGCCGCGCGCATGGGCAGCGTGACTCAATCCTGCGCGGCTTGCGCGGCTGTTACGGCTGGTAAGGAGGCAATTGCCTCGGCTGCGATTGTTCAGAATTCGCAGGTGACCATTCTCGCCCCCGGTGGTCGCGTAGGCGCGCTTCTCAAAATTCGCGTCAGCGGCGAAATTCCCAATTACTTCGGCGGGTTGTCCAGCCTTTTCCCCGGTCTGCCGTCTGACGCCTTCCAGGTGGCGGCTGAGGCGACTTTCCGCCAGGAAGGGTGGTAACTATGCTGCGTGACCGTCGTGCGTATTCGTCTACCTTGTGGGCGCTGTTTATCGGCGCGATTTTTGTCCCGATGCTGGCGCTGACCTTCGACGTGGGCCGCTATATGTACGCCCGGCAGGAGTTGGGGAAAGCCGCTGACGCGGCGGCTGTGGCGGCTGTGACGGAAATCAACCAGCGCGTCTTCCGCGAAAACGGCGGCATCGAACTGACCGGCGCGACCTACGGGATGGCGCAATCCTACGCGGACATGAACAACGACTACCTGGGCCAATTCAACATTCATCCCGCCGTAACCAGTATCCAAATCAATCAGGGACAGGACACGGTTCTGGTGGCCGTCTCAGCAGACTTGACCGCGCTCTTTCCGTCTATCACGCCGCAAATTCTGGTGACAGAAACCGGGACGGCTCAGGTGCAAGGAAGGTAATGAGTCGGTCACTGATTCGACGCGCTATAATAGGGTGATGATTGTGTGGGGGTGGCTGGGTCGCTGGCCGTCCTGCCGCAATGGCTGCTTCGCCAATTAATACGCTATCATCAAAACGCCACCCAACAAAGCGTCCTCAGAACGGAGCTTTACGAAGCCATTATTAACTGTGATTTTGGGTCGTTCCAAGCTCTTCAACGTCCCTGCTGATCCAAATTCCGTTCTTGGGTCGTGAAATGAGCGCAACTTTTGATGGCGTGCAGCCGACTGGTGGGATTCGTCCCGACTTACAAGCATTTTTCTGGTTTCGGTTTTTTCCTGCTATCGAAGCGAATCTCGTCCCGCCCACCAGCGGGTAACGCAAACCGTTAGGCAGTTCCTTGCAAAACAAGGTATCAAATGAAAATCAAAAACATCATCACGGTTTTGCTTCTTGTCGCTTTTATCTTGGCTTCTTGTGCGCCAGCGGCTAAAGTCGTTTCAATAGAAACGGCTGTACCTACTTTGACAGTTACATCTATTCCACCGACTATTACAATCACGCCAACGCCCTCACCTGAAAATTTAGCAGACACAAAAGATTTATCCAAATGGGTTGATGGGTTTGTTCATGCTTACGGTGGCAAGGTTACAGTTAATAGCGTGGAAATGGATACAAGTCAATTGACCGATGAAATCCGCAAAAATCCCGAAGCGTTCACACAAGCAAAGAAAGTCAATGGTGTGGAGTATTCGTTTTTAGTAGTGAATGGCGTACCGTTGGCAATGCAAGGTTCGGATGATTTATGGAAAGATATTGGATATAAAGACATATTCCCAGATGATTTTGAAGTTGGAGCAAGTTTTGCTATTTGGACAGGTGATTATGATAGCGATTCTAGATACGGAAAAATATTTGCTAACAACTTCACCATAGCGGCAACAGATGGGGAATTGAGTGATTACGAGTTGATGAAAAAAATTCCCAATGATAAAAAACTTACACCTCAAGAAGTTTTGGCTTACTATGATTGGACAAATTTCGACAAGATGATTACTTACTCTAAAGCGAATAATGTACTAATTAGAGCCATGCATTTACTTGACGGTTATACAACTGATAGCGCTCCTCAATGGCTTCAACAAATGTCCGATGACGAGTTAAGGGAATATATAAAACTGCATCTAACCGCCATCTTGACAAGAACTGATTTTAAAGAAGCCAGTGTTGTAAGTGAAGCATTTTACGGCGCAGGAATCCCAGGGAACAACTTCTTCTACGCAAGGCTTGGAGAAAAATTTATTGAAGATACATTTGCCATTGCTCATAATGTTTCCCCGCAAACGACTTTGATACTAAACGATAATATCGTTTATGGACCTCACGGTGATAAATCTGACGATGGCGTTTGGACTAATTCAGTCATAAACGGAGAATCAAACGCAATTTTCAACTTTGTCAGCAAGAAGGTTTTAAATGGCATGCCTATTAATGGGGTTGGAATAGAAACGCATATCATGGCAAGTGATTTTGTGTCCAACGATACCGATGGCACTATTGAGAAATATAAAAAAGACTTAATTGTATTGATGGAAAAATATAAAAATATTGGGATTGATGTTTACATTACAGAATTGGATTTAAACATCGCTGGATTGCCGTCAGACTGGAATAATCAACAGAAGCAGGAACATAAAGCGAAAATTTATCGTGCAATATTTGAAGCCTGTTTAAGTTCCATAAATTGTAAAAGCGTGACAACGTGGGGATTTTCTGATAAAGCAACATGGATGTTTACTGATGGGTATCCTTATGGAGCAGGCGAATCGCCTTTGCCGCTTGACATAAATTATCAACCAACTATTTCAAATTATGTAATTAAGCAAGTATTATTTGAGCATTGGATTCAACAATAAAGCAAAGGTATCGTAAGGTCAAAAACTGCCCAACAAAGCGTTCTCAGAACGCAACCTGAAAACCGTCAAAAATGCGCCTTTTTTTGAGAAAAACACCACTTTTCTGTGTCTATTATCTAAACAAGGCGACGTTCTCTCGTATAAAATGATTCGACAGATAAACACTGGAATGCAGAATAAGGGCGAAATACCATGAGCAATGATAAGCCGCAAGACATCAATGATATCAACGCAGGCCGCGATGTCGTCATGGGCAACCAGGCCAACTATCTCAGCCCTGACCTGACCCGCCTGGAGGGTCTGCTGGAGAAAATTATTTCGCTCTTGGGCGAGCCAGGAACCAGCATCCAGGTGGGTGGAGACGCCCGCGGCTCGGTGCTGGTGGTGGGCGACAACAACACCATCCAGGTCTCCAGAGATGAGATTGAACTCCTGGAGGGTCTTCAGTCCAACGCTAACGCCGCCCGGCGTGAGCAAATTTACCTGGCCCGTGTGGTATTGAGTGAGATTTGTGCGCCATGGGAGCGGCTGTATGTGCCGTTATCTGGCCGGATGGATATTCGTCAGGCGCTGGATGGACTCCCGGCGTTTTTTTCCGAATTTGTTGTGCCGCTGGAAGGCCAGCAGGCACAAACAACCATGAAGCCGCTCAAAGATATTACCGAGGCGATGCAGAATCACCCGGCGTTTATCATTTTAGGCGCGCCGGGGTCTGGAAAATCCACCACACAGCTGAAAATCGCCTATGACGCCGCCCGTGCCATTCAAACCGGGCAGACCGGGGTGACCCGTATTCCCCTCTTTGTGCGGCTGAGCGATCAACACGACCACGATCCCTACACCTTCCTGCAAACCGAATGGGAGCGGCATGTCGGCACTCCCTTTGACGCCGCACTTAAGGCGGGGCGAATTCTTTTACTGGCCGATGGAGTCAACGAGATTCCGCGCCATGATCGCGCCGGTCGCTTCAAGGCCTGGCGCAATTTCATCACCGATTTTCGCGGCAGCAACCGCCTGATTTTTAGCGGGCGTTTTCTAGATTATGCGGGCGAATTGGAACTACCGCGCGTGTTGGTGGAACCGCTCGATAAAGACAAGATTGGTGATTTTCTGAAGCGGCATCAGGCTGATGGTCTGGCAAAACTTCTGGAAAACCCACAGAGCAAGCTGCTGGCGCTGGCCGACAACCCGCTCAACCTGCTGATTCTAACTGTCGTTTATCGCAAAAACCCCAACCAGAATTTTGAAAATCGCGGGAAGCTCTTTTGTTCTTTCACCGATTCGCTCCTGTACAAGGAAAACAGAGATCACCCGGCCCAACTTCCGCCGCAAGCTGTCCGGCAAGCCCTGGCGCAGATGGCCTTTTCCATGCAGGAGCAAGGCGAAGGCTTGACCTTTGCCCTCGAAACGGCGCGCAAGGCATTGCCCGCCCAATTGGAGATTGACGACGAAATCATCGCGATTGATTCGAAGAGTCTGTTCGATTTTGGGCGTGGCGCCACCCTGCTTGACCCTGAAAGAAAGCCTGATGTGCGCTTTCGTCATCATGTTTTACAGGAATATTTTGCCGCTCAAGAATTACTGCGCCGCTTTGATCTGGGTGAAGATTTGGGCCGGCTGTGGCGCGTCAAACGCAGCGTGGCTGAAATGCCGCCCAGCGCCGTGGGGGACTGGGACCCGCTGCCCGAGCCGCCTTCCAGCGGCTGGGAAGTGACCACCATCCTGGCCTGCGGCTTGAGCGGCGCGCCCGAAAAGCTGATCGAAGCCGTGCGCCAGGCCAACCCGGCCCTGGCTGCGCGCTGCCTGGATGAAGCCGGGATCGAGAAACCCGATCCTGTGACAACCAGCACCCGCGCCGACCTGTTGGCCGATCTCTATAACCCGCTCATCCACCTGCGTGCCCGCCTGCAAGCCGGGTATCTGCTGGGTAAAATTGGCGACCCGCGCTTCGAGAAGCAGGAAATTGGCGGCGTCCAGGTCATCCTGCCCCCAATGCTGCCTGTGCCCGCCGGGGAGTACCTGATTGGCAGCAAACAGGGTGAAAAAGATACTTACGAAGATGAATACCCTCAGCACAAAGTAACCGTGGATGCCTTCGCGCTGGGCAAATGGCCGGTGACGAATGCCGAATTTGCCTGTTTCATGGCTGCAGGTGGCTATCAGAACGAGGCATTCTGGGATGGCGAGCTGTCCAAACGTTGGCTGAAAGGCGAGGAGGTAGCGGGCGGGCAGTTCAAAAGCTGGCTGAATATTTGGAAACAGCTGAAAGACATGGCCGATGTGCGTAAAACACTGGAACAAAGCGGTAATTTTACGCCTGCGCAAGTTGACAGTTATGTGTTTATTGCCAGTTTAACCGAGGAAGAACTCAAAGAAGAGCTTTCCAAGCAACTTTCAAAGAAGTCCCGCGCCGAACCTGCCTTCTGGAACGACCCTCAATACAACAACCCATCCCAGCCGGTGGTGGGCATTACCTGGTTCGAAGCCAGGGCCTACTGCGCCTGGCTTTCTGTCATCACAGGCCAACCCTACCGCCTGCCGGCTGAAGCTGAATGGGAAGCCGCCGCCCGTGGTTCAATACCCTTTGGGCTGGGTATCGCAAATCGAACTTACCCCTGGGACAACGCTTGGGATGCAGCCAAAGCCAATACCATCGAAGGGCGTGTGATGAACTGTCTATTACCCACATCTAGGGTAGAAGTGGAGTAAACTACGCCAAGAAATCAAAAACAGGAGTGATCCGAACATTGGCAACGAAACAGAAAAGCAAGGATATTTCTTGGGCAAAAGAAGAATTTTCGAAGATACGCCTAGAAGACAAGCGATTAAATCAGCGTTGTCAAAAAGTGGCACATGCGTTGGAGCGACAATCAACGGAGCCGATCAATCAGGCGTGCGAAGATTGGGCAGATGCGAAAGCGGCTTA
>MNXJ01000025.1 GCA_001872455.1 Anaerolineae bacterium CG2_30_57_67 | reverse complement strand
AAGATTGGCAAAATGGGCAGCCAACGGTGGCGCAAATCTGCGATTTGCGCGGGCCTTGCCCCACCTGCCCCGTTTTTTGGATAGACTCTAAAAATTAGCGTCAGCCAAATTTCAACACGACATAAATGTCGTGCTACGGTGTATCGCGTAACATCAGTTATTTTTAAATATCTTCTCAAAAAAAGCAGGGGCTTTTGCCTTTTTTAACGCAAATGTCGCAAACACTTGCAACCAGCACGCAAGTGCAGGTGTGAACAAACTTTACGAATGCTTTTTTTGAAATTTAACCCGAGCTACTACCTTGCCTCCCTAACCGCGGAGAGTGCAGAGAAAAGTTACAAGTCGCCAATTTTTGTCCTGCGGACAAAAGCGACATAAATGTCGCTTTGCAGGGTGGAACAAATGGGTAATCACCAGAAACCTGCCACTTGACACCTGAAACCGGAAAGGGCAAAATCAGACCATGTCACCTCAACGCTGGTTCTTTTTTCTGCTCTCCATCCTGGCGGGCATGGGCATGGGCTTGCTCTACGGCTGGGAACTCAACCCGGTTCAATATGTGGATACCGCCCCCAATACCCTGCGCGAAGATTTCCGCGCTGACTACGCCCTGATGGTTGCTGAAATCTATCAGACCGAGCAAAATCCGCAGAACGCCGCCCGCCGTCTGGCTTTGCTCGGCTCACAGCCGCCCGCAGAAATTGCATCCGCCGCGCTTCAATTTTCTCGCGCCAACGGCTATGATGAGCGCGATATTCAACGCCTGCAGACGCTCACCCTTGCCTTGCAAATTTTTTCGCCTGCTGGAGGCCTACCATGAACGCACCTCAAAAAGCCGGTTATTGGTACCTGCTCACCGGGCTTTTGCTTGGGCTGATGGCGGGTTTGCTCTACGCCTGGTGGGTTGCGCCCGTTGACTTCCAAAACGCATCTACCCCAGCCTCCTTGCGCGCCGATTTCAAAGATGAATATCGTTTGTTGGCGGCGTCTGCCTACGCCGCCAACGGTAATCTGGAACGCGCCCGCGTTCGTCTGGCGTTATTGGGAGGCGACCCACTCTCCATGCTGGCTGAGCAGACTCAGCGGCTGATGGCAGGCAACGCTTCAGCAGAATCTGTGCGTCTATTGAGCTTGTTAGCCGAGGCGTTTCAATCTCCAACAGTTGAAGTTGCCAACCCCGGTAACGCTTCCACATCCCAAACGGATGTGCCGCAGGTAAATTCTTCTGCCAGCCCACTCCCCACCCTCGATGATGCCGCTTTTGCCCCACCCGTGACGCAACTTGCGCCCGTGACTCCTGTCCCATCGCAACCTACGCTTGCCGCTTTATTACCCACCCGCATTTTGGCACCGCATGCCCCCAGTGCGACCCCTGGCGCGCCGTTTGCCCTACTCGACCAAATTTCCTTTTGTGCGCCGGAGAATCCTGGCCTGCTCGAAATTCGTCTACTCAATGCCGCTGACGTGCCCGCTGTCGGTATTCCCATTATCATCACCTGGCCGGGCGGCGAAGAAACAATTTTCACCGGGCTTAAGCCCGACATCGGCGGTAATGGCTATGCTGATTTCGAAATGACCCCCGGTGTGGAATACGTGCTGCAGCTTAGCGCCAATACTACGCGCATTACCGGCCTACTGACATCCACTTGCGTTGATTCTGCTGGAAGCGCCTATCCCGGCGGCCTGCAATTGGAGTTTCAGCAGCCATAAGACAATTCCGTTTATAGCAAAAGATGGGCGCTGACCTCGCGGCTGGCGTCCATCTTTTGCTCATACTTTTGGCGTAGGGAAAATGGGCTTATTTTCTGTCAATCGGAATGTCGTGGAGTGAGTTCTCGTCGTCAACTGGCTCCAGGTGAGTGATAACCACCGCATCGAGGACGGCTTTGCGCAGGTCGGCCTCAATGTCTTCCGCGATGTGATGCGCGTCGTGGACAGTCATCGCGCCCGGGACGAGGACATGCGTCGAAATGAAGCGGCGCGACGCGCCCTGACGGGTGAGCAGCGCATGAAATTGGATGCCGCGCGCGCGATAGATTTCCAGCGCAGCGTCAATTGCCTTCAAGTCTTCGTCCGGCAGGGCGGCGTCCATCAGGCCCTCAACCGAGCGGCGGATGAGGTGGTAGGCCGTCCACAGGATGTTGATGGCGACGGCAATCGCCACCAGCGAATCCAGCCACAGCCAACCCGTCAGCGCGACGGCGGCCACGCCGCCCAGCACCGCCACCGAGGTCCAGACATCCGTCATCAAGTGGTGCGAATCCGCTTCGAGGGTGATTGAGCGATATTTGTTCCCGGCGGTCAGTAAAATCCGCGCCACCGTAAAGTTGACCAGGGTTGCCGCCAGCGAAACCACCAGGCCAATTCCCAGCTGTTCGAGCGGCTGAGGGTTGAACAGGCGCTCGATGGCGGTGTAGATAATTCCGCCAGCCGCCACGACAATTAACACGCCTTCGACGGTGCTGGAAAAATATTCCGCTTTGCCGTGCCCGTACATGTGGCTTTCATCGGGCGGGCGGGCGGCGATGGTCAACATGCCGAGGGCGACGATGGCGGCGGCCAGGTTGATGGTCGATTCGATGGCGTCGGAAAGCAGGCCGACCGAACCGGTCAGCAGGTAGGCGCCGCCTTTGAGTCCAATCGTGATAATGGCGGCGGCAATCGAGAGCCAGGCAAATCGGGTAAGGGACGGCCTTTGCATTTATTTGCTTCCTTTGGTATTCATTTCTTGTTTGACGGTGTGAACCAGATTTTCGGCTTTCATTTCGGCCAGGCTGTAGCAGGGCGCCTTGAGATGGTCAGCCAATTCTTGCGCCAGACCCTGGTCGAAGGCCGCATGTTCCATGTTGACGACAACGCATTTGACGCACTCGCTGGCAATTGATTCGGCGAATTGCAGGGCTTCCTGCTGCGGAGGCTGGGTGCCAACGGAGACATTGCCTGCGCCGTCGGTCATCACCAGCAGCAGCGGCTGCACGTCGGGGTGAGCAA
The DNA here is from genome assembly GCA_001872455.1 of Anaerolineae bacterium CG2_30_57_67. Lineage (GTDB taxonomy): Bacteria > Chloroflexota > Anaerolineae > Anaerolineales > Villigracilaceae > UBA8950. The sequence goes on along the minus strand of MNXJ01000025.1, from coordinate 81,136 downwards.
ATTTTTCGCGGGTCAGCACATCCGACGCCATGAGCAGCCCGGCGGAAAGCGGCGTCTTGCCGCCAACGGGAATATCCATCAATGCGCGTTGGGCAAGTTGAATGCTGTTGGTGGGCGGCAGCACCAGGGTGGCGCGGTCTTTTTGGAAAACAATCAGCCCGACGCGGTCGCGGCGCTGGTAGGCATCGGTCAGCAGGGAGAGAATCGCGCCTTTGGTGGCATTCATGCGTTCAGCCACGGCCATGCTCCACGAGGCGTCCACCAAAAACAGGACGAGATTCGCCATGCGCTTGATGCGGATTTTCTTCTGCAAATCGCCTTTTTCGATGGCGAAGGCCAGGTGTTTACGTTTTTCGGCCCGCTGAAGTTGGAAGGGCGCGGCGGCGCGCAGGGTGGCGTCGAAGGCGATGTCGGTGGAGCCGTTGGCGGGGCGGGCTTTGATGTAGCGCCCCCGGTGACGCTCGGTGACGGTTTCGGAGCGGCGCCCGGCACGGTGGCGGGTGAGTTTGTCCAGCGGCGTATCGAGGCGGCGCGGCGCAAAAGTTTCCCCCATTTTGACTTTTTGACCGCCTTCCCACCAGTTGGCGTTTTGCGAGGCGAAAATCTCCTGGCGGGCGGGTTCTGCACCTGAAGGCTGGTCGGCGCTTTCAGGCTGTTCTTCTACGATCGACTTTTTTTTTCCTGCCCGCTGGATTCTTCCTGCTCGGAATCTTCTCCCGGTTCGGATTCTTGCGGCTGTCCAACCAGGTTTTCGATGCGTTCCTGCAACTGCTGGGCGGTCATTTCGGCCTGGTAGAACGGGCCGCGGCGGATGCGGTGAGGCAAGGCCAGTTCGGCGGCCAGGGCGATGTCGTGGTCGGTGATGGTGATGCGGCCATCAAAGGCGGCCTGGGCGCGCGCGGCTTTGAGAATGACCAAATCGGCGCGATGGCCGTCCACGTTGAGCGAGGAGGTCAGCGCGGCAATCGAAAGCAGGTCGCGTTTGGAGTATTTGACCTGTTCGACCAGTTTGCGGGCGCGGGCGATTTTTTCGGAGAGTTCCAATTCTTGCGCGGCGAATTCGCTCCGCAGCGCGTCTGGGTCGGTGTCGTAAGCGATGTTGCGCTCCATAATTTGGACGCGCTCGCGCGTATCGCGGATGCCGGTGATGTCCACCGAAAAGGCGAACCGGTCGAGCAGCTGCGGGCGCAGGTCGCCCTCTTCAGGGTTCATCGTGCCGACGAGGATGAAACGCGCCGGATGGGAAAAGGAAATTCCTTCACGCTCAACGATGTTCATGCCCATCGCGGCAGAATCCAGCAGCAAATCCACGACATGGTCATCCAACAGGTTGACTTCGTCAATGTAAAGCAAACCACGATTGGCGTTGGCAAGCACGCCGGGTTCAAAATGGCGCTCGCCTTTTTGGATGGCCTGTTCAATATCCAGCGTGCCGACCACGCGGTCTTCGGTGGCCGAAACCGGCAGGTTGACGAAAGGAATCGGGCGGATGGCAGCCGGCAGGGTTTCGCGGGTGGCGCGTTCTTTGCACTCGGTGCACCAGGCATTCGGATTTTCCGGGTCACAGCCAAAGCGGCAACCCTGCACGACGTGCACGTTGGGGAGCAGCGCGGCCAGGGCGCGGGCGGCTGTGCTTTTGGCGGTGCCGCGCTCGCCGCGAATCAACACGCCGCCGACGCGGGTATCCACGGCGTTCAAAATCAGGGCGCGTTTCATGCGTTCCTGACCAACAATGGCGGTAAATGGGTAAATGGTTGGCATAAAATTTCCTCGGGCGTGATTATACCTGTAATAAACACTATCGAAAACAATCCACTTTAACGCGTTATAATTCGATTGTCTGACAACTTTCTCCCCCTTCAAGGAGTTTTCCCATGACCGTAATTGACCTGACCCTTCAGCCCGAGCGCCGCAAACGCGCCATTCAACGTGCGCGCGAGCGTAACATCGTCATCCCTACCTATGCCCAAATGAAAGACCCTGCCAAAATTCCGGCAAAAATCAAGCAGGAATTGGCCGGGATTGGGCTGTGGGATTTGCACCCGCGTAACCTGTTCCGCATCAACTGGCACAACGCGCCGCAGGCCAGCGGCGGCGCTTTTGGCGGAGTGAATTTCATCGAATTGCCCCCGGCGCTGACGGGTGTTCCAGCGCGGATTATCGCCCTGGTGGGCCAGTGGTTCCCCACCGGCGCGCACAAGGTTGGGGCGGCGTTTTCCTGCCTCGTACCGCGCCTGGTGACCGGTCAATTTGACCCGACCACGCAAAAGGCGGTCTGGCCGTCCACCGGCAACTACTGTCGCGGTGGAGCGTATGACTCAGCCTTGCTGGCCTGCGAATCGATTGCCATCCTGCCCGAAGGGATGAGCCGTGAGCGCTTCGAGTGGCTGGCGAAGGTGGCCGGAGAAACCATTAAAACTCCCGGAAGCGAATCCAACGTTAAGGAAATTTTCGACAAGTGCAACGAGCTACGTCATTCGGGCCAGGATTTGATGATTTTCGACCAGTTTCAGGAATTTGGCAACTACCTGTGGCACTACGAAGTCACCGGCCACGCCATGGAAGAAGTTCTGCAACAGACCATGCGCCCCGGTGACCAATTCCGCGGCATCACCAGCGCCACCGGCTCGGCAGGGACGATTGCCAGCGGCGATTACATGAAGCAGATTTTCCCGTCCAGCAAAATCGTCGCCAGCGAAGCGCTGCAATGCCCCACTCTGCTGGAAAACGGCTTTGGCTCACACCGCATTGAGGGCATTGGCGATAAGCACGTCCCCTGGATTCATAATGCCAAAAACACCGACCTGGTGGCGGCAATTGACGACAACGCCGTCGTCAACGTGGCGCGCCTGTTCAACGAACCCGCCGGGCAGAAATACCTGGCGGCGCAGGGCGTGCCCGCAGCCTTGATTACGCAACTCTCGCTGTTGGGTTTTTCGGGCATCTCCAACGTGCTGACCGCCATCAAAATGGCGAAATACTACGAAATGGGCGAACACGATATTGTGCTGACGGTGCTGACCGACTCAATGGATTTGTACCAGAGCCGCATCCAGGAGATGCGCGTCGAAATGGGCGCATACACCAGCCAAAACGCCGCCGCCGATTTCTCCCGCTGGATTTTGGGACAAACCACCGACAATCTGCTCGAACTGCGCTACACTGACCGCCGCCGCGTGCATAACCTGAAGTATTACACCTGGGTGGAACAGCAGGGCAAAACCTACGAGGAAATTCAGGCCATGTGGTACGCACCCGATTACTGGACGAATGTGCAAAAGCAAGCCGCCGAAATTGATGCGCTCATCATAGAATTCAATGCTGAAGTAGGGGCTTTTATGCTATAATTTTCGGCCATGTTCAGGAAACGTCATTATTTCAACGACGACGATAATCCTTCCCAACTGGTCGGCTGGTGCCGGACAGTTGGGGATTTTTCCCTGACTCGCCCAAACGCTGATACCCCAGTCGCCCGAAGCACTCCGCACCGGGCGATATTTTTTGTCTCATTACATTTTTGGAGGATGCTATGTACCGTACTCACACTTGCGGCGAACTTCGCCCCGCTCACATCGGCCAGACGGTCACCCTGGCCGGCTGGGTACACCGCCAGCGCGACCACGGCGGTGTGACGTTCATTGACCTGCGCGACCGCACTGGGCTGGTGCAGGTTGTCGGCGACCCGAATTTGCCAGAGGTCAGCGCCATTCAGGACGCACGCAATGAGTGGGTGCTGCAAGTTACCGGTATGGTGCGTCCGCGCCCGGCGGGGGCAGAAAACCCCAACCTGGTCACCGGCGCCATCGAAGTGGCAGTACAAAAATGTGTGGTGCTCAACCCGGCCAAACCCCTGCCGCTGGCAGTCAATACGGACGAAACCGTGGATGAAAACATCCGCCTGAAATATCGCTATCTTGACCTGCGCCGCGAGCGCATGTACAACAACATAGTTCTGCGCCACAACGTCGTCAAATTCATCCGCGACTACTTGAGTGAGCGCGGTTTCCTCGAAATTGAAACGCCGATGCTCTTCAAAACCACGCCCGAAGGCGCGCGCGACTACCTCGTCCCCTCGCGGCTTCAGCCGGGGACATTTTACGCCCTGCCACAGTCGCCGCAGCAATTGAAGCAATTGCTGATGGTGGCCGGGTTCGACCGCTACTATCAAATTGCCCGCTGCCTGCGCGATGAAGACCTGCGTGGCGACCGTCAACCCGAATTTACCCAGCTCGACCTGGAAATGAGTTTTGTCGAGCGCGACGACGTGCTGGCAGTTGGCGAGGGCCTGTTCACCGCCATGGTGCAGGAAATTCTGCCCGGAAAGCGCCTGCTGGCTTCGCCCTGGCCGCGCATGACCTACACCGAATCGATGGAGCGCTACGGCAACGACAAACCCGACCTGCGCTTCGGCATGGAACTGCACAACCTGAGCGACATTCTGGCTGCCAGCGAATTTATGGTCTTCCAAAATGTGCTCAAAAACGGCGGCGTCATCAAGTGCATCGTCGCCCCTGGTTGCGCCGACTACACCCGCAAAGAAGTCGACGAGCTGACCACCTTCAGCAAAGAGCAGGGCGCCAAGGGTCTGGCAACCCTGGCGCTGACCGCCGAAGGCGTCAAAGGCACCGCGCAGAAGTTCATCAAACCGGCAGAAGTGGAAGCCATTCAGACGCGCACCGGCGCCCAAACCAGCGATTTGGTACTGTTCATCGCCGATAGCAAACCCGTCGCCAACAAGACGCTCTCCGCGCTGCGGCTTTTATTCCGCGACCGGTTGAATCTGGCCGACCCGAATGTGCTGGCTTTCGCCTGGGTGCTGGATTTCCCCATGTTTGAATACAACGAGGAAGACAAAAAATGGGACGCCGCCCATCATCCCTTCACCATGCCGAAGATGGAAGACCTGCCCAAGTTTGAGACCGACCCCAGCCAAATTCTCTCCGACGCCTACGACATGGTGCTGAACGGTTACGAAACAGCCTCCGGTTCCATCCGTATCCATCGCAGCGACATTCAACAGAAGGTTTTTCAACTGTTGGGGCTGAAGGATGAAGAAATTCAGTCCAAATTCGGCCACATGATTGAGGCCTTCCAGTTTGGCGCGCCGCCGCATGGCGGTATGGCCCCCGGCATCGACCGGCTGATTATGCTCTTCGCCGGAGAACCCAACATCCGCGAGGTGATTGCCTTCCCCAAAAACCAGGCCGGGCGCGACGTGATGGCCGATGCGCCCTCCCCCGCCAGCGAAAAACAACTGCGCGAATTACACATCAAGTTGGATTTACCGGAAGAAAAGTAAACGCCACCAGTACAAATCAAAAAGCAAAACGCTGGTCAGAATACCAGCGTTTGTAATTACCTACCCTCACCCTAATCCTTTGGGAGAGGGAAACGGACGCAAAAAGCGGATTTTGTGGCCGAAAACGACAAAAAATCTCTCTGCATCTGCTCCCCTCTCCCGCTGGGAGAGGGGCTGGGGGTGAGGGACGGTAGGTAGTTACCAGCGTTTTGCTTTTTGTACGCTATTCATCAGCGTTTGCCAACATTCAGAGCGATTTCCAACTGTTGGCTCAAGTACGACATACCATAACTAATCACCCAATAAAGCAATGAGATAAAAGCGTAGACTTCACGCTGATAACCCAGAAATTCTGGCTGCGCGAGCACGGTTTTGGCAATGCCCAGCAAATCGAACAAACCAACAATCGAGACCAGGGCGGTATCTTTGAACAGGGCGATAAATTGCCCAACCAAAATGGGAATGATCAATCGCAGTGCCTGCGGCAAAATGATAAAGAGCATGGTCTGAAAGCCGCCCAACCCCAACGCGTAAGCGGCCTCGAACTGGCCTTTTGGGATAGCCTGCAAGCCGCCGCGCACATTTTCAGCCAGATAAGCGGCGCTGAAGAGCGTAATACCAACTGCCGCGCGTAAAACGCGATCCACCGTCACCCCGGCAGGCAGGAAGAGCGGAAGCATCAACTGCGCCATAAACAAGACTGCAATCAACGGTACACCGCGCACCAGTTCGATATAACCAATGCTAAACCAACGCACAACCGGCAACTCGGAACGGCGCCCCAGCGCCAGCAACACACCCAGCGGGAAGGAGACCACAATCGCCACGATGGTCAACAGGAATGTAAGCAACAGCCCGCCCCACAGGTTGGTAGTGACCAGCGGCATCCAGCCTTCGCCCTCGAGGGTTAGGCCACGCAAGAGCAAAATAAAAATGGGAATCCAGATCAGCCAGCCAACAATGACGACATTTTCGAACGCCCGGCTCGTGCCAGAACGCGAGGAAGTTCTGGCGCCAGCTGAATGTCCTGCCAGCCAGCCCAACGCGCCAGCAAGCGCCAGACCGAGCAACCAGAGACGTTGTTCCATTTCAAAAGGGATGAGCGCCAGCGCCAGCGGAAAAATCGCCAGCGCCGCCAAAAACTTGCGCGATTTTGTCCAGAGGCCAAGCGAGTTGCCGGTCAGAAAAATCAGCAAGAGCATGGAAATCCACAAACGCCAGGCCTGTTCGGCGGGATATTGCCCAATCAGAAGCAGGCGCAAATTGGCGGCGACCACCTGCCAGCGAGCGTCCACGAAAGTCCAAATCAATAGCGATTTTCCGCTCACCCATAACAGCCAAGCCGCCAAAACTGTCAACAGGGAATTGCCCCAGGAACTAAACAGGTTCTGGCGTAGCCAGCGCAGCGCGGAAAGGCGTTCTGTGAGCGGAGGGAGAGATTCTTCCGTCATGTTTAGCGCTCCACCAGACGAATTTTTTGGTTATACCAGTTCATAAAAGCCGAGGTCAGCAAACTCATGGCGAGATAAGTCAACATCACCAACGCAATCATCTCTACCGCCCGCCCGCTCTGGTTAATAATAGTGCTGGAGACATAAAATAAATCTGGATAGCCGATGGCAACCGCCAGCGAAGAATTTTTGGCAAGGTTGAGATATTGACTGGTCAGCGGCGGCACGATGACGCGCATGGCCTGCGGAAAAATCACCAGGTGCAGGGTCTGAAAACCATTCAACCCCAGTGCGCGGGCGGCTTCAACCTGCCCTTTTGAAACCGATTGAATGCCCGCGCGGACGACTTCACCGACAAAAGCGGCTGTATACAAAACTAAACCAGAAGTGAGCGCCATGAACTCTGGGCTGATAATTTTTCCACCAGAGAGGTTGAGACCTTTGACATAGGGAAAATTCCACTCAAAAGGCGGCCTCGGCAAGGCAAACCAGCCGATAGCGGCTGCCGCTAAAAAAGTAAGCGCCATCCACAGCAGGGTCAGCGGCGGACGCCCGGTGCGGCGGCCACGCTCGTACAACCCATAGCCAACACCAATCGCCAAAAGGAGGCTGAAGAACAAAATCCAGCAATACGCGGGAAACGAGTCGGTTGGGATGCCCCACGGAATGCCGATTCCGCGATTCGTCCAAAAAATCTGCCCAGGCCAGATGATGGCTTCCTTCACCTTTGGTAATTTTAGAAAAACGGCCAGATACCAGAAGATGAGAAAAACCAGCAGAGAAAGGTTGCGCATTAATTCCAGATAGAATGCGGCCAGACGATTGACCAGAAAATTGGCAGAAAGACGCGCCACCCCTAAAATAATGCCCAAAATGGTAGAAAAAAGAATGCCCACACCGCTGACAAATAAGGTGTTGAGCAAGCCGACCTGAAAAGCCTGTAAGTAAGACGATTCGCGGGTATATTCCATCAGCGATTCGCCAATATCAAAACCGGCCAGCCCGGTGATAAAAGAAAAGCCCAGCGTAGTACCTTGTTTTTGCAAACCGACCAGCATGTTGCTGTAAATGTAATAGCCGGAGAGAAAAACAAGCAGGAAAAAAATAACCTGGCCCAAAACCTGTAAAACGCGCTCATTGCGCCAAAAAGGGACGCTACTTTTGGAAATCACGTTCTCTGCCTCCAAATAAAGGGGGGCGGTTTGAACCGCCCCCCAAAAGTGGTGATGAAACTAATGAACGGGCGGAGCGTAGAGCAAGCCGCCGTTGGTGTAGAGGTTATTCAGGCCGCGCGGAATGTAGGTAAGGGTATCGGGGCCAAGGTTGCGATTGTAGACTTCTTCGTAGTTGCCAACCTGTTTAATGATGTTGTAGCCCCAGTCGTTGGTGAGGCCTAATTTGAGGCCCATATCGCCTTCGAGGCCAAAGAAACGCTTGGCTTCGGGAGCGGTGGCAGAAGATTTCTGCTCATCCACGTTGGCAGAAGTAATGCCAAACTCTTCCCCAAAGAACAGGGCGAAGACCGTCCACTGGACAATATCGAACCATTGGTCGTCGCCATGACGTACCATCGGGCCGAGCGGCTCTTTCGACATGGTGACGTCAAGGATGACATGATTAGCCGGGTCGGCTAACACAGCGCGGCGCGAAACCAGGCCAGATTTATCGGTGGTAACGGCATCGCAACGACCTTCTGCATAAGCGGCGAAAGTCGAATCAGCGTCATCAAAGACGGCGGGGGTGTAGGAAATGCCTTGAGTGGCCATGACATCGGCCAGGTTGAGTTCGGTAGTCGTACCCGTCTGCACACAGATGGTGCCGCCGTCCAGACCTTTGAGATCGGTGATGCCGCTTTCTTTCTTGACCATCATGCCCTGACCATCGTAAAAAGTGGTGTGGACAAAGTTGCCGCCAAGTTCAGTATCACGCACCAGCGTCCAAGTGGTATTACGGCTGAGCACGTCAATTTCGCCAGATTGCAGGGCGGTAAAGCGCTCCTTGGCGCTGACAGCGCGGAATTCAACTTTGGTGGCGTCACCAAAAATGGCGGCGGCCAAGGCGCGGCAATAATCTACATCGAAGCCAGAGTAGCTACCGGCAGAGTCGACGTAGCCGAAGCCAGGCACTTGAGAATTGACTCCGCAGACCAGCTTACCGCGTGCCTGTACGGCTTTGAGCGTCTCACCATAACCAGCGGGCGCAACAACCACGGGAGCGGCGGGCGCAGCAGTGACAGGAACTTCTACCGTCACGACGACAGTTTGAATAACGGGCGCGCCATTCGACGCGGCGGGCGCGGCAGTGCCGCAAGCGGCTAATAGCAGACTGATGACCGTTAGGCCAGCAAATACAGCAAATAATTTACGCATTTCTCTCCTCCAATTGACTTATAAGTTGACGATTAAAACACAAACAGAACATAACGCAATTTGGCAAGCACATCCTCCTTCGAATACGTTGCCCAGAGAAAATTTTCTAGGCGGCAACACAAAAACAGGTTCTTTGGGAATCTTCGGAGTAAGGCCCCGTCTTTTGGGTATGAGCACGTACGCACTCATACCCAAAAGACGGCATTCTTCACGGAAAATTCGGGAGGCCCCAAAAACAACGTCCGGGCGAGAATATTCACCAGATGTTGTGATTATATTAAGTTTTTAGATGAACGAAGGGGAATTTATGCGGGTTTTACATTTTTTTTATGAGATTTTGTCTTGCAGCTCAACGTGTCCACAATCGCCCATATTTAAGTTTTGGCCGCATTCGATGCACAATCCCTGACAGTCGGGCTTGCATATCGGCGAAATGGGAATTTCCAGCAGAGCGCCGTCGCGCACCAAATCTTCCAGGTCCAACTGCGCATCATCGGGCACAAGCAGGCCCGAATCGGTGACGTTGTTGAGGCTGAAGGCGTACAGTTCGGTAAAACTCCACTGTAATTTGTGGTCATATTCTTCGAGACAGCGCACACATTCCAGGTGGGTTTGAGCGTTAAATTTTCCTTCCACCAACAGCCCCTGCGGCGTGCGCGAAATCTTCACGCGCCCCTGAATTTCCGATAGCAATACATCATCATCTTCTTCCGATAGAGTGGAAAGATAAAAATCAAATTCGCGGTTGTAGCCCGTCGAAGCGCTGATTAAAAAACCAACGTTGAGTAAAAAAGGTTTACGGGGATTAGTCATGGGTTTTCTCCAAACGCGCGAAATTGTAGCACAATCGCGCAAAATCTTAGCCGGCACAATCATCGCCATGCCAAACATCGCTTATAATTTTTGATATGACCGCCTTCATTCCTTCCATCGTCATCGCCGGACAGTTACGGCGCGAATACTTACTTCCGCCCGAAGGCCACCCACTGATAGACGTTCCTGGCGGCAATCTGGCGTATGCCGCCAGCGGTGCGCGCTTGTGGGGTGATGCCCCCGGTTTGCTAACGCGCGTGGGAGAGGATTATCCACGCGAGTGGCTGCGGCAGTTTGAGCAAGCCGGGTTTGACACTCAGGGAATTAAAATTTTACCGGTCCCACTAGACCTGCGCACTTTCATCAGTTATACCGACTCAACCAGCGCTCAACACACCAACCCCGCATCCCATTTTCTGCGGCTCGGCCTACCCTTTCCCAAAACATTACTTGGTTACCAGCCGCTCCAAGAACAAACCCCAAGCATCACCCGCCAGAACCCCGACTCGCCCAATTTGCTCGACATTCCAGTTCTCTATAAGCAAGCCAAAGCCGTCCACCTCGCCCCGCTCGATTATGCCAGTCACGCCCAGCTCGCTCCCGCATTTCACCAGGCCGGAGCCACCATCATCACCATTGAACCCTGCACTGGCTACATGAATGGTAATTTTCTCGCTAATTTGCGCTCTCTGCTTCAGGGCGTTACTGCCTTCCTGCCCGCCGAAGAAGACCTGCGTAGTCTATTTTGGGGGCGTACCGACGATTTATGGCAGATGGCCGCCGAGTTGGGCAGTTTCGGCGCAGAAATCATCGTCATTAAACGCGGCGCGCGCGGACAATTCGTCTATGAACACGCCAGCAGACGTAAATGGGAAATTCCCGCCTACCCGGCGCAACTAGCCGACCCAACCCACGCGGGCGCTGTCTTTTGCGGCGGATTTTTGGCCGGGTACGCTGCCAGCCTCGACCCGGTGCAGGCCGTCCTGCGCGGCAACGTCGCCGCATCGCTGGCGATCGAAGGTAGCGGCGCATTCTACGCCCTTGGCGCGCTCCCCGGCTTGGCCGAAGCCCGCCTTAATTTTTTAGCCGAACTGGTGAAAGAGATATAAAAAAGCCGCCCCAACGCGCCATTCAAGTTCAACAAATCGCCGCGACTTGGATTAACGCTGATCGCCCTCGCCACGAATGACGCCGCGTTCAAGACGCGAAAAGAGTTTTTCCAGATTAGCGCTGGCAATTTCCTGCAAATCCAGGTCAAGCTCGGTGGCGATTTGCGCCAGATACCACAATACGTCGCCAAGTTCGTATTTGAGCGCTTCGCGGTCAGCGGGGGAGATAATGCCGCCTTTATCGCGGAATATTTTTTTTACTTTACCGGCCACTTCTCCGGCTTCGTTGGTCAACCCAAGCGTGGGATACACCAACGGATGGTCAGTCTTGACCAGATTCCAGGTTTTGCGTGACTGGCGTTGATAGTCGCTAAGATTTTCTAATTTCATATTGGACTCCTTTGACATGGAAATGTCCTACAAATGGGGGATAAATCCTTACAGATTTGTCAATTATAGTTGATGAAAATCTATGTGTCCAAACTCAAATAGGCTGTTTTCGCTTTGCGCCCTACTTGAGCATGGCATCGTAAGATACCTGAAAACTCCATCCATATGACCATCAATAACATCACCCGCTTTTTGGACGGCCAAAAAGTAGCCTACACCGCCTTTGAAACCCCCGCCGAAAAATTGGGCGCAGAAGAAACCGCCCGCTTTTTAGGAATCGCGCCAGAGATTGTTTTCAAAACGATTGTCGTCACCCGCGAAAAAGGGAAACCTCTGCTGGCAGTCATCCCCGGCTCGGCCCAGGTGGATTTAAAAAAACTAGCCGACAGCCTGGGCGAGAAAAAAGTCTCTCTGCCAACAGAGCGCGAAGCCGAGACGCTGACCGGCTTGCAAGCGGGCGGAATCTCGCCATTAGCGCTGATCAACAAAGGCTTTCAAGTGGTGCTGGATGCTTCAGCACAGAATTTTGAGCAAATCCACATCTCCGGCGGACAACGCGGCATCAATATTCGCTTAAGGGTCACCGATCTGGCACGGCTGACAAAAGCGCGTTTTACCAAAATTACAAAAATTGAATAAAAGATTCAACAAAGCGAAATCTTGCGGCTATAATTGAAATATTAAAGGAGATTAGATATGCGTGATGAAACTCGACCACCCATTATTATTTGCAATAACGTGGAAAAATGGTATGGAACTTTTCATGCTCTGAAAGGAATTAACCTGGAAGTGCAAAAAGGCGAAGTGATTGTAATTTTTGGCCCGTCCGGGTCAGGAAAATCCACTTTCATCCGCACCATCAACCGGCTGGAAGAGCATCAAAAGGGATCCATCACAGTGGATGGGCTGGAACTCAACAGCGATACGCGCAACATTGAACGGATTCGCATGGAAACCGGCATGGTTTTCCAGCAATTTAATCTTTTCCCGCACCTGACAGTTTTAGAAAACGTCATGCTGGCGCCGATGCAAGTCCGCAAATGGGACCACGCCAAGGCACAAGAAACCGCGCGGCAGTTATTAGAACGCGTAGGCATCCCTGACCAATCAGATAAATACCCCGGTCAACTTTCCGGGGGGCAACAACAACGTGTGGCAATCGCGCGCGCGCTGGCAATGCAACCCAAAATTATGCTATTTGACGAACCAACTTCAGCGCTTGACCCGGAAATGATTAAAGAAGTGTTGGATGTAATGATTGAACTGGCGCGGACAGGGATGACCATGCTGGTAGTAACGCACGAAATGGGCTTTGCCCGCGCGGTGGCTGATAGAATGGTATTTTTTGATAAGGGGCAGATCATCGAAACCGGCACACCAGAAGAAGTTTTCAGCAACCCCAAAGAAGAGCGTACAAAATTGTTTTTATCACAAATTTTGACTCACTAATGACTCCACTGCAAAAACGAAAATTTTTACAATTCAGATTTACTTATCGCCCAGACCTTGCCCGCCGCGACAATCGCCCGCGCCGGAACATCAGCCAGCAGAACAGCGCCATTGCCCACCCGCGCCCCGTCGCCGATGGAGATTCCGATGGCGGTGGTGACGCCCATCCCAATCAGCGCTTTTTGGCCCACGCGCACCTGCCCGGCCAGCAGACAGCCCGGCGCAATGTGCGTATACGCGCCAATTTCGCAGTCATGGCTGACGACTGCGCCAGTGTTCACCATACATTTTTCCCGCAACACCGCCGAAGAGCCGACGTAGGCATGCGCAAAAACCTGCGTCCCCGCGCCGATTTGCGCCGAGGCTTCAATCGTCGCGCGCGGATGAATCAGCGCCGGAAAGGCGAATCCGCTGGCGGTCAACAGTTCAAACAATCGGACGCGGACTTCAATGTTGATGATTCCGCCCACGCCGTTGGCGGCCAGGAAAATTCCCTGCGCCAAAAATTCGGGGAGTTTTTCGCGCCCGCCCAGCACCGGCGCGCCCAGCACCACCGTCCCCCACAGCGCCGGGTTGTCATCCAAAATTCCAGCCACCGGAAAAGCGCCGATGGCGCGCATCATTTCCAGCACCGTTTTGGCGTGTCCGCCCGCGCCGTAGAGCAAAATGGCGGGTTGGGGCGTTGGGAATTGGGAAATTGGGGTCTGGGAGGTGGAAAATTGGCGGACAACGGCTTCGGTAATCAGACGGTCGGTGGGCAGGCGCGCCAAATCCACACCGAGCGACTCGGCCAGCGCGCGCGCAGGCCTGGTAATGCGCATCTCTGACGGGGTGGCGGCAGAGGCCGGGACGGGGGCCGCCGCATCAGACGCAGGCAGCGCTTCATCGGGCGTATCGGTTAGATAGGCCAGCGTCTCACCCACCGTCAGGGTGGCGCCCTCGACGGCCAGCGGGCGGAAAAAGCCCTCGCCCGGCGATTCGACGTCACTGGCGGCTTTGGTCGTTTCGATAGTGAAAAGCAAATCTCCCAGTTTCACAGCCTGCCCCTGAATGGCGTGAATCGCCACCAGACGGGCTTCCGGTTCATTGGCGTTGAGCATTGGAACGAGAATGGTAGTTGGCATATTTGTCCTGTTTTGGTGAAGGGATTGTAATTCTACCCGCTTCTGCTCTATAATGTCTTATCTCGATCATTTGGAGGAACAAAATGAATTTTGGCCGCGCTTTTACGTTTGTTTTTGAAGACCCCGATTGGCTGAAAAAAGTCGGCATTGCCGCGCTGGTTTCGCTCATTCCGGTGGTCGGCAGCATCGCCGTGCTGGGCTGGACGCTGGAAATTACCCGCCGCGTCATCAAAGGGGAAGCCGAAACCCTGCCCGAATGGAACGATTTTGGCGCTTACATCGGCAAGGGCTTTCAGGCGCTTGTGGTCGGCCTGGGCTACGCCGCCCCGCTGATTCTGATTCTGCTTTGCGGGCTCAGCATTTCGATTATTCCAGCCATGCTAAGCGGCAACGGGCAAAATTCGGATGCCGCTGGCGGCCTGATGGGGCTCGTCATATTCTGCACCTACTGCCTGGTCGCCATCCTGGGCATCGGCATCGGCATCATCCTCCCTGCCGCCTACGGCAAACTGGCCGATACCGGTGAACTGGGCGCGGCCTTCCGCTTTGGCGAAGTCATCGGCCTGGTGCGCGCCGCGCCGGGGCCTTTCCTGATGGTGCTGCTGGGCGGCATCGTGGCGAATGGCTTCATCGCCCCGCTGGGTTCGGTGGCCTGCGGTATTGGCGTGTTGTTCACCGCCGCCTACGCCATGCTGGTAATGGGGCATCTGTACGGGCAAGCCTACAAAACCGCCAGCGAGACACGGGGCAGTGTGGAAGTTTTCAACACGCTGTAACTACTCTTGATGAACAAAAAAGACGCCGGTCATGCGACTGGCGTCTTTTTTGTTGGCGCGGGATTCTCATCGGAGCGCCAACTGCCGCGCGGCGGCGGTCAGCTTTTCTTGCGAGGGAAGAATTTCATCTTCCAACGATTTAGAATTGCCAATCGGAAAATCGAGCGCGCCGAGGCGGCGGATTTTCACGCCCGGCAGGGCCTCGGCGGCGCGGGCGGCGACTTCTGCGCCCCAGCCGAGGGTTTGCGTGCCTTCTTCAAAAGTGAGTAGCCTGCCGGTGCGGCGCAGCGACTCAAAAAGCGGGTCGAGTTCAAAGGGGCTGAGTTGCGAGAAAACTACAATTTCGCTAAAAATTTCGTCTTCGTAGAGCAATTCCTGGGCGGCGGCGCGCGCGATTTCAAAATTATAGCCGTAGGTG
This sequence comes from Anaerolineae bacterium CG2_30_57_67, assembly GCA_001872455.1. GTDB lineage: Bacteria > Chloroflexota > Anaerolineae > Anaerolineales > Villigracilaceae > UBA8950. The sequence continues at coordinate 65,938 of MNXJ01000025.1, read as the reverse complement.
GCAATCGTCAGCGCGGCGGATTCGCCGCCCACCGGGAGCAGGCTGAAGACGGGGAAAGCGCCCGCCGTCTGGCTCACCCGCCAATCGGACAAATCGGCGGCGGTCAGCAGCGAGCGGGTGTAGAGAATTTTATGCTCAACGAAAAGCAGCGGGTCATCATCGCGCAAAATGGCATCTTCCAGCATCTGCGCCGGGTCGCCGAGGGTGGACGGGGCGACAACCCGCAGGCCGGGCGCGCCCAAAAAGAGTTTTTCCAGTGACTGCGAGTGAGTCGGGCCGTAGCCGCGCCGCCCGCCCATCGGCAGGCGTAGCACGAGCGGCACGCGCACCTGGTCGTTGTACATCCAGCGGAATTTGGCGGCGTGATTGATGAGTTGGTCGGCCATCAGGGTCACAAAATCGCCGAACATCACTTCGGCCACCGGGCGCAAACCGCGCAGCGCCATGCCGCTGGCGAGGCCCAAAATAGCGGCTTCAGAAATCGGCGTCGTGAGGACGCGGCCCGGAAAAGCTGCCGAAAGGCCGCGCGTTATTTTAAACGCGCCACCATACGGGTCGAGAATATCTTCGCCCAAAATATAGATGCGTTCATCGGCTTGCATGGCGCGATGAAGCGCAGTGTTGAGAGATTCCAGGACAGTTGTCATCGGGCGAAAATCATACCGGATAAACGCGAAATGGGGAAGGGAACTGCATTTAAACCCGACCAGCGCACGAACAAAACAGCGCAGGTCGGGTTGTCATCCGACCTGCGCAAAGATTCCGCACTCGCCAAAACCCACATTCTTACTTGGGCGAGGGGACAAATCCCTCCACCCGCGCCCATAGTTCTCGAATGTTAATCGGTTTGGACATGTAAACATCACACCCGGCATTAAGCGCCCTTTCGGCGTCGCCCTTGAGGGCGTTGGCGGTGATGGCAATGATGGGAACATACGCCAACGAAGGCTTAATGACGTTGCGCCGAATCCTGCGCGCCACTTCGTAACCATCAATATCCGGCAGGTTGATGTCCAACAACACCAGGCTGACATTTTCCCTTTCTGCAAGCGCAACCCCCTCCAGCCCGGTCATGGCTTCGAACAACGTATAGCCGCGCGCTTCGAGCGCGCGACGCACCAACATCATATTGTCAGGATTATCTTCAACATAGAGAACATTGCTGCTCATTTCTCCGGACCTCCTCTGACAACATGTTTGTCTTCTTCAATCACTTGAACTACCTGTTCCACAAACTTGCGCGGAGGCAATGACCCTTTTTGATACAGGGCTTCAATATGACCATTTAGCCGTAACCGCTCCTCTTCGGTAATATCTTTGGCGCTTACCACCACAATCGGAATTTTCTTGGTGCGCGGGTCCATCTTCAATTCTTCCACCAGGCCAAAACCGTCAATTCCGGGCATGGTCAGGTCGCTCACAATCAAATCAGGCAGGCTGTGACGTGCCATTGCCAGGCCTTCCCAACCGTCTTTGGCATGAAGCACGCGATATGCTTTTTTCGCTTCCAACAAACGGCGAATCAAGAGCGCATCGTCGGGGTTATCGTCAATCAGCAAAACGGTGGTGGTCTTCTCGTCAAGATTTTCAAGGGCGGCTTGCAGCCCTTCACGCGGGGCCGGCGCCTGGGTTTCGCTCAGATGAACATCCACCGCAAATTGATCTTCCAAAATATGTTTTTCAACCGGAAAAGTGTGACCGGTGCAATTAACAACGACCAACTCATCTGACAAAATAGTCCCTTTGTTGATGAGTTTTTCCAGCCCGGCAAAGGCGACTGCGGTGGCCGGTTCGACGGCCATCCCCTCGCTTTTGGCAAGCGCGCGCATCGCGTTGAAGGCTTCGACGTCGCTGACAGATTCCATCACGCCGCCATATTTCTGGGTCAAATTCCACAGAAACGTGTATGTTTTACCGGGGTCGCCGGTGGAAAGAATGATGATGCGTGTATCGGGGATAACCGGCTCGGCAACATCTTTGCCAGCCCTGAAAGCCTGCACCATCGGCGCACAACCCTCCGCCTGAATAACGGCCAGTTTTGGAATGTGGCTAATCAGCCCCATCTCGAACATTTCCTTGAAGCCCTGATAGACGCCCAGCGGCCCAAGCCCGCCGCTGACAGCCTGGATGTACCAATCAGGCGCGCGCCAGCCGAGTTGTTCCACAATCTCGTAGGCGATGGTTTTCATCGACTCGCGGGCGGGAATGGAACCCGCGCCACGGTCAAGCAACAGGTGACGGCGCTGAGCAAATTGGGCGGCAATTTGTTTGGTCTGATCGTAATTGCCGCTGACGCGGATGACCTCCGCGCCGAAGAGCGCCGCCTCGCGCAATTTTTCCTGCGGTACAAGGCTGGTCATAAAAACCCACAGTTTGATGCCCGCGCGGGCGCAGGCGGCGGCATAGGCGACGGCGGCGTTGCCCGTGGAGGCAATCACCGCTTCGCGGATGCCGCACTGAAGCATGGCGGCCACACCCACAGCCGCCTGCCGGTCTTTGAAGGAGCTGGTCGGACCGTAGCGTTCATCTTTGAGGTAAACCAACGAATGTCCAAGCGCCGGGGCGTAACGATGCGAAAGCCACAGCGGCGTTCCGCCTGCCGGGTAAAAATCCGCTTCCACAGGCAACGCCAACGGCAAAATATCCTGATAACGCCACAGGTTGAAAGAACGACCTGGCAGGCCGCGCAAAATCTCGCGTTTGAAGGCGGCATAATCATAACGCGGCTCCAACCACTGCGCGCCACAGTGACCGCACAGCGTTGGTTCAAAAGGAATGTACGCCTGTTGGTGTCCGCAAGAGACACATTCCAAAAAGGCTGGCATAGACATATTATTTCACCGTCTTTTCGATATCGCGAATTTGAGCTTCAACGGGGATCTCCACATAAAATGTCGAGCCTTCACCCGGCACATTGGCGCTTTCGGCCCACATGCGCCCGCCGTGCATTTCAACCAGTTTACGGCTGATGGGTAAGCCCAGACCAGTTCCACCCGCTTTGCGCGTGGTGGTGGAATCGACTTGCGAGAATTCCTGAAAGATTTTTTCCAAATGATCGGCGGGAATGCCGATGCCGGTATCTTTGACACGTATCAGTACCTTGTCCTCGCCTAATTTATCTACGCGCAAAGCGACCTGGCCTTCTTGAGTGAACTTGATGGCGTTATTGACCAGATTGATGATCACCTGGCGCATACGAATCACATCAGCAAAAATTTCGACTTCGGCATCCGAGTCGGGTTCGACGATGAGCGCCAGGTTTTTCTCGTTTGCCAGGCTGGATGTAATGCTGTTAACTTCGTCAAACACGCTTTTAATCTTGAATTTTTCGAGGTGCAGGTTCATGCGTCCCGATTCAATTTTTGCCATGTCAAGTACGTCGTTAACGAGATGCAACAGATGTTGGCCGTTTTTCTGAATCAGGCGCAAGTCACTTTGCATATTTTCGGTCAATTCACCATCAATTCCTTCGAGAATAACATCCGAGAAACCGAGGATGGAGTTGAGCGGCGTGCGCAGTTCGTGGCTCATGTTGGCGAGAAAGGAAGATTTGAGCCGGTCGAGTTCTAGTAATTCGGCGGCGCGTTTTTGTAGTTCTTCATTCAGGCGCAGGGTTTCGAGGTGGACGCTGGTTTGCGCGGCGATGGCTGAGAGCATCTCCAGCGCGTCGGCAGACGGGTTTTCCACCAACCCAGCCAGCGCCAATTCGCCAATCGTTTCGCCGCGCACCGTCAGCGGCTGTGAGAGGCTGATATCGGTGGGTGTCCCTTCGAGCGGCGCGACGCGGTTCAGGTCGTAGACGAATCCCAAGGTGGCGTCTTCATTGCGCCCGACGTAGTCTTGCCAGCTTTCATGCGTCAGGCGGCGGGTGGCTTCTTCAGCGTCAGCGCGGGCGCGCGAGGCATCTGCCAGCAGGCGCAAATTTTCGACTTGCTGGCCCAACTGACGGGCAACAGCGGCAACCAGGGCCTTGTCATCGGCATTGAGCGGGTGCACCGGGCTGGTCTTGAGATACAACTGTCCAACCTGATCATCCATAACTTGCACTGTTTGCTCAAAATCGGCTTCAGCGGGTAAAGACTCGTTGAAAGGCGCAACAGCGTTCTGGTCGTAAGAATAGCCAACTTGTTCGTTCTGATGAATGGCATCAAGATAGTTTTGCCAACTCACATGGCTGAAGCGGCGGGTGGCGGCCTGAGCTTCAGCGCGAGCGCGCTCGGCTTCAGCCAGCAGGCGCAGGCTCTGAATTTGCAGGGAAACCTGTTGCACCACCGATTCGGCCAGGTCAGAATCATCCGTCAACCATTTACGATCAGCAGGAGGTTCAATATACATCACGCCGACGGTTTCGCCGGTTTCAGTCAAAGGAATGTGAAGAGCATGTTGCACATCCAATCCGGTCAGCGTGCTGATTTGCAAAGGTTCCAATTTGTCGCCGGTATAGGTGTAGCCAACCTGTTCTTTTTCATACAAAATAGGCGGGCGGGGGCGGGCGGGAACTTCTTCGACAGGTTCAATCGGGTCAGGCAAAGCTGCGCTTTTCTGGCTTTCCAAAAAACGCATTTCCAGTTCAATGACACGTGCGCGCAAAGATTGGGTTTCACGGCGCATGGTAGCCATATCAATATCAGGCATTTCAGAAAGCCTTTCGATATCAGCAAAGAGCGCTTTTAGACGTTGATGGTATCGGTCCATGCCAATCTACTTCTTATCTTTAAGACTCAGCTGGGCGATGGTGCGCGGTGCGCCCAACGCGTGACCGAGTTCGCGCGCGGCAATTTGGAGCACCGCTTCGACGGATGTGGCGCCTTGAATTTTCTGGCTGATGGCGTTCAATGTACTTTCGCGTTCGGCCTGTTTTTGGGCGCGTTCAAACTGGCGGCGGTTTTCCAGCACGGTAGCAATCTGCGGAGCCAACGCTGAGAACAAACGGGTTTCGTTTTGCGAAAAGTTGTGCGGTTCTTCAGCCTGCAACATCAGAATACCGAGTTGGCGATTCCCCTGAAACAGAGGCAGAACTGCGCCAGCGCGGATATTCAGAGCCTTGGCGATTTGCATCCCACTCGCGTCCATTCTTTCATCGTGGAAAGTATCGTTGAAGAAAACCGGGGTGGCGCTCAAGAATGCCGATAACAACTTCAGTGTTTTTGCCTCATAAGAAGTTCCTATCGCAGCCACTTCATGACCGCTGCCATTCCACCAGTTGGCAATGTCCGTCATGCTTTCCAGTTCACCAGCCGCGTCATAGCTAAAGGCTCCCAGAATTGCGCGGTTGACCACCGGGATATCGAGTGTTTCAACGGCGGCTTTGACCAGTTCCTGCAAGTCTGCGGCTTGTGCCAGGCGGCGACTAGCCTCAAACAATTTCTCAGACTGCGTCAGTGCAGATTGCGTTTCGTCAAACTGCCGCAGTCCTTCGATGTGCGCGCCGAGGCGTTCGGCAACCATATTGGCAAGTTCGAGAGACTCTTTATCATCAGCGCCAAGTCCCTGGACAACGAGTTTGCCAATGGTTTCATCGCGGACTTTGAGCGGCAGGCTGAAAGCAGATTTTTCAATCTGATGATCTCCGGCTTGATTGTAGGGTCGGACTTCCTTCAGATCATAAATGTAACTTGAGCCTTGATCGGCATTCGTATCTGCGTAATCTTTCCAGCCTTCGCGGGTTAAGCGGCGGGAGGCTTCTTCCGCCTCGAAGCGGTAACGTTCGGCGCTATCCAGCAGGCGCAGGCTTTCGATTTGCTGCGCCACCTGCCGCGCGACGGTGTTGACCAGTTCGGATGTATGCGCGATCGGGGATTGTCCGCCCATTTCCACAACTAAATTTCCAAGGGCTTCGCCTGTGACAGAGATTGGCGCAACAAGCGCGTTACTGTTTTCGGCGGTTTGCGTTTCTTGTGCTTGTGTTAGCGGGCTGATCTTATTTTGCTCGAACATAAAGCCGGTCTCTTCGGGTTTGTGGATGGCATCCAGATAATCCACCCAGTTAGCGCGCGAGAGGCGGCGAGCCTGAGATTCCACTTCGGCGCGAGCTTGTTGCGTCTCTGCCAGGAAGTTCGCATTTTGAATGGCGATGGCTAATTGTCCCGCCATGGCTTCGAAGGCGGACAATATATCCTGATTTAATGAACCTGCGTTTTCGCTTTGCATATCCAGCACACCCACTACTCTGTCGCCGATCATCAGCGGCACTGCCATTTCAGAGCGGGTATCAGGCAGCAGCGGATTGGGTTTGAAGGTGGCGCTGGCGGTGGTGTCGGTAATCACTACGGAACGTTTTTCGATTGCGGCGCGTCCGTTGATGGAGGCGTTGTTAAAAGGCAAACGGTGGTTGCGCGCCAGCAGTTGCTCGCCTACATCCCCTGTGCCTGCTTGCAAGTTGAGATAAGTTTGGCTGGGATTGACAAGATATACCTGCACGTAGTATAGGTCAAATTGCTTTCGGATGAGTTCCGCCGCGTCGGTCAGCATAACATCCAGCGCGCGCACTTGCGAGATAGAACGGCCAACTTCAGCGGCGAGTTCAAGGCTTTGTGTGCGTTCTCCCACGCGGGATTCCAATGTGCTGATGGAGCCACGCAACTGGGCTACCATACTGTTCAAAGAAGAAGCCAGAATGCTCATCTCGTCACGAGATGTCACATTCACATGGCCGGTTAAATCACCAGCGGCGGCATGGCTGGTCAAGATCGTCATTTCGTGCAGGGGATTAATCACCAGGCGGCCCAGCAAAGAATAGATGCCAATGACCAGAAATAAAATGAGTACCAGAATTATGCTACCGATCAGAATCTGGGTCTGGCCGAGCGAACGATAGAGCAATTCGCGGGAATAGACTACCCGAACAGTACCCAGCGAATTTTGTTCTTCCCCGCGCTGGAGGATGACATCGGCCGTGCGGGTAATTGGGTCAACAGCGACGGTTTCCCGGGCAATTGTCACCATCGGCTGGCTTTTGCCAGTCTCGTAGATGTCCACGCTGTTCACTTCCGGGTCAGCCATAATCGCTTTGAACTGGGCATTGATACTGTCCGCATCAACATTCCAAAGAGGCAAAGCAATGGTTTGAGCCAGCAGATCGGCCATGCGGGTCGCGCGGCCTTCGATCTCAGCGGTGGCGTTCTGACGTTGTATGTTGATTAGGTAGAAACCAAATACAATCATCAACAGAGTCACCACCACCGTTACCACCAGCAACAATTTGCGTTGGAGGCTTGTGGCAAAAAAGTCGGCGAGGCGTTTTATTAACATGACAGAGTGTCCTTATCTCGATAGAAATTATTGCTGGCTTTTGCTAACCAGCAGATCATACGTGCCGTCTTGCCGCATAGCCGCCAAAACAGTGTTAAATTTTTCCAGCAGAGCCGTTTGCTGCAAGCTCTTGGCAAAGACGAGATAGGTGGCGTTGATGGATAGGGGCGTGGCTAAGACTTCTATCTGCCCTACATATTGTTTTTCAGAGATAATCTGTTGCGCTGTCAATTCGATCGCTATCACCCCATCCACGCGTCCGAGTAGCAATTTCTCAAAGTTGGCAATATCGGTAGAGACTTCTTCAACTTTGAACAACCCTTGCGCTTTGGCCTGATCAAAAATATCGCCATAGCTCCACCCGGACATAACGCCCAGAGTCTTTCCCTTTAAATCGTTGACAGTGTTAAACTCAAAGCCATTGCCTTTTTTGACATAGATCAGGAGTTTTTCGAAAAAAAGCGGCGCCGAATAATCATAGATTTTCAACCGCAACTCGGTTTTGTAAATGCCGCCGATGCCCGCTTCGCCACTTTCACCCATTACCAGCGCGCGTTTCCAAGGGTAGGCCTCCACGGTGGCTGGCACGCCCATCCGTTTGAAAGCCTCCTGCAATAAAAGTGGGTATAGCCCCGCTGCCTGATTATCTTTTTCGTACATAAAAGGAGCATTGCCGCTATCTACTGCAATAATAATGCCACTGGATGTTGGCTGGGTTGGGAACAGAGTAGGCGCGGGCGGAGTGGAATTTTGGCAGGCCGCCAACAAAACACTTGCGAACATTACGCGCATTAGAACGGCTCCCATTTGGTACATCTTATTTTTGTTCATGGCAACATCTCCTTTTTTCCTTACATGGGTACGCGCTTATATGCGGGTGGCGCAAAGTCACCAAGGTTTTTAATCAGTTTCGGCCAGGTTCGTCAATGCCGTCTGACGGTTTGTTCCAATTTTGGCGCTGACACGCGAAGCGCCAAGCGCCAGCCCAAGTTCGCGCACAGCGGTTTGCAAGGTGTCGTCCACGGTGGTGGCGCGCTGGATCTTCTGACCAATGGCGTTAACCATTGACTCCAAATCCGCCTGTGCTTTGGATTGTTCATAAGAGCGCACGTTTTGAATGGAGGTGGCAACCTGCGCCGCCAGCGTGGTTTGGATGTTGATGTCTGAGTCTGTGAAGCGTCCAACCACATCTGACTGCACATCAAAGACGCCGATGACCTTGCCGCCGACGATCATCGGCGTAGCCAGTTCGGAGCGTGTGTCTGGAAGCAGGGGGTTGGGCAGGAAGTCCGGCGCCTGCGTCACATCGTTGACGATCACGCCTTTTCGTTCACGGGCGGCGCGCGCCACCAACGATTGTTCGCGGTTGAGCGGGATGGAGAGTCCCTTGGCTTTCATTTGCGCGCCCGCTTCGCCCGCGCCCATTGCCAAGACCAGGTTCTCGCCGCTTTCATCCAACAGGTAAATATGCGAGTGGTACAGGTTGAAGCGTTCTTTGGTCAAGTCCACCACTTCCTGCAAGAGTCGGTCAGTTTGCAGAATGGTGGCGGTGGCGGTTCCCACTTCGGCCACGGTGGCGAGCTCGGCGGCCCGGCGGCGGACATCTTCAAATGCCTGACGCAGGCGGGAGGTCATGGTGTTGAACGTTTGCACCAGCGTGCCGACTTCGTCCGCTGAGGTGACTTCCGCTTGCGTCTCGAAGTTGCCTGCTGAAATTTCCTGCGCAACGTTCGTCAACTGGATAACCGGGCGGGTGATTTGCCGCGACAGCGTAATAGCCAGCGCGATGGAAATGACCAGCGCGATAAAGACCGTGACGATGGAAAAGGTAAAGGTTTGCGTGCCGTTTGCGCGCGCCGCGCTTGTGTTATCCACCGCAAGTTGCGCGCCAATTCCTTTAATTTTTAGAATGGAAGTCTGGAGCGCGACCGCGATGTTTGCCAACTCTGTATCCTGCGTGACAAGTTCTTGATCTGCTTCCACGATCGCGTCGAATGCTTTCAGGTAGGCATCCATCTGGGCGCGCAATTCGGTCTTCACCGCCGGGCTGAGTTGGTCTGTCGCCGCGATTTGAGTCTTCAACTGGGTGACTGTTGTATGAATCTGGTCAATGTAGGTTTGATCGTTGCGCTCGATGTAATCTTTTTCATGGCGGCGCATCTGGAGGTATAAAATTTCCAGTGGCTCCAGCCCAGCCACGCCACTGACTTTTGCTTCAATGTTATGAGCGGCAGTACGCATCTCGCCTTCGAGACCTGTATTTTCATCAGAGCCTCTGGCTTTGGTCAGGGCGGCATACGCCAGAAAACTTTGTTCATAGGCATCCGTGCTTTGCCCCAGAGCGGCGAGATCCGCTTCATACTGCGCCTGTGAGTAATTACCGGTCGAGACCGTCCCTACATCTTCTCCAAATGGGGTAAGTTGTTTAAGAGTGTCGCGCATGTCGGCAACATCCTGGACAAAAAGCGTGGCATAGTTTGCGTAGGCCGCATCCGGTCCCTGAACACGCCAGCGCAGGAGGTAATCCTTGCCGTCACGATGGGCTGATAAAAGGTTGACCGTCAATTGGTCCGCGAGGGTGCGGACTTGAATATCGCTTGTCAGCACTTCTTCATAAGTGGTTGTGGTTTGATTCAAGCCCCACAAGGTGACAATGCCGACGAGTACGGTCAAAACGAATAATACGCCGAAAGCCAGCAACAATTTACGCGCCAGGGGCAGGTTACCCCAGAAGCCAAAGCGCTGTTCTGATGAATTCGTAGTTGAGGTTATATTCATATTCATGCTCCGCAATCGTTAATTGCTTTTGGGCTTGTTAGCCAAATTTTCGGGCTCCAGCGTCACCTGCGTCTGCTTCATCCCCAGCGCGTGACCCAGTTCGCGCGCGGTAATCTGTAACGCTCCATCAATGCTGGTTGTGTTTTGGATCTTGCGGGTGATCAGGTTCAGCACTTCCTGTTGCTTGGCGCGTTGAGCGATGATTTCGCGTTCGCGTTTTTGCTGAGTAATATCAGCAAAAGTAACCACTGCGCCGACAGTGCGGTCATCTTCCAGAATGGGCACACTGGAAAAAGTGACGTAGAACCCGCTGCCATCCTTGCGGATGAAATACTCCTCCCCTTGATTATGTACCCCGTTTCTCAGCGTGAAATAGATGGGACATTCTTCTCCCGGGAAAGGAGTGCCATCCGCATGGGTGTGATGCCACATCGTGTGGCTGTGTTTCCCGATGAGTTCTTCGACAGAATATCCAAGCATCTCTGCCCCTATCGGGTTGACGAACGTGTGATTGCCTTGTTCGTCCAGTCCAAAGATGCCTTCCCCGGCGGAGTCTAGAATTAATTCATTTTGGCGTCTCTGTTGTTCCGCTTGGGTGAAAATACGCGCATTCTGCACAGCAATCGCAACCTGGTTGGCAATGGATTGCAGGGCGTCAACATCCTCCTGTTGCAAACCATTCACCACGTTTTGCTGAACATCCAGCACGCCCAGCACCTGGTCGCCGATGGAGATCGGGATGGCGGCTTCCGATTTGGTATCGGGCAACAATAGGTTGGGCAGCCATTCCGCATTCTGGGCTGTATCTGATACCAGAACAGGCTGGTTAGTTTCTGCCGCGCGTCCCACCAGGCCGCGTCCCTTTGCAACCTTGTGGAATTGAGCCAGCATTTTTTCTCCGGCTTCGCCTGTGCCACCCGCCATGACCAAATTATCTTTGGCTTCGTCGTAAAAATAAATCTGGGTATGATAGTAGCCGAAGGCGTTCTTGACTTGATTCACCACTTCGGTCACCAGTTCTTTCTGGTTGAGGATGGTGGAAAGTTTGCGGCTGACTTCGGTGGAGGTAGCCAGCGCTTTGGTGCGGTCGGTCACGCGCTGTTCGAGTCTTTGCCGGTTCGCTTCCAATTCCAAGTTGACAGCCTTAAATTCATCCAAATGTTCTTGCTCGCTTGCGGCCTGCACTTTTTGGAACTGCCAGAATGTCCAGGCGGTTGCAGCGGAGATAAATAACAGCAAGATCGTAAAGCCCAGGTCGCTCCCCCGTTTTACCTGTGCTTCCTTTGCGTTGTAGCTGACGCCGGCGGATGTCAGTTCTTCGGCCAAAACATTGAAGGCTGGATCTACTTGTTCCTCGTCCAGGCTGTGGGCTTGTTCCAAATCGCCTGCCGTAATGAGTTTGAACTCTTCGACCATGGCAGAATCGTAAGTTGTGAAAGCCTGGCGTACCTTGCTTAGGTTTTCAGAGTTTGGATCAAGCCGTTCCAACTCTCCCAGGATGCTTTTCATCTCATCCCGTGTAGTTTGCACACTCTCAACAACCTCAGAAGACATTTGCCCCATACTGATGGATTGCCATTCCAAAGCGGAAAGGCGATAGGCAAGCCCTTGGAGACGCAAGACTGAATTCGCTGTCTGCTCGCTATCATTAAGACTGCGGCGGAGTGCGGCGTTGACAAAAACTGCGGCTATAGCGAGGATGATGATGATGATAAAAACCAGAAAAATGCGAAAGGGTCTTTTTCTCATTTTGAATCTCCATAGGTTGAAAATTGAAAACCTTTATTTGAAATATGCTCTTGGTTAGCCAGAGTATATTCTGCATTGGAAACCAGCGGCAGCGAAACGTGAAAACACGTGCCTTAATCCGTTACGCTTTCTACGCCTGTTGTTTTTTAGCGGGTAACTTCGCGTAAGGTGACCACGTAACGACCGTCAATCCAATTCACCAGCGTGGAAAATTTGCGATTTTCCATTTCCAGAATGTCGCTGGTTTGGGTAATCTGGGTGGTTTTGGCGCGTTCCATCAGGCTGGTCAACGTTTTCAGGCCATTCGGCTGACCAGCGGCGGGCTGATTTTTAAGCAGGGTGAACAGACGCGCATTGTCAATGGCAATCGCCGCCTGACCGGCAATCGCCTGTAGCAGCAGAAAGTGTTCAGTAAGAAAATAATTTGGCGTTTCATTCGCCAAAATCAGCAGGCCAAGCAATTCCGTCCGGCCAAAAAGCGGTGTTACCACCACCGAGCGGGCGGAACTCTGCCCGACGACCGGCCAGCGCAGATCGTGCTGCGTGTCGCTGATGATGAAGCCCTGGCGCGTTTCACGCAAGCGCTGAATTAAAGCCTTCAAATCTGGCAAAGCAGCGTCCGGGTTCTCGTCTACCGCGAAATGATACGATTTCTGGCTGATGTTTCCTTGCGGGTCGAGCAAGACAATCTGCCCCCAAAGTGCGCCCAGCGTTTGGACCGTGCGCCGCAAAATCAGGCGGGTCAATTCGTCTATATCGGTATGCGCGCTCAATTCGCGGCCAATTTCTGGCAACAGGCTCAATTCCTTATTGCGGCGGCGAATGAGATCGTCAGATTCTTTGACCCGCAAGCGGGTGCGAATGCGCGCCAGCAGTTCGCGCCGGTCAAAGGGTTTTGTGACATAATCATCCGCGCCGATGTTCAAGGCCATTTGCATATCCATCGGCTCAATGCGGGCAGCAGTAAGAATAATGACCGGCAAATGGCTGATGGCCGGGTCGGTACGAATCTCATGCAGGGTTTGCAAGCCGTCTTTGACCGGCATGTTCATGTCGAGCAGAATCAAATCCGGCATTTCAGCGCGGATTTTCGCCAGCGCCTGTTCCCCGTCCGAGGCCTGCAGGCAGGCATAACCCTCATTGGTGAGGTAGCGCACCAGCAGAGTGACGTTATCAGGCAAGTCATCGGCGATCAGAATTTTAGGCTGGGGTTTAACTTCGGGCAATACTCCTGCCGGCTCAGCGCCAAATTCGGCAATGGCAGTGGCAACCAGTTGGCAAATGCGCTCTGGTCGGACAGGTTTGATGACAACTTCATTAACCTTAAGACGGTGCGCAGTAATTTTCAAACCGGGAATATCGTAAGCAGTGACGAGAACAGTGAAGGAAGGTCCGCCCGCCGGGTGCGCCTGCAATTTTTCAATGAGTTCTAACCCGTTGATTCCGGTCATCATCATATCGGTGATGAGAATATCCACCGATTGGTCACGAGTGATTTTCAAAGCGCTTTCGCCGCTGTCGGCAGAAAGAACCGTGACCTTGGGCCCCAGTTGGGCAATAGCGCGCGCCAACATAGATGCGGTGTTGGGGTGATCGTCTACAACGAGCACCCGCGTTTTAGCAGAAGCAGGAGATATTTGTTGAGTTTTCATCACTTTCATTTTGCCCCAAAATTAACCAAACGAAGGATTGTGTTTCTAAAGAAAAGTTTGCAAAAGTTTGGAAAAAACCGTTTTAATCCATCACCAAACGGTAGCCAACCCCACGCAGGTTGAAGAGGTAGATGGGATTTCTGGCATCTGGTTCAATCGCCTGACGAATGTGATGGATATGCCACTTGACCAATTCTTGCGCTTCGCGCGCGTCCACCTGATAGCCCAGAGCCTCTGCTAAAAGCGTGCGATAATCCACCACGCGCGGAGAATGGCGCGTCAGAACGAGTAAAATGTCAAAGGAGGCCGGAGGTAGAGAAACTTGCCGGTCTGCGACCAGCAAACGGCGGGTGTGCATATCCAGGGTCAGGGCGCCACGCTTCAGGTAACGCTCCACATCGGGCGCGGAGAAAATCTCAAGCGCGGAAGAATTCACCTGGCCGATTTCAAGTTCTTTTAATTCGGTCTGAAGGCTTCCAATTTGCGCTAAAATTTCACGCTTACGGCGTTCTTTGCGCTGGGTAAGCAGAATGGACTGGGTTTTTTCAAGAATCACTTCGGGTTTGAGCGGTTTGAGCAGGTAGTCGCTCGCGCCGCGCCGCAGGGCTTCCACCGCCGAGGCCAGGTCGGGTTGGGCAGTGAACAGCACCACCGGCAGGCCAGGCTGCAGCGCGCGCGCCGCTTCGAGCGCGTCGAGGCCGGGCATGCCGGGCATGCGAATATCCATGTAGACCAGGTCGAAACGTGTGTTTTGCAAAAAGGCCAGCGCTTGGGCGGCGTTTTCAGCGATCGTCACCTCCAACCCGGCCTGCTGAAGAATACGCGCCAGCGTCTGCCGCAGAACGGCTTCGTCATCCACGATGAGAATTTTCCCGCTGAGAGTCATTCGGCCTCCGCTCCGGCAGCGGGCAGCCAAACGAAGAAGGTGGCGCCGCCCTGCGGGTTGTTTTCGGCGCTGATGCGCCCCTGATGCGCCTGAACGATTTGGGAGCAAATATTCAGCCCGAGGCCCGAGCCGTGTTCCTTGGTGGTGACGAATGCCTCAAAGATTTTTGGCAAAACTTCCGGGGCGATGCCCGGGCCGCTATCGGCAATGGTGACGAGGATTTCGCCGCGCGGCTCGTCTGCCTGCGTGGAAATTGTCAGATGGCCGCCCGAGGACATGGCATCCACAGCGTTGATGACCAGGTTGAGAATCACCTGCCGCAGTTGGTCTTCGCTGCCCAAAACCAGCGGCAGGTCGGGGTCGGGGTGAAACTCAAAGGAAATCTGGCTGTGTCGCAGGTGAGTAGCGACCAGCATGGATACTTCGTCAACCAAGTCATTAAGCGCCACCGGGGAAAATTCGCCGCGGCCCGCCGGAAGGTAAGAGCGGCGCAGCCGTTGCAGCATGGCGGCCATGCGGTCAGTTTCGGCCAGGACGATTTCCAAATCCTGGCGGCCCTGCGCTGAAAGATTTTCCGATTTCAGTAAAAAAAGCGCGTTTTGAATGGCCTGAATAGGGTTGTTGAGTTCGTGCGAAACCGAGGCCAGCAGGCGCCCGGCAACCGTCAATTTTTCATTGTGAATGAGTTGGGCGCGGGTTTCCTGTTCCTGACGCAGGGATTCTTGCAGTTCGGTGTAAAGATTGGCTTTTTGCAGGGCAATTGCCAACTGGTCGGCTACCGTAAAAACCAGGCGCACGTCGCGCTCGGTCAGCAGGAGCGGCGGCGTCTGGTGAACGTCGAGCAGCCCGAGAAACTGTCCGGCGGCGCGAATGGGAACCGCCAGTTCAGATTGGGTGCCAATCAGGAAGGGCGGACGTTCAAAAGAAATCACCTGTTCCACGTCATTGGTCAGAAACGGTTTGCCGGTTTCGGCGGTAAAACCCACCAACCCCGCGCCGGGCGCCAGCCGGTAGCCCAAGTTCTTAATTTTTTGACCAATTTCGCCGCTGCCCTCGCGCATGACAAAATCGCCAGTTTTGGCATCGCGCACGAAGACCTGAACATAATAATAGCCAAAATTGGCCTGAAGCAGGTCAACCACGTTTTTCATCAGGGTGCCAGGGTCGGTACTGGCAATCAGGTCTTGATTGATTTTATAGAGGGCGTTAATTTCATCCAAATTTTGGCGGGCGGTCTGGAACATGTGCGCGTTGCGGATGGCGATGGCGGCCTGCCCGGCCAGAGTTTGCAGAAATATCAACCAATCCGGGCTGACAGTGAGTTCGGCGCGGTGAAAGATTTCCATTACGCCGAGCAGTTCACCCTGCGAGATGAGTGGAATGCCGTAGTAGGCCACAAACTGTTCGCCTATCAGCGCCTTCACCAAAGCAGAGTTGCCGTTTAGTTCCGCCAGATTGGAGATGTGAACAATTGAGCGCTCTTGAGCGGCGCGCCCAGCCAAACCTGATCCCACCTTCAGTCTGGTAAATTTAATCGCATCCGTGTGAAAACCCTGACGAACAGCAAATTCCAGCGTTTGGGTCTCGCTATCAAACAGGAGAACGGAAACAGCGTCCACATCCAACAGTTCAGCGGCTTTTTGAGCCAGCATTTTAAGAATGCCGTCCAAATCGAGGCCACTGACAACGGCTTGATTGACGCTGTAGAGGGCGTTCAGGCGTTCAATTTGACGAGTAAAATCGGTCTGTATCTTCTTTTCGTGAGTTGCATCCATCATTAAGATGATGAAGGCCTTTTCGCCATCCACGTCAAGAGGATAGGCCGAAAGCAAAACCGATGCAACGCGTCCATCCGCATCCGTCACGCCGAGCGGGTATTCCTCCAAAAAACCGCGCTGGTGTAATAATTCTAACAATTTTTGCCATCCGACCGTATCGCAAAACTCATTTTTCTGTCCTGACGCAAAGGGAAAATGCTCTCGAAACCGCCGATTCGCCTCGATGACTTGCCCGTCAGCAGACAGAATTAAAACCGGCAAGGGGAGCGCGGCAAGCGCCTGACGCTGGTGCTGATATTTTTCGTCAATAATTTTTAGGGTGGGAGAAGTCATGCTTGACTCACAAATTGTAAGTTATAAAAACAACGGCGCTTCGCCGCGCCACATTTCGATACGGCGAAAAGATTCGATATACCCCATGGCATAAAAAGCGGGTAAATGCGGGTCGTCCACACGGATATTTTCAACCTGGGTATCGAGCCGCGGATACTGGTAATGCAGATGCGAGAGAAAAGCGCAGGCCACCTGGGCCGGGTCGCCGACTTCGGTGGCGTAGGCAAAGCGCGTCAGAGTGAATTTTTGGCGCTGATAGACCAGCCAGCCGCGACTGCCATCTGCCAGTGTAACGTGCAAGCCGGAGACATCCTGGGCATTAAACAAAGTTTCCGATTGGTTCGTCCAGGGCTGAAAATCACGTTCGCGCCCCAGCAACGCCAGGGCATCGGCGCGGTCAAGTCGTTGGGCGTCAGCGATAACCGGGTCGGGCGGTGGAATTGTCGGCGAACGCCGCAGGACCAGCAATTCTCCAATTTCACGAAAGCCAAGTTTGAGAAAAAGTTGATGCGCAGGGGCGTTGTTTTTAATCACTTCGAGCATGGCAAAATCCAGCCCCACGTCGGCGGCCTGCTCCAACAAGCCCGAAACCAGCGCCCAGCCAGCGCCATGCCGGCGGGTCACCGGGAGAACACCCAGGCGTGTAATCCAGGCGCGCTGTTTGCGCACGCCAAGCATGGCAACGCCGAGCAATTCACCTTCAGGCGTGGCGGCAACCAGCGAGTGCGGCAAATCCACGTCATAGGTGCTGATGTATTCTTGCAGACGGGCGGCGTTCATCGGCATGGGAATCAAATAATCTACACGAGTCTGATTGTAAATGGCGGTCAATTGCTCAATGCTGAATTGACTGGCCGCAATCAACTGTACTTCAGAAGCGGGGGGCAGTACCATATTAATTTGTTTTCAAAAACGAGGCAATTTTGGCAAGAAAATCGTTCACGCGCACAATGGGCTTCGCAATGTACCCCCGACAGCCATAAGTGACGGCCATTTGACGAGCAGTTTCCTCCGGCCAGGCGGTGAAAGCGACGATGGGAATGGCGGCGGTTTGCGGGTCGGCGCGCAGCCAACCGGCCAGGGTTTGGCCGTCGTAGTCGGGTAAACCCAAATCGAGCAGAATCAAATCGGGCTGGAGGCCTTGCGCCATTTGCAGACCGCTTTCGGCGTCAGGCGCGTGCAAAGTGGCATACCCGCCAGCTGTCAGCGCCTTACGCGCCAATTCGGCATTGTCAGGAATATCTTCGATAATCAGAATGGTTGTCATGTTGAGTGTCAATTGGAAAGGGTCGGAAATGGGTCAGATGCGGCACGGGTGAAGGCGTCTTGGACAACAGAGGTAACTTCGGCTTCGATGGCGGCGCGGGCAACGGACTCCACGCGCGGGGCATGAAGCGTCAGCGGGTCGTATGCAGCGCGGATTCTGGCAATCTCCTCGCGCGGACGCGGATCGTCACCTTTGCTGTGGGCGGCAAATCGGTGGGTGTGCAAAATACAGGCCGCCGGGAGTCCGCTGGCGCGCGCATGCTGAAGAGCCTCATTCAGCCCAGGTCGCAGTTCCAATACGTCGCTGGAGGCCATCTCCCAGGTTTTTATTCCAAAAGCCTGAAAGCGCGCCGCGATGGAACCAGCAACCCCGTTTTCGATCGGCGTGGTTTGGGCGTAACGGTTATTTTCGACGACGTAAAGCACGGGAATTTGCCAGAGCGCGGCCAGGTTGAGGCTTTCATACACAGCGCCTTCGCCCAACGTGCCATCACCGAGAAAAACGATGGCGATTTTGCCGGTTTTTTGCAATTTCTCGGCCAATGCTATGCCAGTTGCCACCGGGACGATGCCACCTTGAATGCCGTTGGAATAAAAATTGCGCCAGTGAATGTGCTGACTGCCACCGCGCCCGCCAACAAGACCCGTGGCCTTTCCCATCAACTCGGCGGCCAGGGCATAGGGGTCGCCGCCGTAGGCGATGAAGTGACCATGACAACGATGATTACTGAAGACAACATCGCCGGAATCTGTCAGGGAAAAAAGCGCGGCGGCATTGGCTTCCTGGCCGATGTAGGCATGGGTGGTGCCAAAGAGTTTCCCCGTGGAAAACTCCAACAAAGCGCGTTCTTCAAAGCGACGGATGAGGAGCATGACGCGGTAGAGGGCGTTGGTCAAGTGCATGGGGCGATTATAACGCCGAAATCTTTGGTATAATGACAACCCGTGACTGGTCCTGCCCCCGGTAAGCGCTTGAGGCATGGAGACCTGCACCATCTTTTAGAAAGGAGAAGCAAACGTCATGTCACTCAATAAGGAAGTAAAAACCGAGGTGATCGGCGGTTTTCACCGCCACGACACCGACACCGGTTCGCCGGAAGTTCAGGTAGCAATTTTGACCAAACGCATCGCTCAACTGACTGAGCATCTGCGCGCCAATAAGCACGATGAATCGTGCCGGCATGGTCTATTAAGCATGGTTGGCCGCCGCCGCCGCCTGCTGGCCTACATGCGCAAGAACGATTATGCGCGCTACCTGGCCGTCACCGAAAAACTGTCCCTGCGCCGCACCAAGTAAGTGAACGTGAGGCCCTAAAGGTCACCCGGCCTTTAGGGCCTTTTTAATCATCGTCCCCGTCAGGAATTGAATAGTGCGAACAACTCGTTTGTCCGCAGTCTTCAGTCCCTGAAGCGGGGAAACTTATGGGAACGCAAGCAAAATCTTGCGCACCAAGGAGATCAACAACCTATGAAACCCGAAGCAAAACGCTATTCGGCTGTGGTGGGAACGCACACCATCACTTTTGAAACCGGCAAATTGGCCGCCCAGGCTGGCGGCGCAGTCACCATCCAATTGGGTGACTCGATTGTTTTCGCCGCCGCCACCATGGGCGGCGTACGCGATGGCATTGACTTTTTCCCGCTCAGCGTGGAATATGAAGAACGCCTGTACGCGGGCGGCAAAATTCCCGGCTCCTTCTTCCGGCGTGAAGGCCGCCCCAGCACCGAAGCCATTCTAACAGCGCGTCTCACCGACCGCCCGCTGCGCCCGCTTTTCCAACACGGCATGCGCAACGAAGTGCAGGTGATGATGTTCTCACTCTCCGCCGACGGCATCAACCCGCTCGACGTGCTGGCGATTAACGCCGCCTCCGCCGCCGTGATGATTTCCGACATCCCCTGGGGCGGGCCGGTCGGCGCGGTGCGCATTGGCCGCGTCAACGGCGAATTCGTCATCAACCCGACCTTCGCCGAAATCGAAGCCTCCGACCTCGACCTGCGCCTGGCCGGTACGCGCAACGCCATCCTGATGGTCGAATGCGGCGCGAATGAAATCCCCGAAGACGTCATGGCCGCCGCGCTGGAATTGGGCCACAAATCCATTCAGCCGATTATTGACGCGCAACTCAAAATGACCGCCGAAGTCGGCAAGGCCAAACGCGAAGCCTCCTTCTCCAACGCCGCCGATGACTTGAACCAGCGCGTCCTGGCCCGCGTCAGTGGGCCGATGAACGAACTGCTCGACAAACCGCTCGCTAAAGCCGAATTCTACAACGGCATGGACGCCATCCAAACCGCGCTGATTGCTGAATTTTGCACCAGCGAACAATCCGCCCCGGTAGAAAAAGACGTCAAAACTGCTTTCAGCGAGGCCGAAGGCGCCGTCGTGCGCGAACGCATCCTCAGCATGGGCAAACGCCCCGATGGGCGCGCCGTGACCGAAATCCGCCCAATTTGGTGCGAAGTCGGCCTCAGCCCGCGCGCGCACGGCTCCGGCCTGTTCACCCGCGGCGAGACGCAGGTACTCACGCTGGCAACCCTCGGCACGTTGGGCGAAGCGCAAGAGCTGGACAACCTCTCACCGGTGGACAGCAAACGCTACATGCACCACTACAACTTCCCGCCCTACTGCACCGGCGAAGTCAAACCCCTGCGTGGGCAGTCGCGCCGCGAAATTGGTCACGGCGCCCTGGCAGAACGCGCCCTCGAGCCGGTCATTCCCGCCGAGGAAAGTTTCCCCTACACCCTGCGCCTGGTGAGCGAAGTGCTGGCCTCGAATGGTTCCTCGTCGATGGCCTCCGTCTGCGGCTCTACCCTGGCGCTGATGGACGCCGGTGTGCCGATTAAAGCCCCGGTAGCCGGTGTGGCGATGGGGCTTGTCACCGACGCGACCGGACGCTACAAGATTCTGACCGACATCCAAGGCACCGAAGACCACCTCGGCGACATGGATTTCAAAGTCGCCGGAACCGCGCAAGGCATCACCGCCCTGCAAATGGACATCAAAATCAGCGGCCTGAGCACGCAGATGATGAAAGAAGCGCTCGGGCAGGCGCACGAAGCGCGGCTCTTCATCCTCGGCAAAATGCTCGAAGTGCTGCCCCAGGCACGCGCTGAGTTGAAACCGCACGCCCCGCGCATCATCACCGTCAAAATTCCGGTGGACAAAATCGGCGCGTTGATTGGCCCGGGCGGCAAAAACATCCGCGCCCTGCAAGAAGAAACCAAAGTCAAAATTGACGTACAGGAAGACGGCACGGTGTACATCGCCAGCACCGACGGCGTCGGCGCGGAAATTGCGCGCGCGCGGGTCGAATCGCTGGGCGAAACCGCCGAAATTGGCCGCATCTACACTGGCAAGGTCATGCGCGTGGAAGCCTTTGGCGCCTTCGTGCAAATTCTGCCCGGCATGGACGGCCTGGTTCACATTTCGCAGCTCGACAGCGAGCGCGTCAACAAAGTCGAAGACATCTGCAACGTGGGCGATGAACTGACCGTGATGGTGGTGGATGTTGACCCGGCGGGCAAGATTCGCCTGTCACGCCAGGCCGTGCTAGAAGGCTGGACCGCCGAAGAAGCCCGCGAGCACGACCGCAAGCCGAGCGGTGGCGGACGTCCTGGCGGCGGCGGTGACCGTGGCGGACGTGGCCGCGATGACCGCGGCGGCAGCGGACGTGGCGGCTTCGAGCGTAGACGCTAAATCAAACGAAAAAAGATGGGCTGGTTTTTGACCAGCCCATCTTTTTTCGTTTAACTCATTTGCGTCCGAACTTACTGGCCGCCCTTCACTTCCGTCCACAGTTGGTCATAAAGCGGCAGCGCCTCGCCGACATCTTGGATGCGGTGACCGTTCTTGATGGCGTCCACGGGCACGTTGGTGATGGGCGAAGCCATGTATGGCCCGTACAAATCGGGCTGGTTGTCCTTGGCAAAGTCGAGCGCGGCTTTGTTGGGGTTGATGTAGGGGAAGTCGCGCAGCATCAGCCAGAACATATTGGGCTGCATGGTGTAGGCCAGCCAGGCATAGGCCGCGTCGGCGTGCGGCGCACCGGCCGGCATGGCCCAGTTATCCTGCCAGAGAATCGCGCCTTCGGTGGGGTAAACGTAGGTAAACGCCGGGTTTTCCTGTTGCGCCAGGAAAGCCTCGCCAGTCCAGGTCATGCCCAGGTCCACGTCCCCAGCAATCAGGGCGGTTTTGGGGCTGTCGCTGTCGAAGAGTTTGACGTTGGGAATCAGCTGCATCAGCTTGGTTTTGGCTTCATCCAGTTTGGCGGGGTCGGTCGTGTTCGGGTCGTAGCCCAGCGTCAGCAGGGTGAAACCAATCACCACGCGCGAGTCGTCGAGGAAAACCATGCGGCCCGCGTAGTCTGGATTCCACAGGTCGGCCCATTTGGTGGGCGGGGTGGAAACTTTATCGGCATTGTAGATGATGGCGTCGGTACCGGCCTGGTAGGGCAGGGTGTACACGTTACCGGGGTCGAACTCCAGGTTCATGTAGTTCGGGTCCATCTCTGCGTAGACTTGCGCCAGTTTGCTCTGGTCGAGCTTTTGGAGCAGGCCGCCGCGCACCATCAGCGCCACGATGTAATCAGTGGGCTGAACCAGGTCGTAGTTGGTGCCGCCAGCGTTCAGCTTGGCGTACATTTCCTCGTTGGAAGAATATTCATCATGGTTGATGGTGACGCCATAGACCAGGGTGAAGCATTCTTTCCATTCCGGCGGGATGTATTCCGTCCACACGAACAGATTGAGTTCCTTCGAGGTGATTTCCATTTTCTGGTCGGGCAGGGGGCAGACAAAGCCCGATGAGGTGACGATTTCCGCCGGAGCGGGAACATCGGTCGCCGCGGCAGGAACATCGGTCGCGGCGGCGGGAACATCGGTCGCGGCGGCAGGGCCACAGGCCGAGAGAATCAGCCCAAAGACCATCAAGGCTGAAAGCAACTTCCAAAAAGCATTTTTGTTCATTTCTTCTCCTTTGGTGATGAATGTTTCTCAACGAGCGATTACGAAAAACCGCCCGCCCATAATGGGTATTTTATGCCTGCCGTGATTGCAGGCGCTGAAGCAGGAAGACCGCGCTGAAAATTAACAGAATCCAGACGGTGGAAAGCGCGTTAACCTGTGGGGTGATGATGCGCCGCAACAGGCCGTAAACGTAAATCGGCAAAGTGGTCGAGCCGGGGCCGTTGGTGAAAAACGTGATGACAAAATCATCCAGCGAGAGGGTGAACGCCATCAGCGCGCCGGAAAGCACGCCCGGCAGCAGCATCGGCAGGGTGACGCGCCAAAACGTGACCAGTTCGTTGGCGCCCAAATCCATGGCGGCTTCTTCAAAAGACTGGTCGAAGCCCTGCAAACGCGCCTGCACCACCAGCGTCACAAACGGCACGCTGAAGGCGATGTGCGAGAGAATGACCGTGCCAATGCCTAGCGCCAGGCGCGCGTCACCCGTCAGGCCAAGCGCGGAATTGAGAAAAGTGAAGAGCTGGCTGAAAAGCGTCAGAATGCCGATGCCCATCACAATTTCGGGGATGACGATCGGAATGTACAGCGACAACTGCGAAAACGGTTTCAGCCGAAAGTTATAGCGCTGCAAGGCCAGCGCCGCCATCGTCCCAATCAGCGCCGAGATGATGGTGGACGTGACGGCAATCGTCAGCGTGTTGCGAGCGGCATTGAGCACATCTTTGTTCTTGCCAAGTTCGCAAAACCAGTGAAACGGCCCGCACGGGCTTTGTACCACCAAACTGCCCTGCATTTTGAGCGGTCCAACCTGGCTGACCACGCCCTGAAAAGTGATGTTGGTTTTGGATGCGTTAAACGAAAACGTAATCAGAACGATAATGGGCAGGTAAAGGAACCCATACACCAAAATCGTCATCAGATTGACAAAGGGAGAACGGCGGTTGGGGTTCATACGGCGACAATCTCCTCTCCGAAGCCAAACTTGCGCGTGTAGAAGTAGGTCACAATCAGCGTCATCACCATCAGAATGAGCGAAGCCGCCGAACCGAAGGTTGGGTCGCGCGCATCAAGGAACTGCCGCTGAATCAGGTTGCCGATTAAGATGACCTGCCGCCCGCCGAGAATATCGGAAACGATGAAGGTTCCCATGACCGGGATGAAGACCAAAATCGTCCCGGCGACGATGCCCGGCATCGAAAGCGGCAGGGTGACGCGCAGAAAGGTTCGCGCGGCGTTGGCGCCCAAATCGGCGGCGGCTTCGTACAGGGCCGGGTCAATTTTTTCGAGCGAGGTGTAAATCGGCAAAATCATGAAGGGCAGAAATTCGTAGACCATGCCCACCAGCACGGCGCTCGGCGTGTAGAGCATTTCCAGCGGCACAAACGGCAGGCCGAGTAAATTCGCCAGCCAGCCCAAAATGCCATTCAGCACGCCCTGCGTGCGTAAAATCATCATCCAGGCGTAAACGCGGATGACGAAATTCGTCCAGAGCGGCACCAGCACCATAAAGAGAAAGGTGTTGCGGCGTTTGAGCGGCGCGCGGGCGATGAAGTACGAAAGCGGGTAGGCCAGCAAAATCACCAGCGCGGTGGTTTGCAGCGCCAGCGTCAGCGAGCGCCACAAGATATTGGCATAGAGCGGGTCAAAACACTCTGATTTGAAGCCACAACCAGGGGTTATCCCTACCAGCCGCAGATAATTATCCAGCGTGAAGGTGTAAATCACGCCGCCATCTGCCGTGCGCTGGCCGAAGCTGATAATTAACGTCAGCCCCAGGGGGATGATGAGCAGGCCAACCATCACTGCCAGCGTGGGCAGGATGAGCAGCGTGCCTTGCAAGGCTTTATCTTCCCGTAATCGCTGAAACATGGTCAGCCCTCCTCAAACGGCAGCACCAGCGTGTTTTCGGGGAAGAGCGTCGCCCAGGTCTGTTCGTTTTGCTGAAAGTAGGCGTCTGGGTCGAGGGTGGAGATGTGGTTTTGCTCCCAAACTTTGAGGACGATTTTGCCGACTTTGACCTTGACGCGCGTATCCGAGCCAATGTAGGCCGACTGGATGACGTTTCCGGCGAAACAGTTTTCGTTGAGGCTGCGTTCTTCGGCCAGGCGAATTTTTTCGGGGCGGATGGAGAGATGCACCGGCTGCCCCGGCTGAAACTGCGACTCGGCCACGGCGCTGACTTCCGCTTCCAGGTCGGGGACGTAGACCTTGAGATGGGTTCCGTCTACCGAGCGCACCTGCCCCGTCAGAATGTTGGTCTCGCCAATGAAATCGGCCACAAATTTGCAGTTGGGGCGCTCGTAAATTTCAACCGGCGCGCCAATTTGCAGCACTTTGCCACGACTCATCACGGCGATGCGGTCGCTCATCGTCAGGGCTTCCTCCTGGTCGTGCGTCACAAAAACGAAGGTGATGCCCACTTCCTGTTGGAGCGCTTTCAGTTCCAACTGCATTTCCTTGCGCAATTTCAAATCCAGCGCGCCGAGCGGCTCATCCAGCAGGAGCACTTTGGGGCGTTTGACGAGGGCGCGCGCCAGGGCGACGCGCTGCTGCTGTCCGCCGGAAAGCTGGCGCGGGGAACGTTTTTCCATGCCGTTCAACTTAACCATCGCCAGGGCCTCGCTCACCCGGCGGTTGATTTCGTTCACATCCACCTTGTCCATTTCCAGGCCGAAGGCCACATTTTGGGCAACGGTCATGTGCTGGAAGAGGGCGTAACTTTGAAAAACAGTATTGACCGGGCGCTGAAAGGGCGGCTTGCGTCCCTGCGGCTGACCGTCAATAAAAACCTCGCCTTCGGTCGGCCACTCGAAACCGGCAATCATGCGCAGGGAGGTGGTTTTGCCACAGCCCGACGAGCCCAGCATGGAGAAAAATTCACCCTGCCGGATGTGCATATCCACATGGTCAACGGCGTTTAGTTTGCCACCTTCCGGGGTCGCAAACGTTTTCACCACGTCGCGCAGTTCAACCGCAAATTCGCTCATCCACTGCTCCTTTGGAAATTGATTTTTTCATTGTACTGCCATTTCGGGCAGGTCGAGCGCCACCGCCGCCACTGCCTCATCCAGCGCAGCCAAGCCGAAGTTGATTTCCTCCGGGCTGATGACGAGCGGCGGCTCGATGCGAATCGTCTGAGCGCTGGTCAGCGTGCCAGCAACGAGCACGCCGCGCTTGAAGAGATTCGCCGCCACCGCCCCGCCAATTTCCGGCGTCTGAAAATGTTGACCAATCAGCAGGCCTTTGCCGGTGACGCCTTTGTAAACCTGCGGATATTTCTCAGCCAGTTCACGCACATGCTTCAGAATGAAATCACCCTTCGCGGCGGCGGCCTCCCACAGCCGGTCGCGCACGGTGACGTGAATGGCCGCAATCGCCGCCGAGCAGGCCAGCGCGCCGCCGCCGGTGGTGGTGGTCTGCAAAAACGGGTTGGGCGACATGAAAACCTGGAAAATTTCTTCGGTGGTGCTGACGGCGCAAATCGGCATGACGCCGCCGCCCAGCGATTTGGCGGTGGCAAGGATGTCGGGGACGACGTTCCAGTGGTCAACGCCCCACAGTTTGCCGGTGCGCCCCAGGCCGGTCTGCACTTCGTCCGCAATCAGCAGGGCGCCATATTTCTTCGTCGCCTCGCGGATTCTCGGCCAGAAATCATCCGGCGGCACGATGGCGCCCGCCTCGCCCTGAATCGGTTCCATCAGCACGGCGGCCACGCCCACGCCGATTTGTTTGCAGGTTTCCAGCTGGCGTTCCACCGCTGCGGCGTCGCCAAACGGAACGTGGTACACCGGGCCGCCGTACAACATTCCGGCAGGCTGACGGTAGTCGGCTTTGCCCATCATCGAAAGCGCGCCCATCGTCTTGCCGTGAAAAGCCTTGAGCGCGACGATGAAAGCCGGTTTTTGGGTGTAAACCTTGGCGAGTTTGATGGCCGCTTCGATGGCTTCGGTGCCACTGGCGGCGAACCAGCTGTATTTTAAATCGCCGGGGGTGATTTCGGCCAGCAGTTTTGCCAGCACGCCGCGCAGCGGGTCAATCAATTCCTGGCTGGGCATCGGCGTGCGCTGTAACTGCGCCTGCACCACGGCGACGACTTCGGGGTGGCTCCAGCCCAAATCCATCATGCCGAAGCCGCCCAAAAAGTCAACGTATTTGCGCCCCAACACATCCTCAAAGGTAGCGCCGCGCCCGGTCCACTCGACCGCCGCCCACTGCCCGGCCTGCGTCACCGATTTGCGGTAGTCGAGCCAGCCGCGGTTGAAATGTTCGCCAAAGTTGTGCAGCGATTCTTCGATAATCCATTTGGCCTGGGCTTCGTCCGGGCGGTTGGGTTGCTGGATGATTTCCAGCCATTTTTCAGCGTAGGCTTGCGCGTTTTGTAAATTTTTCATAGAGTCTCCAGTTATCCAGTTTTCCAGCTATCCAGTTATCCAGTTTTTCAGTTTTTCAGTTTTCCAGTTTTCCAGTTTTTCAATTTTCCGGTTTTTCAATTTTCCGGTTTGCCAGTTGAGCAGTTATCCGGTTTTCCAGCAACCGGACAACCGGACAACCGGATAACTGGATAACTAGACAACTGGATAACTAAATATCAGAACTTCCGCGTCCATTCCTTCGGCCAGCGTTCCACCACCACTTTTTGCTGGGTGAAAAATTCGACCGCGTCCATCGCCTGGCCGTGATGCGTGCCAAAGAATGAATTTTTCCAGCCGCTGAAGGGGAAAAATGCCATCGGCGCGGCCACGCCAATGTTGATGCCGACGTTACCGGCCTCAACCTCGTAGCGGAATTTGCGCGCCGCCGCGCCGCTCGACGTGAACAGGCTGGCCTGATTGCCGTACACATGGCTGTTTGCCAGCGCAATCGCGTCATCAATCGTATTGACGTGCATCAGGCTCAAGACCGGGCCAAAAATTTCGGTTTTCCAAATTTCACTGCCTGGCTGAACATCGGTCAAAATCGTCGGGCGCACGAAAAAGCCATTCTCATAGCCGCGGATGCGCGTTCCGCGTCCATCCACCGGCAGACCGGCACCCTCCGCCGCGCCAACGCCAATCAGCTGCTCGACGCGGGCTTTGCTGGCGGCGTTAATCACCGCCCCCATCTGAATCCCGCTCTCCAGCCCATAACCGACCGTGCGGCTGGCGGCGGCGTCACAAATCGCCTCGGTAAACGCATTGCGCGCCTCGCCTACCGTAATCGCCAGCGAGGTCGCCAAACAGCGCTGACCGGCGCAGCCGAAAGCCGAATCGGCGGTAATGCGCACGGCCATGTCCATATCGGCATCCGGCAAAATGATGACCGGATTTTTCGCGCCGCCCTGCGCCTGCACCCGTTTTCCATTGGCGGCGGCGCGGCTGTAGATATATTTCGCCACGTTGGTCGAGCCAACAAACGTAATCGCGCGGATTTGCGGGTGGTCGAGAATGGCGTCCACCGTTTCTTTGGCACCGTTCACCAGGTTGATGACGCCTTTTGGAAACCCGGCCTGCTCAATCAGCCGGAAAATGACCTGCATCGTGGCCGGGACTTTTTCAGATGGCTTGACGATGTAGGTGTTGCCCGCCGCCAGCGCGTAGGGGAAATACCAAAAGACAATCATACCGGGGAAGTTGAAGGGCGCAATCGTGGCGCAAACGCCCACCGGCTGACGCAGCAAAATTTCGTCAATGCCGGGGGCAATATCTTCCACAATTTCGCCCTTGACCATCATGGGCATGCCGCAGGCCACTTCGACATTTTCGATGGCGCGCACCATCTCGGCTTTGGATTCTTCAAAGGTTTTGCCGCACTCGTCAGTGATGGCGCGGGAAATTTCATCCAGATTCGATTTGAGCAAATCGCGCAGTTTGAAGAGATATTGCACCCGCTCCTGAACGGGAGTCCGCCGCCAGGCGGGGAACGCCGCCGCTGCAGCCTGCGCCGCCGCTTCGACAGCCGAGGCCGCGCTGAGCGGGGTGCGCGCAATCAGTGCCCCGCTGGCCGGGTTGAGCACGTCAAAATATTCCACTCCGGCAGGGTCAAGCCATTCACCATTGATGTAATTGAGAATTTTTTGCATACGTTTTTCCTTTGGGTCAGTAAACAAGGAAACAAGTACTTGTCTACTTGTCTACTTGTCTACTTGTCTACTCTCTTCCGTCTACCTTCTCGTCCGCAATTTCCAGCGCCTTGTCCACAATCGCCAGGCCTTCGTCAAGTTGCTCTTTGGTGATGCAGAGCGGCGGGACGATGAAAAGCATGCTGCCCATTTTGTTCGCCATGATGAAGGTGAACAGGCCATTTTGGCGCAGGAATTTGCTCACCTCGCCCATCACACTGGCAAGCATGATTTGCTTGCTGGCGCGGTTTTGCACCAGCTCGAGCGTGGAAAAAAGCCCGATGGCGCGCACATCGCCGACAGCGGGGTGCTTCTCTTTGAGCGCCGCCAGCCTTTGGGCGAGGTAAACGCCCAGGGTGCGCGAATTCTCAATCAGTTTTTCATCTTCATAAACCTGAATGGTTGCCAGCGCCGCCGCCAGCGCCAGGGCGTGGCCGTTGTAGGTCAGCCCGGCGTAGAGATATTTGTCGTCAAAAAACTCGGCGATTTTGTCGGAGACAATCACCGCGCCGAGCGGCATGTAGCCGCTGGTGATGCCTTTGGCGGTGGTGATGATGTCGGGGACAACCTTCCAGTTGTCCACCGCGAACCATTGGCCGGTGCGGCCCCAGCCGCTCATCACCTCGTCGGCAATCAGCAGAATGCCGTACTTGTCGCAAATTTCGCGCACACGCGGCCAGTAATCGGCGGGCGGCACGAGCAGGCCGTTCGAGCCGACAACGCCCTCCATGATAATGGCGGCGATTTTGTCGGGGCCTTCGTACTGGATGACTTCCTCGAGGTGGCTGACGCATTCGCGCTGGCAGGAATCGGGTTTTTGCCCAAACGGGCAGCGATAGCAGAACGGGTTGAGAAAATGCACCGCGCCGGGCATGGCCGGTTCCACCGCCAGACGGCGGTAGTCGCCGGTCAGGGCAATCGAACCGTGGGTTGCGCCGTGATACGAGCGGTAGTGCGCCAAAATTTTGTGGCGTCCGGTGTAAAAACGCGCCAGTTTGATGGCATTTTCGTTGGCTTCCGAGCCGCCCAGCGCAAAAAAGGTTTTTTTCAAGTTGCCGGGCGTCACTTCGGCCAGTTTTTTACCCAGCAGGGCGCGGACTTCGGTGGTGTTGCCGGGGTGAACAAAGCAAATTTGCGCGGCCTGGTCTTGAATGGCTTTGACCACTTTGGGGTGCTGGTGGCCGATGTTGGTGTTCATCAACTGCGAAGAAAAATCGAGATAGCGATTGCCGTCGGTATCCCAAAAATAAACGCCTTCGGCCTTGCCGACCGGAATGGGGTTGACTTGCGACTGAATGGACCATGAGAAGAAGGTGTATTCCCTGCTCAGGTCAACAATTTGTTTGGAAGTTAGTTTTGTCATTGAAAATCCTTTGCGGGTTGACGGTTGTCCGGTTGTCCGGTTTGGCGGTTGTCCGGTTTGGCGTCAACTGAACAACTGGATAACTGAACAACTGAACAACCGGATAACTGAACAACTGGATAACTGGATAACTGAACAACTGAACAACTGAACAACTGGATAACTGGTCAACCGAGTAACGACTTATTTACTCTCCCTGACTGCTTCGCGGAAAGCGGTCAGCGTGTCGTCAATGTCTTTGTCGCTATGCGAATAAGACAGGAACCAGGGTTCGCGGGCGTCCATGTCGGGCATCACGCCGCGCTCAATCAGTTCGCCGATGATTTTCAGATAGAGGTCTTTGTCGCTGGCGTTCCAATCGCGCTGACTGGTGACTTTTTCCACGCCGAGGGCGTAGGTGAACATGGCCGGGTAGCCGTTCATGCAGTGAACCAGCCCGGCCTCGCTGAGAATCTGGTCAATCCCGTCCATCAGACGCTGTCCGCGCTGTTGAATGGTTTTCAAAATCGGCTTTTCCTGCAAAATTTTGAGCGTCGCCCAGGCCCCGGCCACGCCGGGTTTGTTGTTGGTGTACGTTCCACCCTGCGCCACGCCGTGACCGATGATGCTCATCACCTCTTTTTTGCCGCCAAACGCCGCCGCCGGGTAGCCATTGCCGAGCGCCTTGGCGTAGGCCATCAGGTCGGGCTGCAGGCCGTAGAATTCCTGTGCGCCGCCGTTGCCAATGCGAAAACCAGTTTTCACTTCGTCGAGAATGAACAATGCGCCATATTCCGCGCATTTTTGTTGAATCAATTCCAAAAAGCCAGGCTGCGGCAAGATGGCGCCGCAATTTCCCTGGCAGGGTTCGGTAATCACCGCGGCGATTTGATGACCGTACGTAAACATGGCGCGCTCAAACGCCTGGCGGTCGTTGAAGGGCAGCGTCACAATCAACTGCCCCAGCGGGCGCGGGATGCCGGAGGAGGACGGAATCGGAATCGGCGAGCGGGCGTTGCCGTAGGATTCGACCGGGGCGTAAGTGCTCCACAGGGTGTTGTCGTGGAAACCGTGATAATTGCCCTCGAACTTGAGAATCATCTCGCGCCCAGTGAAGGCGCGCGCCACGCGGATGGCGTGCATCGTCGCCTCGGTGCCGGAGCAGGCCAAACGCACCATGTCCACGCCGGGGACCATCTTGATAATCATTTCCTCGACTTCGATTTCCAGTTCGCCGGTCATGGCAAACAGCACGCCCTGACGAATTTCACTGGCAACCTTGTCGTCCACCTCGTCGAAAGCGTGGCCCAAAATAATCGGGCCAAACGCCATGCGATAATCAATGTATTTGTTGCCGTCTACATCCCACAAATAGGCATCCTTGCCTTTTTGAACATACGGAGTCACTCCCTCGCCCCAGTAACGGAAGTTGGAGTTAACGCCCAGTGGAGTCGCTTGCTGCGCCCGCTTTTGTAAAGCCTGGCTTTTGCTGAAATTTTTCATGGTATCTCCTTTTCAATTTTCGCTACTCTTCCACAACCCCTTGGGGGATGCGCCACTGGTACACGTCCTTGAGCACCAGGGGGACAATGGACGTAGTTGTCTTGCGTACCCCGGGCGACTTACCTATCACCTCCGTTACAAAGCGATACACTTCTGCGGTATCGCGCGCCAGAATTTGGACGCTGACATCGGTCTCGCCGATGGAGCAGGCCACATAACTGATATTTGGGAGTTCCGCCATGCGGCGCGCCACGTCCATGATGGCATCCGCGTCACAAGCCAGCCAGACATCGGCCACAACGTTGATGCCCAGCGCCTTCGGGTTGACCACCGCGCTGATTTTGATAATGTCATTTTCGACCATGCGGTCAATGCGATAGCGCACCGCCCGCTCAGAAATATTGCCCACCGCGCGGGCAACTTCGGAAGCGTTCATGCGGCCATCGTCCATCAACAGGTTGATAATTTGCACATCGGTTTTGTCGATTTTATACATAATTATCTCTTCCGATTTCCGTTTCCTACAAAATAATACGACTGTTTTTCCGTTCTGTCAAAGCCAGTCATCCGAATCGGAAATTTACCCAGCAAGAAAAATATGCCCACCCACCAAAAGCGTTTGCTTCTGCCCGCAACACAAAGCAAATTTAACGCTACCCACCTTTCGTTCTGTGGACAAAGCGACATAAGTGTCGCACAATGTAGCGCGACACTTATGTCGCTTTGCCGGGTGGAGCAAAGATGTGGGTAATCACCAGAGAAAAATAATTGACTTTAAAATCTTTTACGGTATAATCAAACTTCGGTATTATTACGTCTATCAGGAGAAAATCTATGAGCAATCCGGCAGAAAACACAGCCCCTGAAACCGAGATCAAGCCAAAAACTCGGTTAACAGGGAAAGTAGTAAAAACCACTCTCGCGGGGGCAATACTCGACATCGGGCAACCCGTTCCAGGCATCGTACACATTTCCCAACTTCAGGCTGAACCTGTCAAACGCGTCGAAGACGTGGTGCAGGTCGGTCAAAGTGTTGATGTTTGGGTGCGAAAAGCCAAGCCCGACCGCATCGAACTGACCATGATTGAGCCACTCGGCATCGAATGGCGCGAATTAAAACCAGAAATGGTTGTCAAGGGTAAAGTCATGCGTCTTGAAACCTACGGCGCGTTCGTCGAAATCGGCGCGGAACGCCCGGGGCTGGTTCACATCAGCGAAATGACTCACGGCTATGTCAAAACCCCGCAAGAAGTCGTCAAAGAAGGCGACGAAGTGAACGTCATGATTTTGGACGTAGACCGCAAAAAACGCCAGATTCGCCTGAGCATGAAAGCGCTACTACCGAAGCCCGAAGAAGTCGTCCGTGACGAGACTCCGCGCGCTGAACGCAGCGAACGTCCTGATCGCAAGCGCACCAGCAAAAAAGGTAGCAAACAGCCTCGCACCGAAAGATTCGACTTCAGCCAGGAAGAACCCGGCGAACCTACGCCGACCACCTTTGAAATGGCCTGGCAAGCCGCGTTGGAACATTCCAAGTCTGCCAAAGCGGCGCATTCCAAAAAAACCAAAACCGAAACCCCCGAAAGCGAAGACATCTTCGACCGCACGCTCAAAAATCGTCTGCCGACTGCCTGATTTTGGCTCTTACAAACAAAACTTCCTGCGCAATCTGGCAGGGAGTTTTTCATAAATGGCGATGAAGCAATCTACCTCTTTGCAAAGCAAATTCGATACATCACGCCTGGAGTTTTTTTTCTGGTTGGCGCTTGGTTTCATATTGCTGGTATTCATTCCGGCGCAGAACTACCTGATCGCCCCATCTTCGGCCTGGGCCAAGCGAAGTTGGGGTGTAACCCAAATATTATTTTTTTTACGCCATCACCAGCCTCATTCTAGCGCTCATCAGCGCTCACCTGCATCGTCAAAACAAGACATTGGCCGAATACACCCAAAAATTCATCCACGCACTATTTGAATTTTGTGCGGATGAATTTTCCAGCGCCAAAACAATTCTGCGACAGCAGGCGCACAGTTTCGGATGGTTGTTATCCGCACTGGCAATCGGCATTGGGTTACGCTCAGCGCTACTCTCACAACCCATGCGAGGCGACGAAGCCTACACATTTTTAAATTTTGTTAACCGCAATTTTGTAGACCTATTCGATTATACGCTCCCAAACAATCACGTTTTTCACACCCTGCTGGTCAAAATTTCCACGCTGGTGCTGGGCGCATCTCCCGCCAGCATTCGTCTACCGGCATTTTGGGCTGGCCTGGGGGCGATTGCGCTCGTTTTTATTCTGGCGCGTATGCTTTCAACCTCGGCGCAAGCGGGTTTCTTTGCGGCCATTACCAGTGCAGTCTTCCCCTACTTCGTGCTCTATTCTACCAACGCGCGTGGATACAGTCTGATAGCTTTCTTCAGCCTGCTGCTTGCCATTTTAGCGCTACGGTTTCTTCAGCGGCCTGGCACGCCCATTCTTTTTCTGATTAGATTAGTTGCCGCGTTGGGAATGTTCACTATGCCAACCATGGCAATCCCCATTGCTGGCACCTTCCTCTGGATAGCGGGACTGTTGTTGCTCAAAAACTGGAAAATAAGCGCCGTCGTAACCCGCTTTGCCATTCCTATCGGCCTGACAACTTTTTGGCTGACACTTTTTTTTTACAGCCCGGTCGCCCTGGTTTCCAACGGCATCGAAACCGTACTTGCTAATAAATTTGTAAAGCCTGATAGCTGGGGCCTTTTTTTAGGGCAATTCATCCCGCAGATTCAAAAATCAAACCTGGAATTTTACCGGGATATTCCAACCGTTTTTCTGGCATTCAGTGCAGTATTAATCAGCATCGGGTTCATCGTTTTGGCAAAACGTAAAAACTATAGCGCTCTGATGCTTCTGCCGGCTCTATTGATTGGTTCTGGGCTGGTGCTAACGCTACAACGCGCCACACCTTACAGCCGCACGCTTATTTATCTGCTGCCCTTTATGTTGTTAACAGCCGATTTTGGCTGGGGCTGGCTGGTTGAAAAGATTCGGCCATGCGCAACATTTTTGACGCAAAGTGTTTTTGTTGGATGCGCTATGGTTTACGCCGTCCATCTTATCGCTACTGAAAGCATCATCCATTACCCTGATACCAGCGCTTTTCCCGAAGCCCCAATCGTTGCCCAATATCTGAAGCCCATTTTGACAGAACACGATGCCGTTCACATCAAATCTACGGCGGATTGGTCAGTCTATTTTTATTTTTGGTACTATGAATTGCCCCAGCCAGTAAAATCTGGTGAGCGCGATTTTTATATTGTCAAAAAAAGTCGCTATTCCATTCTCGATTTTACAGAAAAGCCAGTTATCAAACTGTTGGACATCGGCGACATGGCATTGTACGAAAAAGAAAAATAATAAAATAACTTTTCAATTGACAAAGCAAATCAATCCTGATAGTATCGGTCAAATTTTATTTCAAAGGAGACTCACATGTTACGAGAAATAGACACCTTTGCCGTTTCGATGACCTCCGCGGCAGTAGAAGCGGTTCAAAACATCCTGACCGAACGCAATCTTGACGGCTATGCCTTGCGCGTATACGTTGCTGGGAGCGGTTGCTCGGGTACACAGTTCGGCATGGCATTGGATAATAATCTATACGCCAACGACACAGCCGTCGAAAGAGATGGCGTGAAATTGGTGATTGATGAGAATTCTATGCCTTACCTGCGCGGCGCGCACATTGATTTTGTCAACGACCCAGCGCGCGGCGCGGGTTTTGTGGTAGATAGCCCCAACGCTCAACAGGGCGGTTCCTGCTCCTGCGGCTCGGGCGCACACGAACATGCAGATGACAGCGCAGAAGCGGAGGGTTGCTCTTGCGGCGGCTCATGCAACTGCAATAGTTAATTTGATTGAATAACAAAAAAGGACGCCGGGAAAAACCGGCGTCCTTTTTTATCTGCCTGCTAACGTCCACGTAAGAAGGAAATGAGCGCACCAAACGCGCCAATCAAAGACAAGACGGTAATCACCAGCCCCATCGGAATGCCAATTGACCGGGAGGTGGATGCCGCCTCGTAGGTGGGTAAAACCAGCGGAGCAGGCGCGGTAAAGGTTGGCAGACGGGTGGAAGTAAATTGAGGAATGAATTCCGCCGCCAGCGTGGGATCAATTGTCGGCGTAGTGAGGGGTGTCGGCGTCGGCGGCGGTTCAACAATGTCTAAAAATGCGCCGGGAGGTCCCATTGAAACCAGCGGAGCGTAAATCCAACCCACATTTCCCGGCACGCCGGGGTAAATAATCTGAATCCAATCACCGCCAGGCGAGCGCCCCAGCGCCGGAGCCGTTTCACCAGGAAGCAAAACCCCAATGGCCGGGTAGCGATAGGAATTCGGTCCAGCGCGCACGTTGATTTGCTCGGGGTAGGTCACGGTAATATACGCGCCCGATGGCGTACCAGTCACCGTTGGAATAGAGCCTGTGGGTTGTTGGGCTGAAACCTTTACCGGGGGTTGCGCGTTAAGGAATAACACCAACACCCCCAAAGTCAGAACCAGCCAAAATGTTGTCTGGAAAAGCCGTCTCATCGGTCACCTGTCTTGGAAAAAAATAGCGAAGGTGATTATAATCGAGATCATGGACAAGCGAATTTTTTACGGATCCGTTACCCCGCGCGACTTTGCCGAAGGGCTGGCTGCCCAGTTTAACCGCGGCAACTTGCGCACTCAGGTTTTGGGCGACAAGGATAACCTGAAGGTACAAATCGCATCGCAACCCGGCGCGGCCAGCGGCGGGCAAACCGCGCTGACCGTACTTCTACAAGCAGTGGAAGATGGCGTGATGGTTCAGGTTGGACAACAAACCTGGATGGGCGTGGCGGCCAGCTTGGGACAGTCGGCGCTGGCGACGGCGCTCAACCCCTGGAACTTGCTCAACCGTCTGGATGATATTGCTCAGGATATTGAGAACCTGCAAATAGTGGAAAATGTCTGGAAAATCATTGAGAAAGTCGCTCAGGTAAACGGCGCCAGCCAGCAGTTAAGCGAACGTTTGCGCCGCTTGGAATGCGGCTATTGCGGCGCCGCCAACCCGGTAGGTGCAAGTTCTTGCCTGGCGTGCGGCGCACCGCTGGGAAGTTCACAACCACGCACCTGCCGTCATTGCGGTTTTCTGCTCAACGCGGAAGAACCTGTCTGCCCACAGTGTGGGCGGGTAATCTGAATTAACGGTTATAGACTTGCGGGTTAACGCAATTTAGCAGCGGACGGCCCGCCAAACCAGCCAATAGATTTTCACAGGCCAGTTCGGCCATGCGCCGTCTCGCACCAAATGTCGCCGAGCCGATGTGCGGCAGAATGATGCAGGTAGGCAAATCATAGAGCGGGTGTGCAGGGGGAAGCGGTTCCGGGTCGGTTACATCCAAGCCAGCGGCAAAAATCCAACCTTCACGCAGAGCGCGCAAGAGTGCGGCGGTTTCAACGATTGGGCCACGCGCAGTGTTGAGAAGCACTGCGCTTTTTTTCATCTTTTTCAGGGTGAACTCATTCATCAACCCGCGCGTTGATGCTGTCAGCGGGCAATGCAGAGAAACAAAATCGGCAGTAGCAAGCAACTCGTCGAAAGAAACGCGCCTCGCGCCGGAAAATATCTGCGGGGAGAGCGAATTTTCTTTTTCACTGTAAATGACCTGCATTCCGAAGGCCTGGGCGCGCTGCGCAACGGCGCGGCCAATTTTCCCCAGGCCGACAATGCCCAAAGTAGCGCCAGCAGTATCCATGCCCAGCCAGCCGGTTGGCGACCAGGTTGTCCAGAGGCCATCGCGGGCGTCCATGGCGGCTTTGGGAAGCCCGCGAGCGGTGGCGAGCAGCAGCAGCATGGTTAAATCGGCTACCGCTTCCGTCAACACACCGGGGGTATTGCCAACCGGAATGCCGTATCGCGTGCAGGCCGCAACATCTACGTTATCAAAACCAACCGCCATGTTGCTGACGACGCGCAGACGTGGGGCGCAAGCAACCAATTCTTCTGTGACCGGGTCAGTTAGCAGGCAGAAAATGCCCTCGGCCTGGCCGATATGTTCTAATAAATGCGGGGCAAAACCACCCGGTTGCGCCGGACCAACCACCAGCCGCGCGTGACCTTGCAGGCGGGCAATCCATTCAGGCGGCAGGGGATGAGAAAGTAGCACCAACGGAAAAGCCATTTTTTTCTCCAACGAAGCGAATATTCCAGCAATCATAGCATTGACGTTGCCAAAGGGCAATTGGAGTTGTAAAATAAGGGGAATTTATTTTACACTTTACAAAATCCTTCCAATTGGGGAGCAATCATGAGTGTTAGTTTGAACGACATCGAAAAACGACTTGAAAGCCTGATTGAGGTACATCTGGTGAAATATCTGCCGGGACCTTTCTGGCATGTGCGTTTGGCGCACCGTCTGACTGAAGCGCTGAAAGCAAACCTGGCAACGCAAGGGCTGGAAGCGCCCCTGGCAAATCAATTTGAGATTGTTGTGCATCCGTCCACGCTCAGCCAGTGGCAGAAAGATGCGCGGCTGATGGAAGGCTTGACCAAGATTTTTCGGCTGGCAACCAACGAGGCGGGGCTGCGCTTTGAAGTTGCTCCCAGCCTGAGCCTCTCTGCCGACCCCAACATCTCGGTGGAAGATTTGGAAGTGCGCGTGAACAACGCTGAAGCGATAGCAGAAACTCAAAACGTAGACGGGGACGAACCCCAGCAGGAAGATTTATCCCTTTCACACGCGGCATTTCTCATCATCGGCGGCACCAAAGTCCACACCCTGCAACAAGTGGTGACCAACGTTGGCCGCCGGTTGGATAACCATGTGGTGGTAGACGACCCGCGCGTTTCGCGCTACCACGCTCAAATTCGTTACTCGCGTGGGCGATTTATCATCTTCGATTTAAATTCAACTGGCGGAACCTACGTTAATGGACAGCGCTCCACACAGAGCGTATTGTATCCGGGTGATGTTATCTCACTGGCCGGGTTGCCAATTATTTTTGGGCAAGATAACCCACCCCCTAGTATCGGTCACACCGGCTCTACTGCGCCGTTTTCAGCATCTTCCAGCGAACGAAGCACCGCGGTACTGACACCGCCCAACGACAATACCAAGCCAACGCTATGAGCGCTCCCATTCTGCTTGGCGCACGCATCTTGATTGCGCTGGCACTTTACGCTTTTCTGGGATGGGCTTTATATTTAAGCTGGCGGGCGTTGCGCAGTCAGGCTGACCTGTTGGCAGCGCAAAAGGTGCCCATGCTCAACATCACCGTCACCCCGCCAGATGGACAACCCCAAACACTCAGCCTGCAAAAAGCGGATATTTTGATTGGGCGGGAAGCCGACTGCGACCTGCGTCCAGAGGATACGGCTGTTTCGGCGCGGCACACACGCATCATGTACCGACATGCCCAATGGTGGGCAGAAGATTTAGGCTCCACCAACGGAACACTCCTCAACGACGCGCCACTCAGGACCGCTACCATACTCGTAAACGGGGATACAATCAAGTGCGGATACACACTTTACCATATTGATTTAGAAGAAATCGCGGATAAAACCCTATGACTAATTCACTCGCATTTGCCGTCATCGGCGGCTCCGGGCTATATGCCATGCAGGGACTCACAGACACTCAGGAAGTTTCTCCCGAAACACCTTTTGGCAAGCCCAGCTCGCCCATCGTACTTGGCACACTGGAAGGTCAACGCGTTGCTTTTTTGGCGCGGCACGGGCTGGGACATTTCATTCCTCCTACCGAAGTCAACTACCGCGCCAACATTTACGCGCTAAAACAACTGGGTGCAGACCGCATTATCAGCATCAGCGCCTGCGGTTCGTTGCGCGAGGATTACGCCCCCGGTCACATCGTTATCCCCGACCAATTATTCGATTTCACCAAAGACCGCGAGCGCAGTTTCTTCGGGCAGGGACTGGTTGCGCATGTCGGGGTGGCTGAACCATTCTGTCCGCACCTGGGTCGCCTGATGC
The DNA here is from genome assembly GCA_001872455.1 of Anaerolineae bacterium CG2_30_57_67. GTDB lineage: Bacteria > Chloroflexota > Anaerolineae > Anaerolineales > Villigracilaceae > UBA8950. The sequence goes on along the minus strand of MNXJ01000025.1, from coordinate 26,326 downwards.
TGGAAGCCATTCAGAAAACCGGCGCCATTGTCCACAACGGCGGCACGCTCATCACCGTTGAAGGGCCGCGATTCTCCACCAAAGCCGAATCGCACGCCTTCCGCGCCTGGGGCATGTCCATCATCGGCATGACTGCCTCGCCCGAAGCCTTTTTGGCGCGCGAGGCCGAAATCTGCTACACCACCCTGGCGCACATTACCGATTATGATGTTTGGCACGGCAGCGCGCAACCGGTCACAGTGGAAATGGTCATCACAACGCTCAGCCGCAACACCGCCGCCGCACAAGACGCCCTGCGCAACCTGGCGCACGTCCTGACGCCCGAACGTTCCTGCACCTGCGGCAGCGCGCTCGCCAACGCCATCATCACCAACCCGACGGTCATTGCGCCCGCCACCCGCCAAAAACTCGACCTACTGGTGGGGAAATACCTGAAATAACCTGTGCGTCAGCCAGTTTACCTGCCTTCCGCTGAAATTCAAAGCCGCCTGCTCCGCCTGGCGGCTATCTTTCTTTTTCTGGTCGGGCTAACGCTGACGCTCTCCCCGGCAGTGCGCGAACGTTCCTGGCAGGCCGCCCTGCGCTGGAATCACTGGATCGGGCTGGCGCTATGGACGTTTTTCGTCTTTCTGGCGCACCGCCGCCAGGCACGCCTGCTGCCAGATGCCGACCCGTACATCTTCCCCATCGCCGCCTTGCTAAGCGGCTGGGGCATGCTCACCGTCTGGCGGCTGACCGAGGAATTTGGTCTGCGTCAAGCGCTATGGATCAGCATCAGCCTGGGAATCTTCTTTTGGGGATTAAAACTTCCACAGACGCTGGATCTTTTGCGCCGTTACAAATATGTTTGGCTGACAAGCGGCCTGCTCCTGACCGCACTGACGCTGGTGCTCGGAGCCAATCCCGGCGGCGCTGGCCCGCACCTATGGCTGGGATGTTGCGGAGTCTACCTGCAACCATCTGAGCCCCTAAAACTATTACTGGTGGTTTACCTGGCCGCCTATTTTGCCAATCGCCTGCCGCTCAGCCCGCGGATGTGGCCGCTCCTTTTACCCACCCTGTTTCTCACCGGCCTATCGCTTACCATTTTGCTCATCCAACGCGATCTGGGCACAGCCTCCATCTTTGTTTTTATCTACGCATCCACCCTGTACCACGCCCTCGCCAAAAAGAGAATTTTGCTAGCCAGCCTGGTGTTATTACTGATTTTCGGACTGGCAGGTTACACGCTGATTGACGTGATTCAACTGCGGGTGGATGCCTGGATTAACCCGTGGAACGACCCTGCCGGACACGCTTACCAGGTCATCCAGTCGCTATTGGCTGTCGCCAACGGCGGCATCTTCGGGCGCGGAATCGGGCTTGGGTCGCCAGGTGTTGTCCCCGTGGCGCATTCTGATTTCATTTTTACTGCCATCGCCGAAGAAACCGGTCTGGTGGGGGTTGTCGGACTGCTAGCCTTACTCACCTTACTGGTCTTTCGCGGCTACCAGATCGCCCTGCGCGCTGAAGACCCCTTTCAACGCCTGCTGGCCGCCGGGCTGACGGCTTATCTGGGCGCACAGAGTCTGTTGATTATCGGCGGCAACCTGCGCCTGTTGCCACTCACCGGCGTCACCCTGCCCTTGCTCTCCTACGGCGGCTCATCACTTCTGACCACCTTCACCGCCTTGCTTTTACTCCTGCACATCAGCCAAGCCAGCGAAAATGACCCCGCCCCGCTGGAAAAGCCCACTCCCTATCTATTCCTGCCCACCCTCTTCGGGCTGGGATTTCTGGCAGCTGCACTGGCAACCGGCTGGTGGGGCATCGTCCGCTCCGGCGATTTATTGGCACGCTCCGATAATCCGCGCCGCGCCATCTCAGACCGCTTCGTGCCACGCGGCAGTTTGCTCGACCGGCACAACACCCCGATTGCGGCCACCTTTGGCACAAGCGGCAACTACTCGCGCCAGATTCTCTACCCAGCGCTCTCATCCATCGTCGGCTACACCCATCCAATCTACGGCCAGGCCGGGCTGGAATTTTCGCTGGATGATTATTTGCGTGGGCTGGCCGGTTATCCCGCCAGCCGCATCTGGTGGGAACATTTGCTTTACGGCCAGCCGCCGCCTGGGTTGGACGTGCGGTTGAGCCTGGATTTGCATCTGCAAACCATCGCCGATACCCTTTTAGGCGAAACGCGCGGCGCGATTGCGCTGGTAAATGCCAAAAACGGTGAAATTCTGGTTGTGACATCACACCCCACCTTCAACGCGAATCTTTTAGATGAAATGAGTGCGCAGCTATTTCAAGATCAAGACTCGCCCTTGCTTAACCGCGCCGAGCAGGGATATTACGCTCCCGGGACAGCGCTGGCGCCTTTTTGGCTGGCAAACCGGCTGGAGACAACTTCCCGCAATGCCGATGAATTGCTCAGCCAAATGGGGTTTTCCGCAAAAACGCCGACTGTTACACCTTTGCAGATGGCGCTGGCAGCGGCGGCGTTGAGTAACGCGGGCGTTTCACCCAGCGCGCACATGGCGCTGGCAGTCAATACGCCCGATCAGGGCTGGTTGATTCTTCCTTTTCAAAACACGGACAAGTCAATTTTTTCGGCTTCCGCCGCCAACGACGCCGCCCAAAGATTGATGGCAACAGATAAACCCTACTGGGAAGCCATCGGTCAGGGCGGAGAATCTTCCAACCGCGTCACCTGGTACCTGGCGGGAACCCTGCCCAACTGGCAGGGAACACCGCTGGCGCTGGTTCTCGTCCTCGAAGCCGATGCCCAGCCGCTGGCGCAGGAAATCGGCCAGAAAATAATGAACGCCGTGCTGATACCTTAAATAGCGGATGTACCATGGCGTTAGAGGACGTAACCTTTTCCAGTGCAGACAGACCTAACGCAGATGCCGCGAATACGCACATGACACAAATTTTTTGCATTCGCAAAATTCGCTTATTCGTGATATTCGCGTTAAAACAAAACAGCGCCGGTCCAAAAGACCGGCGCTGTTTTGTTTGGCAGACAGGTTTACTTGGCGTGATAACCGGGGCCAGTTTTGTAGTAATTGGCGTTGGCGGCAATGTCGGGGGTCAGATCGACTGTTTCTCCAGCAGCCAGTTTCTTGGCGGTTTCGAGGACAACTGCTTCGCCGTTATGATTCTTGGCCTCATAGTGGCCGGAAAGCCCCACGCGGCTGATGAATTCGCCGCCCTTGGCGGTGTAGGCCGAGGGAACTTCATCTTCGGGGAAGATGGCGGAATACGGGCACTCTGGCACGCAAGCGCCACAGTCAATGCAGGTATCGGGGTCAATGTAAAAAAGCGGCCATTCTTCCTGCGGCTTGCCGGGGGTGATGCACTCCACCGGGCAAACTTCCACGCAACCGCTGTCGCGCAGGCACAGGCTGGTAATTACATGGGTCATAGATGCCTCCTTCTGAAATGAACGAAATAAAAAACTCGCTGGGTTGATTATATCCCGGTAGCGCGAAATTTATTCCACCTATTTTGCCAACACGTTTGCGAGCAGGTTACGCGGCAAAGCGGCGGGCGACTTCGTCCCAGTTGACGACGTGCCAGAAGGCGGCGACGTAATCGGCGCGGCGGTTTTGATATTTGAGATAGTAGGCATGTTCCCAAACGTCAATGCCCAGCACCGGCTTCAGGCCGTCGCTGAGCGGGTTATCCTGATTGGCGCTGGAGGTGACGACCAGCTTGCCGCCCTTGACGACCAGCCAGGCCCAGCCAGAGCCGAAGCGCCCCATGGCAGCCTTGTCAAATTCGGCCTTGAAGTTGGCAAACCCGCCAAAATCGGAGTCAATCGCCTTCGCCAGCGCACCTTTCGGCTCGCCACCCGCCTTGGGCGCCATCACTTGCCAGAACAGGTCATGATTCCAGTGGCCGCCGCCATGATTGCGGACTGCGCCGCGAATATCTTCCGGCACATCGGCCAGTTTCGCCACCAAATCGGTCAGCGACCAGCCGCCCAGCTCCTGGTGTTTTTCGAGCGCGGCATTCAGGTTGGTGATGTAGGCCTGGTGATGTTTGGTGTGGTGGATGGTCATGGTTTGCGCGTCAATGAAGGGTTCGAGCGCGTCATAGGCATACGGTAAAGCGGGAAGTTGAAAAGCCATTTTTTCTCCTTGAAATCATGCAGGATGAATTAGATAAATAGGATATTGTTTATACTTTTATAGCCGTTCCCTTCACCTCGGTCAATTGACAATTCGGACGATTTTTATCACCAAAACGGGTGATAAAATCTCACCCCAAAGAGAGCCAATGCGCAAAATTCATTCCAACCTGCTGTATAATTTTTCTATGCAAATTCCCACCCATCTGCACCCGTTTTTTCAAGAATATGAGCCTGAAAAAATGGCGGCGGCTGAATACGCCAACTTAATCATCCAGCGCACGCTGGAGTTTGGAACGTGGGATGATATTCACTGGTTATTTGAGCTGTACGGAGGCAGAAGAATTCGTCTTTTTTTACGCACCTACGGCCAGCGCCTGCTGCAACCTGTCACTTTCAACTACTGGCGGCGCTTGCTGGGACTGCGTACGTGGAAAGTGTCTCCTCTGCCCACGGCAAAAGGTGAATTATGGAATCGATAGGATTTCCCCATTGGGAAGCGCTCACACCAGCAACACAAAAAGCTTACGAGACGCTTTCTCAAGTCAAGTTTATTTCTCGCTACTACCTGGCGGGGGGGACTGGGCTGGCGCTGCATCTTGGGCATCGAATCTCAGTAGACCTGGATTTATTTTCAGACCATGCAAACACGCTCAACCCGACTGAGCGCTACGCTCTGCGTACCCTGCTCGAAGATCCCAGTTTAGAAATCATTTACGACAAAGAGGCAACTTTTTCAGCCAACTGGCGCGGTGTCGGGGTTAGTTTTTTTCGTCTCGAACAATACCCATTAATAAAACCAACATCATTGCACAAGAGAATCCCGGTCGCCAGCGTTGAAGAAATTGGAGCAATGAAGCTGGCCGCCATCATTGATAGAGGCACACGCAAAGATTTGATAGACCTGTACTACATTCTCCAACAATGCGATTTGGAAACACTGTTTACAATTGCTTCTCTAAAATATGCGCGCGTTAGCACTTTCGCCATCAGCGCCGTGCGCGCGCTGGCCTATTTTGAAGACGCCGAAGCATTGCCCATGCCAATTATGATAGACAAAACGCCCTGGGGAAAAATGAAAAATTTTTTACGCCAAAAAGCGTTGGATGCTGGACGCAAACAGCTCACAAACTTGTGGAAAGTTTAGGGACTTGATAAAAGAAAATCGTTGGGGAGTTTACGCCGTCATTTTGGGCGGAATTTTGGCGGTTTCGACCGCCTCCATTTTCATCCGCTTCGCGCAGGCGCAGGCGCCCTCACTGGTGATCGCCGCCCTGCGGCTGAGTTTTGCCAGCCTGGCACTCGCTCCGCTGGCGCTGACCCGTCACCGCGCCGAACTGGCCGGGCTGACCCGCCGCGAACTGGCGCTGGGGTTGCTTTCGGGCGTATTTTTGGCGCTGCACTTCGCCAGTTGGATTTCCTCGCTGGAATTTACCAGTGTCGCCAGTTCGGTGGTGCTGGTGACAACCACCCCGCTCTGGGTGGCGCTGGCCGCGCCGCTGGTGTTGAAAGAATCCATCAGCCGCGGGGTGTGGTGGGGGATGACGCTGGCGCTGGCCGGAGGAATTCTCGTCGCTCTCAGCCAGGATTCTGCCGCCGCAGCGGGAGCCAGCCCGCTGTGGGGAAATTTTCTGGCGGTGAGCGGCGCCTGGGCCGCGGCGGGCTACCTGCTGATTGGCCGCCGTCTGCGCGAGCGGCTTTCTCTCATCCCCTATATTTTTGTGGTGTACGGCATGGCCGCGCTGGTCTTGCTGATTTTGATGGCCGCCGCCGGTCAGACGCCCTTCGGCTATACGCCAATCACCTATTTCTGGCTGATTGCGCTGGCGCTCGTGCCGCAGTTGCTCGGACACAGCAGTTTTAACTGGGCGCTGGGACATTTGCCCGCCTCGTTTGTCTCCATCACCCTGCTGGGCGAGCCGATTGGCTCAATCATTTTGGCGTTCCTGATTCTAAAAGAAAGCCCCTCCGGGTTGGAATTGGCTGGAGGGGCCTGCATTTTGCTGGGAATTTTTCTGGCTTCAGCCCAGCCACCAGCCCAGACCGAAACGCGCCAGTAGCGCCGCCGCCAGGGCGACGATGACGGTGATGAGCGTAATCCACAACATGCCTTTGGTGCCGAGTTCGCGGCGCAGCATGAGCAGGGTTGCCACGCAGGGGACGTAAAAAACCACGAAAACCGTGAAGGTGAACAATTGGGTGGGCGTCATAACCGCGCCGAAGTTCATGCTGCCCAGCGCCTGGCCGAGCATGACCAGCGAGAGTTCTTTGCGCAAAATTCCGAAGAGCAGCGGCACGCCGGTTTCAAAGGGCAGGCCCATCAGCCAGGTGAAGGGCCAGGCCAGCCAGTTGAGCAAAAACGAGATTCTGAAGAAATTCATCAGCGCCAGCACCGCGCTGCCCGCAATCAGCGTCGGCCAGGCCTCGACCACAAACTCGCGGATGCGGAACCAGGCTTTGTTGAAAACCGCTTTGAGAGTCGGCGTGCGGTAGGGCGGAATTTCGAGAATGAGCCCCGGCGTATCTTCCGGCAGCAGGCTGGAGAGAATTCGGCCAGTGAGCGCGATGACAAACAGGTTGAAAACGTACAAGCCGAGCGCGGCCAGCGGCCCCAGGTAAAACGCCACCAGCCCAAAAACCACCGAAAGCCGCGCCGCGCACGGGACGAGCGTCGCCAGCGCGGCGGCGATGAAGCGGTCGCGCGGCTCTTCCAGCGTGCGGGTGGACATGACCGCCGGAACGTTGCAGCCGTAGCCCAAAATGAACGGCACAATCGCCTTGCCGTGCAGGCCGATGCGGTGCATCAGACTGTCCATCAAAAAAGCGACGCGCGGCAGGTAACCGATATCTTCCAGCACGCCCAGGCCGAGCAGAAACGGCAGCAGGTACGGCAGCACAATCGCCACGCCCGCCGAAACGCCCTGAAAAATGCCCACCACCAGCGCCAAAATCAGCCCCTGCGCGCCCAGCCCGGCGGTCAGACGCACCGTCAGCAGGTCAAAAAGCGCCAGCAGCGGCGGCTCCAGCAGGCGGCCAATACCGTAAACGGTCTGAAAGAACGCCAGTAAAATCAGCAGCAGGGCAGCGTAGCCCCACAGCGGATGGAGCAAAGCATCGTCCAGCCAGTCGCGCCAGGTGAGGGTGCGCGCGCCCGGCGCGACAAATTGCGCCGCCAATTCCTGCGCCTGAATGTGCCGCGCCTGCGGCGTGGCGGCGGGCGTCAGCCGCGCGCCCGGCGTCTGATGCGCCGCCTCCAGCGCGGAGAGAAACAGCCCGCGCACGCCGCGCCCTTTGCTGGCGACCAGCGGCAGCACCGGCACGCCCAGCGCGCGCGACAGGCCGGGGCCATCCACCTTCAGCCCCATGCGCAGGGCCTCGTCCATCATATTCAGCGCCAGCACCAGCGGCTGATTGACCGTCAATAATTCCAACGTCAATTCCAGCGACTGTGCCAAATGCGAGGCGTCGGCCACATTGACCACCGCGTCCACCGCGCGCGAGGCCAGATATTCCTTCGCCACCGCCTCCGCCGGGTTGGAACCGCTCATCAGGTAGGTGCCGGGCAAATCCACCAAATCAATCACCTGCCCGGCGACGCGCACCTTGCTTTCGGTAAATGTAACCGTCGTGCCATGAAAGTTGCCCGTATCGGCCTTGTAGCCCGCCACCTGATTAAACAGGGTGGATTTACCGCAGTTGGGACGCCCCACCAGCGCTATTCGCATGGGAGCGCCTCCACAAAAATCTTTTGCGCCACGCCGCGCCCCAGCGCAATTTCGCGCCCGGCCACTTCCACCAGCAGCGGGCCGCGCATCGGGGCAAAGCGCACCACCCGCGCCTGGTCGCCGGGGTAAAGCCCGTGTTGCAACATGCGCTCTTCAAATTTTGCGCCGCCCTCAAAGCCAATGACACGCACATCAATTCCCAAACCGGCTTCAATTAATCGCATTTTTTACCTTTCAAAACAAAATCATGTGGGGTGATTATACCCAGCCTGCCGTAGATAATTTTTCCAATTGACGGACAGAACGCGACATAAATATCGCGCTACGGCGTTGGCTGATACAATCAGAACACAACCCCATGTCGCGCTACAAAAGGGCAGACGCAATGAAAAAAACTTTTTTTCTTTTCTGGATAAAAAGCGGGCTTTTACTGGCGCTGACGGCTTGTTCCGCGCCGCAAGCCGCCGCGCCCACCCCAACGTTGGCCGCCGCCACTGAATCCGCCACCCGCGCCCCGTTGGCGACTCCCCGGCTGGTGACGCCCACCCCATCCACCAGCGAGACGCCCACCGCAACGGAAGCAACGCTCAGCGCAGAAAGTTCCCCCGCCCCGGCAGCGGAAACCCCTTCAGCGGCCTGCGCCTACGTTTGGGCCTCCCAGCCGCTCAACGAGACCTCCGCCGCCCTGTTCGCCAGCCTGCAAGCCAGCGGGCTGAACGTCGAGGCCGCCAGCGCCAGCGCCTACGGCGAAAACTGCCTGGATGCGGCAGGCGCGCTGATTTCCTTTGCCGCCATGCAGACCGATTACACCATCACGCTGCGCACGGAAAGCCCGCAGGAGCGGGGAAAAATGTTGTACATTGTTTTGCTCAACCTGCAGGCGCTTTTCCCCGTCGAAAGTACGCCCGGCCCCAACCCCGGCCAGCTGACGCTGATTTTTTCTGCACCCGATGGCGAAACCCGGCTGACGCTGCCGCGCGCCGAGGCGATTTCCGCGCTGCTGGCGGGCAAGACGGGCGAGGAGATGATGGGAGGGGAGTAGGGAGGAGAAAGTAGGAATTAGAAATTAGGAATTAGGAAAACTGACAAACTGGACAACCGGACAACCGAAAAACCAGACAACCGGACAACTGAAAAACCGGAAAACTGGACAACTGGACAACCAGAAAACTGAACAACCGGACAACTGAAAAACTAACAAACAGGAAAACCGATGATAAACAAAATTACCTTAATTGGCCCCGGCGTGATGGCCGAAGCGATGATTGCCGGGCTGCTGCGCCAAAACCTGGCCGCGCCACAACAGTTGACCGCCTGCGGGCCGCGCATCGAACGGCTGGAAGAACTGCGCCAGAAGTACGGCATCGCCGTCAGCGCAGATTCGGCGGCCAGCGCGGCGCAGGCCGAGGTGCTAATTCTCGCCGTCAAGCCGCAGAAGCTGAGCGCGGTGCTGAAAACCCTGGCCGGGCAGGTGCTGCCCGACGCCCTGGTGCTCTCCATCGTGGCGGGCGCATCCATTCAAAAAATCGGCGCGGGGCTGAAACACACCGCCATCGTGCGCTCAATGCCCAACACGCCGGGCCAGATTGGAGCGGGCATCACGGTTTGGAGCGCCTCGCCGCAAGTCAGCGCCGAACAGCAAGACCTGGCGCGCCAGATTTTGGGGGCGCTGGGGCAGGAAGTTTTTGTGGAGGACGAGCATTATCTGGATATGGCGACGGCGCTTTCGGGCAGCGGCCCGGCCTACGTTTTCATTTTTATGGAGGCGCTGATTGACGCGGGCGTGCACATGGGTTTTCCGCGCCGGATTGCCGAGCAGTTGGTACTGCAAACACTAAAGGGTTCGGCGGAATTTTACGCGCAGGCCGAAAAACACCCGGCGGCGCTGCGCAATCAGGTCACTTCGCCGGGCGGAACCAGCGCCGAGGCGCTCTATTATCTGGAAAAAGCCGGCTTTCGCACGGCCATTTCGCGCGCGGTTTGGGCGGCCTACCAGCGCTCGCTGGAACTGGGCAAAGACAAGCCGGGGCATGTCAATGAGTAAAGAGGAACAGGAATAAGCCAGCACAAACTGATTGATATTATCGCCATCGCTATTTGTGCCGTGATTTGCGGAGCCGTTCTTTCGAGGATATTCAAGTAAAATGGGGAGAAATTGCAACCAACGAGTCGTCCATGAACCCCTACTGCGAATACTGCGCCAGCCACCCGGAAGATATACTCAACCGCGTCTACCACGACACCCAGTACGGGTTCCCGCTGACAGACGACAACCTGCTCTTCGAGCGGTTGATTCTCGAAATCAATCAGGCCGGGCTTTCGTGGAACACCATCCTGAAAAAAGCCGAAAACTTCCGCCGCGCATACGACGGCTTTGACATCGAAAAAGTGGCCGCCTACGGCGAGGCCGAGCGCGCCCGCCTGCTGGCTGACGCTGGCATCATCCGCAACCGGCTGAAAATTGACGCCGCTATCGAAAACGCCCGGCGCGCGCAGGCCTTACAGCGTCAATACGGCTCATTCCAGGCCTGGCTTAACGCTCACCACCCTCGCCAAAAAGCAGATTGGGGAAGGTTATTCAAACAGACCTTTGTCTTCACCGGCAGCGAAATCGTCGGCGAATTTCTCATGTCCACCGCTTACCTGCCCGGCGCACACAGCCCCGACTGCCCGGTGTATCTAAAAGCTGGAAAGCCGGTAAACGGGTAAGCTAGGAAACAGGTTGTTGCCATGCAAATCATCCCCACCGCTGAACCGTTTTTCTTTCACGCCGATTCGAAAATTGGCTGTATCGTCACCCATGGCTTTACCGGCACGCCCAAGGAAGTGCGCTGGATGGGCGAATATCTGCACCGTCAGAGATTCAGCGTACTGGGGCCGCGCCTATTTGCCCACGCCACCCGCCCCGAAGACATGATTCGCGCCCGCTATCACGACTGGCTGGCCTCGCTGGAAGATGCCTACGCGCTGCTTGCAGGCGTTGCCAGCGAAATTTACCTGGTCGGCCTCTCGATGGGCGGAGCGCTCTCGCTGACAGCCGCCTCCTACCTGCCGGTACGCGGTGTCATCACGATGTCCACCCCGGCCTACATCTCACCCGACTGGCGGCTGAAGTATCTGGGTATTCTCTCCCAATTTCAACCTTTCCTGCCTAAATCCAACGAAGCGCCCGGATCTGGCTGGTTTGACCAGGAAGCATGGAAAGAGCATATTTCGTATCCGCAGAATCCTGCCCGCGCCATTATCGAACTAGAAAAGTTACTTGAGCTGATGAACGCATCCCTGCCCAATGTTCACGCCCCCGTCCTGCTAATTCACTCGCGCAATGACCATTACGTCCCTGCCGACAGCATGGAGCGCATTTACGCTCAACTTGGCTCCGCCGAAAAACAAATGCTGTGGGTCGAACGCTCCGGCCACGTCATCCCGCGCGATGCCGAGCGCGAAACCGCCTTCCGCGCCGCCGCCGAGTTTATTGAGAAGACGGAAGGCAGTAATCAGTAATCAGTTGCCCGGTCTCATCATCTCCTTGTCTCATCGTCTCATCATCTCATCCTTCCGCATTCCGCATTCACAATTCCCATGAATCCTTCTCTGCTCTGGCTGGCCGCCGCCCTGTTTACCTGGGGCATTGGCGAAGGCATGTTTTTTTACTTTCAACCCATCTACCTGGCGCAACTGGGCGCAAACCCGGTTCAAATCGGCGCCATTTTGGGCGCGGCAGGCGTTGCCATGATGCTGGCGCACATCCCCGCCGGAGCGTTAACCGACAAAATCGGCGCCCGCCCGCTCTTGCGCGCCGCCTGGATAACCGGCGTCATCGCCTCCGCGTTGATGGCCGCCGCCAACAAACTGCCATTATTCATCGTTGGACTGTTGCTATATGGTTTCACCGCCTTCGTCGCCGCGCCGCTCAATGCCTACGTCACCACGGCGCGCGGAAATTGGACGGTTGGCCGCGCCCTGACGCTTATCTCGGCCACCTTTAACCTGGGAATCTTTGTCGGCCCCCTGGTAGGCGGATTTGTTGGCGACCATTACGGCCTGCGGACTGTTTACTTTATCGCCGCCGGTATTTTTATCGCTTCGTCCACGCTAATTTTCGCCATCGCCGCCCAGCCGGTCGAGCAGCACGATCCGTCCGCGCCGCCTGCCAGCCTGTTCAGCAATCAGCTCTACCTGAGATTTCTCGGCTTCGGCTTTTTCATTTTGCTGGTGCTCTACCTGCCGCAACCCTTCAGCCCTAAATTTCTGCAAGAAATACGCGGCCTTTCCCTGGCGCAAATTGGCCTGCTGGGAAGCATCGGTGGGCTGGGCAACACAGCGCTAAACTGGCTGCTCGGACGCATCAAGGATGCCCGCCTCGGGTTTCTGCTTGGACAGGGCGCGGTTGGAATGTTCGCCTTCATCTTGTGGCAATTCAGCGCCCTGCCCGCCTTGGCGCTGGCCTATTTCATTTTTGGCGGCTCACGCGCGGCGCGCACGCTCTACATGGTGCAAATCCGTCCGCTGGTACACCCCGCGCAACTTGGCCTGGCGTATGGGATTGCGGAAACCATCGGCTCGCTGGTCGTGGTGATTGGTCCCGTTATTGCCGGATTTCTCTACACATGGAAGCCCGTTTCCATCTACCCGGTAGCGCTGGCCGCCGTTCTCGTAAGTATTTTTCTAACCCTGGCATTTCGCCCCGCCCCAACTGACAGATGATTCCTGCCCATGTCCCTCCAAATCATTCCCTTCATCCTCGGCCCGGTACAGACCAACGCCTATCTGATTGCTGACCCCATCACCTGCGAGGCCGCCATAATTGACCCGGCCTGGGATGGAGAAATCATACTGGCCGAAGCCCAAAAACGCGGCTGGCGCATCGGCCATTTGTGGTACACGCACGCTCACTTCGACCACATCGGCGGCGCCGCTGCCATTGCCGATGCGCTCAACCCATTGCCGCTTGTCGCCCTGCACCCGGCTGACCATGCGCTGTGGCAAATCGGCGGCGGCGCGAAAATGTTTGGGCTGACAATTGACCCTGGCCCCGAGCCGGTGGTGGATTTCGCGCATGGTCAAACCCTACACCTGGGATCCAGCCTCTTTGAAGTGCGCCATACTCCGGGACACACGCCCGGCCACGTTGTTTTTTACTGTCTGACAGAAAAGATTTGCTTTTGCGGCGATTTAATTTTCGCTGGTAGCGTCGGACGCGCCGACCTGCCCGGCGGCGACTGGGAAACGCTGGTCGCCAGCATCCGTCAACAAATCTACACCCTGCCCGAAGACACGCGCCTGCTCCCCGGTCACGGCGCAGAAACCCATGTTGGCGAGGAAAAAGTCAGCAATCCGTTTGTGCAGGAATATTAAACATCATGGCGCGACATTTATGTCGCGCCATGATGTTTTTTTTTGAAAAATGCCGCTTACTTAGCGAAATCCACCGCGCGCGTCTCGCGGATAACGGTAACGCGAATTTGGCCGGGGTACTGCATGGTTTCTTCGATTTTCTTGGCAATATCGCGCGCCAAACGGGTGGAAGCCAGGTCATCAATTTCTTCGGGCTTGACGATGATGCGCACTTCGCGCCCGGCCTGAATGGCAAAGGCTTGCGAAACACCCGGGAAGGAGACTGCCATATCTTCCAGCGTGCGAATACGTTTGATGTAGGCTTCCAAATCTTCGCGCCGGGCGCCAGGGCGCGCGCCCGAAATCGCGTCCGCCGATTCAGCGATGACGGCTTCCACCGTATTCTGGTCTACCTCGTGGTGATGAGCGGCAATCGCATTGACCACCACCGGATGCACTGAATAACGCTGACAAAACTCTGCGCCCAGGCCGGCGTGCGTGCCTTCCTGATTATGGTCCATAGCCTTGCCAATGTCGTGCAAAAAGCCACCCTGTTTGGCCCATTCCACATTTGCGCCCAATTCTGCGGCTAAAATGCCGGAGAGTTTGGAAACTTCGACCGCATGAGCGAGTTGATTCTGCCCGTAGGAGGTGCGGAATTTGAGCCGCCCCATCATGCGGATGACTTCGGTGTGCAAACCGGCGATGCCAGCGTCAAAGGCGGCCTGCTCGCCCGCTTCCATCATCACCTTTTCGACAGCCTTGGTTTCGTCTTCAATCACTTTTTCGATGTGCGCCGGATGAATGCGGCCGTCCAGCGTCAGGCGCGTCAGCGCGCGCCGGGCAACTTCACGGCGCACCGAGTCGAAGCACGAAATCGTAACCGATTCGGGCGTGTCGTCCACGATCACGTCCACCCCGGCGGCCTGCTCAAAGGCGCGAATGTTGCGGCCATTGCGTCCGACGATGCGCCCCTTCATTTCTTCGTTGGGTAAAACCACCACTGCTGAAGTCACTTCGGACACATGTTCAGACGCAACACGCTGAATGGCATCCGCAATTAACTTGCGGGCGCGTTTTTCGCCTTCGTCGCGGGCTTCAGATTCCACCTGACGAATGATTCGCGCCATATCGCCGCGGGCTTCTTTTTCGACCTCGTCCAATAGAATTTGGCGCGCCTGCTCTTGTGTCATCGCCGCGATTTCTTGTAATTTCTCCAGCTGCTGTTCATAGAGTTTGTCAGTTTCATTGGTGCGGCGGTCTACCAGCGATTGACGTTTGTTGAGCGTCTGCTCACGTTGTTCTAAACGTTCCACACGCGCATCCAACTCGGCGCGGCGGCGGTCAAGACGCTCCGTTTCGCGGTTGAGTTCATTGCGGCGGCCATTGATATCCTTTTCCGCTTCCTGAACAATTTTCAAGGCCCGGTCACGCGCATCCAGCTCAATTTTGCTAGATTTATCGTTAGCCTGTTGAATAATCCCTTGCGCGCGGGCTTCTTCTTCGCGGCGGGCTTTTTCGACCTGCGAGCGATTGAAAAAATACCCTGCCGCAAAACCCGCCCCAAGGGCGATTAAAGCGATCACAATTGAAAGAATAATATTGGCAATCATCCTACATCCTCATCATTTAAATTATTCGAATAGTCGTTCCACACTTGCCGAACCACCGGGGCAATCACATCATAGCCAAAGCCGCGCCGCGCCAAGAATCCGCCCAATTTGTTGCGAAACGTGAGCCAGTCGAGCCCACGCAGCTTTCGGACGTATTTCCGGGCCGCTTCCAGCGCGAGAGAGTCTTCACTGGCGGCTTGTTCCAGCGCCGATTGAATGCTCTCTTCCGAAAGCCCCTTCTGGCGCAGTTCCAGCTTTAGGGCGCGGCGTCCGCGTGGGCGAAAGGTGGAGCGATTTTCAACCCAGGCGTGAGCAAATTCTCCATCGTTCAGCAACCCGCTGCGTTCCAGGCGCGCCAGCGTTTCTGCGATGACGATTTCTGGAATTTCATGTTTGGCAAGGTTCTGGCGCACTTCCTGGCTGGAACGAGCGCGATAGCCCAAAAAAAGCAAGGCTTTTTGCAAGGCCGCCTCACGAGCATCATCTGCCAACAATGCGGCGATTTTCTCATCGCTGAGCGTTTGCCCTACCGCCAGCCAAGCCGCCACCAGACGCGAAAGGCCAAAAGCAAACTGACCTTCGAGCGCGATGTTGACCCGGTTGGGGTTCTTTTTTTGGGGTTCGATGGCGGTGATTTTTCGCATTTAAAACACACAGCCGCAACCCGGCGCGCAGGTTACGGCTGAACAGAATCTTAGGAACTTCCACTTTTGCCTGTCAGAACGGGCGAAAAACAACTTTTTCAAACAGGCAAATACCCACAACAGGGTGGTATGGAAATGTGCGCCAGATGGGCAGGCCCATTTGGCCGCCACGCAAGACAATCATCGAGTAAAACTTTTTCCAAAACGCTCAAAAAGACGGAGCGAAAAGCGACGTCAAGCGCTTGCCTGCGAATTCGGGCAGGCGTTCCAGATTCTTGTCCAAAAATTGCCGTAACCGCAAGGCGCGGAACGTTAACAAAGTATTAATTCGATTATACATGAGAATAAAAAAATTACCACCTTTTGGGTGAAATTGTGTGCGCGTAAAACAAAAAAACGGGCAAGCCGTCATGCTAAAAAGTGACAAATAACCATGTTCTGAAAATCAAATTTGTGACATAATGAACATGTTCTTTTCTGCGGGCGCGAACAACCCGAAAATTTCAAAGGAGATTTTGCTGATGGCTAAAATTTCTCTCACTCGTGAAGATGCTCTTGAATATCACCATCTCAAGGGCAAACCGGGCAAAATTGAAGTCGTGTCAACCAAGCCGATGGATACTCAACGTGATTTGGGCTTGGCCTACACCCCCGGCGTAGCGTATCCGGTTCTCGAAATCGAGAAGGACCCCGATTTAGCCTATGAGTACACATCCAAAGGCAACCTGGTGGCCGTGCTTACCAACGGCACCGCCATTTTGGGTCTGGGCGATCGTGGTCCATTGGCATCTAAGCCCGTGATGGAAGGCAAAGGCGTGCTCTTTAAGAAATTTGCCGACGTGGATGTCTTCGATATCGAGGTCAACTCACACGACCCGGAAGACATCATCCGGGTGGCCGCCGCCATCGCCCCCACCTTCGGCGGCATCAACCTGGAGGACATCAAAGCGCCTGAATGCTTCTACATCGAAGAGACGCTCAAAGGCATGCTTGACATCCCCGTCTTCCACGATGACCAGCATGGCACGGCCATCATTTCCTCTGCCGGATTAGCCAGTGCGCTCGAAATTATCGGAAAAAAACACGACGAAATTCGCGTTGTTATCTCTGGCGCGGGCGCGGCGGCTATCTCCTGCGCCGAACTCGCCATTCGCTGGGGCGTCAAACGTGAAAACATCATGCTGTGCGACACACGCGGCGTAGTGTACAAAGGCCGCGCCGAGGGCATGAACAAATATAAGGAACGATTGGCGGTAGATGACAAAGGTTACCGCACCCTGGCCGAGGCTGTCCGTGGCGCAGATGTGTTCTACGGCCTTTCTGCGCCGAATGTGTTGACCGCGGAAATGGTCAAAACCATGGCTGAGCACCCGATTATCTTCGCCATGGCGAACCCTGACCCGGAAATTCGCTATGAACTCGCTAAAGAAGCCCGCCCCGATTCGATTGTCGCCACGGGGCGCTCTGATTACCCAAATCAAATCAACAACGTGCTCGGCTTCCCCTTCATCTTCCGCGGCGCACTCGATGTCCGCGCCCGAGCCATCAACGAGGAAATGAAATTCGCCGCCAGCCAGGCACTCTACCGGCTGACAAAGGAAGACGTACCCGATTCGGTCCTGCGCGCCTACGGCGTGGAAAGCATCCAATTTGGCACGGATTACATCATCCCCAAACCGTTTGACCCGCGTGTGCTGTTGTGGGAATCACCCGCGATTGCCCAGGCCGCCATGGAAACCGGCGTAGCACGCAAAAAAATTGATATTGACGAATACCGCGAACAACTTGCCTTCCGCCAGGGACAAGGGCAGCGTGTGCGCTACTTCATTATGAACAAAGCCAAAGCCAGCAAAGGCAAGAAACGTTTGGTCTTTGGCGAAGGCGAAGAAACAAAAATCATCCGCGCCGCCGCTCAAGTGTTCGAAGAAGGCATCGCCCACCCGATTCTGATTGGCCGCCCGGAAATCATCGCCGAAAAAATCAAACTGCTCAACCTCAACTTCAAACCGCAAATCGTTGACCCCAGCCGCTTCGACCAGATGGACAAATACGCGCAGAGTTACCACGAAATGCGCCAGCGCAAGGGAATGACGATGAAAGAAGCCGCCAAGGCCACCCGCGAACCAAATGTGCTTGGCTCCATGATGGTCAAAATGAAAGACGCCGACGCCTTCGTCTCTGGCCTGACCTACGAATACCCGGATGTCATCCGCCCGGCGCTGCAAATTCATCACACCGCCAAGGGCAACACTCGCGCCGCCGGGGTTTACATCATGATTGTCGGCGATAAAACCTACTTCTTCACCGACGCCACCGTCAACATTGACCCCAGCGCTGAAGATTTGAGCGAAATTGCCTGCCTGGCCGCCAACTTCGCCCGCAAGCTGGAAGTGGAGCCGCGCGTCGCCTTCCTTTCCTTCTCCAACTTCGGCTCCACCCCGCACCCGCTCTCCGACAAAGTCCGCAAGGCGGTGGAACTGACCAAAGCCCGCTGTGACTTTGTGGTGGATGGCGAAATGCAAGCCGACACCGCCGTTGTGGCCGACATCATCGAAGAGCGCTATGCCTTCAGCGCCGTCAAAGACGCCAATGTGCTGGTCTTCCCCTCGCTGGAAAGCGCCAACATCGCCTACAAATTGCTCGCCCGCCTGGGCAAAGCCAAAGCGATTGGCCCCATCCTGCTCGGCATGGGCGCGCCGGTTCATGTGTTACAAACTGGTGACGAAGTCAACGACATCGTTCAAATCGCCGCCGTGGCCGTCATGGACGCCATGAGTCGCAAGTAAACTCCTACAAAAAAGTGGGGGCGGACGAAAAATCCGCCCCACTTTTTTGTAAAATTCAGAATTTCAATGGGCGGGTATAATGGGCTTATGCAAAAACTCCCCGTTTCCCAACCACAGCGCGAAAGCCTGCTCAAACATCGCCGCCAGGTGATGCGTCAGATTGTTTTGCCGCTTGGGCTGGCGACGCTGGCTGCGCTGGCGCTCACCGTCTGGGCTGGAGTTGTCGCCTTTTCGGGCGGAAGCGCCACCCGCGGCGCAGCCATCGCCATCATCTGGATGTCCATCCCCACCATGCTGGGCATGTTGGTTTTGCTGCTGATGGTGGCGGCTGCGGTCTATGGGCTGAGCAAACTGCTTGGCGCCACCCCCCACTACACCGGCCTGGCGCAGCAGTACACCCTGCGCTATACGACCTACATTCAAAAATACGCCAGACAATTCACCAGCGCAGTGATTCGCCTCAGCGCCTGGCTGCAAATTTTTCAGAAACGCGAGAAATAACCATGTCTAAAACCGAAGAAATTACCCGCAGCACGTCTTCGCGCGCTGTCACGTTGTTCGCTGGGGCGCTGATTGGCGCCGTCGCCGGGGTTATCGCTGCCGGTTTGGTCCATCGCCGCGCCCAGAAAAATGAGCGCAATACCGCGCTTACCCCCGGCGAAGGCATCAAAATTGGCTTGCTGGTCTTCGGCTTGCTGCGCGCAATCGCCTCCCTGGGCGACGACGACTAGCCGCGCATGAGAGTGCGCGTCACCTTTTCCAAAAGCGGCGCCCTGCGCTACATCGGCCATCTTGACCTGCACAGTTTGTGGGAGCGCGCCGCGCGCCGCGCCGGGCTGCCGCTGGCCTATAGCCAGGGCTTTCACCCCCAACCCAAATTACAACTTGCCGCCGCCCTGCCGCTCGGCTTTTCCAGCCGCTGCGAAGTGGCTGACTTGCGCTTGGAAACCGACATCGAAATGTCGGGCCTGGCCGCGCGGCTGACGCAGGCGCTGCCGGAAGGCATCCAAATTATCAGCGTGGAACAGGTGGATGAACGCGCCGCGCCGCTGCAGACGCGGGTGGATTTTGCCGAATATGAAGCGACTCTGCCGCCGGAAGTGGACGAAAGCGCCCTGCGCCTGCGCCTGGAAGCGCTTCTTCGAGCAGATTCGCTGCCCCGCGAGCGGCGCGGAAAACCCTACGACCTGAAGCCGCTCCTCGCGGCGCTGGAACTCCTCCGCCGGGAGAAACTCATTCTCTTCATGCGCCTGGCTGCCCGCGAAGGCGCAACTGGCCGCCCCGAAGAAGTGCTCGACGCGCTGGAAATTCCCTTTGAAATCACCCAAATTGAGCGTACCCGCTTGATTTTCAAGCCAGAAACGCTACAATGAATGACACGCTGAAAAGCCTGTCATTTTTTTGAATGGAGGAATTCCCCATGCTTGCTTTGTTTGCTTCCCTGCTTTTTGGTTTTATCCCGTGTTTTTTCTTTGCCTACCTGCTCTACTGGCTCGACCGCTACGAAAAAGAGCCAAAACTGCTGCTCGGCGCGGTTTTTTTGTGGGGCGCCATCGTTGCGGCGGGCGGGTCGTACATTCTCAACACGGCTTTCGGCATGACGATTTTTACCGTGACCGGTTCGGAGGGCCTGGCCGATATGGCTGGGGCGACGGTTAGCGCGCCCTTTGTGGAAGAAACGCTGAAAGGGCTGGCGGTTTTCCTGGTTTTTCTGGTTTTCCGCAAAGAATTTGACTCGGTGCTAGATGGCATCGTCTACGCCGGGGTGGCCGCCCTGGGTTTTGCCGCCACCGAAAACAGCATCTATATCTGGCGCGGCTACGTTGACCAGGGCTGGCAGGGATTGCTGTTTCTCGTTTTCATTCGCGTGATTGTGGTCGGTTTGCAGCACCCGTTTTACACCTCCTTCACCGGCATTGGGTTGGCAGTTTCTCGCACCAGCCGCTACACCATCGTCAAGATTTTGGCGCCCTTTGTCGGCTGGGGCATGGCAATGTTCGCGCACGCCCTGCACAACTTCCTGGCGACGGTTCCCCTGCTGGGCGAATTAACCTGTTTCCTCGGCTCCTTCCTCGACTGGTCGGGTGTGTTCTTCATGTTCATCATTATTTTGATTGCCAACGGCATGGAACAGCGCAATATCATCAATCACCTGCGCGAGGAAGTGGAATTGGGCATCATCACGCGCGCGCAGTACAAAACCGCCACCTCGGCCTGGGCGCAGACGTTTGCGCGCATGTCGGCGCTGTTCGCTGGGAAATTTTCTGCCACAGACCGCTTTTATCAGGTGGTGGGCGAACTGGCGCACAAGAAAGAACAGCTCAAAAAATTGGGCAACGAAGAAGATAACGCCGCGCTGGTGGAAAAATACCGCGCCGAACTGACCCGCCTGGCCCCGCAAACGCTATCCTGACGCTTTATGGTAAAATTTGGCGGCGCCCCCGTAGCTCAGCGGATAGAGCGTCAGCCTCCGGAGCTGAAAGCGACGGTTCGAGTCCGTCCGGGAGCACAGCCCAAAGCGGCGGAAAAATTCCGCCGCTTTGGATTTCCATTAAGTCTTACCGGTCACGTCTTCAGCAGAGATTTTCTCTACAAATTACGCCTTGGAGCGAACGGCGGCGAAGCCCAGCCCGTTGGGGCCGACGTGTGTGCCGATGACGGTGGTGACGTTGACGATGCCAATCTGTTCGGGCAGGCCAGGCGCATTTGCCAGCAGGGAGAGAAATCCGCGCGCGCGGGCTTCGGCGCCAGTGTGCAGAATGGTCAGCCGCTCCAACGCGCCCAACCCCAGCAGGGCGTGGAGTAGTTGCCGGGTGGCGTTTTGGGTTGTGCGCGCGAGCGCCAGCGGCAAAATGAGTCCCTCGCGCAGTTCCACCACCGGACGAATGTTCAGCAGGCCGCCCAGCGCAGTAATTGCCGCGGGGACGCGCCCACTTCGGCGCAGATAATCCATCGTATCCAATGCTGCGGCCACTTTCAGCCGAGAGCGGGTTGAGCGCACTGTTGCGAGAATTTCGGCCAGGGGTTGCCCGGCTTCACGCGCTTCAGCGGCAGCCAGGACCTGAAAACCGATTCCAAGCGAGAGCGAACCACTTTCCAGCACCGTCACCTGGCCGGGAAACTCTTCGGCGGCCTGGCGCGCAATCGCTGGGATGGAGGTCAGCCGCGCGGCGGTGAAAATTGCCAGAACGTGTTCGGCTCCGGCTGCGAGCAGTTTTCGGTAACGGTTAGCAAAATCCAGCGGGGAAGGGGCGGCAGTTGTCGGCGGGGTTTTTAAGGCTGGCAGGCGGGCATAAAACGCTTCACGGGTGATGTCAATTCCATCCCTGTAGGATGTGCCTGCAATAATCAGCATGGCTGGAACAACTTCGATCTGATAGCGCGCTATCAGGTCGGCAGGCAGGTCACAGGGTGAGTCGCTAACAAGACCAAGATTCATATATAAAAACTCCAAAGTTGGGCAGCTTTGGAGTTTGGGCGCGGCGTTTTATTCAATGGAAATGATGAACTGGTAATGCGGTTGCCCGCCTTCCTGCACTTCCACTTCCTGTTCAGGATATTTTTTTTGCAACAGGTCGGCAATCCGATTAGCTTCGGCGGGGCTCAAATCGCTGCCGTAAAACAGGGTGATGAGTTCGTAGGTAACGGCCTCGGCTTTTTCGAGCAGTTGCAGGCAGGCGGCTTCGACGGTTTCGGCGGCGACGGCCAGTTTACCGTTGAGCAGACCAATTACCTGGCCTTCGCGCACGGTCACGCCGTCAATTTCTACCGAACGGGTGGCGACGGTGATTTCACCGGTGATGATGGAGTCGAGCGCGCGGGACATTTTACCGGCCACTTTTTCCACGTCGCTCTCCGGGTCGAAGTGCAGCATGGCGGCCAATCCTTGCGGGATGGTTTTGCTGGGGACAACGTAAACTTGTTTAACCGTCACTCCTTTGGCCTGGTTGGCGGCCAGAATGATGTTTTTGTTGTTGGGCAAAATGATAATTTTGTCGGTCGGCAGGTTGTCGAAGGCATCCAAAAAATCTTTGGTGGATGGGTTCATGGTTTGCCCGCCCGCCACGAGCGCGGATACGCCCAAACTGGCGAAGATGCGCGAAAGTCCCGTGCCCGGTGAAACCGCTACGACGGCGATTTGCCCGGCTTCAACGTTTGTCAGTTCCAGTGTTGGCGCGCCGGTTCCGGCCTGAAGTTCGTCCATTTGCGCCAGTAGATTTTCGATGGCGACTTTGGTGATGGTGCCGAGTTCCATGACGTATTCAATTGGTTTGTAGCGGTTTTCCAGCGGCACGTGGATATGCATGCGGTACATACCTTCGCCCTCGCCAACCTGAATGGACGTTCCCATGCTTTCCAGTTGTTCGTAAAAGGAGCGCAGTTCAAAACCGTTTTTCGGGCGAAAATCAACCACTACTTCCCAGTCCTGGCCGGCCTCCACGTCTTCCAGCGCGTTTTCCAGGTTCATGGCCGAGAGCGGTTGAACGGAGATGAGCGGCGCGTCAAGCGATTGCCCGTCAATTTGGCGCAACATGCCTTCCAGGATGAAGAACAAGCCCTTGCCGCCCGAATCAACGACCCCGGCTTGTTTGAGAATGGGCAAAAGCTCCGGCGTATTTTCCACCGATTTATCGGCGGCGGCGACGATAATGCGTAACATTTCAACCGGATCATCCGTTGTGGCGGTCTGAGCGGCGGCGGCGATGTCTTTGCTGACGGTGAGAATCGTGCCCTCCACCGGGCGCACCACACCTTTGTAGGCGGTGTCGCGCGCTTCGGCGAAGGCGTGCGCCAGGGTGGCGGCGTCAATGGTTTCGTGGCCGTGCAGCCCGCGCGCAAATCCGCGCCACAGTTGGGAGAGAATCACGCCCGAGTTGCCGCGTGCGCCCATCAGTGCGCCCTGAGCAACGGCGGCGGCCATTTGCCCGGCGTTGCGCTGGCCCGAATTGGCGATTTCGGCGTAGGCAGATTGCATGGTCAGCAGCATGTTGGTGCCGGTATCGCCGTCGGGAACTGGAAACACATTCAGGGCATTGACTGTTTGCTGGTTGGTGCGTAACCAGGCGAGGCCGGCTTCCACCAGTTCTTTTAAGGCTAACCCATCAAAAGACGCTTTTGGCATGAATTACAATCTCCAATAGTTAAATTTGTGGCTTTTGTAGTGGCGATTCATCAGATAAAAAAAACGCTTTGGGATTAGTCGGGATTGCTGACGCGTAACCCTTGTACGTGTACATTGACCTGATGCACTTTCAACCCGATGATTTTCTCCACCTGATAGCGAATGGTGTTGCTGACACTTTGCGCCACCGAAGCGATGCGTGTGCCAAACTCAACCACGATGTAGATGTCAATATCAAGTTGGTCGCCATCGAAATGCACATTCACTCCGCGCGTTGGTTCGCGGGTGATGGTGACAGCAATGCCTTCGGCCAGGTTCTTTGGCGCTAACCCTACCACGCCATACGACTGCAACGTAGCATGATAGGCGATGCTCGCCACTGCGGTTGGCGAGATGTGGATACTTCCCAGTGTGGTTTTTTCTTGTCCCATAATCATCATCCTTTGCGATGGGTATAACACTTCTCTTGTAGATGGATACGTTTTATGATAGAATACCGCGCCTGTCCAATAAAGTAATTATAGCAAGAAAGGAAGTTTTCTCATGGCTAAATGCGCTCATTGCGGTAAAAAAACTACTTTTGGTCACAGTCGTTCCTTCTCTCAACGCGCCACCAACCGCACCTATCGCCCCAACCTGCAAACGGTTTCGGTGTTGGAGCAAGGTTTGTTGGTGCGAAAGACGCTGTGTACCAAGTGCATCCGCACGCTGGTCAAATCGGCGTAATAGCGACGGCAACATCGTCCACAAGGGTCACGGTTTAGACCGTGATTTTTGTTTTTAAGGCGCGAATGCCGCCCGCAATGCCTTCGGCGTGCCTGAAAATTGCATTCCCGGCCACAAACGCGTCGGCTCCGGCTTCCAACAACAGCGGCGCAGTTTGTTCCGAAACGCCGCCATCCACTTCCAGCCAGGCGGGTGCGTTAATCGCTGTCAGCATGGCGCGAATTTCGCGGATTTTCGGCGTCAGGTCAATAAATTTTTGGCCGCCAAACCCAGGGTTGACGGTCATCACCAAAATCAGGTCAGCGAAGGGCAAAATCTCTTTCAGCGCCCAGGCCGAGGTAGATGGGTTGATGGCGACGCCTGCTTGAGCGCCCAGGCTTTTGATTTGTTGCAGGGTGCGGTGCAGGTGCGGGCAGGTCTCCAGGTGAACTGTCAGCCCGGTTGCGCCTGCGCGGGCAAAATCTTCGAGCAGGGTTTCTGGTTTTTCAACCATCAAATGAACGTCCAGCGGCAGGTCGGTCACGCGGCGGCACGCCGCAACCATTAACGCGCCAAAGGTCAGATTGGGCACAAAATGGCCGTCCATCACGTCCACATGAATCCAATCGGCGCCGGCTTGCTGGCAGGTGGATAAATCTGCGCCCAGGTGGGTGAAATCGGCAGAAAGAATGGAAGGAGCCAGTACGGGCGTGTGTGTCATTGGTTTAAGTAGGGAGCATAACGGTAGTAAACCATCAGCCAGAGTGGAATCAACATCCCAACGGCAAAAAGCGCCAGCAGGCCAAGCCCTACCGACACCCAATCAATTTCCAGCAATTCTTCTTCGATAATGTGCGCTGGTGATTCGTTTGCGCGCGGGGCGGCGGGTTCGGGGCTAGGGCGGGTGACGGGCCGCGCAGTGGGAACAGGCGCGGGCTGTGAGCCGGCTTCCCGTTGATGAGCCGAGTCTACTTTGCGGGCGGCATCCGGTGCAGATTCTGTTCCGGGTTGGTGCGCCGCGCCGAAAGTCATCAACACGCGCCCCATCTGGTCTGCCGTGCGGTAACGTTGCGAAGGCTCTTTGGAAAGCACCTTCAGAATGATTTGTTCCAGTTCGGGGCTGATTTTGGGGTTGAAGCGGCTGGGCGGCGGGGGGGTGGCATCGCGGTGTAGTTTTGCCAACTCATCAGCGGTGGAAGCGATGAAGGGTGTGCGTCCGGTCAGCATTTCGTACAGCACCACACCGAGTGAGTAGACATCCGAAGCGGGCGAGGGCGCGCCGCCGGCGGCTTGTTCGGGCGAGAAATAGAGCGGCGAGCCCCAGATGACATCGCTTTGCTCGTCGGGGTGAATGCTGGCGATGGCGCGGGCAATGCCAAAATCGGTGACTTTGAGACGCCGGTCGGGGCTGACGAGCATGTTGTGGGGTTTTACGTCGCAGTGAACCAGCCCGGCGCGATGGGCGTAACCAATTCCAGCGCAGGCCTGGACGATGAGCGGAATGGCATCTTCAAGACTGAATTTTCCCAGGTTGTCAATCATGGTTTTCAGGTTGACACCGGGGACGAGTTCCATGATGAGATAGAGATAGCCCTGATCAAAGCCGAAATCATGGACGGTGACGATGTTGGGGTGCGAGAGATTGGCAGCAGATTTGGCTTCCTGGCGAAAGCGCGCCTGAAAATCTGCGTCATTGGCGTAGCTGGCGCGCAAGACTTTGACGGCGACGAAACGCTCCAGCATCAAATCACGGGCGCGAAAGACTTGCGCCATGCCGCCCGTGCCAAGCGGTTCAAGCATTTCATAACGGTTATTGAGCAGGGCGTTGGTCATGCTGCAAATTATACCATTTGAAAAAAAGTGATATAATACCGCCCGCTCGGTACGGAGAGGTCGCGTAGCTGGCTTAGCGCGCACGCTTGGAAAGCGTGTAACCTGCAAGGGTTCGCGGGTTCAAATCCCGCCCTCTCCGCCTTGTCGGCCAACTTTTTGAAGTTGGTTTTTTAGAGGCGCTCGTTTGAAAGAACGAACGCCTCTCTTTTATTGCGGTAACTTCCAAGGAGCCTTCTTTTAGTATCTGATGTTACGCGATACACCGTAGCACGACATTTATGTCGTGCTGAAATTTGGCTGACGCCAATTTTTAGAGTCTATCCGAAAAACGGGGCAGGTGGAGCAAGGCCAGCGCAAATCTGCGATTTGCGCCACAGTTGGCTGCCCATTTTACCAATCTTTTGGACGGGTTCTTATCTGTTCAGTGCCTATCAAACGGCT
>MNXJ01000059.1 GCA_001872455.1 Anaerolineae bacterium CG2_30_57_67 | reverse complement strand
AGTGAAACGAGGACAAATTCTAGCGACCTATCAAAAACGATGGCCGGTGGAAGTCTTCCATAAATCGCTCAAGCAAAATGCAGCCTTGGGCAAAGCGCCAGTCCGTCGCGTTGTGACGCAGAACAATCATGTGTTTGCCGTTTTGTACGCCTTTTTCAAACTAGAATGCCTGTCAATTAAGCGACATCTCAACCATTTTGCTTTGCGGGCACAGCTATATCTCAAGGCCATTCGCGTGGCCTACGACGAGTTGCAAACTCTCAAGGCTGCGTAACATCAGTTAATAATTGCTCCGCAAAGCCGCCCGTGCCGCAACCGAATTCGACCACAGCATTCGCTGAATCAAAACGTGTGTGCTTCAATAAATCTTCCAGCGCCACATCTTCATAATAGCCCTGATGATTCTGCTTCGCGCCAAGTTGATCGTAAAATATTTTCACTTCTTCGTGCGAAAGTCCGCGCGCGATTCATGCTTAACCTTTTCCCCCAGCCAAAGATTTTGCTTCGGGCAATTTCCGCAGCGTGACCATCGCCCAAATTCCAAGCGCGGGACCCATTGCCAGAAAAGAAAATGCCCAGCGCCAGCCAAACCAACCTTCGAGCGTGGGGATGAGGCGGATGGTAATCAACGTCAAGATAAATCCCAGGCTGGTTTGCAAAGTTAACGCGGTGCCTGTAAATTCGGCGCGGCACATCTCGCTGATGGCGGCGGAGAATTGAGCGGAGTCGGCGACAACGGCGAATCCCCAAATGAGACAAATGACAATGAGCCAGATGGGACTCTGCCCGTAGAAGAATCCCACGCTCAGGGCGCACGCTCCGCTGACAATCAACGCGGCAATCGTGACCGTTGTCCTGCCCAGCCTGTCTGCAAGTTGACCAGCCGCCAGGCTTCCGCCTCCGCCGATGGCGATTGTCGCAAACGCGGCGAGACTCGCCCATGTTGAGTTGATTCCAACCAGTTTGAAACTTGCAATGAGGAAGGCGGGAATCCACGCCCACATGGCATACAGTTCCCACATGTGACCGAGATAGCCCAGGTTCGCCATGACGAGCGGACGTTTCGTGAAAATCTCGCCGACATATTTCCAGTTGAATTTTGGCGAGGCGTTTTTGTACGGACCTTCATCCACGAAAAGAATTGCAATGACTCCGCCCAACGCCGCCAACGCCGAAGCCCAAAGCATGACCGTTTGCCAATCGTTTACGCCGCCGAAGGCGTTGAGCAGATGCGGCGCGGCAGAGCCAATTGTTAATGCTCCAACCAATAATCCAATGCCAAGACCGCGGTCTTTTTGTGTCCAGGTTGCCATGATTTTCATGCCGACGGGATACACGCCTGCGAGAAATAATCCTGTCAGAAAACGAAAGACAAGCGCGGGTGCAAGGCTGGAAGCAAACCACGGAATCATGGCAGTGGATAATGCCGCCAGAAGCGCGGAGGCTGTAAATAAACGATGGGCGGGAATCAGGTCGGAGAGATTGAAAAGCGCAGAACCAAATGCGCCGACTACGAAGCCAACCTGCACAGACATCGTCAGCCAGGCGCGACCCGATTCATCCAGCGACCAGGCTTGGGTCAACACGGGAACGACTGCCGAAGCCGAGAACCAGACCGACATGCCGAGCAGTTCGGCAATGGATAACAGAATCAGAGTCCGCCATTTGTTTGGCATTATCCGCCCGCCAAAATCGAATCAATCGTTGCTTTCAATGTCTCAAAACTCGGCGGACCGACCAACTTTTTGCCATTGACCAAAAATGATGGCGTGCCGGGGAAACCGTATTGGCGCTGCGCTTCGTTTTGGCTTTGCTCCACCTTGGCGCGATTCTGTCCGCTATCCAGGCATTGATTGAATTTTGCGGTATCCAATCCAAGTTGCGCGGCGTAATTTTTCAAATCATTCACGCTGAGCGCAGGCGCATTTTCAAAAACGACATCGTGATATTCCCAAAATTTATTCTGGTCAAA
This sequence comes from Anaerolineae bacterium CG2_30_57_67, assembly GCA_001872455.1. GTDB lineage: Bacteria > Chloroflexota > Anaerolineae > Anaerolineales > Villigracilaceae > UBA8950. The sequence continues at coordinate 8,211 of MNXJ01000059.1, read as the reverse complement.
AGCGCATTGCGCCGCTTCTGCCGCCTTGGGCGATTGCGCGGTGATGACGGGGAAATCCTTCCACACGAATTGAACATCATCGCCATACGCCGCGCGGATTTGCTCCAAAATCCCTGCATTATGCCAGGCGCGGCAGGAGGTGCAGCCAAAATCTCCATACTCGGTGATGACTACTTTGGCAGAATCAGAACCAAGCGTCGGGTTGGCAGCGAGGCGTGTTTCATCCAACGGCTGGGCTTTCGGGCGCGAGGCATTCCAAAAAATGGCGGCGAATAAAATCAACGCCAGCGCGCCGTAGCCCATCCATTGGCGTTTGTTTTTCTGCACGCGAATTTTTTCATGTCGAATTTGTTTCTGGCTCTTGCGATTTTCTTTGGTCATGGGTTCTCCTGTTGTACTGCGAGATTTATCTCGCCTGAATAGCGACACATCGTCCCCATGCGGGGACGATGTGTCGCGTTACGTTACTTCAAACAAATGCTCTTGCGGAAATTTCACAAACACCTGCGCGCCATGCGGGAACATGGGCGCGGGCATGGGCATACGGGCGCGCACGGTCGCAGCGTTTACATCCACCTGATATTCAATGTACTCGCCGCGAAAAACGCAGTCGCTGACCACGCCCCGCATGGAATTTTCACATCCACCTTTTTGCACGCGGATGTGTTCGGGACGAATCGCAAATATTTTTTCGGATGAAAAACACACTTCATTCTTAACTGTGACCCTTCGACCTTGCTCAGGGCAGGGCTGGTTGCCGCTTAAAAAAGTGGATACGCCCATAAACTTTGCCGCCGCCACACTGCGCGGACGATGGAACAGCGCTTCGGGCTTATCCAGCGCGACAATCTCCCCGTTCAACAACAACGCCATGCGGTCAGACATCGCCATCGCTTCGCCCAAATCATGCGTGACGAAGATGGTCGTCACGCCCAACTCGCGCTGAATGGCGCGGATGGCTTCCTGCAAATTTATCCGCACGGAGGTATCGAGACTGCTGAGCGGCTCATCGAGCAGGAGCAGTTTGGGGTTGGTGACGAGCGCGCGCGCCAACGCCACGCGCTGACCTTCGCCGCCCGAAAGTTGACCAGATTTCCGTTTCTCGATTCCTGGCAAGCCGATCAAATTCAACATGCGTTTGACTTCGGCGCGAATGGATGCGGATGACATCCCCTGCACCTTGAGTCCAAAGCCAATATTGTCTTCCACATTTAAGAATGGAAACAGATACGACTTTTGAAACATCAACACCGCGCCGCGTTTGTTCGGGTGAACGTTCAGGATGGAAACGCCGTCAAAGTGGATGTCGCCGCTGTCAGGTCGCTCGATGCCCGTGATAAGTTTCAGCAGTGTGGATTTTCCCGAACCTGATGGACCCAAGAACGCGACCATTTCTCCATCATGTACGGAGAGCGAAAAATCCTTCAGCACAGGCGCGGCTGAGTTGGGATAGGTTTTGTTGAGAGAAATGATATTGACGGTGGTCATTAATATTGCTCACGAATTTCATTGCCATGCTGACTCAAGGCTCGCGCGGTGAGGGCAATCACCAGCACGGGCGGGGCAATAAATAACAGCGAAAGCGCCGCAATGCTGGACGGGTTGCCGCCCGAAGCGGCGGAGAAAAGCAAAAGCGGCAGCGTCAGCACTTGCCCGCCGCCGATGAGCAGCGTCAGCAGGTATTGACTCCACGAGATGAGAAAGGCAAACAGCGCGGCGGTTAGCAGGCTGGGAGCCAGCATTCGCAGGGTGATGTGCAGGAAAATCTGGAACGGGTTCGCGCCCAACGCCAGCGCCTGAAATTCGTAATTTTCATCAAAGCGGGCGAAACTGCCCGCCAGGGTGAAGATGGTGTAGGGCAGGGTTGGCAGCAAATGCGCCAGCGTGACGCCCGTCAGCGTGCCAGCCAGCCCAAGGCGCAGAAATAAAATATTCAGCCCCATGCCAATCGCCAGCGGAGGAACAACTGTCGGCAGGAAGAGAAGCAGCCAGGCGGTTTGCCGCCCGCGAAATTTTCGCAATCCCAGCACACGCGCGGCGGGCAAGGCGAGAATCAGCGAGAGCAGGCTGACGGTTAGCGCAATGCCCAAGCCCTGCGCCGCGCTGGAGAGGGTGCGCGAGTCACGCAGGACACGCGCGAAGGCGGCGGTTGTCCATTCGGCGGGGAAGGGCGCGGGGAAGAACCAGCGCGTGGAAAAGGCATAGGCGGCGAAGAGCAGCGGCGGCGCGGCGAGCAGAATATAAAGGAGGAAGCGGAGAGCGTAAATGGTGAGATGTCTCATGTTTTTTGCAGCGCGACATAAATTCCCATGCGGGGACGATGTGTCGCGTTACTTTTCTCCCATTCTTAAACTCGCCACCGCCACAACCAGCGTAACCGCGGTAATCACCAAACTGATTACCATGCCCGTTGGGCGCAGGCGCAGGTCGGGATCGAGAAAGTAGCGCAGGGCGAGGACAGGCAGGGCGCGCGGGTAGCCAACTCCCAATAAGGCGGGGACTTCGTAACTGCTGAAGATGAATCCAAACACGAGCAGCGAACCCGCCAGCAGGGCGGGCATCACTTGCGGCAGCGTAATGTAGCGCAAACGCTGCCAGCGGCTCGCGCCGAGATTTTCGGCGACAACATCGTAGCCGACGGGCTGTGAACGCAGAACAGAAAGAATGGTAATTGTAAGAAACGGAATCTCTTTGCCAATGTAACTGAGAAGTATTCCAATGCCGAAGCGGTCGCGCACGAGGACGGGAAACTCTGCGGGGGTTGAAATCAGACCCAGTGCTGCCGCCCAGCGCGAGAACAATCCGCTTTGCGAGAGAATCAGCAGCAGCACCACCGACCAGACGAGATGCGGAAAGGCTAGATTCCAGTGGAGGGCAAAGCCGCCACTGTTCCGCTCGGAAAGCCAGACCGCCAAAATCAGCGCGCCCGCCGCCGAAAGGATGGTGGCGGCCAGGCTGACCCACAGCGAAAACGTCAGCGAGAGCCAAAATTCGGAGGCGGGCAGGAACGCGGCGCGGTAGGCGCTGAAACTGGGCTGATTCTGCCCGATGGCGCCAATGACGCCCAAACTTTCGGCGACAGCGTACCAAAGGCTCGCGCCCAGCAAGACCATGACGATGGTCAATGCTGGGGCGAGGGAAAACCAGGGGGCGAAGAGTGGGTGCGAGCGCATGGGGGAAAGATGGTTGACAGTTGATGATTGGCGGTTGATGGTTCAGGCTGCCAACTACCAACTGTCCACTATCAACCGTTATTTCTGCAACACATTCCCCGCCCAGCCATCCTTGATGATGGGCTGGTATTCGGCGGCGGAGTCGCCCACGAGCGAGCGGGCGAGGTCGGCGGCGGCGGTGGCAGAGTCGCCCAGTTTGGTGGCAGCCGCTTCGAGGGCGGTCAGCGCCGCGGCGTCGGTCACGCGCGTCACGTCAATGGCGTAGCCGAGTCCGAATCCATTTTCGGGCAAGATTTGCGCGGCTTGGAATTCAGGGTCGAGCAGCAGATTCGCCAGCACGAGCGCGGCGGCTTTGTTGGGCGCGTTGAGCGGGATGGCGACGTAGTTGAAGTCGCCAATCATGAACTTGTCAAAGACAAAGGCGCGGGCGGTGGCGGGCATGCGCCCGTCGGCAATCCAGCGCCCCGCGCCCGTGATGTCATGGGTCATGCTGAAATCCACTTCGCTGTTGGCGAAGAGCGTCACCAGTTCGGATTCATCTTTGGGGTAGGTTTCGCCGCCGCGCCACAGGCAGGGTTCGAGTTCGTTGAGGTAAGCCCACAGCGCGGGCGCGTGTTTGTCCCAAACCGATTGGTCAAATTTTTGCCATTGTTCCGCGCCGCCGCTGAGTTCGTAGAGCGCGCCTTTGATAAAGCGCGCGCCAAGAAAACCGCCCGAACCCGTCGGGTCAACGTAGGTGAAGCGCCCAGGGTTGGCGCACGCCCAATCTTTGAGCGCGGCATACGAGCGCGGAAGTTCATCGGCTTTGATGCGCGCGGAATCATAGACGAATTGAAATTGCGCCGATGACCACGGGCTTTCAAGGTTATCCACGGGATGACCGAAATCAAGATTGATGGCGGGGTTATCCCAATTGACCAGCGCGCTGTTGGGAAGTTTCTGCGCCCAATCGGGATAAAGCAAACTGGCTTGCTTGAGCGTGAAAAAGTTTTCGCCGTTAATCCAAATCAAATCCACCGCGCCAACTTCCTTGCCCGCCTGCTTTTCGCTCAAAACCTGATTGACCGCATCGGCGGTATCGGCAATCGGCACGCGGTTGAGTGTGATGTCATAGCGTTCTTTGAGCGCCTTGCCATAGAAATTATCCACATAGGCGTTGATGCTGTCCGAGCCGCCCCAGATGTACCAGTTGACGGTCTGACCTTTGGCGGCAGCGAGCACGCTGTCCCAGTTGTTGATGTCGAACTCGCCTGCGACGGGCGGGTTGGTTGCCGCTGGCTGAGAAGTCGCCACGCTGGGAGCACATGCCGCCAGCAACATAGTTAATACAACGAGCAAAAATACAAACCGTTTCATTTTTTATCTCCTGAATTTTTTAACCACGAAGGGTCACAAAGGTACACAAAGGGTTTTGTTTTTTCTTTGTGATCCTTCGTCTCCTTTGTGGTTAATTGACTTTCGCAAAACGATATTTCACATATGCCGCAATCTCTTTGCCAAGATTGGGCAGCGTCTCACGCATGAAGAAATCCGCCACCTTCAAGATGCCGCTCGAATACGTCGGGTACGGAAAGACCAGCCGATAAATTTTATACAGCGAAATCTTCTGGCTGATGGCGAGCGTGAAAAACGAAATCATCTCCGAAGCGCGTGGGCCGACAATTGTCGCCTGCAAAATCTGTCCCGTCAGGCGCACCGCGTCCACGATGATAAATCCATTTTCCACGCCGTCGGTGTAACCCCTGTCGGTGTGGGTTTTGAAATCCACGCGGATGCGTTTGATAATTTGCGGGTGGCAATATTCCGCCAATTGTTTTTCGGTCAATCCAACCGCCGCCACTTCGGGGTCGCTGAAAGTCGCGTTCGGGAATATCGGTTCCTTCTTTGCGATGGGCAAAAATGGAAATGCGATGCGCTGAACGACTCGGCGCCCCTGCGCGTTGGCTGAATGGGTGAATGCGGATGTGGGAGTCACATCGCCGATGGCATACACGCCCTTGACATTGGTCTCGCCATACGAATTGACCAGCACTCCCAAGCGCAGGTCGGTCTTAACCCCAGCCTGCTCCAGTCCGAGCGAGTCGATGTTCTTCACGCGACCGACTGCCACTAAAACCTTATCCACGCCCGTCAGTGTGATTTCTTCTTCGCCCGATTTCAGAATCAGGGATTGGGTGGCTGCGTCACACGCCTTGGCGACTGTGCCGCAGTACAGCGTGATGCCGCGTTTTGTTAGTTCCGCCTGAATGGCTACGGACGCTTCGGGGATGGAGGTCGTCAGCGGACGGCGGTCAAGCGCAAACATGGTGACTTTTGTGCCAATTTTCTGGAAGGCGAATGCCATTTCCAGCGCAATCACGCCCGCGCCGACAATCACCAGATGTTTGGGCGCATTGGTCAGGTCGAAGAGCGATTCGTTGGTCAGAATCATTTCGGCGGGCAAGCCAGGAATATCAATCAGACGCGGACGCGCGCCTGTGGCAATGACGATGTTATCGGCGGTGACTTCGCGGGTCGCGCCGTCCAGCGTCACGCTCAATGTTTTCGGCGCGGTGAATTTCGCCATGCCGCGAATGAAAGTCAAATTTTCGATATGCGCTACTTCTTCGGTTTCCTTGTCGCGCAGGGCGTCACGCTTGCGAATGACTTCCTGCAAGACCGCGTCGGGATTCATCCCTGGTCTGAAATTCTTCGCCAGATGGATGAGCGTCTTGGACGGCACACAGCCGACATTCGTGCAGTCGCCGCCGACATGCTTGCCTTCAATCAGCGCGACTTTGCGCCCCAGCCCCGCCAGCCCAACAGCGACGGTCATCCCGCCCGAACCTGCGCCAATTACAATCGTTGAAAAATGTTCTGTCATAGAAATCCTTTTTGTTTTATTGATAATCCGTTGGTTGAGTAGGGCGAATGTTCGTCTCGCCCGTATCGAAACCAACAATTACATGAAAAAAAATTCTTGAAAATTGGTGGTTTCGATACGTCCCGCAAAAACATGCGGGACTACTCAACCACCGAGTAGTCCTTTGTTTCCCGTTTCTTGAACATGCGCGAAAGCGCAAGGCTGACGACAAAAATTGCAAACGAAAATCCCAGCGTCACTGGATTGAGTTTTGGCAGCGCCCCGTCAAACCGTTCAATGGAAGCGCCAAATCCGATGAACGCCATCGTGCCGGGAATGGAGCCGAGCGCGGTTGCAAGGATGAATGGCAAATATTTGATTCGCAAAAATCCCGCCAGATAACTGACTGCGTCATAGGGCAAAAATATGAAGCGCATCACCATCACGGTCTCGAAACTGTTCTCGCGCATTCGGCGCGCGTAACCTTGCAAGACCCTAAAGGTCTCCGAGACCTTTAGGGTCTTTTCATCGTCATCCTTCAACATGCCTTCGCCGAAGAAGTGTCCCACGAAATATGCAATGGTCGAAGAGATGTTGCTGGCGAGGATGGTATATAGCACGCCGAGAACGGGTCCAAATACAAATCCGCCCGCCAGCGTCAGCACGGTGGAGGGAAACAAAATCAACGGGCGAATGGCGTATAAAATGATGTAAATAATTACGCCCCAAAAGCCATTCGTCATGAAATTCAACAGGCGCTGAGTGATTTCCAGCGGAGAAAGCTGGTTCGCGCTGGCGTAGATTTGATAGCCGAAAATCAGCGCCAGCCAGAAAATCAGCGCCGGAAATTTGGCGGCGTGCAGCCTCAGCCAACTGGGTCGCGCGGCGGGATGTTCATTTTCAATTGCCATATTTTTCTATCTCCTCGGCGTTAAGAAGCCGGGGCGGGCTGTTTTCTTACCTGATTCAAGCAATTTTGGTAAGAAAAGGAGGCCCGACGCAGTCTGAGAAAGAGAAAGTGAGAAATACATGTTTGAAATTAACCAGCCCATGTTGAGATCCCTGTTGTTGATGGCGGATATTATTGAAGTGCGTGACCCTTACACAGGCGGCCATGTCTGGCGGGTGTCACAATTTTCCAAATTGCTGGCAACCAAGGCGGGACTGCCTGAGAATGAAGTGATTCGCGTCAGCATTGCAGCCTACCTGCATGACCTGGGCAAGGTCGGTATTCCCGACCAGATTTTAAAAAAAGCAGGCTCGCTGACGAATGAAGAATATGCTGTTATCCAAACCCACCCCTCGATTGGCGCCCGGCTACTCAGCGCCCATCCGCTGGCCGAAATGGTGCTTTCTGCCGCCCATGACCACCACGAACGAATGGATGGAAAAGGTTATCCTAAAGGCTTGCGCGGCGAAGAAATTTCGCTGACTGCGCGCATTGTCAGCGTGGTGGACGCCTTCGACGCGATGACCAGCACGCGCCCCTACCGCAAGGGGATGCCGGTGGAGCAGGCGCTGTACCGCCTGGAAGAAGGCGCCGGGACGCAATTCGATACCCGGCTGGTGGAGAAGATGTGCGCCCTGGCGCGCGCGGGCGACTTGCAGCACATCATCGCGCACAGTGCCGAAGGCATTCCCCTGGTCACCTGCCCACACTGCGGCCCAGTCATCGCCATTCCGCGGAACACCAAAGATGGTGGCATCATTTACTGCCGCGCCTGTCACGGCAAATTATTGTTGCGCGATGTTGGCAATACCTACAAAGCCGAGATGATTGGTATGACGGACGATCCCCGTAACCTGGAACCGCGCGCAAATGAAGATGGAGCAGAGGATGTGCTGGCGCAGGTTTAGCAAAACGCCTGGTCTTCATTGAACTGCTGCACGCGCGTATGCTTGTGCCGGTAGTGGTCAAGTAGCAAGTGATGCTTTGGCAAGATTGTAGCGGACGACATACAGTCGAGTAACCAATTCATGGTAGATATCGGATTTTGAAAACGATAAAGTCTTGCGTACATAGCGAGCATTCGATTGCCGCAATGTATTGTTCCAACGTTCCATGTGACTGGTCTCTCCAGTTTCTTTGCCAACACTCCGATGGGTTTCTTTTGGAAAAACTTTTTCGTAGGCATCCCAAAAATCACTAAAAGTGTAGCAGGCTTTATACTCATCAGGAATCAACGCCCATAGTTT
>MNXJ01000041.1 GCA_001872455.1 Anaerolineae bacterium CG2_30_57_67 | reverse complement strand
TGCCGATGTTCCTGACTGGCTAAACGGCCTGACCCCTGCCGCCGAAGAACCCGTCACCCCGGCGCAGCCTGCCGATGTTCCTGACTGGCTAAACGGCCTGACCCCTGCCGCCGAAGAACCCGTCACCCCGGCGCAGCCTGCCGATGTTCCCGATTGGATGAGTGGCCTGACCCCTGCCGCTGAAGAACCCGTCACCCCGGCGCAGCCTGCCGATGTTCCCGACTGGCTAAACGGCCTGACCCCTGCCGCTGAAGAACCCGTCACCCCAGCGCAAACCCAACCACGTCAACCTGTTGCGCTGCAAGCCGCGCTCGAAAACGACCAACCTGCCAGTGAACTCTCCGCCCCGGTCACCTCCGGGCCGGGCGTTGGCGCAGATGACCAGGACGCAGCCTTCAAATGGTTGGAAAGTTTGGCCGCCGGACAAGGCGCAAAAGCCGAAGAATTGCTCACGCACCCCGACGAGCGCCTCGACCAGGCTCCCGGCTGGGTTGGGCAGATGGATGCTAACCCGCCCGCGCCAGTTGCAACCGCCCCCGCGCCTTATCAGCCTGAAAAACCGATTGAACCGGAAGAGAACATTCTTGGCGAACTTTCTGCCCCAGTGACATCTGGACCGGGCGTTGGCGCAGATGACCAGGACGCAGCCTTCAAATGGCTTGAAAGCCTGGCCGCCGGGCAAGGCGCCAAGGCCGAAGAATTGCTCACGCATCCCGACGAGCGCCTCGACCAGGCGCCCGGCTGGGTTGGCGCTGTTTCCAACCCGCCCACGCCGCTTTCCGCTTCGGTGACATCCGGGCCGGGCGTCGGCGCAGATGACCAGGACGAAGCTTTCAAATGGCTCGAAAGCCTGGCCGCCGGGCAAGGCGCCAAGGCCGAAGAACTGCTCACGCATCCCGACAAGCGCCTCGATCAGGTGCCGGATTGGGTTGGCGACGTTCCGTACCCGGCCGATGAACCGGTTGCTGATGGCGGCGTATTGCAAGAACCGTTGCCTGCCGAGCCCGAAAACGCCTCCTGGCTGGACGAATTGCCAGAGGAAGCAACCTCGCAACAACCCGCCCCAACGCAGGCCGGGGATGACTGGTTGACAAACCTGGCATCTGCTACCGGCTTGCCACAACCACCAGCGCCTGTCGAAACAGAATCGCCTGAATGGGTCAATGAACTGGGCGAAGCCACCTCCGGCCCCGACCGTGAAGACCAGGAAAGTGCGCCTGCCGCGCAAATTGTGGCCGCAAATGAAGATGTCCCTGACTGGCTAAAAACAATGGATAACCCTGCTCAGGGCACTGGATTAATTGTTGAAGATTTTCCCGATTGGCTGAAAGACGAATCTGCGGATGAACGTCCCCCGAAGCAGGAACCCGTTTCAGAGTGGATTCCAGCCAGCGAGTCGCTTCCTGTTTTACCAACGGAAGCAACCCCAGCGCAACTCGACTCCAGTTTGGGTGTAACTCATCCATTGAAAGACTCCGCTTCGGCGGAACCGCCGGCTGCGGACGAGTTCGCGCTCCCGGCAGAGTTCTCCGAGCCGGATCAGGCCAGTAAGGACTGGTTTACCGAGAGTCAACCTCCCGCTGAGCCCGTTCCCGCCCCGAAAGTGGAAATGCAACCAGTTGAAAAACGGCCTGTAGTGCCTCCCCCGCCCGCTCGCGTCACCCTCCATCAAACGGGTTCGCTTAGCCTCGACAAAGACAGCCAGGCCTTGCAGCGCGCCCGCACGCTGATTGACAAGGGCGGCCTGGACGCAGCCATGAGCGAATACAGCAAATTGGTACGGCGCGGCAAATTGACCGAAGAAGTGATTTACGACCTGCAAGACGCGACCTACCGTCACCCGGTGGATGTGATTGTCTGGCAAACGCTGGGCGACGCCTACATGCGTTCGAGCCGTTTGCAGGATGCGCTTGACGCCTACACCAAAGCCGAAGAATTGCTGCGCTAAATTTTTGGTACAATCGGCGCGACATTTCAACTTTTGAGGAGACAACCTGTGGAACATTCTCTCGTACTGGTCAAACCCGATGGCGTGCAACGCGGCCTGGTGGGTGAAGTGATTGCCCGCCTCGAGCGGCGCGGCTTGCGCCTGGTGGCGGCCAAATTTATTCAGGTTAGCCGGGCGCTGGCCGAAGAACATTATGCCATTCACAAGGGCAAACCGTTTTACGATGGCCTGATTGCCTACATCATTTCCGCGCCGGTCATGGCGATGGTTTGGGAAGGCCCCAACGCGGTCGCCGCCATCCGCCAGACGATGGGCGCGACCCGTCCCTGGGAAGCCGCGCCCGGCACCATCCGGCATGATTTTGCGCTGGAAGTGGGCCGCAACATCACCCACGCTTCCGACAGCCCCGAAAATGGCGAAAAAGAAGCCGCGCTGTGGTTCAAACCCGATGAAATTGTCTCGTGGAGCCGCGCGGTGGACCCCTGGATTTTTGAAAAATAATCAACAAAAAAGCCCCGCAAGGGGCTTTTTTGTTGGGAGATGAGATGAAAATTCTGGTACGCGGCAGCAATGACGTTGGTTCGGCGCTGGCGCTGCGTCTGTTGCAGGCCGGGCAGACTGTCATTTTGCATGATGCGCCGCGCCCGTCTGCCACCCGGCGCGGCATGGCCTTTGCGGATGCGTTTTTTGACGATCAATCCACGCTGGAGGGGGTGACGGCGCGCCGGATTAATTTACCCGCCCTCAAAAATTTTCCCCGCGATTTTTTGCCGGTCTGCGCGGCGGATTTTTCCGCGCTGTGGGCGGCGTTTGCACCGGAGATTTTGGTGGATGCGCGCATGAAAAAGCACGAACAGCCCGAAAATCAGATTCACCTGGCCGCGCTGACGATTGGCCTCGGCCCAGGCTTTATCGCTGGCGAAACGGTGCATCTGGTGGTGGAAACCGGCTGGGGCGACGCGCTTGGGCAGGTGATTCGCCTGGGGGCGGCGCGCGCGCTGGCGGGCGAACCCAACCCGATTGACGGCCACGCCCGTGACCGGTACGGCTACGCGCCCTGCGAGGGGATTTTCACCACCGCGCTGGCGATTGGCGCGCGGGTGACGGCGGGTCAGCCCGTGGCGCAGATTGGCGAAACGCCGCTTTTTGCGCCGCTTTCCGGCGTTTTACGCGGCCTGACGCATGATGGCGCGCCGGTGAAGTTCAAAACAAAAGTCATTGAAGTGGACCCGCGCGGCGACCCGGCGCTGGTCTTTGGCGTCGGTCAGCGCCCCGCCAAAATTGCAGCGGGCGTACTGGCAGCGATTCAATTGTGGATGACGGGGAATTAATCTGCTAAAGGTTGCAGCAGCGCTAAAATGTCGGGCAAAAGCGCGGCGTTGCAGGCCAGCGCCTCGTTGTGAGTGTGGCTGGGAATCCCGCTCCAACTGCCGAAAAAGCCGCCAGCTTCGCGGAAAATGACCGGAAACGGGCCGCAATCCCAAACATTCATAATCGGGTCAAGCATCACTTCGGCGCGTCCGGTGGCAACCGCCAGGTAGCCGTAGGCGTCGCTCCAGCCGCGCGCGGCGTAGGTAGCGGCGTTGAGGCGTTCCCAGGCCGCGCCGCGCCCGTATTTTGCCATGTTGCGGACATTGGTGTAGCACACGTAGGCGCGTTTCAGGTCGGCCTGCTCCGAGACGTGCGCGCGGCGGCCATTCCACCAGGCGCCCAGGCCGTCGGCGGCGCACAGCAGTTCATCCGTTCCGGGGTAGTAGGCCGCGCCAACGCGGATTTCGCCGTCAATTTCCAGCCCAATCAGCACGCCGTAGAGCGGAATGCCGCGCATGAACGATTTTGTGCCGTCAATCGGGTCAATAATCCAGCGGTGGCTTGCACCGGAAGATTCTCCAGCGCTGGCGCCAAATTCTTCGCCCACGATGGCGTGACCGGGGTAGTTTTTTTCGATTTCGCCGCGGATAAATTCTTCAGCGGCGCGGTCGGCGGCGGTGACGGGGCTGTCATCCGCTTTAAAATCGGGGCGCAGGCCGGTTTGAAAATAGCCGAGGGTCAGGCGTCCGGCGCGGTAGGCCAGGTCGCTGGTGAACGCCAGCAGGGGAGCGAGATTCATTCAGCCTCCTATCGTCGTCGCGGCGTGTGCGGTATTTTTTCCGGCGGGCGGCGCATTGGGCGCGGGCCGCGCGGCGCGGGCGGATTCTGCTGGGGCGGGGCGGGGACGGTGTAATCAAAGTCGGGCAGAATTTCACGCGGCAAGGGCTGCTTCATAATTTTTTCCAGCTCGCGCACCATTTCGTCATCTTCGGGGGTGACGAGGGTGAAGGCGTCGCCGCTGCGCTCGGCGCGTCCGGTGCGGCCGATGCGGTGAATGTAGGCGTCGGGCGTGTCGGGCATGTCAAAGTTGATGACGTGCGAAATGCTTTCCACGTCCAGGCCGCGCGCGGCAATGTCGGTGGCGACCATGATTTGATAGCGGCCCTCGCGGAAACCAGCCAACGCGCTTTGGCGCTGGCCCTGCGTGCGGTCAGAATGCAGGCTGGTCACGTTGTAGCCTTCGCGCGCCAGTTTTTGCGAGAGCGCCTGGGCGCGGTGGCGTGTGCGCGCGAAAATCAGCACCGAATTGGTATCGGTGCGTTTGAGAATTTCAAAGGTGAGCGCGGTTTTGAGATGTTTGGCAACCGGATAGAGCGCGTGGCTGACGGTGCGCGCCGGGCGGCTGAGGCCGAGGGCGACGCGCTTGGGCGCGGTCAGCGTTTCGGCGGCGAGTTTTTCCACATCGGCGGGGAAAGTGGCCGAAAAAAGCATGGTCTGCCGTTTGGCGGGCACCAATTTGACGATGCGGCGCACGTCGGGCATGAAACCCATGTCGAACATGCGGTCGGCTTCGTCCAGCACCAAAATTTCTACCGTTTGCAGGTGAGCGTAGCCCTGAGCAGCCAGGTCGAGCAGGCGACCCGGGCAGGCCACCAGAATTTCCACGCCGCTTTTGAGCGCCTTGATTTGGTTGAGCGGCCCCACCCCGCCGTAGACCGTCGCCGAGCGAATGCCAGTTCCGGCGCTGAGGGTGCGGATGTTGTCGTTGATTTGTTCGGCCAACTCGCGGGTGGGCGTGACAATCAGGGCGCGCGTCATGTTGCGCGGCCCGCTGAGCAGTTTGTGCAAAATTGGCAAAACGAAGGTGGCGGTTTTGCCGGTGCCGGTTTGGGCGGTGGCAATCATATCGTGCCCGGCCAGCGCTTCGGGGATGGCGGCGGCTTGCACCGGTGTGGCTTCGGTATAACCGGCCTGCTGGATGCCCTTCATCAGGCGCGCATCCAGGTTAAATTGAGTGAAATTCACGAGAGTTCCTTGTCTTCAAAGGTCGAAAAAACCGTTGAGCGGGTAAAGATAGAGACTTGATTGTATCAGGGTTGCGCCGCGCTGTATAATACGCGCATGCCCGCCTCCCTCGACCAGGTCACCACGCAAACCGCCGCCAACCTGCGCAGTATTGCCCAAAATCCGGCAGTGCGCCAACTTTCGCGGCTGACCCTGCCAGAGATTGAAAAAGTCGTCGAATTGACCGCGCAGATTCTCCCGGCGGGCAATGTGCCGGGGATGATTTTGAGCGGACTAACGCGCCTGCCAGAGCAGCGCCTGCCGCGCGCCACCGTCGAACAGCATGTACGCGCCTTGTTCAGCGGCGTCGAACAGGCGCTGGACACCTTCACCTTTGCCGCGGCTTTTGCCGGGCCTGCCGCCGTGCTGGGCGCGTACCAAAACCTGCTCAAACTGGCCGGAAAAACAACGGAAGACGCCTTCCCCGAAGGAATCTGGCAATTTTATGTGGAATACGCCCTGCGCGAAGATACCGCCCGCCACGTCAACGAAACCCACGGTTTTGATACCCTGCTGCGCCAACACCAAATTCACCTGAATGAAACCGACCGCCTGACGGCCTGGGTCATGGCCGCCATCATGGGCATTCACCAGTACGACGCCCTGCTCGAGATCGAATGGCGCGAGCGGGTTGCCACCCGCCTGCTGCGCGAAATCACTGCCAGCCTGCCGCAGGCCGATTTCTTCTCCGGCTTGTACCGCGCCTGGGAAATTCAGCGCCCCTACCGGCGCGGGGCCGAAGCCGCCAGTTACGACTATCCCGATTATCGCCGCATCAAATTCAACCATTTTTTGCAGGACGCCATGCGCGACCTGCCCGCCGAGTTGCGCGCCGCCTGGGCCGGGCAGCTGCGCGAAGCCGAAAAAGAACTGCCCGCCTACCAGCGTCAGATGTCCATTTTGGCCTATCTCGAGCCCGGCGAATACGGCGAAACGCGGGTTGCCTACCCCTTTAACCAGGCGCGCGTCGGGCTGATTGTGCGCGGGAATTACTTCACCCTGCCGGTCTACACCCCCGGAACCGGCCAGCCGCTGGATGTGGATACCGTGCGCGCGCAGGTTTCCGCCCTGCTGGCGCTGCCCGGCGCCGCGCCAGCCAACCTGACGGAGCTGGCGCGCATCCGCCGCGCGGCCTGGCCGCTGTTACGCAAAAAACTGAGCCCCGGCCTGCTGCAATCGCTGGACGAATTGCGTTTTGCGCCCATTCTCATCAACGCAGATACGCGCCCGGCCAGCCTGCCGCTGACCGCCATCCGCCAGGCCGAGCGCGGCATTGGCAGCCACGCGCTGACAATTTTTCAGACCGGGGAAAGTTTTGTCTTTGACCAGTCACACATTTTTTTTGATGGGATTCTGGGCGCGGCGCTGGCCGAAATTTTGACCAACGAGGCGCTTTCGTGGGCGGTCTATTTGCAAACGCTGCCCGCGCCGCGCCCCGCGGTTCAGCCGCTGTACGCGCCGTTGGTTTTTCCCGTCACCGCGCCAGACGCCGAGACGCTGAAAAAAGCGCCGCGCGTCATGTCCGAATCGGGCGCGGAAAATGACCAGATTAACCTGAAAGCCTGCCAGTCGCTGCGCAAACGCCTGAAACAACGCAGCGCCGCGCTGACTCTGACGGTCAACGACCTGCTGGCGCTCTACCGCGCCCTGCACGCCGGACGCTACCAACCCTCTGCCGCGCTGGTGGCTGAGATGAAAGCGCTGGCGGCGCGCCCCGAAACCCGCCCGCTGGCTGTGGAAATTACCCGCGCGCTGGAAGAATCGCGCCGCCAAAACCCAGCGCTGTTGATTCCGATGGACGCCAGCCGCCGCTCGCCGCGCGAACGCATTTATCCGCTCAGCCTGGAAGCGCCGCTGGTGGAATTGGATTTGCCCGGCCTGCATCAACGGACGATACACTCGCTGGAAGCGTATCAGGCCGACAGCGGCGACCGTTCCGCGCTGTATGCCGCCTTCGACCAGAATCAGCGTCAGTACCTGGCGGCGCTTTCGGGGCTGGGAATCATCTTCCATAAATTGAAAGAAGTGGCGATTGCCGGCGAAAGCGTGAGCGTGGGCGCGATTAAAATGCTGGCGCATTTGCCGCCCGCCCTGCAAACCTGGCTGGACGGTTTACCGGCGCGCGTGGGAATGCTCAACGACTTGCTGAAGGGGCGCGAAGTTTTCTCCAACGTCGGCGCGGTGGTGGCGACGAGTACCCTGCGCCGTTTCGTGACCGCCAAGGACGACAACGAACAAAAGCAACTCGTTTGGGGCCTGATTACCGGCGCGGATGGCGTTTTGCGCCTCAGCCTGCGCGATTTTCGCCCGCATGTGGCCGCGCTGCAGGCGGTTGGCCGCGCCGACCTGGCGCAAAAAATTACCCAGGATTACCTGGATGCCTACGCCAATGGCTTCAATCGCTACATCGCCGACTTGCAGCGCATTGCGCTCACCAACCGTGAAACGGTGCAAAAATGAACACAACCCCCACCGACCCGTTGATTGGCCGCCAGCTTTCCACCTTCCGCATTGAGCGCGTGCTGGGGCGCGGCGGCATGGCGCAGGTTTATTTTGGCATGGATGTCAAACTTCAGCGCCCGGTAGCCATCAAAGTCATTGACGCGCGTCACCGCTCGAAACCGGCCTACGCCCAACGCTTTATCAAAGAAGCGCGCGCCGTGGCGCGCCTGCGGCATGAAAACATCATCCAAATTTACTACGCTGACGATGAAAACGGCCTGTATTACTACGTCATGGACTACATTGACGGCGAAGATTTGGCCGGTATGCTTTCGGCGTGCGCCGCGCGCGGCGACCTGCTGCCCGCCGCCGAAGTCATCCGCATTGGCCGGGCGCTGGCCGTCGCGCTCGATTTCGCTCACAGCCAGGGCATCATTCACCGTGACGTGAAACCCTCCAACGTGCTGCTCGCCAAAAACGGGCGCGTGGTGCTGACCGATTTTGGCCTGGCGCTCGACCTGCAGCAAGGCTCCTCCGGCGAGGCTTTCGGCACGCCGCACTACATGCCGCCCGAACAGGCGCGCCGCTCCACCGACGCCGTGCCGCAGTCCGATTTATACTCGCTGGGCGTCATCCTCTACGAAATGCTGACCGGCGTCGTGCCGTTTGACGACGAATCGCCGACTGCCGTCGCCCTCAAACACATCACCGAGGCGCCGCCGCCGCCGCGCAGCCTCAACCCGGCGCTTAGCCCGGCCACCGAAAGCGTGCTGCTGCGCGCCCTCTCAAAAAAACCGAACGAACGCTACATCAGCGGCGCGGCGCTGATCGACGCGCTCGAAAGCGCCCTGGAAAATACCCGCCCGCTCGCCGAGCATATTCTGCCGTTGCCGCCGCCGCCCGCCGCCATTTTGGCCGGAAAAACCCGCACGCTGGCCCAACGTCCGCTGGCAGCACCCGCCGGGCCGACCCGCAAAAATCGCTGGCCGCTGATTTTTCTTTTGGCGATTTGCGCGGCGGCAATTTTTTATGCGGGGAATCTTCTGACCCCAGGCCGCTTCAACCCGTTGGCCTTTTTCCGCTCCCCAACGCCAACCGCCACCGAAATCATCCCGGCGGTGGCCGCCACGCCGCGCCCCAGCGCGACTTTGGCCCCGGTCACGCCCAGCCGCACGCCGCGCCCCAGCGCCACCGCCACGTTCACCGCCACACAAACCGCTTCGGCCAGCGCCACCGCCACGTTCAGCGCCACGGCTGCGCCCAGCGAAACAGCCATAACCACCGCCACCAACCCGCCTAGCGCCACGAATCTACCCGCCAGCCCCACCCTGCCTCTCGGCGAGAATTTGCCAACCGCGACGACCACGCCCCAATTCGTCAACTACAAACGCCTGTGGCTGTATTACGACGCCTACGGTCTCTACCTGTACAACGCCTCCGACGCCAACCGTTCCATTTCTGCGCTTTCGCTGGAACGTTTGCTGGACGACGGGAGCGGCGCAAATTTATTTTCGGGCAATGAATGGTCGGTTTTTTACAAAACGCTGCATCCGGGGCGCTGTATGCGCATTGAAATTCAGAGCAACCCCAACGACTACCTGAACCCGCCGGTCTGCAAAAATTATTATCTGGCAACACGCAAACTCCCCGCTGAGAGTCCGTTGATTTTTTGGACGGCTCAGGCGGGGAGCAGTGAATTCCGCGTTTTATGGCAGGGGCAAGAAATGGGCAGGTGCGAACTGTCTGCCGGGTTCTGCGAGGTCTTTATTCCTTGATGTAATACGCCATGCGCTGTAACCCGACGGTCGGGTCAATGTATTGCACGCGGATATCTCTGGGTGTCACCAGATTGACTGGAGCGTAGTTTAAAATCCCTTTGATACCGGCTTCCACCAGAACATCAGTCACCGCCTGTGCTGCCGAGGCAGGTACACATAGCATCGCCATTTTGATATTGCTTCCGCGCAATGCTTCCACTAAATTCTTTTCATCTTGAATGCTCAGGCCGCTCATTTTTAGGTCGTTGAATACTGGCCGACCAATTTTGGTTGGGTCACTATCAAAGCACATCGCCACCCGAAAGCCGCGGACAGAAAAGCCTTGATAACGTGCAATGGCGTGGCCGAGTTCGCCCATGCCGACGATGACGACATTCCAGGGATGGTCAACGTGTAAAATGCGGCGCAAGTGCTCAATCAGAAATGGGATATGATAGCCGGTGCCCTGTTTGCCGAATTCGCCAAATTGCGAGAGGTCTTTGCGAATTTGCGCGGCAGAGATGCCCACTTTTTCGCCCAGTTCTTGTGAAGATGTGGTCATAATAGCGTGGTCGTACATGCGTTCCAGCGCGCGCAAATAAACGGGTAACCGGCTGACGATAATATCCGGGACGTTATCTAAGTTCATAAATTTTCTCCCTACGGTTGGATGCTGAATTGGCGATACTCTACCATAAAAATCTTTTTTGTGCAATTATCCACAGATGATGATTGCCCATATCTTCGTTCTGCCCTGCAAAGCGACATCAATATCGCACAACGTAGCGCGATATTGATGTCGCTTTTGATCTCATGGCGAAATTTGGCAATTTGTGGGTAATCGCCAGCTACACTCACGGATTTCGGTGAGTCGCAAGCGGAGGAACAGCATGAAACCAAAAAATTTCGGCAAATTAATTGCCCACTTGCGCAAAGAACAACACGATGAATGCGGCCAGCCGTATACCCAAAAACGCCTGGCGCAGGAAATGGGCGTCAGCCCGGCGGTTATCAGCAACATGGAACGCGGCGAAAAAGCAACGCTGGAGTCAGACATCCTGCCTCGCCTGGCAGACGCCCTGCGGATGTCCAGGCGCGAGCGGCGCGAATTTTTACTGGCCGCCATCCGCATTGACGAACGGGAGATAGTGAGATGCGACGCGCAAGAGAGTTTGGAAAAAGCCCTGGACGTCTTGAAAAACCTGGCCTTGCCTGCTTTTTTGGCGGATACCTACGACAACCTGCTGGCCGTCAAC
>MNXJ01000078.1 GCA_001872455.1 Anaerolineae bacterium CG2_30_57_67 | reverse complement strand
CGAAAAAGTCACCCTGGAGCCCGACACCCTGCTACGCCTGGCAAACGCCTTGCGCATTCCCCTGCGTCAGCGGCGCGAATTTCTGCTGTGCGCCGTCCGCGCCAATGAACCCGACTTTCTCGAAATCAGCGCACAGCAATCTTTGGAAAAGGCGCTGACCATGTTGCGCGGCCTGGCCCTGCCCGCGTTTGTGGTGGACACTTACGACAACCTGCTGGCCGCCAACTACAGCCTGCTAACTCTGTTTGACTATTCGGAGACCATGCGCCAGCAAGCCGAATCCCGCTTCGCCGGATACAACGTTTTGCGCTTCGTCTTCTCGCAAAACTCCCCTTTTCTCCAAAATGCGCTGGAGAATCAAGACGCCTATCTCCTGCAAAGCATTTCCTTTTTCCAGTCTATGACACTACCCTGGATGGCAACCCGTTACTACACTCAATTGATGACCGACCTGACCGAGTCGCCCGATATGCAGGCCTTGCGCGACTACCTTGCGCGTAGCGCCGACAACAAACAAGAAACCCTCTTTGAGGATGTCTTCGTCGCCCTGCGGCACGCCCGCTTTGGCGAGTTGAGATTTTTCAGCCCGCCGCTGACGCCCGTTGCCAGCCCGGCAGGCAGTCTCTACCTGGTCGCCTACCTGCCCGCCGACAAGCATACGGCGCAGGTTTTTATGGAACTTGCCCAACAGGGATACGGCCAAATCACCCTGCTGCAATCCTTCCCCGTTGAAGGCCACGACGAAGAGATTGAGTTTGAAGAAGAAGACCTGACATCCGATACAGAAGACTCCCCGGAACCCTATGAACAACCTCATTCACCAGCGCGTTGAACTCGCCCGCCAGGGAAAAAACCCGGCTGTCTTGTGCCAGATGCCCTCCGGCTGGGCGGTCATGGCCGATATTCAGATTCTCAGCGGCTATTGCATTCTGCTCGCCGACCCGGTTGTCCCCAGCCTGAACGATTTATCCGGCGACGCGCGCGCCCAATTTCTGCGCGACATGACGCTGATTGGCGACGCCCTGCTCGAAGTGACTGGCGCCGTGCGCATCAACTACGAAATTTTGGGCAACAGCGACCCGGCTTTGCACGCCCATATTCTGCCGCGCTTTGACGCCGAGCCGGAAGAACATCGCGCCGGCCCGGCCTGGTTCTACCCGCTGGAGAAAATGCCGCGTTTTGACCCGGCACACTACGCCGCGCTGATGGAGAAAATCCGCGCCGCTGTTTTACGGCGGCTTGCTCCGCCAGCATCAGATGCCGCCGATAAACTCTAATCATTTTCATACGGACACCCTTTCCGCTTCTTTGGTACAATCCAATTCGACTAGTTGTGTCCGCTTTTTCAGGAGTTGATTTTATGGCCGGAATGGAACGCTTTACCCAACGGGCGAGACGAGTGCTCAGCCTGGCACATGCCGAGGCTGAACGCACACGGCAGCCTTTCATTGACACCGAACATTTGCTGATTGGTTTAATCGAAGAAGAAGGCGGCGTTGCTGGCCGCGTACTGCGTGAAATGGGGCTGGAAGTTGAGCGCGTGCGCGAAATCATCAACCGGCTGAAAGGAGTCGGCGCCACCCCGCCCAGCGAGAAGATTGAACTTTCCAGCGCCACCGAGCAGACCCTCGAACAGGCCGTAGAAGAGGCCCGCCGCTTGGGCCATGCCTACATTGGCACGGAACACCTGCTTTTAGCGCTCTTGCACATCGAAGGCACCGCGCTGGAAGCCCTGCGCCGCCTGGGCGCCACCCCCGATGAAATCCGCCGCCAGACGCGCCGCATTTTGCAGGAATCCTCCTCGCCTACGCCGCCCGCCCCGGCGGGACGTGAACCTGCCCGCCCCGGCGCGCCGCAGCAGTCGGCGCAAAACCCCAAAACTCCGCTGGTGGACCAACTCGCCAGCGACCTGACCACCAAGGCCGAACAGGGCAAACTCGACCCGGTCATTGGCCGTCAGATGGAAATTGAGCGTGTCATTCAAATTCTGGCGCGCCGCACCAAAAATAACCCGGCGCTGATTGGCGAGCCTGGCGTTGGCAAAACAGCCATCGTCGAGGGCCTGGCCCAGCGCATCGTCGAAGGCGATGTACCTGCTCCGCTGATGAACAAGCGCGTTTTGCAATTGGATGTCGGCTCGCTGGTGGCCGGGACGATGTATCGCGGTCAGTTTGAAGAACGCCTCAAGCGCGTCATTGACGAGTTGAAACAATCCGGCGCGATTCTCTTCATTGACGAAGTGCACATGCTCGTTGGCGCGGGCGCAGCCGGCTCCAGCGTGGACGCGGCCAACATTCTGAAACCCGCCCTCTCGCGCGGCGAATTGCAAGTCATCGGCGCGACAACGCTCGAAGAATATCGCAAACACATCGAGTCGGATGCCGCCCTTGAACGGCGCTTCCAGCCCGTGCAGGTGGATGAACCCTCCGAGGAGGAAACCATCGCCATTCTGAAGGGTGTCCGCCCGGCCTACGAGGAGCATCACAAGCTGGTCATTTCAGACGAAGCCCTCGAAGCCGCCACGCACCTTTCGGCGCGCTACGTCACCGAGCGTTTTTTGCCCGACAAGGCGATTGACCTGATTGACGAATCTTCCTCGCGCGTGCGCATGTACAAATCTCCAGCGGCCAAGCAGGCCAAAGACCTGTACACCAAACTGCGCGAAGTGCGCCAAAATCGCACATTGGCGCAGGAAGATGGCAACGTCGAAGAAGTCACTTCCTGGCAGGCGCAGGAAGTGACGATTGAAAACCAGCTGGAACGCATGCGCACCGCCTGGGACCGCGCTACCAGCCCGGTGGTCACCGCCGAAGATATTGCCGAAGTGGTGGCGATGTGGACGGGCGTGCCGGTCATGCAGATTGCTCAGGAAGAATCCGAGCGCCTGCTGCACATGGAAGACGAACTGAAAGGCCAGATTATCGGCCAGGATGACGCCATCCACGCCATTGCGCGCGCCGTGCGCCGCGCCCGCGCTGGCCTCAAAGACCCGCGCCGCCCGATTGGTTCGTTCATGTTCCTCGGCCCGACCGGCGTCGGCAAAACCGAATTGACCAAAGCCCTGGCGAAGTTCATGTTTGGCTCGGAAGACACCGCCATTCAATTGGATATGTCCGAATTTATGGAGCGTCATACCGCCAGCCGGCTGGTGGGCGCGCCTCCCGGCTACGTTGGCTACGAGGACGCCGGTCAACTGACCGAAGCCCTGCGCCGCCGCCCGTATTCAATTGTCGTCTTTGACGAAATTGAAAAAGCGCATCCCGAAGTTCACAACATGCTGCTGCAAATCATGGAAGAAGGCCACCTGGCCGACGCCAAGGGCCGCAAGGTGGATTTCCGCAACGCCATCATCGTGATGACCTCCAACGTCGGCGCGGATATGATCAAAAAGCAAACCGCGCTCGGCTTTGCCCTCAAGCGTGATGAAGTTAACGAAGAACGCCTGGGCTACGAGGAAATGCGTAAGAAACTGACCGAAACGCTCAAACGCGCCTTCCGCCCGGAATTCATCAACCGCCTCGACAGCGTCATCGTTTTCCGCTCGCTCAACAAGGAAGACATCCAGAAAATTGTCGCACTGGAACTGGACAAAGTCACGCAACGCCTGAAAGACCACACCATCGCGCTGACGGCCAGCCCCGAAGCGCTGGCGCTGCTGGGCGAGGAAGGTTTCGACGCCGACATGGGCGCGCGCCCTCTGCGCCGTGTCATCCAGATGAAAGTGGAAGATTCCCTTTCCGACAATCTGCTGGCGGGAACCTTCGCCGATGGCGACTCCATCCGCGTCGAAGTCGGCGCCGATGGCGAAATCACCCTGACGCGCCAGGAGCAGACTGAACCCACTCCGGCGGCATAAGCCAAAACATCAAAAAAGGCGGGGCGGGCCAGACAGCCCACCCCGCTTTTTTATTTATCGTTACCGTTATAGCCGCAATCTAGCAACCAGGAGATGAATATGCAAAATCAAATCGCGACACTGGCCGGAGGCTGTTTCTGGTGCGTCGAAGCCGTCTTTGACGACCTGCGCGGCGTGTTTTCCGTCGAATCGGGCTACACCGGCGGGCACGTCGCCAACCCCACCTACCGCCAGGTCTGCACCGGCGCAACCGGCCACGCCGAAGCCGCGCGCATCACCTTCGACCCCCAACAAATTTCCTACGCCGATTTGCTGCGCGTCTTCTTTTCCGTTCACGACCCGACCAGCCTCAACCGTCAGGGCGCGGATGTTGGCACGCAGTACCGTTCCGCCATTTTTTACCACGACGAAACCCAAAAGAAAACCGCTGAAGATGTCATCCGCGAACTGGAAGTTGCCCGTCTGTGGCCCGACCCCATCGTCACCACCCTCGAAAAAATGGATTTATTTTACCCCGCCGAAGACTATCACCAGGAATATTTTGCCAACAACCCCAACCAACCCTACTGTCAGGCCATTGTGGCTCCCAAAGTGGTCAAATTCCGCAAACAATTTTTAGACTGGTTGAAGACCAAATAAACGCCGTGACCGCTCCCACCTTTTCCGTGCGTGAAATCCCCGTCTACGGCGACGCGCTGCTCGCGCCGATGGACGGCTACTCCGACTGGCCGTTTCGCTCCATCTGCCGTCAGCTTGGCTCGGCCATAAGTTACTCCGAATTCGTCAACGCCGACGACATTCTCAACCGCCCGCGCTTCGCCGCCCACAAATTCAAATTTGAAGCGGCAGAACGCCCAATGGTTTTCCAACTCTACGGTGAAAGCGCCGCCCGCCTGCTGGAAGCCGCCCTGCGCGTGCAGGAACTTGGTCCCGACATCATTGACATCAACATGGGCTGCCCGGCCAAAAGCGTCACCCATCGCGGCTGCGGCGTCGGGCTGATGCGTACCCCGCAAAAAGTAGCCGAGATTTTCAGCCTGCTCAGCCGCAATTTGAGCGTGCCTGTGACCGGCAAAATGCGTCTCGGCTGGGAAGAAAACCGCAACTACCTGGAAATTGCCCGCGCCGTCGAAGAAAATGGCGGCGCGCTGATTGCGATTCATGGCCGTACCAAACAGCAGGGCTATGGCGGTCAGGCCAATTGGGACGCGATTGCCGAGGTCAAAGCCGCCGTCAAAATTCCGGTCATCGGCAACGGCGACGTGAAGCGCGTGGAAGACATCGCCCGGCTGAAAGCGCATACCGGCTGTGACGCGGTGATGATTGGCCGCGCCGCCATGCAAAACCCCTGGATTTTCGCCCGCCTGAACCGCGAGGACGTGTCGCCCGAACAAATCCGCGCCACGCTGCGCCAGCATTTGCAGAAAAACATCGAATTCTACGGCGAGGAAGACGGTCAGCGCCTCTTCCGCAAATACGCGGTGCAATACCTCATGCTCAGAAGCTTAACGCGCGAAGAGCGCAAGCGCATTTTAAAACCGCAGGCGCCGCAAGAATGGCTGGCGCTGCTCGACCAGGCCTACGAACAAATGCAAAATAGACAGGCCTGAGCCTGTCCATTTTTTACATCTCCATAATCCAGCGTTGCGGGGTGCGCTGCGCCAGTTTCAGACGGTGAAGCGTTCAATCTCATTCACCCCATACTTTGCCAGCAAATCATCCATCGCCTCACGCAGGAGTTCGGCCTCGCCTACCTGGCGTTCTGCCGCCAGTTTGCTCAAGCGCTCCAACTGGGTTTGGGTGTAATGCGAGGTTTTGGGAACCATTTTCTCATCCTGCGCCAGACGTACCTGGTTGCGCCCGCTAATTTTGGCGCGGTATAGCGCCTGGTCGGCTTTGCGCATTAATTCTGATTTGAGATGACCGTCCACCGGGTAGCAAGCCAACCCCACGCTGACGGTAAGCACGGTGTCTCCTGCCACCTTCAGCGGCGTATTCGCCACCTGAGCACGAAACGTCTCCAGCAGCAGAAAAGCCTGTTCCCGTTCCACTTCTGGCAGAAGTAGAGCAAACTCGTCGCCGCCGTAACGCACCGGCAGGGCATTTTCGTTGCCTATCCCGCGCAACAGGGTGGCAATCATTTTCAACACCTCGTCGCCGGCAGTATGGCCGTATTCGGTGTTGATGTGCAGAAAATTGTCTATATCCACAAAGGCCACTGCAATTGGCGCTTCGGAGCCTTTGGATGCAGACAACAAATCATCCAACGCCTGATGAAAGGCTTTGCGAGTGAACAGGCCGGTTAGTTCATCGGTGGGTAGGGATTTCTGGGTGTACATGCGCTCTCCTTTTTATTATTTTGACATATTATAAAAATATAATATGTCAAAATAATATAATTGTCAAGCGCATGTTTAGCTCTTCATAGGAACAACCTGATAGCCTATCCGAAAATTCTTCTTTACTCACTGATGTTACGTAGCAGGAACCCTGTGGCGCGACATTTATGTCGCGGTTGCGCCACAGAAACCGGAGAAGTGCATTTTTAGAGCCGTTTGATAATCTTTAGGTGTCTAAAAATTGGCATCAGCCAAATTTCAGCACGACATAAATGTCGTGCTACGGTGTATCGCGTAACATCAGCTACTCATGTTTTTTACACTGCCGTAATCCACTGCGCGTAGCGCGGATTTTTACCGCGCACAATGTCATCGAAGAGTGTCCGCAGTTGCGCCGTAATCGGCCCCATCACCCCCGCCCCAACCGGGCGATAATCCACTTTGGTGACGGCGGCTACCTGCGCGGCGGTTCCGGTCATGAAAAACTCGTCGCAGATGAAAACTTCCGAGCGGTCAATCGAACGCTCCAGCACCGTCAGCCCCAATTCGGCGCGTGCCAGTTCGATAATGGAGCGGCGCGTGATGCCTTCCAGAATGTTATCGGTAATCGGTGGGGTAATCAAAACGCCGTCACGCACCATAAAAACGTTCATGGCCGAACCTTCCACAACGTGACCGGCCTGGTCGAGTAGCAGCGCCTCGTCGAAACCGGCGCGCGCCGCGTCGGTCTTGACCAGCGCCGAACTGGCATACGCCCCGCTTATTTTTCCACGCGCCGGGATGGTGTTATCGTCCACCCGCCGCCACGAGGAAACCGTGACGTGCGCGCCGCTGTCATTTTTCATGTAGCCGTTGAAGGGCAGCGCAAAAATGGTGATGGCGTCTTCCAAATCATGCAGGCGCACGCCAATCCCCTCGCTGGCTTTGTAAACCAGCGGGCGAATGTAGACATCGCGGCGGTAGCCGTCGGCGCGCAGCAGGTCAAGCGTAATTTGAGTCAAACTTTCGGGGGTTTCGCCAATATCCATGCACAAAATTTTGGCCGAATTGAGCAGACGCCGGAAGTGGTCGTGCGGGCGAAAAACGAACAGGCTTTGGCGTGCCTCGTTCCAGTAGCCGCGCAGGCCACCAAAAGCGGCGGTGCCATAATTCAGCCCGTGCGTGGCAACGCCGACGTGCGCATCGGCGTAGGGGACAATTTTTCCTTGAAAATAGGCGTGAATCGGTAAATCCATGGGTTCCTCCGTCTTGAATGGGTATTCAGCACGCGCCAGAAGGTGAGCTTTTTACTTGCCTTCTAAAAGCGTGTATGTTTTGAGCAAATGAAGCAGAACCTGGTCAGTAAATTGATTCATTTTTCCAAGCAATCGCCCATACGCCAGGCCGGGCGGAACGTTGGCATGGTCGTAAGCCAAAAACATGGCATCCAATAAAATGTTGCGAAAAAATAAAAATGCCTGGGTGGCATCCACCATGCTCAGTTCGTAATGCCGCGCCCGCGAAGCGTACTCGTAGCCCATGGCATAGGCTTCGTTGACATCTTGCGCGTCTGCCGATGCCATGTACGCCATCAGGCCGCGCACCAAGGCCATCCCGCTTAGGCGGTATTGCCCACGCGCCTGCTCATCCAACCGGGCGTACCAGGGTTCAGCCTCCAGCCGCCCATCAGCCACCAGCATCCGAATGTGCCCAATAGCGCTCTGCATGGCTCCCAACGGATCTGGTTCTTGATCAGAATGCGTGGTTTGCATCCACAATTCCACCTCCGCGCGGCGATAGCGGCGATGCCCGCCAGAGGTGCGATGCGTGGGGAGAATATTTTTATCAGACCAGAGCCGTGCGGTGGACGGATGTACGCCCAGCAGGTTGGCAACGTCAGAGAGCGATAACCATTCAGTTTGAATTTTGTCCATGGCTGCGTTGGCCTTTAATGACTGAAATGTGGCGCGTCATCATGTGAATTGTACTGTTAATTTGTTTTTGGTGGCCGAATTGCCAAACTAATTGCCCCGGAAAGACATGCCTGCGCTTGTACCTCTGCGAGAAGGGCAGGTGTGCGGTTTAGGTTTAGTTTAGATGAAGGGCTTTCACTTTTGAGCGTTTGAGCGTTAAACAAGCAAAAGCCGGAAGTGGATTCCCCCCACTCGCGGCTTTTGCTCCACGTGGTTCCCCGTGCCACGTTATCAAATGTCTGCGCAGATGAGTATATTCTAGGCAGGTCGCGTAGACAAAACG
Source organism: Anaerolineae bacterium CG2_30_57_67 (assembly GCA_001872455.1). Taxonomy (GTDB): domain Bacteria; phylum Chloroflexota; class Anaerolineae; order Anaerolineales; family Villigracilaceae; genus UBA8950. Next base: position 26,567 of record MNXJ01000078.1, on the reverse strand, counting down.
TAGATACGAAGCCCCCAAAATGGCGTTTTTGCAATGAGTTTTATTCTGAAAGAAATTTAATCCAAAAAGAATCCATTTCATCTTCCAGCGGCGCGGGCGAGAGGTTTTCTTGCAGAAACATTAGCAATTCATGCATCCGCAGGCATTGTGCGGAGGGGTCTTCCTTCATGTCATCTAGGGCGCGCGCCTGAAGTTTCAGACCATTTAGTTCGTTCCAGGATTGCCCGATTTGTCGGTACCAGGTCAACGGGCGGTCGAGCAATTGCACGGCGCGGTGACATTCCCCGTTGCGAAGCGCGATACCCGCTTCCAGCCGGGCAAGGGTAAATTGTCCAATATCCTGCTTCAGCCGGATTGAAATTTCATGGGAGAACCATTTTGCGCGCTGATAAAACGTCTCCTGTGGGCCTTCCTCCGCCAAAATAGTCAACTCATGCAGTACAGCCAAAAAATTAATGCTCCACAACTGCGCCTGTTCTGATTTTTCGAGCGCGGTGCGTAAAAAATCTTTACCAACCGCGTGTTGACCTTGCTGGTAAAGCGCAAAGCCGTAGCAGTGCATATTTTCAAGCGCCACAAAATGTTCGCCAGCAGTGACCATGCCTTGCTGGTACATTTCGGCAGCCTTTTTGTAGTTTTTCAAATGCGCGTAAATATCGCCAATGACCTTGCAACCCAGGCCGGTAATTTCGCCATGCCCTTGTTTGCGCCCAATTTCGATGGCTCTTTGGCCGTGTTGCCAGGCCGCGCCAAGCAAGCCCATCTCCACCTCATTCAAGCCGGCATAGCAGTTGATGTAACCATCCATGCGCCAGCCGCTGATGCGTTTCGCCTGCGCGATTCCTTCCAGCGCCGCCTGCCGTCCCTGCTGATATTGTCCCATCAGATAGCAGGCCAGGCTGATGACGCTGTAAGCGCCAATTTCACCGTAAGTATCCGCTTGCTCATGATGCAGACGCAACGATTCTTGGGCATGTTGTTCGCCCGATATTGGGTAGCCGCACAAGGTTTCGGTAATCGCCATCTGATAGTGCGCCGAAGCGCGCGCCAGCAATAGGTCGCGGTCCATGGCGGTTTCAGTCAACGCCAGCGTGCGGGCAAACCATTCTTGCGAACCGCGCAGATCGCCCAGCATGTAAAGCAAAACGCCGGTTCGATTGTAGAGTGTAGTGATCTCGTAAAGATTTTCGCTATATTCCACGTACGCGTGCGCCAGACGAACATTCTTCAGCCCATCGGCGAATTCATTGCGCGCCATGCCGGCATTGCTCAGGCTGGAAAGCGCCGCGCCAATCAGCAAGGAACTGTTGTGTTCTCGCCCCAGGTTGAGAAAACTGTGGTTAATGCGCTCAATTTCAACGGCATCATCCATCTCAAAAACCACTTTGTTCCAATCTGTGTACAGGCGATAAAGTTGCTCATCTGAAAAGTGGGTGGACAGCGAGAGGAGATGTTCGGCGTGGCGGTAGGCGCTAATCGTTTCGCCAATGGCGTTCAAGCGATAAGCGTAATGTCCTGCTGAAATCCAACTATCGAAGGCGCGTAAAAAGTTCCCGGCTTTCTCAAAATGATAGGCCAGCCGCGCTGATTGCGCTTGCGGCAAAGTGAATTGCAGGGTTTCGGCAATCTTCTGGTGTAGTAAACGTTCACGCGCCGGGCTGATATTGGTCAGCAACGCCTCGCGGATTTTTTCGTGCGGAAAGGCGTACAAAAGCATTTCGCCGCTGACGGGTTCGAGCAGGCGGGCGTGTTGCAGTTCTTCCACAGCGCGCACACCTTCGACGCCATCCACACCGGTAACCTGCTGCGCCAGGTGAATTTCTACCCGGCTGCCCATCACCGCCGCGCACTGGAGCAATTCGCGGGCGCTGATTGAAAGCGCATCCACCCGCTGATTCAGCACTTCCAAGACCGAATGCGGGAGAGGAAAGTCGTAGGGCGAAACCGCCCCGGCGTTGACATAAGTTTCGCGGAAGATTTGCAAGGTTTCCAGTAAGAAAAGCGGATTGCCGCTCAAGTCTTGCTCCAGGCGCTGTGCCATTTTTGCCGGAGCAGGAACTCCCAGCACCAACTGACAAAGTTCAGCGACTTCTTGCGTATTGAGCGGGCGCATTTCCAGGCGGGTGACAGTTTGCGGAAAGGTGGTTAATAACAGTTGGTCAAGCAGATGATTGCGCGCTTCCAGACGGGAGGCCAACACCAACACCCCGCGCCGCAGGTCAAAGAATTTGTTTTTGAGCAGGTAGGCAATTTCTTCCAACGTGGATTCGTCGGCCCACTGCGCATCATCCAGAAACAGAAAGAGCGGTCGCGCAGCTGAAAGTAAAATCAAGACCTGCCGAATCGCTTCCAGCAATGTCAGCAGCGGGATTTCGGGGTTTTGCGGTGGAAGCGGAGACAAACCCGGACGAAAGTTGGCAATTTCTGGCAAGAGCAAAGTCAGCGGGCGCGCCCAAACTGAGTCGAGTCGTTTCCACTCTTCGGGGCGTACGCAGGCGCGCAACATGGCAACCCAGGGCGCAAAAGGCAGGCTGGTTTCCATGGGCTGGCAGGGCGCCAGTAACAGGCGCGAGGCAGAAGCCTGGCGCTGATAGGCTTCACGCGCCAGGCGAGTTTTCCCAGCACCAGCCTCGCCAAATAACATCAACGCTCCGCCCCGGCGGGTGACGCGCTGAAAAACGCTGAGCAGGTCGGTCTGACCAGTAAACGGCACCTGCATCGTCGGGCGCACCGGCCAGGTTGAGTTATCTGCCGTGGATGCGATTTCGGGATGAAAGATGGGCGCTTCCAGCGCTAAAATTTCGGGGGGTAGTTCATCATCGAAATCTTTTCGGAAAGCTGCGCGCAAACTAGTGAAGTGTTCGCGCGCGCGTGTGGGTAAATCACTTTGCAGAAAAGTTTTTAATATTTCCTCATTGAAAGAAGTGTTGTATCGGTCAATGCGCAAGCCGAGCGTTAGCCAGTGAATGGCAAGGTCGTAGCGTTGCATCAAGCGCTCGTGGTTGGACAGCCGTTCCAACGCAAGCAAAAGTTGTGTTTCAACCTCTTGCGCCCTATTTTCGCGCCACGCGGCCAACTCGTTGGAAAAATCCATGTCGTTGCCTTGTAGAAAACCGTATTCCTGGCGCAAATTAACGACGCGAGTTAGCTGCTGATAGAGTGGCGCGGGGAGCGAGGCTTCTGCTGAAAGACGGCTAATTTGAGGGAAAATTTCTGCTGTCTGTGCCTGAAAGTCACGGTAATCTACCTGTATCCGCGCAGGGTCAAGCCCGATCGTTTCTTGTTGGGTGAGAATAAATTGATTATCGCAGAGGTTATGACGCAGTTTGTGCAGGTAGTCACGCAGCGTGGCGCGGGCTTTTTGCTCGTCAAAGTCGGGCCAAAAAAGCCCTGCCAGCGCAGAGCGGCTGACCGGGTGATTTTGCGCCGCCAGGTAGAACAGCAAGGCGCGCGAGGCGCGATGTTGAATTTGGAGCGGTTCGTCTTTGCAAAACGCCGTGGGCGTGCCAAAAAGATGGATTTGAAGCATGGTCTGTATTCTTACACAAAAAGGGTCGTTTTTCCAGTGAAAAACGACCCGCAAAACAGATGACTTTTCGTAAATATCAGGTGCGTTTACTTTGTTCAGCAGATTGCGCGATGTCGTGCGCCGAGTGCAGCGTGCCTTCGCTGACTTCGCCGAGCATTTGCGCCAGTTCCAGCAAGCGCTCGTCGCCGGTCAGCGGGTGGACTTGCGTGGTTGTGCGGCCATCTTGCACCAATTTTTCCACCTGAAAGTGTTGATCGCCAAAGGCCGCCAACTGCGGCAGGTGTGTGATGCACAAGACCTGATGAATGCGTCCCAACTGCCATAGCTTTTGGCCCACCACGCCGCCAACACGTCCGCCAATGCCCTGATCAATTTCATCGAAGACCAACGTTGGAATCGGGTCGGCCTGGGCCAGGCTGTTTTTGAGCGCCAGCATCAGGCGTGAGGTTTCACCGCCCGAGGCGATTTTTGCGAGTGGCTTGAGGCCTTCACCCAGGTTGGGGGCGACGAGAAATTCCACCCGGTCGAAGCCGCTGGCGTCGAAAGCGATGCGTTCACCATCTGAAAGGGGCAAGCCCTTGGGGTCGGGTTTGGTCTGAAAATCTACCGCGAAGCGCGCCGAGGCCATTTTGAGTTCATCGAGGCCAATTTCAATGCCCTTTGCCAGCTTTTCGGCGGCTTTTTTACGCAGGTCGGAAAGTTTTTGGGCGCAAGTGGATAGTTCATTCAGTAAGATGGTTTCGCGGCTTTCCATCTCGTTCATCTTTTCGCTGGCGCTGGTGATAGTTTCCAACTGCTGACGGGCTTTTTCGCCGAACTCCAGCACGGCGGGCAGGTTGCCGCCGTATTTGCGTTGCAGGCGGTGCAGCAGGTCGAGGCGTTCCTCGACTTCTTCCAGCCGCTTGGGATTGTATTCGATGGTTTCGAGGTAGTCGCGCAGGTCGCGCGCCAGGTCAGATAAATTTTCCAGCAGCGACTCGGCGCGGGCAGATATCTCGGCCTGGGAGGCGTCAATGCGCATCAGCGATGCGAGCGCCGCCACAGCCTGACCAAACTGGTCGGTGATGGCGGGGGTTTCGGGTGTACCTTCGTCAAAGAGGGTCAGGGCTTCCTGGGCGCTGGCGGCCAGGGTTTCAGCGTTGGCGAGGCGGTCGCGTTCTTTGCGCAGGTCTTCGTCTTCGCCAGGTTTGATGCGCGCCGAGTCAATTTCTTCCACCTGAAAGGTGAGCATTTCCAGACGGCGTTCTGCATCGGCCTGAACGGCGCGCAGGGCGGTCAGTTCGCGGCGCAAGGCCTGGAGCGTGGTGTAGGTTTGACGGTAGGCGCTTCGGGGCGCGTCAACTGCTGCGAAACGGTCAAGCAGGTTGAGGTGAGTGCGCGCATCCAACAACGAGAGATGTTCTGTTTGTCCATGAATATCAACCAGCAAAGCGCCAATTTCTTTCATCAGCGTGACGTTGACAACACTGCCGTTGATGCGGGCGACGGAGCGGCCTTCACGGCGCACTTCACGCGCCAGGGTGAGGTAGGTTTCATCGTCAAGCAGGTCTTCGCGGCGCAAAATTTCATTGACGGCGCTTTGCGTTGCGCCAAGAAGATTGAAGACACCCTCCACACTGGCGCGTTCGGCCCCGGCGCGCAAGACGCCTGTTTCAGCGCGCCCGCCCAGCAACATTTCCAGCGCGTCCATGATGATGGATTTGCCCGCGCCGGTTTCGCCAGTGAAAATGAGCAGGCCGGAGGCAAACTCCAGCTGGAGTTTATCTATGATGGCAAAGTTTTCGATGCGAAGTTCGGTAAGCATGGGGGAGTAGGAATTAGGGAGTAGGGAGTAGAATTAGGCAACCGGATAACCGAATAACCGAATAGCTGGCAACTAATAACTGATTACCGAATTTGAATGCCGGAGATGCGATAGTAAACCGTGGATGCAGCGATAAAAATGTAAATGCCCTGAAAAGCGATGCCGAACCAGTTGAAGTTAAACAATTGCCACAGTGCGGCGGGCAGCGCGCCCACGATGACGGCAATAAAAATTACCCGAAAAAGAAGTGGTGAGCGCCGCCGCCCGGTAGCGCGCCGCACGACTTCGGCGATGGCCGCGCCCAGGGCAGTGGCGGCGGCGGGGACAATCAGCAAGCCGAAGAAACCGATGAAGCCTACCAAACTGACGAGAAAAGCGCCGATGCCTGAACCGATGGCGGCGACGAGAGCCCCAAAAACGTAGTCGGCGGGCAGGGTGGTGTCAAAAGTCTTTTGCTGGGCGCGGACACATTCCTTGCAGCGGTAGCCGGTGGGGGTGTGTACGGCGCATTTGACGCAGATGGGCTTGTCACAGCGGTTACAGCGCAGGCTGGCTTCAACATCGGGGTGATTGGCGCAAAAAACGGATTCGGTCATTTGGACAGTCCTGCGGCGCTGTTTTGGTTGAGATGAGCGGTTAAATTGCGGTAAAAGTAACCGGGGTCGCCAAAACGCACAAATTGGGCGCTGTTTTCTCCGGCGCGCACGTCAACGCGGTCTTCTTCGGCCAGGCTGATGGGTAGCTGCCCGTCGAGGCTCATGATGGCGTTTTCGCTGAGAATGGTCATGCTGACGGTTACGCCTTCAGAAAGGACAATGGCGCGGTCTACTGAAAGGTGCGGGGCGATGGGAACTAGCAGGATATTCCGCAGTTCTGGCGGAAGTATCGGCCCGCCAGCCGCCAGAGCGTAGGCGGTGGAGCCGGTGGCGCTGGCGGCAATCAGCCCATCGGCGACGTAGCTGGTTAAGTATTGGCCGTCGGCGCTGGCGGAGATGTGAATGGGGCGCAGGTGCTGGCCGCGGGCAACGACAACATCGTTGAGCGCCTGCCAGATTCCCAGGCTTTCGCCAGAGCGCAGATGTTCGGCCTGTAACATCATGCGTTTCTCCACCCAAAAATCGCCCGCCAGCAAGCGCTCCAGCAGAGATTCCCAGCCGGTGATTTCCACCTGGAAGAGGAAGCCGAGGCGGCCTTTGTTGACGCCCAGTACCGGCAGGTTGTGTGGGGCGCACAGATGCGCGGCGCGTAACATCGTGCCGTCGCCGCCGACGGCGATCAGCAGATCGAATTCTTCAGCATGGACACGCTTACGCAACTTTTCATCATAGAGCGAGCCAAAAGGCGCATCCAAGCCGCGCTCACGCAAAAAATCAGCAATGTGGGCGGCTTCTTGCAGTGATTCAGCCAGTTTGGGGTGGCCGGTGATGACGATGTGATTTGGGGGCATGGTTGTCAGTTGTCAGCGTTTGCATCATTTATCTATGAGAGTTTTTTTTCACAGAGTTCGGCGAAGCCACAGCGGGCGCAGCGAGCGGGGTTTTCGTGTGAGCGGGGAATTTCTTTTTTGCGCTCGTCGCGGCGCATTTCAGCCAGGGTATCAAGCAGGGAATTTTCCAAATCGTGGGTATAGTCTACTGCAAAATCGCGGTCAGGGTAGTGAATGATGCCGTAGGGCGGGCGTTTGCCAAGTGCCTTTTCAACCAACAGGCAGTAGGCGGCCACTTGATAAATGTGCGAGTCGTATGGGCTGGGCGGGGTTTTGCCGGTTTTTACTTCGACGGGGATGAGCTGCCCATGTTGCTCGACGATGTAATCGGGTTTTCCGGTGAGTCCCAGCGAGGAGTCATAGAGCGGTTTTGGCACTTCGCCCCAGGCGCGGGTGTCCGTGTAAATGATGCGTCCGCCCGGCAGGCCAGCTGATTTTTGAGCGCGGCCCGACTGCCAGAGCAGAATGATGAACAGGACGAAAAGCAGGAGGGCCAGGGCAAGTAGCATTGTCAGAACTGCTGTATCAGTGTGGATGTAAAATAGGCTGCCAGTGCCACCAACGCCGCCAGTAACAGCAACCAGGCCAGGGTGCGCAAGAATCCAGCTATGAGCAGGCCCCGTCCGTGGCGGCGGTGCAGTTCCGTCCCGGCGGCCAGTTCAGCCTGATTCTTGGGGGTAAAACCTCGCTGGCGATAGCCCCAGGCGCGGCGGCAGTACAGGTAGGAACCAAGTTCAGAGGCGCGAATGGGTCTCATTTAGCACATTTATTCTAACACACTACGCAGTTGTTCTTCTTTTTTCTGGCGAATGCGAAGGGCGATGGGCGCGGCTAAAATGCGTTGAATGGCGGCGGCGTTTTTTTGCGGCGCGTAGTAATCGCGGTAGACATCCAACAGGCTGATGGTGGCGTCGGTAAAACTTTCCAGCCGCGCCGGGTCACCAGATTGAACGTGTCCCGGCTGTAAGACGCGGCAATAAGCGCCTGGGCGTTCACCGTGGCGGAATTTTTTGACAAAGGCCGGGTCGCCCATGCGCGCGGCAAACGTCTCGCAGGGAATGCGCGGGGCGCTGACTTGCAGGGTGACCGCGCCGACAATCAGCGTGTCGCCGATGTTCAGGTCGGCGCTGGAGAAGCCTGTGATGGTCAGGTTTTCGCCAAAGGTTCCGGGGGGCAGGTCACGGCCAAGTTGGTCGCTCCACCAGGCGTAGTCTTCGCGGGTGTAGACGTAGACGGCCTGGTCGGGGCCGCCGTGATGTTTGACGGCGACAATCACGTCGTTTTCCAGCCCCAGTGGGGTGATGGCGACTGCGCCGCTGACCGGGGTTTTGTAGATGCCGCTGGTTTTGAGCGGGTTGCGCGGGTCGGGTTGGGCGTTACCAATATTGACGCTGATGAGTTTCATCGGGTTTCGATTCCACTAGCCCAGTGTGGTGATTTTTTCCAACATTTGTTCGTTTGTGGAGAATTTGAAACTTTCCAGGCCGCGTTTTTGGGCTTCCTCGGTTTCGAGTTCGGCCAGGTTACGCACATCAGCGCGCGAGACAATGTATTTTCCGCTGGCTTTGAGCAGGGTGGAGAGATTTTTGCTGTTCAGCCGTTCTACGGGTAAGGTTGCCAGATATTGCAAAACGGCTTTCGCGCCGTTGGTGCCGTCTTTGCGGGCATAACCCACCAGGCCAGTGCTGGCCTGTCTGCTCCACCCGGCAACGAAGGTATCGGGGAGAACTTGCCCAGTTTGCGGGTCAAAGGCCTCGTAGGAAATTTCATCTACCGGAAAGCGCGGCGTGGGGTTTTTGGCGAATTCTGCGCCCTGCGTTGGCAGACCAAAGTTCTCGTCCACCCGGTCGCCGATGGCAAAAACGATTGAGTCGGCGGGGATGATACGTTTTTGGCCGGTGGCGCGCGCTTTGACTTCGCCATCTTTAAGCGTCAGGGTGGTTTCTTCTACTTCCAGGCCGGTGACGAAGTTTTCGGCGTTTCCTAAAATGGCGGCGGGAGAAGCGAGAAACGAAAAGAGCAGGCGCGCGGCGGAGAGCGCGGGCTGGGCCTTGGGCAAGGCTTCGAGGATGTTGGCGCGCGCGGCGGCGGGTTCTTGCCCGATGGCGGTCATCACGGCTGAAACGCGCGCGAGTTCATCGTCCAGCGCGCGCAGGCTGAGGTGTCCGGCGACATACTCCATCTCTTTTTTGTCAAATTTCACTTCTGCCGGGCCGCGCCGCACAACGGCGATGACTTCATCCACCTTGATTTTTTGCATCAGAAAACGGGCGATATCAAGCATGACGTTGCCCGCGCCGACGATGACAACGCGCTTGCCAAAGTGAAATTTTTTCTGGCTGAAAGGCGGTAACTGGTTGTAGTGGTAGACCAGGTCTTTGGCGTGATAGACGCCCTGAAGCGCTTCGCCGGGCAAGCCCAGCCACTTGGTGCCTTGCGCCCCCACGGTGACGAGTATCGCCTGAAAGCCGCACTCGCGCAGATCGTCCAGCGTCAGGTCGGCAGATTTTCCCAGGCTGATGTTGCCGTAGTAGGTCAGGCCGGGCGTATCCAGTACCTGTTGAAATTGGTTGCGCAAGCCTTGTTTCATGGCGTGCTTATCGGGATAAATGCCGTATTCGGCCAGACCGCCGGGTTTAATATCACGATTAAAAACAAATACTTGCGCTCCGGCTCGCGCCAGTTCGCGGGCGGCAAACATTCCCGCCGGGCCGGCGCCGATGACTGCTACCGAATGACTTTCGTTCACGCGCACACTCCTTGTTGGATGAATACTGGCGGTGATTATATGAGAAAACCAGGGGAGATTCAAGGTGAACCTGAAGCGGATTTATGCTAAACTATTCTTATAGATTAATCAGGAGGCTTTTTGCCATGACCCCACAAAAAACGGATAACCTGGGATGGATTCGCGCCTTGCTTTTCCCGAAAAAATCATCCCCGCCACCGCAACCGGCGATGTTGCCGTCCGATGCGCCGCTCGCCACACAGCCAAAGAAGCCTGCGCCGTTTCAATGGCCGAAAATGGAGCGCGAGAAAGTCGCCCCGGCTTTTTGGACGGTTGCCAGCATCCTTTCGATGATTGTGAATGTTATCCTGATCATCATTTTACTGGTCGTTGCGCGGCAATTATTCAGCCTTAAAAGCATGGTCGGCGATGGTCTGCTGGGTGGTCTGTATCAAAATTTTATTTTGATGGACCAGGCCAGCATCAAAACCAACGTGGTTGTTGAGACCACCATCCCGGTGCGTTTTACCCTGCCGGTCAAAACCAACACCAGCGTAACGCTGACAGAAAACACCCGCATTGACGGCGCGCTGGTGACGCTCAATACCGGTGGGCTGAATATCACCAATGCCCCGGCCAATATCATTCTGCCCGCTGGCACCGTTTTGCCGATTGCGCTGGATATTACCGTGCCAGTGGATACCCAGGTTCCGGTCACGCTGAATGTGCCGGTGGATATTCCGCTTGACCAGACCGAGTTGCATGCGCCGTTTGTTGGTTTGCAAGGTGTTGTCAGCCCGTATTATTGGTTGCTTCAACCACAAACCAAATCAGAAGCGGATATTCCGGCCTGTAAATACAGCCTGGGGCTGTGCGGCTGGTTCTTCAAATAAATGCCATGCAAATTGTCAGCGGCGTAGATTTGGTGGAAATTGCCCGCGTGGAACAGGCGATTGCGCGGCACGGTGAACACTTTCTGACGCGAATTTTTACTTTTGTCGAGCGAGAAATTTGCGCCGGGCGCGCCGAATCTTTGGCCGCGCGTTATGCCGCCAAAGAAGCCGCTGCCAAAGCCCTGGGAACTGGCCTGCGCGGATTTGGTTTTCTGGAAATTGAGATTTTGCGCGGCGAGCAGGGCAGGCCGTTGCTGGCGTTACATGGCGCGGCGGCGGAGCAGGCGCAGGCGCAGGGCTGGTTCAGCCAGTCGGTCAGTCTCAGCCACAACCAAAGTCAGGCCATCGCGGTGGTGATGGCCTTGTGCGGGGATGATTGAGAGACGGATAACCGATTACCCACCTCTTTGCTCCACCCTGCAAAGCGACAAGAATTGGCGACTTGTGGGTAATCACCAAGAGCCATTTATGGATTGCATTTTTTACATAGATTACGGTACTGGTGTCTCTTCTACGCTGGTAGACGAGGCCTGCGGCGTGCGTGTCGCCCCAATGTTGCGGCAGATCGCTTCGCCTTCCTGAATAATTCCCAGCGTGCCGAGTTCGCTTCCAAAGGGAGAATTCCGAATTTCCTGAAAAACGGCGAAAGCATCGCTGCAGTAATTTTGTTTTGGGCGGCTGAGCGAGGCCAGGACTGATCCGTAGGTGTAATAGTAGACCAACGTGTTAGGCGAAAGCGCCATTCCGATGATTTCGTGGCCGGGGTCGCCCTTGTCACAGCCACCGCGCGCGTCGCACGATTCAGCGGCGCTGCACCCACGGATGGCGCATTTAAAGGCAGGGATGGAGCCTTCGTAGTTACGTGATTTGAAATAGACAATGCCCAGTTGCCCGTAAACATCCGGGTTGGTGGGTTCAAATTCCAGCGCTTTTTGGACGTTGCGGCTGGCGGCGTAATATTCGCCCATTTGCGAGTAGGTTTTGGCGATGGAGAGATAGGGAATAGGGTTTTTGACCTGAATTTGCTCGTTGATTTTAGCGGCGCGGTCGAAATATTCCAGCGATTTTACATATAGATCGTTGCGCTGGTTTTTGATGGTGCTGGCAAAGGCCAGCTGGCGGTAGTTGGCGCCGGCGCGCAGGTGCAAAAAGGTGAGATTGGGCGTCAGTTGAATTGCGCGGTCGTATTCCTGAATGGCTTGCAGATACAGTCCCTGGGTTTCCAGGTAATAGGCGTAGACGCGGTGCCAGTCCATCAGTGCCGCGCCGGGCTCGCTTGCCTGCGAAAGGTATTGTTGGCCGCGCTCCCATTTTTGCTGATCAATCAGAATTTCGGCGTAATAGATGATGGCGAGTGAGTTGGTGTTGTCCAGCTGCAGGGCGCGCACGGCTTCCTGCTCGGCCTGAGTCAGTAAAGTGGACGATTTTTCCGGGTCGGTAAAGGCATATTGACCGGCGTTCCAGTCCAGCGCCAGCGCGTGGACAGCGGCGGCCAGGCTGTCTTCGGGGTCAATTTTGGTGGCCTGTTCGGCAGATTGCAGCGCTTCCTGTAACCGCTGAAATTTTTCACTGTCTGTTGCCAGCAAGGCGGATGAATAGACCTGCACCCGCGCCATGCTGGCCCACGCGGAAGCGACTTGCCCGTCCATTTTGGTGGCCTCGCGGTAGGCGCTAATGGCATCGTCCAACTTCCCGGCGGTGAAGTAGGTATCGGCTTCGGCTATCAGTGAGCCGAGGGCGCGGGTGGGTGTTGCGATGGGCGCCCCCGCCAGGCCGATATCGCCCCGGTCTATGCCGAGAATAATTCCAATGCCAAGCATGATAAGCGCCGTCCATAAAAACATGCGATATAAGTTGGAGCGTGATTGCCGTCGAAAGAGGGGGCGGCGTGAGGAGACATGCATAACTTCCTTACGGGGTTGGGCTGGTTTCGGGGGTGACTTCTGGCGTAACATCCGGCGGCGCGTTGGTTCCTGCCGCCTCGCCACACAGACGCAGAATTTCGCCAGCGTTACCAACGGCGATTTCGTCATCGGGCAATCGGGTCAGCAACAGTTGCGCGATGGGCAACGCCTCGCCACAGCGGGCGCTGCGCGCCAGTACCAGCCCGTAAATTTCGTAATATTCGGGCGCGCGCACGGAAGAGTCCAACTCCATGGGCTTTAGCGTGACGCCCTCAGCGGTGACGCCGCCGTTGACAACGTAACTGAATTGCTCCAGCGCCTCGGGAAATTTGAGCAATTTGTAATACATCACGCCCAGGTTGCCGTGGTAACTGGTGTTATCGGGGCTGTCAACGGTGGCTTGCTGGGCATATTGCACGGCCTGACGAAAATCGCCCACGCCCGCGTAAATGCGCGAGATGGAAACATCTGGAATGGGGTCGGATGGGTTGAGGGTGTTGGCGCGCGTATAGACTTCCACCGCTTTGTCGTAAACTCCCAGGGTACGGTAGTTGCGTCCAAGCGAAAGATATAAATCAGCCAGGTTGGGGCTGATTGCCAGCGCAGCCTGATATTCCTGCAAGGCTTGTTCGGGGTTACCGGTGGCTTCCAGAACATAGCCGCGCGCGCGATGCGCTTCCATCGTGCCTGAGCCCAAACTGAGCGCCAGTCTCGATTCTTCGCTCATGCGCTCGGTAACATCCAGCGCGCCAGTTCCGGTCAGATATTGGTCGGAGAGCAACTCGGCGTAATAGGCATGCGCCAGAGCATTGTTGGGGTCGAGTTCCAGCGCACGTTTCAGCGCAGCCTCGGCCCCCAGCCGGTCGGGTTCGGCTTGCGAAGCCAGCGCCCAGCCGCGCACAGCGTGGGCGGCTGCGTTATTCGGGTTGAGTAACAGAGCGTTTTCTGCGCTAACCTGCGCATCGGCGGCTTTGCCGGCAAAAACCTGCGTTTGCGCCAAAACAATGTAAACGGAGGCGTTTTTCGGATCGGCAGAAACTGCCAGCTGGTAGGCTTCAATCGCTTTGGGTAATTTTCCCTCGCTGAAAAGTTGTTGCGCTTCGGCCAGATACGATTCTGGATTGCGGGTGGGCGTGAGCGTTGCCATGCCCGGCGTGGGCATGGTGGGGACGATAAATTGCTGGAAATACAACACAATGGCGATTAAAACCGCCATGACGCTGACCCAAAACCAGTTAATCGGTTTGCGCTTGCGGCGCATACTCCATTTACTTCCGTGTAGATACATGGAAATCATCATACCATTGTCATTTTGAGAGAGTCAAGCCCTGGCTATTGCGCCGCAAGCCGCTTGCAGATAGAATGAAACCATGCGTTTTGACGTTTTTACCCTGCTCCCGGAAACTCTTTCTCCCTACCTGAACGCCAGCATTTTACAAAAAGCCGCTGCGCGCGGGCTGATTGACGTGCACCTGCATAACATCCGCGACTATGCTCATGACCGTCATCACACCACGGACGACGCTCCCTATGGCGGCGGCGGTGGCATGGTGATGAAACCTGAACCACTTTTTGAAGCGTTGGAAACGACCCTCGGCGCACTGCCGCCTTGCCCGGTGATTTTGCTCACCCCACAGGGGCGTGTCTTCACCCAAAAAGTAGCCGCTGAACTGGTCGCTTATGAACAAATCGCGCTTGTTTCTGGCCGCTACGAAGGTTTTGATGAAAGAATTCGCCAGCATCTGGCAACAGATGAACTTTCCATCGGCGACTACGTTCTGACGGGTGGCGAACTGCCCGCGCTGATTGTGATTGACGCGCTTGCGCGCCTGATTCCCGGCGTCCTGGGCGACCCGACCGGCGCTGAAGATGATTCTCACGCTTCAGGTTTGCTCGAATATCCGCACTACACCCGTCCGCCCGAATTTCGTGGCTGGCGTGTGCCGGATGTCTTGCTCTCTGGCGACCATGCTAAAATTGAACGCTGGCGGCGTGAACAAGCGCTGTGGCGCACGCTAAAAAAGCGTCCTGAAATGCTCGCTTCCCGGTCACTTACCGCTCATGAGCGGGAGTTTCTTCAATCCATTCAAGACCAAGACAATCAAGACAATGATGAAGAGGAGTGAAAAATGAAATTCAATTACAGCAAAATTTTTCTGCTCGGCTTTGGCTTTTTCGGTGTCAGCGTCATCTGGGTAGTCTACAACACCTATGTGCCACTCTTTCTGGCGACCAGGTTTTCGCTTTCCCCGGCCTGGATTGGCTTCTTCATGACGCTTGACAACATTGCCGCGTTGTTTATTCAACCGCCGGTTGGCGCCTGGTCTGACCGGCTGCGCACACCCATCGGGCGGCGTATGCCCTTTCTTCTCATCGGCGCGCCGGTTGGGGCGCTGGCTTTCGGGCTGATTCCGTTGGCCGCAGTTTTGCCGCTGTTCGTAGCCTGCACCAGCACCTTGCTACTGAGTATGGCCTTCTGGCGCACGCCCGTCATCGCCCTGATGCCTGACATCACCCCTTCGCAGTTTCGCTCGCAGGCCAACGGCGTTATCAATCTGATGGGTGGTGTTGGCACGATCGTCGCCTCGCTCGTGGGCAGTTCACTCTACGAAATCAACGTCAATTTTCCGTTCTGGATGGGTTCCGGATTGGTTGTCGTGGCCGCGCTGATGGTTTTTATCTTCATCAAGGAGCCGCGCGAATACGAGAAGACCCCGGTCGTCGAACAGCCGGGATTAATTGCCAGTTTACGCGAACTTGCTCAGGCGGAAGATAAAAGCGGCCTGCGCCTGTTGATTTCCATTTTCTTTTTATTTCTGGCCTATAACGGTATTGATACTTTTCTCTCGCTTTACGCCACGCGCCGCCTGCTCATGACGGAAGGTGATGCTGGCCGCCTGGCTGGACATATGGGGCTGTTTTTTGTGCTGTTTGCCCTGGCAGGCGGTTGGGTTGGCGGACGCTTGGGGCGCAAAGTAACCATCGCCACGGGTGCGCTGGTTTTATCGGCGTTGATTGCGGCGCTCTTTTTCTTGCCGGTCGAATTTCTTGCCACTACTTTCACCAAATTGCCCGTTCTGGGTGCCATTCGCGGCGTCAGCCTCTTGTTGATGCCTGCCGGGATTGCCTGGGCGATGGTCAACGTCAATACCCTGCCGATGGTGGTGGATATGACCATCTCCGCGCGGCTGGGAACATTTACCGGTTTGTATTATCTCTTTTCGACGCTGGCCGCCATTTTGGGCCCGAATCTCAACGGCTTGCTGATTCAACTCTCTGGCAACGACTACAATGTGATTATGTTGCTTTCCCCGTTTTTCCTGTGGGTTGCCGTTGGATTGATACTGGGGGTGAAAGGCGGCGAGGCGCAAAAGTTGTGACAACTTATGTGCTTGCATAATGGGCATAGTGGCTGTAAAATACTCGTCAGCCTTTGTGGCAATTGCCACAACAAACCTGTTTTACTCTCAAGAGGAGAAAAACCATGAAGAAGTTTTACGCTCTGCTGGTCGTGCTACTTGTTGCGGCCATGATTCTCGCGGCGTGCGGCCCCTCCGCCCCGGATTGTTCCAAGCCAGAAGTCTTCTGCGTTGGCGTTGTGACAGATGTCGGTAAAATTGACGACAAATCCTTCAACCAATCTGCCTGGGAAGGCGTGAAACAGGCCGAAACTGACTTGAAAGCCTACGTTCAATACATCGAAACCACCGACTCGAAGGACTACGCCAAGAACATCGCCACCTTCGCAGATGCAAAGTACGATGCGATTGTGACCGTCGGTTTCGCCTTGGGTGAAGCCACCGTTGCCGCCGCCAAGACCTATCCCGACATCAAATTCATCGGCGTAGACCAGTTTCAGGCCGAAGTTGTGCCAAATGTAGTTGGCCTTATCTTCCCCGAAGACCAGGCTGGCTTTTTGGTTGGTGCTCTTGCCGCCCAGATGACCAAGACCGGCAAAATTGGCGGCGTCTTCGCCACCGATGCCGTTCCGCCCGTCTGGCGCTTTGGTGAAGGCTACCGCGCTGGCGCCATGTACATCAACCCCAGCGTTGAACTCTTCATCGTTTATCACAACGATGTTGGCTTCGACAAAACCTTCAGCGACCCGGAATGGGGCGCATCAACTGCCAAGTCGCAAATTGATAAGGGCGCCGACGTTGTCTTCGGCGGCGGCGGCAAAACCGGTAACGGCGCTGTCATCGGCGCGGTTGAAGCCAGTGCGATGGGCATCGGCGTGGATACTGACCAGTACTTCACCCTGCCCGAGGCCCAGAAAGGCCTGCTCTCCAGCGCCATGAAACTGATCACCCCCGGCGTCTTCGACCTGATTAAGACCGTCAAAGATGGCACCTTCGCGGGTGGCAACTTCAACGGCGCGGTCGGCTACGCTCCGTTCCACGACCTGGATGCCTCCGTCCCGGCGGAAGTTAAAGCCAAGATGGAAGAAATCAACAAAGCCATTTTGGACGGCTCCCTGCAGACCGGCGTCCCGCCCGTCAAGCCCTAATCCATTTTGAAATAAAAAGAGAGCCGGTTGCGAACAACCGGCTCTCTTTTTATCATAAATCGCGTTGTTTGGCGTTCATTTTGGCTTAATCTCCAACACTTGTGTGGCGCACACACCTTTTAAGTTTTGCTCGGTGCATACCATGATGATAATTTTGAGCGTGCGTCCGCGCATATCTGATTTGAACGGCAGGGTGTAGAGATAGCCGGTACTGCCGGGCGTCAGCGGTGTGATGTTTTTGGCGATAACACATTCGCTCCGCAAGTCGAAGGCATTTAGTGCCTGCTCGGTGGATTTTCCGCTTTTCACGTCAGTGGCCTTGATGTAGGCCGAGCGGAAATTGGCGCCGCCGGTGTTTTCGATGATAAACATAAAAAACATATCCGTCTTACACTGATAGATTTTCTTGTAAACCGCGCTGAAAGCAGGCGCGGGGAGTGGCGATGGCGGCGGTGTAAATTGAGGCAGCGAAGCAACTTCCCCGCTCACCGCAAGGTTGGCAGCTAAAATCCAGCAAGTTTCTTCGGGTTTGTCGGGGTTGCGGACGTAGAGAAAACCAGCGCCCAGGTCATTGGCGACCACTTCCAGCTTTTGCCCGACTGCATAGGTTGCCACGCGTTCGTAATTTTCGGCGGGGCCCTTGCGACAATTACTCTCTTTTTGTACTTCGGCCATGGGGATAGCTTGGGTGGGCGTCAGGCTGGGTTCAACGGTGAAAGTAGGGCCGATGGTTACTACGGGGGTAAACGTAGCCGTCGCTGGCAGGGGCGAGATGGTCAAGGTAGCAAGGACAGGTGGACTGACAGTTGGGGGGCTGGCTGTGGGGCTGGCCGCAACCGGCAGATTGCAGGCTGTCAGCGCCAGCGAAAAAACAATCAGCATGGTAAAAATGTACTTGAAATGCGATGTCATTTTGCTCCATTTCTTTTGCGTAGATCTCATCAAAACAATATGTTGCGCCCACACATTAACCATAACGAAAAAACCGCTCTGATGCAAGTCTTTTACAGAAGACCCAAATATTAATCATATCGAAAATTGATAAAGAGGATAAAATACTATCATGTTTTGATGTTTCTTCTTGCCAGTAACCTCTGGGAGGAATAATGTCTGATAAGAAAGAAGAAAAAGCATGTTCCAATCTTCCCGACTGCGTTGTTAGCATTTGGCGAAACGGGCAGATTGCTGGGACCGGCTTTTTTGTCAGTAAAAGTGGGGATATTTTGACGTGTTTTCACGTGATCAACCCGACGTTTACAGAAAATCCGGTAGAGCAACATATAACCGTCAAATTCCAAGCCAGGGAATATGAATGCTCAATGATTTTCGCTTCACCACAACCCAAAATTCTTGATTTTGCAATTTTGCGCTTAACAGATGACACCTTGCCAGAAGGGGTAAGACTAATTCCTTTGGGACTTGGCGCAAACGCTCAATTTCCCCACCCTTTTCTCTCTTACGGGTTTCGCGCAAAGTATCTGGATGCAAATGGAGCCTACGCAAAAGGAGAAATCCTAGGCCCACAGCAACAGTTTGGCGTCAAACAATGGCAGCTAAATTCAGAATCAGATCAAAACCAGCAAATGCGTTCAGGAATGAGCGGCGCGCCTATATACGATGTGGAATTGAACGAAATTAATGGAATGTTTTTTGAGTATTCCCGTGAAGATGAACAAGAGAATATTCCGCTGGCTATTTCTTTGGAAAGTATTGCCGTCTATTGGCAACCTTTGGAAAAAGTTCTCAAGGAACAAGATTTGTGGCAACAATTGAAAAAAGCGGGAATTCTCAAAATTGGAGGTGACTGGTTCACATCAGGCGCTTTTCAGAATCTCTACCAAGATTTTTTTAGATCTACTTTATCGAGTCATCTGAAGCCAAAGTGCGAAAGCGATTTACTGGAGAAATTACGAGAAACTGGGACTACCCAGGAATTTATTGATTACATAAGCGTAAACCATCCGCTTATACCAATCGATCAATATATTCATGTCTCAAATAGTGTGTGTTTTCTGAATCGTGAAGATGAAAAAAAAGCAGCCTGCGAAAGTCTGGCAGCGCCCTATATCTTTTTTGAAGGTCCAATGGGGTACGGTAAAACAAAATTGCTGGACGAAATCCGTAAAGAGCATTTTCGAGCCAAGTGGCTTTGCATTTCTTTGGAGTCTTCCGATAAACCGCAATCAACGATTGATTTACTCACTCAAATTTATAACAAAATGGACATTGATTTTACCCTCGATAGTTCGGATGATATTCAGTCTGATGTCATCCGGGTCGCTAATCGTATAGAAGACTTACTGAAAGAAATCAAAGGCATTGGGGTATTATTTACATTAGATAATGCCGAAAAAATTTCGCTTGAAATTGTCAAACCATTTTTTCAGGATTTTTTGCATCGTCTGGCAACAGAACTGCGCCGAGGAGGAAAACAACTACGCCTCCGCGTAGCGGGCAGATATTCTGGAGTGGACTGGGCCAAACGACTGGA
This sequence comes from Anaerolineae bacterium CG2_30_57_67, assembly GCA_001872455.1. Lineage (GTDB taxonomy): Bacteria > Chloroflexota > Anaerolineae > Anaerolineales > Villigracilaceae > UBA8950. The sequence goes on along the minus strand of MNXJ01000078.1, from coordinate 7,225 downwards.
CCCCATCGTTATCAGAATGATGAGCCCGTTTGAAATTAAATACGTTGAAGAAGCGGTTAAATCGTCCTTGCCCAAACAAAAATTTCCCGCTCTTTACGCGGCAAACCTGATGTATGCCAGTGCAGGTCATCCTTATTGCATGGCAGAAGGAATTAAAAAAATTGGGGATGCACCCGGCGATATATCATCTCATTTTGCTCTGCGCCAAGATGAACTAAAAGGTCTTATTCATAGCATCGCAGATGAAGTTAGAAAGTCCATGCAACAGGATTTTAAGGATATTGCTCCATTGGTAGAAAAATTAAGTATTTTTCCACTTCTAAATCGGAACATGCTTGGAATGTTAATGAATTCAGGCTATATCAAGCCGGCCTTAGCACTAGATAAGTTCAAACTGGAAGAGTTGCTCCCCAGTACCCGTTACTATAATCTCAAAGATAATTGCTTATCTGACCATATTTCTCGACGAGTATTGGTTGCCGATTTTCGCGCTTCGAACCCTGCCAGATACAAACAACGCTGCCGGGTAGCGCTTGATTTATACCGCCAGTATATTCAAAAATTTGATAGCCATCTCGACTTAATGTTATTGGCCGCATTAGAATTAGAGTTAGCGTTGATGCTCTTATCGGGCGTAAAAGAGGGTCGGAAATCCTTTTTTGCGCCCGGCGGAATTCTCGAAAAATATAAAAACTTATTGGATGAAAAAAATAACGAGCAACGCAAAGAAATTGTTGCTGACCTGCACATGATACTTGTTTCAGAAAAGCAAAAAGAAGAAAAACAAGACGGTGAATTCCGCTTCCTGCTTAATTTTTGTTTGAGCGATGGTGACTACAGCAATGGCCCATTTGAAGAATTTGTGAATACCGTTCAAATTTGGAAACAAGATTACCTTTCTATGCAATAAATTTTCAGGAGAATGGTTATGGAAGAGCAATCTCGTCAGATTGATTTCATTGACCGTGAAGATGAGTTAGCCGAAATTAACTCCGCCGTTTGCCAGTGGGGAAATAAAAAAATCATTTGTATCAACGGTGAAGGGGGAATTGGAAAAACTCGATTACTGAATGAAATTTGCGTTCGCTATAGTGCTGCTCCACCCCAATTTTCTGAAACAACCACTCAAGAGCACATCACCGTTGCTCTGGTACAAGAGTTTGCCAATACTGATTGGTCACGCTATCTTTTATTTGGCGCACGCCGAATGGCGGACGAACTTGGAATTACCTTGACTGAATTTGACGCAGATTTTGACATTACAAAAATGTCAAAACAGTTGGATGATGCGATTGCCTTGAAACCACAGGCTATTCTTTTGCGACTGGGTACGCATGATGAGTTACTGCCTGCTCTACGACGCGCTTTTGATGCGGGTATAAAAGTAATTGGGTTTGATAACTATTTAGCCGAAGACTGTATCACAACCCGTATCAATCAAGATTTTTTGGATTGCGGCGTTCAATTAGTCCATCAAATGGCCCATGATATTGGATATAAGGGCGATATCCTGGCAATTTACGATCCGCAAGATGCTCTTCAGATGAATCGTCACCACATTATGGAAGATTCATTACGCCCTTACCCTGATGTTCACATCGGATACGAGGTCAAACCGAATTCTCAACCTTTTTCGCAAACGATTTATCAAGAAACGCACATACTGTTACAAAGTCATCCATCCATAAAATCTATTTGGGTGGCTTGGGATGAATACGTCGAACCGGCGATTCAAGCTCTTCAAGAGACGGGGAAGAGTGATTGTGCCGTTTATAGTTACGGGTTAAATCCTGAACATGCCAAAATCATGTTGGAACCAGACAGCCCGTGGCGCGCAACAGTAGATGCCAGCCCGATCGAGGTGGGAAGGTATATTATTAACTTGGCGACTTTGGTGGCGATGAATGAACCCCTGGAACGCAGTTATTCCTTCAAAGCAGAAAAAATCGACAAAGAAAAATTAAAAACTTTGCTTGACACTGAAGGCAAACTGCCTCCCGATTGGCTGAAAATTGAAATTCCCTGGACGCCCCGATTACATGCCAGACAAAATGCTTTTTCCAAAGAAAGACGCCTTTTTCCGCAAATGTCGATTCTCGACTTTGACGATGATGCCATTTGCGATTCGGAAAATATTCTTTACCAAATTGCGGTAACCATGGGGGAGCAGGTTTTCACGCCTTATTTCAATCTACTTGCAGACGATGACCTGCAAGCCAGCTATAGAAAATTTGCGGATTGTTTCAACGAGATTACCCAGACCCAACGCGTTCTGCTCTTCTTCGACACCGTAGATAATGATAATCGGATTAATATATTAGAGAGGGTATTTAAAGTATTTTCTGCACTTAATAATTTCGTCTGCATTGTGACGGGACGCGAGGCAAAAAAAATTTATGCCAAACTTTATGCGGAACAAAATTGGCAGGCAGACGTGCAAGAAATACCAATCTCGTCATTTAAAGAAAAATTTGGGAAAGAATATCTACAAAAAAAGCAGGCCAAACTTGGTTTCACCATTGACCCAACACTGGCACATAACCTGCTTTTACTGGCAGAAGGACGCCCCATTCTGATTGATTTGGCTGTTGATTGGCTGGCGCGCGAAATCCCGTTGGAGTGGATTAGAGAAAAAGATACCACTCAACTTGAAAAAGATCTATCCGGCCCAGAGAAACAACTGAAAATAAAAGAATTTCAGCGTCATCTGGTCCAGTATATTGGGCAGGGACAGCGCCAACTGGATTGGTTATTTCTGGTGATGGCACATATTTTTCCACTGGATGTTACTCTGATTGAAAAATTACGCGCGATTAACCACTCTGAGGCCGAAAAACTTTTTGCCGATGCCCAATCTTACACATTTATCAAACGTTTGCCAGACGGACGAATTAAGCTGCACGATGTCATGCAGGAAATGATTTGTGACAACTTATGGAATGAAATTGACCCCGACAAAGAGCGCCGCCGCCGCGACAGTCAATTAGCCATTGACTTTTACAAACAACAAATTCAGATGATTGAATCTCTCCTTAGCAAAATTCAAACAGATAACGCCGAAAAATTCATTGAGCGCGAAAAACTTTACCAAAAACTCTTTTCTTTACGCGAAAACTACCTTTATCATCTTTGTTATATTACAACTTCACAGGGTGTTGAAAAGTTTAAAGAAATGTTCGAGCAAGCCACCCGTTTTGCTCGCCTATCATCGCGCAAAATGCTACTTGATGCGTTGACCCCCTACCTGGCAGAATTCTCTTTTGATGAAAAATACGATGTTAATACTCGCTGGGTGCGATACTGGCTTGACCAAGGACAGTATGATCAGGCTAGAAAAATATTGGGTGAATTGCTACAATATCCCAGTCTAACATGGGAACAGCTTCTTGGGCTTTTTACCAATGAAGCAAATTATTATATTCATATTCAACAACTAACAACGGCCATCGAATCTTTGCGAAAGGCCTACGCTTTATGTGAAAACCATCTTGAAGAACTGGAAAGTCACCGAGGAACAGTTTTGAATACACTCGGCTGGGTGTATCGTCAGATGGGAAAACACACAACCGCCGCTGACTACTATGATAAAGCCCTTATCGCCACATCAGAGCCGTTAAAAGTGGCCACGGTATTAAATAATGCCGGTTATGTTTACTCGTTTGATGGGCTTTATGATAAAGCCATCCAGTATTGCGCAGAGGCGTTATCAATGCGCCAGAGATTGCAGGATATTCAGGGGCAGGGAAAAAGCTACACAACGATAGGGGATGTCTATCGCAACATGGGCGATTATCCAAAATCACTTGAAGCATACAACAAAGCCTTTGAAATTTTCGAGCCCGAGCATATCAAACCCTGGTTGGCATATTTGTACAGCCACCGCGGCGCTACATTGCGATTAATGAGACGATTTGATGATGCCCGTCAGGATATTAGTGCCAGCATTGCCCTGAAAGTGACAAAAGAACTTCCTTGGGCTTACCATGTCTTGGGTTGTGTGGATTGGGATGAGGGAAACTTGGATACAGCCCTAAAATTATTCGAGCAAAGTGATGAGCGCGCACACGCGATTGGAGATATGCATACTCGGGTGAACAACCTGATTGGATGTGCAGAAATTTTCTATCAAAAGTGGATTGTATCCAATCAGCAATTGGACACCCTGCCAATACAGATTGACACAAAATCTAAAGATTTGAAAAAAATACTCCAGCAAGGTTACAATTTTCCTCATCATCAGGGAAGGATGTTGCGCGTGCTTGCCGATACTGCCTTTGCGCAAAAGCGCTATCCAGATGCGTTGCCCTTGTACGCTGAATCTTATTTTCTCTTGGAAAAGCGTTTTGCCGGCTATGGGCAAAGCACTTTTCAAGAAGAATTTGACCGTGTTGAAAAAAATATCCTGTATCTGGCTCAACAGGAAAACCATCCTGAAGTAGCCTTGCAATGGTGCAAATATCTTAAGGAATATTGGAACTCAAAACCGGCTACACGCCAGTCGGGCAGTTTGATTGGCAAATGCACTTTATTAGAGACCAAAATTAGGCTTAATTTTGTCGTATAACAGGAGCATAAACATGTCAAATTCCTATCCACCTACTCTGCCTGTGGTTATTTTTGAGCATTCCAATAAATTTGTACCAGGTGGACAATGCGACTGCGACTGTGATTGTGCGTGTGGCCTTTCAACTGCCACATCCTTTGTGTTTGATAAATCCGTTTTGCCGCGAATTCCCGAACTTGAGGCGGCCTCATTTTCCACAATAAAATTAAACGATGAATACACCTTGTGTTTTGGCCCAACTTGCCAGCCAACGGTGGTCAATCACCCCGCATTAGACCTTTTGATTGGCCTAAAAAATCACCAACACTTTTCACTCTATGCACATTTGTCAAAAATCGGTGGCGAGATCTGTGCCGCAGAAACTATTCAAAATCTAGTTCAATCTGGCTTATTGACTTTGCCGCACCAAACACTTGAAGCGTCACCACATACCCTTACTGCCTGGCTGCACACTACCGATCGTTGCAACTTACGCTGTATTTATTGCTACCTTCCTCATCGTCCCGAAGATATGTCTAAAATCACCGGAGATGAAACCATTCACACTCTTTTTTCTGAAGCATCTCGAAACGGATATTCCAAGGTGAAAATCAAGTATGCGGGTGGAGAACCCTTGTTGCGCTTCGAAACAATTTTGGGCTGGCACGAACTGGCAGCACAACTCTCTGCCGAATTACACCTTGAACTGGAAGAAGTTATTCTTAGTAACGGAACTCTATTGACGCCCGAAATAGCAGCGTCTATTAAAAAACATGGCTTGCGCTTAATGATTTCGTTGGACGGGCTGGGAGCCGCTCATGACGTTCATCGCCATTTTGCGAATGGCCGCGGCTCTTTTGAACAAGTTTCACTGGCAATTGTAATTGCACAACAAGCCGGGCTCTCCCCGCACATCTCTGTCACAGTCAGTACTCAAAATGCACATTCCTTGCCTGAGTTGGTCGCCTGGTTGTGTGCCAATAAATTACACTTTAACTTAAATTTTGCGCGGGAAAACTTATATTATGCAGAAAATGGTGACCAGCAAATACTGATTGATGGCATGTTATCCGCCTTTGAAGTGATCAGAGTAAACCCACCCAATGAGAGTATCTTAGCCGGCTTAGTTGATCGCGCAAACCTGGCCGTACCACACTTGCGTACCTGCGCAGTTGAGCAAGACTATTTGGTTTTTAATGCGCGAGGGCAACTTTTTCGTTGTCAAATGGAAATGAGCGGAAATCCTGTGACAACTGAAAATAAAAATATCCTAAATTCTTTCAGACGCCATTCCAACCCTATCAACCTGCCAGTAAACAAAAAAGGAAACTGCAAAACCTGTGAGTGGATGTATTGGTGCACTGGTGGGTGTCCGTTACTGACTTATCGTCTCAACGGACGGAGTGACGTTCAATCTCCTTATTGCGCTGTGTACAAATCGTTGTATCCTGAATCTTTTCGGCTGGAAGGCTTTCGTCTACTTGCAAAATATGCGGAGCAGCAATGAATGAATCGTTTTGGCGTTATCTTATTCATCAGTGGGTTGGTTTTTGGGGACGCAGACAAAGCATTCCAATAATCAATTTTCTGGAAGGAAAGATTTTTGCACATGGCAAAAAGTTTACTGTCAGTATACTTGGTTGCACTTATATCAATCTACCGCCGAATGTATATGGCATCATTGTGCATCCAGATGGCACGAACCACCGAATTACTGGTGGATTAAGTGATTTCCCATCGGGAAAATATAAGCTGCAGTATGTGCAAAAAAACGGCCGGATTGGTGAGACTTCACTCGTTTCAGAAATGACAGCAGATGGCGAAAAAATAGCGCTTGTCATTCTTATCCGTTACCAAATTATAGACCCCGTAACCGCGCTAGAGATTGAAAACCCGGTCGAGACACTTTTTGCTACTTTGGAAGCGGATACCATGCAGTATATCCGCACACGCAACCACAATGAAATTGCTGATGCGAAAGATAGTTTGGATGGCGGCAGGCTTCTTCAATTTCTTCGTGGCCGTCACAACAACCGGCATCAAATTTCAAAAGCGTTTATGTTGACAGGCGCTGAAATAAAAGTTTTTCAAGGCGACCCAACTTTTATTTCTTTACGACAAGATGCGCTTATTAATGAACGAAAAACTCAGAATGACAAATTGGATTTATCATACGCACAAGAGATTGAACGCATAAAGGCTGAGTACAAAGCAGTAACAGACAAATGGGCGGCCGATAAACGTGCAGAGTTGGATACGCTCAACACAAGACATAGGAGCCAAATAGATACCATAATAGCAAATCATCATGCGGAAATTGAAACCATCGGAGCGAAAAACAAAGCGGCCATGCTGGACGTATTGCGCGAGGTTAATTTGATTGATGAACAACGAAAGCGAGACCAAATGTGGCTGGAGCTGACATCTCAGCTGTCTATTACCCACATCTAGGGTAGAAGTGGAGTAAACTACGCCAAGAAATCAAAAACAGGAGTGATCCGAACATTGGCAACGAAACAGAAAAGCAAGGATATTTCTTGGGCAAAAGAAGAATTTTCGAAGATACGCCTAGAAGACAAGCGATTAAATCAGCGTTGTCAAAAAGTGGCACATGCGTTGGAGCGACAATCAACGGAGCCGATCAATCAGGCGTGCGAAGATTGGGCAGATGCGAAAGCGGCT
>MNXJ01000005.1 GCA_001872455.1 Anaerolineae bacterium CG2_30_57_67 | reverse complement strand
TACGAAGATTTGAACATGGAAGACCGTCTGCAAGATGGGCCTCGGCCTGGAGCGCCAGCCAGAATTACCGCGGATCAACGCTGCAAAATTGAAGCGCTGGCCTGCGAAAGGCCTGAAAATTCAGAGCGACCGATTAGTCAATGGACAGGGCGCGAAATTGCCGATGAAGTGATAAAACGAGCGATTGTACCGAGCATCTCCGCACGACATGCGGCGAGGCTTTTAAAAATACGCTGATACTCACGATGGCGAAATCGTTCAAATGGACCTATCAAGGTAAGGCTCTCAATGCCTAAGCTATTTGCTATTTATGCCCAGGTGTACTAGCCGCAAAATTGGCTGAAACAAAAAACGCGCCGATTTCGGCGCATTTTGGTTATCCCTAGCGGATTGGGGCGAGCCCGAAACCAGTGCTGAAGGAAATCCCGCTCTTATCGAGAGCGCGACTAAAAAACAGAGCCAGCCTGCTGCGCGACTCAGGCAAGAAAAATCAGCAACGCCAGCGCTTCAAGTTGCAAATCGCCGTTTTCGAGGCGCGCAGCCTGTCCGTAGAGCGGTTGGGCTCCTTCGGCGTTGATTTGAGTCAGTACGCGCGCGGACAGGGTTTGGCGTTGTTCTGAAAAGTTGGCGAGGATGAGCGCGCGCTGTCCGTTGTGGGTGTGAAGGTATCCCAACACATGTGCGTTGTCGGTTTCCACGACCTGTAACTCGCCGCCGCTGAAGACGGGATTCTCTTTGCGCAGGCGAATCAGGCTTTTCAGGCCGTCGAAGATGCGCCCCTCGATGGTTTGCGGATCATTGCGGCGGTTGTAATGCGCCCAATCGGCGTGCGGACGGTGTACCCAGCGGCTGTCGTTGGCCTTGGCGGGGTCGGCTTGGTAGGCATAGTCGTTGAGTGTGCCAACCTCATCGCCCAGATAAAGCAGCGGGATGCCGCCGACGGTCAGGATGAGGCCGTGAATCAGCAAAATGCGGCGGATGGCGAGTTCCACCTCGGCGGGGCCTTCCTCGATGAGAGCCTTTTCCAGCCCGGCCAGCGAGGCGCAGGTTCCGCTGATGCGGCAGTCGCCGGTTTTGGGATTTTCCTGAAAGGGCAGGCCGCGCGCAAAACTGCCGGGGAAGCGCCCGCGATAAAATTCGTTGAGAAAGTGACGATGGTCGCCGCCGCTGACGCCGAGCAGGGCGGCGTCTTCATCAGAGAAAGTCCAGCCGATGTCGTCGTGACAGCGCACATAGTTGACCCAGGCGGTATCGGGGTGGGTTTTGAAACGCGCCGCCAGCGCCTGGGCCAGCAGGCGCACTTTGCGGGTGGCGAGCGAATTCCACAGCAGCGCCATCAGCAGCGGGTTGTAGGAGAGCTGGCATTCGGCGGGGTCAATGTAGCGGGCAACTTCATCGGGGTGAACAATCGCTTCAGATTTGAAGAACAGCGCCGGGGCGGCGAGGCGGGCGACAGCGTTGAAGGCGCGGATGAGGGCGTGCGCCCGCGGCAGGTTTTCGCAGTTTGTCCCCATTTGTTTCCAGATGAAAGCGACTGCATCGAGGCGCAGCACCTCCACGCCCTGATTGGCGAGGAAGAGCATTTCTTCGGCCATGCGGTTAAAGACAGCGGGATTGGCATAGTTCAGGTCCCATTGATAGGCGTGGAAGGTCGTCCAGACCCAGCCGCCCGCAATTGGCGAAAATGCGCCAGGGTGTTCGTCGGGGAAAATTTCGCGCAGGCTGCGCTCGTATTGGTCGGGAATGTTGCGGTCGGGAAAGATGAAATACATTTCGCGCGCGTCTTCATCTCCGGTTAGGGCGGCCTGTGCCCAGGGATGTTCGTTGGAGGTGTGATTGAAGACCAAATCCACCACCAGGCTGACACCGGCGGCGCGCAGGTCGCGGGCCAGGGCGGCCAGTTGTTCCATCGTCCCCAGTGGCGGGTGGATTTGCCGGTAATCGCTGACAGCATAACCGCCGTCATTTTCGCCTTCCGGCATTTTGAAGAGCGGCATCAGGTGCAGATAGGTCAGGCCGAGTTCCTGAAAATAGGGGATTTTCGCGCGCACGCCCTGCAAATCCCCGGCGAACAAATCCACATAGAGTACGCCGCCCAGCATCTGATTGGATTGAAACCAGCGCGGGTTGGCTTCGCGCTGTTCGTCGAGCGCGCGCAGGTCGGCGGGGCGGGTAAACCAGGCGCGCGCCAGGCCGCAGAGCAGCTCTTCCAGATGATAGAAAAAGTCGTAGCGGGCGTGATAAAGGTCGTAATACAGGTCAAATAACGCGGCAAAGCGCGTTGGCAGGCGGCGGGTAAATTGTTCCCAGCCGATTGGGTCGGCGGCAATTTCTTTCGCCAGCGTATTCTGCAGGCGGGGCAACAGGCGGCGCAGGGCGCGGGAGGGTTCGGTGGACATGGGGACTAGGAATGAGGAATTATAGATTAGGAATTAGAAATTAGGGAGTAGAGAACATGAAATCTGCATTACCGATGCGCCGCCAGGGCCAGCGCGCCCAGCACGCCCGCGCGCGAACCAAGCGCGGGCAGAACGATGTAATTTTCGATGCTTTGGGTGACAAGCGGCGACTGAACATAGCCATTTAGCCAGCCCTGCACGCTACGGCGTACCAGCGGTAGCAGATGCGGCGCGCTGCCCACCCCGCCGCCGAGGATGATTTTCTGTGGCGCCAGGGTGAGAATGTAACTGCTCAGCGCCAGCGCAATGTACTCCGCCTCCAACTTCCAGGCCGGGTGCTCCGGCGGCAGGTTTTCAGCCTTTTGTCCCCAGCGTCTTTCCAGCGCCGGGCCAGCTGCCAGCCCCTCGAAGCAATCCTCATGAAAGGGGCAAATGCCCGGAAATGGGTCGCGCGCCGGGTCGCGCGGCAGAGGAATGTGACCCATCTCGGGGTGCAGCAGGCCGTGCAAAAGCTTGCCATTCACCAGCGCACCGCCGCCAATGCCTGTGCCAACGGTCAGATACAGCACCGGGTCACAGCCCTGCCCGGCGCCCCAACGCGCTTCGGCCAACGCTGCGCCATTGACATCCGTATCGAAAGCCACCGGCAGATTGAGCGCCGAGCGCAGCGCCCCGGCCACATCTGCGCCCGTCCAGCCCGCTTTGGGGGTGGCAAGAATCTGCCCAAAGGCGGGCGAGGCCAGGTTGGGGTCGAGCGGCCCAAAGCAGGCCACGCCCAGCGCGGCAAGTTTCTCCTGTCCCCGAAAAAACGCAATCGCCCGCCCCAGGGTTTCTTCAGGGGTGGTGGTTGGAATGCGAATTTCGGCGCGAATATCTTGCGGGCCGCTACCAACGGCGCAGACAAACTTTGTTCCACCGCCTTCGATGCCGCCGTAAAGTTTGCTCATAGAGCCTCCGTCTGCAACTGGAAAACCTTCAGGTTTTTCACCGTCAGTGCGCCGCCCGCAACAAAAAATGTCAATTTGTGGGCTTGCGCCGCCGGGAAAATGCTCTCGCTCAAAACCACCCGCCCGTTTTGGACAAACACTTCCACCGAATTGTAGTCGAACAGAATGCGCAGGGCAACCATTCCACCGCCCGGCAGTGGGGCAGAATGAATTGTGGCAAAATCTTTGTGAAAATTGACCTGCCCCGAACGGGCGCGATTAACGTTGATGGTTTGCGCCGCCACATCGCAAAAGAGAATGGTCTCCTCGTCTGTGCTGGCGCCGATGCGGAAGCCGAAGCAATCTGCCGCGCCGAGAGCGATTTCCGCTTCGACATCCCACGCGGCGGCCTGTTCGCCGTTGAGGGGATATTCGCCCGGCTGAAATGTTCTCCCCCGCATGGCGAAGGTTTTGCGCCGCCGGGCATTGACCTCGACGATTGGGTTTTGCGCCAGGCTGATTCCGGCCTCGCTTTCGACGAGCGTCAATTCGCGCGGAATGCTGAACATGCCGCGCCACTCGCTGGCCGGGGTTTGGGCGGCGTATTGCCAGTTGTTCATCCATCCCAGGCAGATGCGGCGCGCGTTGGGGGCGTTGTTCCAGGTTTGCGGGGCGTAGAAATCTGGGCCGTAGTTCATCCATCCAAACGTTTCGGGGGTGAAGGTGAAACCGTCAAAGCCGCCGACAAAATAGCAGGAGCCGGAACCGCCCGCCGGGGCGCCGCTGTTGATGCCCAGGGTGAGCGCCCAGCGCATTTGGCGGGAGCTGCCAACAGGCAGTTCAAACAAATCGGGCGTTTCCAGCACTGCGGCGCGGGGAATCTCCTGCGGGGCGAAACTGCCCGCGCGGGTCCAATCCTTCAAATTGGGCGAAGTGTAAAAGAGAATTTCGCGCCCGGCGGCCAGGCACATCACCCAGCCGTCTGCGTGCCAGAAGACTTTGGGGTCGCGGAAGTCGCGCAGGCCAGGGTTGGGCAAGACGGGATTGCCCGCGTATTTTGTCCAGGCGCGGCCTCCATCCAGGCTGAAGGCCAGGCATTGCGTTTCCAGGTGGCCGGGTTCTTTGTGCGCGGTGTAGAGGGCGAGCAGGGCATTGGCGCCAAAACCGGCGGTGTTGTTTTCATCCACCACTGCCGAGCCGGAAAAAATCATGCCGTGTTCATCGGGGGCGAGGGCGATGGGCAGGTGTTCCCAGCGCAGTAAATCGTGGCTGACGGCGTGCCCCCAGTGCATGGGGCCGGGCGTCAGGCTGTGCGGGTGATGCTGGTAAAAGAGATGATATTCGCCATTCTGATACACCAGGCCGTTGGGGTCGTTCAGCCAGTGGGCGGGCGGGGTGAAGTGCAGCAGCGGACGGGGCTGGCTCATCGCTCAGTCCTCCAGCGTCAGCCAGAGAAATTGATACGGCGCAAGGGTCAGCGCGGCGCTGATGGGCAGCCAGTGGCCGGTCAGCAGGTCGTGCGCCGCGCCGCGCGCTGTGGCGGGCAGGTCAAGGGTCTGCGACTGACCGCTCAGGTTGTGCAGCAGGAGCAATTTTTCTGCGGGCGTTTGCCGCCAAAAGGCCGCCACTGCCGGGTTGGGCGTGTTCAGCCAGCGCAGGTTTCCCCGCCCGAAGGCGCGGTGTTTTTTGCGAATGGCGAGCGCGTGTTGGATGAAGGAAAACAGCGAATCGGGTTGGTTGATTTGCGCCGCGACATTGACGCGCGCCGGGGCGTAGTCTCCGGCGGGGCAGGGCGCGTAGGGGGCGGCGGCAGAAAAACCGGCGGTTTCGGTGGCATCCCATTGCATGGGGGTGCGCACGCCGTTGCGGTCGGGCAGGTTCAGGTTTTCGCCCATGCCGATTTCATCGCCGTAATAAAGGACGGGCGCGCCGGGCAGGGTGAACAACAGGGAATGGGCGAGTTTGATTTTGCGCTGGTTGTTGTCCAGCAGGGGCGCCAGGCGGCGGCGAATGCCCAGGTTGAGAATCATGCGCGGGTCGGGGGCGTACTGCTGCCAGAGCAGGCGGCGCTCCTCGTCTGTAACCATTTCAAGGGTCAGCTCGTCATGGTTTCGCAGGAAGGTCGCCCACTGACAGTTGGCCGGGATGGGCGGGGTCTCTGCCAGAATATCGCGCAGGGGCGCGGCCTCTTCTTTTGCCAGCGCCAAAAACAGGCGCGGCATGAGCGGAAAGTGAAAGGCCAGGTGAAATTCATCGCCTTCGGCAAAATACTGGCGCAGTTCGCGCGGCGGCTGGTTGGTTTCTGCCAGAAAAATGCGTCCGGGGAATTCTGCGTCCATCACGCGGCGCATCCGCTTGAGGTAGGCGTGCGTTTCGGGCAGGCTTTCGCAGCTGGTTCCTTCGCGCTCAAAAAGGTAGGTTGGCGCGTCGACGCGAAAGCCATCCACGCCCAAATTGAGCCAGAAACGCGCCACGTTGAGCATTTCTTCCTGCACGGCGGGGTGGTCGTAGTTCAGGTCGGGTTGATGGGCGTAGAAGCGATGCCAGTAGTATTGCCCGGCCTGTTCGTCCCATTTCCAGTTGGAGGTTTCGAGGTCGGAAAAGATGATGCGCGCCTGAGCGTATTCCGCGCCGCTATCGCTCCAGACGTAGTACTGGCGATAGTGCGAGTTTTTATCGGCGCGGGCGGCCTGAAACCAGGGGTGCCGGTCGGAGGTGTGATTGAGTACCAGGTCGGTGATGATTCTCATGCCGCGCGTGTGAACGGCCTGCACCAGGGCTTTGAAGTCGTCCAGCGTGCCGTAATCGGGGTGAATGTTGTAATAATCGGCGATGTCGTAGCCGTCATCTTTGAGCGGCGAGGGGTAGATGGGCAGCAGCCAGAGACAATCTACGCCCAGGGTTTGCAGGTAGTCGAGTTTGGTGAGCAAACCGGGCAAATCGCCCATGCCGTCGCCGTTGCCATCGTAAAAGGCGCGGACGTTCAGCTCGTAGAAAACAGCGTCTTGATACCAGAGAGGAAGCGTCATAGTTGGCGGAGGGCGCGGTTAGCCTTTGACCGAACCGGCCAGCAGTCCACGCACGAAGTAGCGCTGCAGGGCGAAGAAGACAATCAGCGGAATGATGAGCGAGATGAACGACCCGGCGGCCACATCGCGCCAGCCCTGGCCGTATTGCCCCAACAGGCGCAGCAGGCGATAGGTCATCACCGCTTTTTGCTCGCCAACGAAGATGAAGGCAATCAGGTAGTCGTTCCAGACCCACAGAAACTGGAAGATGGCAAAGGAAGCTAGCGCGGGGACGGAAACCGGCAAAACCAACTGCCAGAAAATCTGATAGTTGCTGGCGCCATCCACTTTGGCGGCCTCAATCAGTTCGCGGGGCAGGGTCATCATGTAATTGCGCAAAATGTAAATTGCCAGTGGCATGGCAAAGGCGCTGTGCACGACCCAGGCGCTGGCATAGGTGCCGGTGAGCGGAATGCCGACCGCTTTCTGAAACCAGACCATGCCGCGCAGGACGGGAATCAGTGAGGATTGGAGCGGGATGACCATCAGCGCCACCAAAACCGCAAAGAAAAATTCCTTGCCCTTGAAGTTCAGAAAGGTGAAGGCGTAGGCGGCGTTGGCGGCAATCATCAGCGGCAGAATGGTGGCCGGGATGGTGACGGCGATGGTGTTGATGAGCGAATCCAACATGCCGCTGCTGAGTGAATTTTGATAGGCGTCCAGCGTCCAGAGGGTGCTGAGCGGGTTGAAGAGCGCTTCCCACCAAGGTGAGATATCGGCCAGGGAACTTGGGCGCAGGGATGTAATCAGCAGGCCGAGGGTGGGGGTGGACCAAATCACCACCAGAATAATCATTCCGAGCAGGCTGCCCAATTTTAAATTTCTGAGAAGGTGCAAGATTTTGCTCATCGCAGCAACTCCTGTTGGCGGACGGTTTGAATTTGCAGCCACATCAGTGGCACAATCAGAATGACCAGCACCGTAACCACTGCCGAGGCCGGCCCAACGTTGGAGTTTTCAAAGAACTGCTTGTACCATTCAAAAGCCAGCACGCTGGTATTGAAGTTGCCGCGCGTCATCGCCAGCACAATATCGAAGATTTTCATCACCAAAATCAAAACCGTGACAAAAACCGACATGACCGTGCCCCAGACTTGCGGCAGGATGACGCTGGCGAAAATCTGCCAGGGGTTGGCGCCATCTAATTGGGCGGCTTCGATGGTTTCCTCTGGGACGGCCTTGATGCCCGAAGAGATGACGACCATGGCGTAGCCCACCTGCAGCCAGACGATGACAGCCATCAGCAAAAAGGAGTTCAGATGTCCCTGATCAATTGTCAGCCAGGGCTGGGGCGGAAACCCCAACAGCCTGACGACCGCGTTCAGCACGCCGACTTCCGGGCGTCCCGGCGGAACATAGGCGTAGAAGTAAGACCAGATGGTGGATGCCGCTACAAAGCTGACGGCCATCGGCATAAAAATCAGCGACTTGAAGATGCTCTCTAGTTTTGGCCCCACCTGGTTGGACAGCGCGGCGGCGGCAGTCCCAACAACCACCGTAATGGCCGGAACCACCAGCACCCACAAAAAGTTATTGAGCAAAATTTGCAAAAAGCGCTGGTCGGTAAACAAATCAATGTAATTTTTTAACCCCACCCAGTTTTTCGCGCCATCGTCCATAAAAGACCAGCCAATGGTTTGAAACAGGGGCGCAATCAGCACCAAAATTACCAGCACGACCGCCGGTGTTAAGAAGGCCAGCCAGTCACTTTTTTTGCGTAAACGTTCCGGGAGCAGGGAGATAATGAAGTTGAGCAGCCAATACAGCCCATAACTGGCAGCGACTCCAATCACAATGGCAAAGAGACCCAAGAATATGTCGCCCATATCGCAACCTCCGCACGTTTTTGTTGAGCCACGCGAATAAGAATTGTGGCACCGGTTTGTTGGAACCGGCGCCACAATTTTGTCAAAAAACCGCTTACGGATACTTGCTGTCGATGCGTTTGGCCGCCTCTGCCCAGGTGGCGCGGCCCGCGATGAAGTCGGTGCCAGCGGCCCAGAACTCGGCGTTCACTTCAGCGGGCATCTGGTCAGAGCCATCGAAGCCGAAGACCGCAGCATTTGCCATCGCCTGACCAATCTTGCGCTGCATTTCATTGGGATAGAGCGAAAGGTCAAAAGTCTTGTGCGGTGAGATATCACCGGTGGCAACTTGATATTTCAGAACTTCAGGGCTGAAGATGAAGGCCGCCACTTTGGCAACATCCTGGTCCGCGTGGCCCTTGAAGACCGCCGCAATGTCACCGCCGCCCAGCACACCCGCCTGTCCGCCTTCCGGCGTGGGCAGGGCAAAGACATCCAGGTTGGTATAATCGCCCGCCTTGATTTCAGCCTGAACGTTTTCCGGCATGAAGGCGGTGATGAACGAGCCTTGGCGCAGCATGAAGCACTGACCGTTGGCCTGTCCATCGGCAAAGAGAGGCGCGGTGTCCTGGAAGGAATCGGTCGCCATCGAGATGCCGCCGCCATTCACCTGGCCCTCGGCCAGCAGGCGCCGGGTAACTTCGTCGGCGGCCTTGGTCACTTCGGGGGAGGCAAAATCTACTTCGCCGGAAATCCATTTGGCGTAGGTGTCGGGGCCGTACAAATCCAGGACGTATTGCTCAAGCCAGTCGGTGAAGGGCCAGCCGGTCGCTCCACCCGATTCGATGCCCGCGCACCAGGGATAGCCCGCGCCATCGGCTTTGATTTTTGCTTCCAGGGCTGTCAACTCAGCGGCGTTGGCAGGGACGCTGTAGCCGTGCGCCTTGAAGGCGGTCGGATTGTAGAAGACGAGCGTCTTCATGTTGGCCGAGACGGGCAGACCGTAGATTTTGCCATCCACCACGGCCAGTTTATCCCAGCCGGGGACGAGTGTGGCGAGCGGCTTGCTCAGGTCAATCACCTGTTCCAGCGGAATAAGATTGTCGGCCAGGTTCTTCAAGCCGCCCGGCTGCGGCCACATGGCAATATCGGGTTCCTGACCCGATTCGATTTTGACTTTGATGTCGGTGTCGAAGGTTGCCAGCGAAGTGAAGGTGATTTCGATGCCATTCGCCTGTCCAAACTCGGTCAGCGCTTTTTGGAAGGCAGCGGCCTGCGCTTCGCCGTAACCGCCATAAATGACGACTTTGCCGTCGCCGGCAGGCAATTCGCCGGTAGCAGCGGGGGCCGGGGTGGCCGCGCCGCCGCAGGCGCTCAACAGCAGGGAAACCAAAATGAGCAGGCTGGTCAGTGACCAGAAGATGCGATTCGCTTTCATTTTCTCCTCTTTCTTGTTTTTTAAATCAACGGTTTTGAATTGGATGTCACGTCGGATAATTTGTGCGTGACTGACGTGGGGGAAACAGGTTGTTACTTTCGGAAAAGCGCACCTCCTTTTGGATTTGACAGGCATGTTTAGCGCAGGAAAATGGCATTTTTACAAGGCGCGGCAGGAACTTCGCAAGATAAGTTCGGTTTCCAGGTCCAGGCGCAGCACCGCCGGTTGCTGCCCCTGCATTAAATCCATCAGCATCACGCAGGCTTGCTGCGCCAGGGCCTCGGCGGGCAGGTGAACGGTGCTGAGCGGCGGGTCGGAATATTTTGCCCAGGGAATATCATCAAAGCCCATCAGCGAAATATCTTCCGGCACGCGCAGCCCGGCCTCGCGGATGGCGGACTTCGCGCCCATGGCGACGTTGTCGCTGGCGACAAAGACGGCCGTAACCGTTTCTCCACTTTGCAGGAGCGACTTCATGCAGGCATAGCCGCTTTCGGGGTCAAAGTCGGCATAGTGAATTAAGTTGGGGTTGGGGAAAATTCCGGCCGCGGCCAAGGCATCCAGATAGCCCTGGACACGCTGCGGGGCGGCGGTGTAGGAGGCCGGAGCGTTGGTGATGCAGGCAATCTGGCGGTGTCCGAGCGCAATCAGATGCTGCACGGCTTGTTCGGCGGCGGCGCGGTTATCCACATCCACCGAGTGTAGATTGGAGTCTTCCAGATGTCCCATCAAAACAGTGGGAATTTCCGCATTTTCCAGCGTACGCAGGGCCTCATCGTCCATGCGCGGGGTGAGCAAAATCATGCCATCAATGCGCTTGGCGCGCGCCAACTCCAAATAGGCCTGATTCTGATGTTCGGTTTCCACCAGCTCAATCATCAGACGCAAGTTCTGTTGTTTGGTAACTTTAAGTAAACCGCTGATAATTTGGGGCAGAAACGAGTCGCTGGCGATGTGATGCGGGCTGCGAGTCATCACCAGACCGATGGCGCGTGCCCGGCGGCTGGCGAGGGTTTGTGCCGCGGAGTCGGGAATGTAGCCCAATTGCGCCGCCGCCCGCTGAACCTTTTGACGTGTCTCCTCGCTGATTTGAAATCCCTCCACGTTGTTTAGAACGAAGGAAACCGTTGTGCGCGAAACGCCTGCAAGATTGGCGACATCCTGGCTGGTAATGCGTTTGATTTTGCTGCTCATGGCCGAGTTTCCTGATTAACGCGAGTTACTAACGCGCGTTAATCATATAACAAAGAAAAATAAAAGTCAAGCCCCTTTTCTCTGTGGTAGCAATTCCAGGTCTAGCCCCAATCTGCTAGTACACCTGGGCATAAATAGCAAATAGATTAGGCATTGAGAGCCTTACCTTGATAGGTCCATTTGAACGGTTTCGCCATCGTGAGATTGTAATATTCGATGAAGGCCAAAACCTTGCGTTTCAGATCTTCAATTGACGTGAAATTACCTCGCTTCAGAACCTTTCGAACCAGGATGCTAAACCAAATTTCGATCTGATTCATCCAGGAAGCATGCTTTGGCGTGTAATGAAAAACAATGCGATGCGTTGGATCACTCAAAAAAGCAGCCCGAGTAGCCATAGATT
>MNXJ01000048.1 GCA_001872455.1 Anaerolineae bacterium CG2_30_57_67 | reverse complement strand
AAAACCAACGCCGAAGGTGAAAGCGGCGGGGAGCGGAAAGGAACGCAGTTGACCGAGGACAAAATCAGCGGCGAAGCGAAAAATGAGCGCAATGGATGCGAGCGTAAACTGACGTTCTGGCAGCATGGAAAGCCGCACAGCATTGCCGGGCGCCAGCAAGACGGCCAAGAAACCAAGCAGGGTGAACAACCAGGCAACACTGACGCCGGTAATTTCCCGCCGCTGTCTGCGCCGCAGAACGGCAAAAAACAGCCAGAGCGAGAGAAACGTCTAACCGCAATTAGATTGGGATAAGTACTCGGAAAGGGGGGATATGGCAGGATAGGTGCTTTCAGAAACCAATGCTGAAGGAAATGCCATTTTGTGGCTATCACCAGAAGTTGAGAGAAACTCTGGCGGAACCAATGATGAGAAAGGGCAGGCAAACTCCCCGAACAATATCGACAACGAACCCCAACAGCACTTGCGCCGCACGCCAGTGCAAGTGTAGCCGCCGGGTTGGTTCGTCGTCGCTGGACGGTGAGAGAGTTGCTCATCTATCCGCTCTTGTAGAGTGGGGCTGAAAAAACGGGGGCAAAACAATAAAAAACACCTGCCTGCCCGCGACTCTGGGCCAGGTCGGGGCTGCTCTTTGCGGTTTTTTACAAAAAACGCGCCGAAATCGGCGCGTTTTGGTTATCCCTAGCGGATTGTGGCTAGACCCGCTTCTGGGACTGCTACCACGAACTGCTGGATTACAAACAAAACCCCAACGCAACGGAATGAGCCCGATTGGAAACTGCCTTTGACGACTTGTTCGCCACACAAACTGGGTACGAAGCCCTGGATGAGCGCATTGCAAAAACCAGAGCCAAGAAAACCTCCCTGCTGTTGGTTTTGAAGCATCCCGAAATCCCCTTACACAACAACGCTTCAGAGTTGGCGGTCAGGCGCAGGGTGCGGAAGCGGGATATCAGTTTCCCTGGCACCGCCCGTCAGGGCAGGTGTGGACCCCGTACAGAAACGGGCAGGCATGCCTGGGATACTTTCATGACCCTGGTTGAGACCGCCAGAAAATTGAACGTCAGTTTCTATGCCTATATGCGCGACCGGATTACCGGGGCTGGCACCATTCCGCCTTTGGCAGAACGTAACTCAGGCAGCCAACTCGCTTGGCTTGGGCCAAACTTGCCCTGCCCCAAGTTTTTGAGAAGATACCCCAAAAGAATGGTTTTTCCCGCAAAGATAGACATGGCCGAGTTATCCCCGATGCCCTCTGCGCGGTTTGCCAATTTTAAAGGGAGACGTGACGCCGCAAAAAAGTTCTCCCCCAAGTGGCGGAGAGACAATATCCCCGGTTGATGGATGTAAGCGGGGAGGCTTCTTTATACAATAAGTTATGTTTAACCCTATGCTTGTCCCGTTGGATGGTTCACAACTGGCCGAATGTGTTCTGCCGCATGTGGTCGCCTTCACCCGTTCTTTTGGCACGCAAACCACCCTGTTGCGTATTCTGGAAAAAAAGCAGACGGGTATTTCTGCACAAGTATTTGATTTGCTGAACTGGCAAATTAACAAAACCCGGGCCGCGCTCTACCTCGAAAATACCCGGGCGCAGCTTGAGTCCGTTGGTTTGCATGTACAGACGACTGTGCTGGAAGGCCTGGAAGCGGAAGGAATTACGGAATTTGCCCAAAATGCTGGCATAAAATTGATTATTTTGAGCAGTCACGGGCGCAACGGGTTGACGCAGTGGGGCATCAGCAATGTTACGCACAAAATTATTTTGAGTGCGCCGACTTCACTGCTGATTGTTCGCGCGCGCCAACCCGCGGCTTTTCCGGCTGATGGCGCGGAAACCCCGCTTTACCGGCGCATTTTGGTTCCATTGGATGGTTCGCAGCGGGCGGAAAATGTTTTGCCGATCATCACCCAGCTGGCGCGTTTTCATCAGGCGCAGATTCATTTGGCGCAGGTGATCCAAACACCAGAAATGGCGCGTCAGATGCCTCCGACGCCCGAAGATTTTGACTTGTCCAGCCGGTTGATGGCGCGCAATCGCGCCGAAGCCGGGCGCGCGCTCGAACAGGTGCAAGCGCGTTTATCGCTGGCAGGCGTTATGGTTCAAACGCATTTGCTGACCAGCGAGAACGCGGCTTTGGCCCTGCATCAACTGACAGAACAGGAAAATATTGACCTGGTGGCGTTGAGCGCGCACGGTTATTCGGGTAATCATCAATGGCCGTACGGCAGTCTGGTCAATAATTTCATTTTGTATGGCAAAATTTCCCTGCTGATTGTGCAGGATTTGCCCACGAAAATGGAGCCAACTGCGCCTACGCTGCTTTCCAGCGAACGCGCCGGGCGTTAACCCATGCCGCTTGCCGCGCAGACCACTGCCTCCAACTTTGCCCCTTCAGATGCCAACCCGGCGCTGAACGACTTAGCGCATCAACTGGCAAAAACGCATGTCTTGAATTTTTCTGGCCAACCCAAAACAGCGCTTTTAAAATCTCTGCCTGCTTTGGAATTGACGCTGCGCAAAGCCTACGCCTTGTTTAAAAGTCTGCCAGCCCAATCTGCGCCGGTTTCGCGCGCAAGTGAATGGATGCTGGATAATTTCTACATTGCCAGACAAACCTTTCGCCAGGTCGAATCCGATTTGCCAGAAAATTTTCTAGCTGAACTGCCGAAACTGGCTGATGGAGAGGCCCGCATTTTGACGTTGGCGCGCGCCTGGGTGGGGGCCTGCCAGAGCCGGCTTGAATCGACCCCGACCGAGGCTTTTATTCAGGCCTATCAGCAGGTGACGCCCCTGACGATTGGGGAATTGTGGGCGCTGCCGATTATGCTGCGCATCGGAATTTTGGAGCAGTTGGTCAGCGCAGCCTCCGACCTGACCGGCCAGCCCGCGCCTGCCCCGTGCGCGGCCTCACTGCTGGAGAACGAGGCCATCGTCGCCAATAGTTTTTCCAGCCTGCGGCTGCTGTCTGCTACGGATTGGAAAACTTTTTTCGAGCAGACCAGCCGGGTGGAAAAGATTTTGCGCGCTGAACCGGAAGGCGTTTACGCTGGCATGGATTTTGAGACGCGCAACAGCTACCGCAACGTTGTTGAAGTGTTGGCGCGCCACTCCACCTTCAGCGAAGAACAGGTCGCCCTGGCCGCGGTGGAATTGACCCGCGGCGCGGCGGACAAAACTCCGGGGCGGGAAACGCACGTTGGCTTTTATCTGCGCGGGGCGGGGCGGGCGCTGCTCGAAACCAGAATCCGCTACCAGCCGGGATTAAACCTCCGCTTGCGCCGCGCACTGCTCGCCTCTCCAACCGCCACATATCTGGGAAGTATTGCCACGCTGACCGCGTTGTTTGTTTTGGGGCTGTTGACGTATGCGGCGCGGGCGGGCGGCTCACCGGCCCAACTGCTGACGGTTGGCGCGCTCGGATTCGGGCTGGCGTTGGAAGCTGCCATTACTGTCGTTCACTGGAATGTGACTCACCGTCTGAAGCCTGAGGGCCTGCCACGCATGGATTTTTCGGACGGCATTTCGCCCGGCAACCGCACGATGGTGGTCGTTCCCACGCTGCTGGAAAGCGCCGCTGAATTTGAGCATCTACTGCAAGAGTTGGAACTTTACCACCTCTCGAATCCCGACCCGCAGTTGACGTATGCGCTGCTGACTGATTTTGGCGATTCCCCGGCAGAAAATATGCCGCAGGATGCGGCGCTACTGGCGCTGGCCAGCGCAGGCATTGAAAACCTTAATCAGAAATACAGCCCGGCGCTGCCTTTTTACCTTTTTCACCGGCATCGTCAGTGGAATCCGTCCGAGGGCGTCTGGATGGGCTGGGAGCGCAAACGCGGCAAATTGGCCGATTTCAACCGCCTGCTGCTCAATTTGGGGGAAACCCCTTACAGCACGCAGGTGGGCGACGTGAGTCTTTTACCCGGCATCAAATACGTCATCACGCTGGATGCGGATACTTCCCTGCCGCAGGGCAGCGCCAACCGGTTGATTGCCACCCTGGCGCATCCGCTCAATCGCGCGCAATTTTCCGCCGATGGACGTTCAGTGACCGCCGGTTACACCGTCCTCCAGCCGCGCGTAGCGATCAAACCCACCAGCGCCAACCGCTCGCTTTTCTCGCAAATTTACACCGGAAACGCCGGTTTTGATTTGTATTCCTTCGCCGTCTCGGATGTCTATCAGGATTTGTTTGGCGAGGGCAGTTACGTTGGTAAAGGAATTTACGATGTCGCCGCCTTCGAGCGCAGTCTGGCAGGGCAGGTGCGTCAGAATACCCTGCTCAGCCATGACCTGTTTGAAGGAATTTACGGACGCGCGGCGCTGGTGACGGATATTTTGCTGTACGAGGAATACCCGTCGCGCTATTTGGGCTACGCCCGCCGCCTGCGCCGTTGGATTCGCGGCGACTGGCAATTACTGCCCTGGCTGATGCCGCTTGTCCGCACCCAAACCGGGCTGACCACAAATCGTTTGTCTACCATTGATTTGTGGAAAATTTCTGACAATTTGCGGCGCAGTTTGCTGCCGCCAACGTTGCTGGCCTGGCTGGTCGCTGGCTGGCTTTTTTTGCCGGGTTCACCGCTGATTTGGGTTTTGCTGGCGTTGTTGCCTGCGGCCCTGCCGATTGCGTTTCAAACCATTCAGGACGGAGCGCACAATATCGGGCGGCTGACGTTGAAACAAATCCTCGGCCCGGCCCTGCCGCCGCTGATTCGCTGGGCGCTGGCGATTCTTTTCCTGCCCTACGAGGCCCTGCTGATGTTGGGCGCCATCCGCACCACCCTGGGACGGCTGCTAATTGCCCGCAAGCGCCTGCTGCAATGGACAACCGCCGCGAATACCGCGCGCGCCTCTGTCGAAAGCCCGCTTGCTGAAATCTGGCGCGAGATGACAGCGGCTTTGCTTTTGGTCATTTTGCTGGGCGCGGCCATTCTCTTTTTTAATCCGGCGGCGTTTTTGGGGGCGCTGCCCCTGCTCGTACTTTGGCTGATTGCGCCGCAAGTCGCCTACGGCATCAGCCAGCCGATAAACCGCATCACCCCGCCGCTGAGTGAGCCTCAGCGCCGGAAAATCTTGCGGCTGGCGCGCCGCACCTGGGCTTTTTTTGAGCAGTTCGCCGGGCCGAATGACCACTGGCTGCCCCCCGACCATTTTCAAGAGTCGCCGCGCAGCAGTGTTGCCCATTACACCACGCCGACCAACATCGGCTTGTTTCTGGTTTCAACCTTATCGGCCTATGATTTGGGTTATCTGGGGCTTTCAGAACTTTCTATGCGGTTGCGCTCGACTTTTGAGACGCTGGACAAGCTCGAACATTATCGCGGCCACCTGCTGAATTGGTACGATTCGCAAACGCTGACAGCGCTTCCGCCGCGCTACATTTCCACGGTCGACAGCGGCAACCTGGCCGCCAGCCTGATGACGCTCAGGCAGGGTTGCCTGGCGTTGGCCGCCGCGCCGCTGCTGGGAAAAAAACAGTGGCAGGGGCTGCTCACCCTGTTAGACATCCTCTCAGAAATTTTACAAGCCATTGAGAAAAACAACCCCGAAGCCGACACCGAATCATTTGAAGTGGAATTGACTCGCATTTACCGGCGCGTCAGCGCCGTCCAGAATCAACCCGCAGCCTGGCACCAGACTCTCATCTGGCTCTCCGGCCCCGGCTGGGAAGGGGTTTCGCGCCGCCTGCTGGAACTGCTGGAGAGTCATCCCAACCTCCAGCGCGAATCTCTGACCGATTTGCAACATTATCTGGATTTGCTGCGCCACCAGTTGGATGATATGCAGCGCAGCCTGGCCTTGTTTGCGCCCTGGCTGGCTTGCGACGTGCCGACTTTTTTGTCGCTGCCCGTCGCTTTGCCCACGCTGGAAAACGCGGCGGCGGTTTATGCCCAGATTCAAGCCGATTTGAGCCTTGCCCCGGCCTCGGCTCAAACTGTCGGGTGCCAAAAACTGGCCGCCGAGTTGACGCTGGCCGGGCTGTCGGTTTCTGCGCTGCTGGCCGATTTTCACAGCCTGGCCGAACAGGCCGAGGCAGCGCTGACCGGTATGGATTTCCGCTTTTTGTTCAGCCCACGCCGCCAGGTTTTTCACATTGGCTACAACGTCAGCACCGAACAACTCGACCCGAGTTATTACGATTTGCTCGCCTCCGAAGCGCGGATTGCCAGCCTGATTGCGATTGCCAAGGGCGATGTGCCGCAAAGTCACTGGCAGCATTTGGGCAGGCCGGTGACCAAAATCAACGGCAAACAAGTTCTGCTTTCGTGGAGCGGAACGATGTTTGAATATCTGATGCCAACACTTTTCATCAAAAATTACGCTGGAACGTTTCTCTCAGAAAGCTGCTACACCGCGCTCGAAGCGCAAATCGGTTATGGGGAACAGCAAAAACTCGCCTGGGGCATTTCCGAATCGGGTTACTACGCCTTCGACCTGAATCTCAATTATCAGTACCGCGCGTTTGGCGTGCCAGAACTGGGCTACAAGCGCGACCTGCCCGATGATTTGGTCATCACGCCCTATGCTTCGCTGCTGGGGCTTTCCCTTCAGCCGCAGGCCGTGCTGGAAAACCTGGCGCACCTCGAGCGATTGAAACTGCTTGGGCGGTTTGGCTTTTACGAGGCGCTCGACAGCACCAAAACCCGCCTGCCGGTGGGAGAAACGCACGCCATTGTCCAGTCTTACATGGCGCACCATCAGGGCATGATTTTGATGGCGGCCTGTAATTCTCTTTTGGAGGATGTGCTGGTGGAGCGTTTC
Source organism: Anaerolineae bacterium CG2_30_57_67 (assembly GCA_001872455.1). Classification (GTDB taxonomy): domain Bacteria; phylum Chloroflexota; class Anaerolineae; order Anaerolineales; family Villigracilaceae; genus UBA8950. The sequence goes on along the minus strand of MNXJ01000048.1, from coordinate 4,561 downwards.
CACGCCGATGAGCGCATCCGCAGCGTGGAGCTTTTGCTGCAGGAAAAAATTCCACAAAACCCGCCGCTCGAATTTCCCCGCACCGACGAACCGGTGGATTTGCCTGAGGGCGCGCGCGTCGTCATCAGCGCTCCCTGGCGCGTTCCGGTGCAGAGTTCCATCCCGCAGGCGCATCTGCTCGCGCAGGGTGATTCCAGCCTATTGATTACCAACGCCGGGGGCGGCTACAGTCAGTGGCGCGAATTTGCCCTGACCCGCTGGCAGGCCGACACCACCCTCGACGCGTGGGGCAGTTGGATTTACGTTCAAGACCGCGAAAGCGGGGCGCTTTGGTCTGCCGCCTGTCAGCCGCTGGGAATGCTGGCCTGGCAGCCGGAAATTTTGTTTTACCCGCACAAGGTTGAGTTCCCGCGTTCTGATAACGGCATCACCCTGCGGACGGGAATCACGCTCAGCCCGGAAGGGGTTGAAATTCGGCGGGTGAATATTCTCAACGACAGCGACCGTCCCCGGCACCTGAAATTCACCAGTTACGGTGAAGTGATTCTGGCGGCGCAGGCCGCCGACCGGCGTCACCCGGCCTTCAATAAACTCTTTATCGAAAGCGAATATCTGCCGCGCGAGAATGCGCTCATTTTTGAGCGCCGCCCGCGTTCAGCGGACGAAAAGCCGCTGGTGCTGATTCATGCGCTGGTCATTGAAACCGGGCGCAAAGTCACCGGCGAATACGAGACGGACCGCGCCCAGTTTTTGGGGCGCACCCAAACTTCGCGCACGCCGCAGGCGTTAAACAGCGCCAATCAACGGCTCTCCGGCACAGTTGGTGGCACGCTCGACCCGATTTTTTCACTGGCGCAGGAAATTGACCTGAAGCCGCGCGCCAAAACCCGCGTCACCTTTTTGACGTTGGCAGCCGCCACCCGCGCCGAAGCCCTGGAAAAATTGTCGCATTACCAGAGCGGGCAGGCCATTCACCGCGCCTTCGATGAGTCCCGCGACCAAAGCGCGCGCGAATTGGCTGGGCTGGGTTTGAACGCCTATGCGCTGGAAAATATCGAACGCCTGCTCTCGGCCCTGCTCTACCCAACCGGGGCGTTGCGTCCTGCGCCGCACTTGCTCGCCCAAAACGACAAGGGCCAGCTTGGCCTGTGGGCTTTTGGCATTTCTGGCGACACGCCTATTTTGTTGGTGCACATTCGCAGTGGCGAAGCGCCCTTGCTGGGCGAGGCTATTCAGGCCTTTCGCTACTGGCGCAGTCATCATCTGACGGTCAATCTGGTCATCCTGAACAACCAGGATACCGGCTATGCCCTCGATTTGCATAACGCCATTCAGCGCCAGGTGCGCGCCCAGGGCATGGAAAGCGCGCTCAATCAGCGCGATGGAATTTTCATTTTGCGCGCCGACCAACTTCAGCCTGCCGATAAGATTTTGCTACAAACCGTGGCGGGTGTCGTTTTGGATGAAAACAACGGCACACTGGCCGAACACGCCCGGCGGTTAATCGAAAAACCGACGCGCCTGCCAGCCTTCACCCCCTCTCTGGCGCGGAAACGTGACCCCGAACTGACCCCGCCGCTGCCGCTGCCTGTCAATTTGCAGTTCGACAACGGCCTGGGCGGTTTTAGCCCCGATGGCCGGGAATACGTCATTCACCTGAAACCCGGTCAGCATACCCCGCACCCGTGGGTTAACGTCATCGCCAACCCGCAGTTTGGATTTTTGGTCTCCGAAGCGGGTTCCGGCCCCAGCTGGGCCGTCAACAGCGGCGAAAACCGTCTGACGCCCTGGCGCAACGACCCAGTCACCGATTTGCCGGGCGAGGCGCTTTACCTGCGCGACGAGGAAACCGGGCGGGTTTGGTCGCCGACGATTTTGCCCGCCGGAGATGAAACGGCGCATATCATTCGCCACGGTGCGGGCTACTCCATTTTTGAGAGTCAGAGCCATGGCCTGAACCAAAATTTGGCTGTCTTTGCCGCGCCCGACGCGCCGGTCAAAATTATCCGGCTGCGCCTGCAAAACCTGTGGCAGCGTCCGCGACGCGTCACCGTCACCTACTACGCCGAATGGGTGCTGGGTACCACCCGCGATACCCAGCAGGCGCATATTTTGCCAGAGTTTGACCCCGAAAAACATGCCCTGTTCGCCAGCAATCGCTATAACAGCGAATTTGGTGAGCGGGTCGCTTTTCTGGCGGCCAATAAAAAGCCACATGGCGTCACCGCCGACCGGACGGAGTTTTTGGGCCGCCTGGGCAGTTTGCGCGCGCCGGCCGCCCTCAAGCGGATTGGCCTGGCCAGCGCCGTCAACGCCGGGCTGGACCCGTGCGCCGCGCTGCAACTGCACGTTGACCTGGCGCCCGGCGCGGTGGAGGAAGTTTACTTTTTAATCGGCGAGGCGGCCAGCCGGGCAGAGAGCCTGGCCCTGATTGGGCAAATGCAGGCCGCAGGGCAAGTCGAGGCCGTTTGGCAGGCCGTTCATCAGCAGTGGCATCAAATTCTGAACACCGTCACCGTCGAAACGCCCGACCCCGGCATGGATTTAATGCTCAACCGCTGGCTTCTGTATCAGACGCTTTCCTGCCGCCTGTGGGGGCGTACCGCGCTCTATCAATCGAGCGGCGCATTTGGCTTCCGCGACCAACTGCAGGATGTGCTGGCGCTGCTGCACGCCCGCCCCGATCTCGTCCGCGCGCAAATTTTGGAAGCGGCGCGGCATCAATTTGAAGCCGGAGACGTGCTGCATTGGTGGAATCCGCCTGCCGGGCGCGGCGTCCGCACCCGCTTTTCGGATGACCTGCTCTGGCTGCCCTTCGTCACCGCTGAATATGTCCGCGTCACCGGCGACAACGCCATTCTGAGTGAGAAAATTCCGTTTTTGAAAGGCGAGGCGCTGCAGCCCGACGAAATTGAACGCTACATGCAGTATGAAATTGCCGTGGATGGCTATTCGCTGGCTGAACATTGCCGCCGCGCCATCGCAAAGGGCGCGACGGCGGGCGCTCACGGCCTGCCGCTGATGGGTTCGGGCGACTGGAACGATGGCATGAATCGGGTCGGATGGGGCGGGCGCGGTGAGAGCGTCTGGCTGGGCTGGTTTTTGTATGCCACACTCAAACGTTTTGCGCCGCTGATGGCTGATTCTGCGCCCTACCTGCTGCAAGCCGAGAATTTGGCGCGGGCGCTGGAGCTTGACGCCTGGGACGGTGACTGGTATTTGCGCGCCTTCTACGATGACGGAGAAAAATTGGGTTCGCGGGAAAATTCGGAATGTCAGATTGACTCGATTGCCCAATCGTGGGCGGTTTTATCCGGCGCAGCCCCGGCGGCGAGAGCGGCACAGGCCATGGATGCGGTCAATCGCCTGCTGGTGAAGCCGGATGCGCAGATGATTTTGCTCTTCTCCCCGCCTTTTGACCGCACCGGGCGCGACCCTGGCTACATCAAGGGCTACCTGCCGGGCGTGCGCGAAAATGGCGGGCAGTACACGCACGCCGCCATTTGGACGGCCTGGGCGTTTGCCGAACTGGGGCAGGGTGAACGCGCGCTGGAATTATTCCAAATGTTGAACCCAATCCGCCACGCCGAAACGCCCGAAAAGGCGGCGCGCTATCAGGTGGAGCCTTACGTCATCGCCGCCGATATTTACAGTCAACCGGCGCATCTCGGCCTGGGCGGCTGGACGTGGTACACCGGCTCTTCTGGCTGGATGTACCGGCTGGGGCTGGAAGCGATTTTGGGAATTTCACGAGTTGGGCCGGCGCTCAAAATTGACCCGTGCATTCCGCGCGGATGGCCTGGTTTTCGAGTCAATTATCAGTTTGGCAGGGCGCAGTATACGCTCCGCGTGGAAAACCCTGCGGGCGTCAATCGCGGTGTCCGCGAAATCTGGCTAGATGGAATTCGCCTGCCTGGCAGCCTGATTCCACTGCTCAATGATGGTCAGACACATACGGTGCGGGTGCTACTGGGCTGATTCCCCAAGTGGCGGAGAAAAAACCTCCCCAGTCAGCGGATGTGAGCGGGAGGGCTTTGTTGTAGCATGATGTATCGGTCAAACTATTCAAAAGGAGAAAATATCATGCTTACCTGGATTATTGTCATTCTCGTTGTGCTTTGGGCGCTCGGCTATTTTGGGCCAAATGTTTTTTCTGGTTTTCCAAAGACAGGTAATGTTATCCACACGCTACTTGTGATTGCCCTGATTCTTCTCATTCTGAGGCTTTTGGGAATTGCTTGATGCTTTACCCCAACGATGGAGCATCAAATCACCTTGGTTGGGAGTGAAATCAGAAATGCCTGGCTGTAGTATGGACGAAAAAATCGTTTTTATTCAATAACTGATGTTACGCAGCCTTGAGAGTTTGCAACTCGTCGTAGGCCACGCGAATCGCCTTGAGATATAACTGTGCCCGCAAAACAAAATGGTTGAGATGTCGCTTAATTGACAGGCATTCCAGTTTGCAAGATACTGCTGGCGAACCGGCCCCAAATGCTGCATAATAAGGGCAAGAGAAACCAAAACTGAGGATGTCGCCATGTGCTTGAAACCGCAAATG
>MNXJ01000024.1 GCA_001872455.1 Anaerolineae bacterium CG2_30_57_67 | reverse complement strand
GATGACAGAGTACAGCATGGACTGGACCGTCAATGTCGCCAGCCACGAGTTCCGCAGCGCCGAGACGCTCAAGTCATCCAATGAAGTCTGCTCTGCCTGTCACATCGGGTATTACCAGGGCGACAAATCCAAACCCGCGCTTGGGCTGGCGGGCATCGGCATCCGCCGCCATCCGCAGACGCAGGAACTGGCCCTGTCCGCCGCACGCGGCGTACACGAGACCATGCAAATCTGTACGGCCTGCCACGCGGACACCCACGAGATGGTCTTGAAGAACACCGAAATGGGCGGACGCACCGGAAGCACGCTGACCTGCGCCACCTGCCATGCTGACAAGGCCATGACGGGCGAGAATCACAAGACAGTCACCTGCCAGGCTTGCCATGACGCCGAACTCGGCGTGCATCTCGATGGTGGGCTGGTCGTGCCAATGGCGCTCAAGCACAGTGTGGAGAAAAGTTGGCCCTCCCACAACCTGACCACGGACGTGCTTTGCACGAAGTGCCACATCGCGGGCAATACGGTGGGCGCATCTGTCCAAGTAACGCCAGGCCCAATTCACAGTAAGCCATAACCTGAGAAACGCCGTAGCTGGCAAGTCTGGGATAAGAAGAGAGACCCGAAAAATTGGGTCTCTCTTCTTAGGAGATTTCAAAAAAATAAATGTTCAGGATTTCATGGATTCATGCCTGGATTGTAGCGCAACTCGGATATTTTCTATTTTGAATTCAACTAAGGCACATTTAGGCAAAGTACGCCACATTCTTGCCAGCGGTGGTTAGAGCATCCGCTCCCGAGCATTTTTCTGGCTGGTAGTTTTCCCTGCTCCCGCCCTGTCTTTCTAACACCGCGTCCTCAGAAACCAGCAAACACACTGGACTCTTGGGCGCGGTAGCGGGCGACAAAAGGGAGGGTATAAAAGCCAAAAATGACCGTATTTTCCCTGGCGGTTAAACGCAAAGCGGGCGTTTTCATCCAAGAACGCCTGTTTTCAGGGGTTATCCTGCATCAGCCTGGACCGTTGATAGCCCATTTTCGCCGCCTTCTTTTGGATGTATTTCAGCTGCTGGGCATCCTCACGCAATTTTTTAGCAATTTGGCTGCTAGCTTGTGAAGGCATATCCGCTCCCTTGTCTCTATTGAGAATTGAAAACAGCAAAGTCAAGAACACAAAACTATAATAGAACAAAAACAAATTCGTCCAAAACTTGAGAATTAGGAGAATTTGCCGCAACTTAAAAAAAAAAGATTGCTCCGACTGGTACTCGAAGCAATCTTCATACACGGTAACGCATTTGTTGGTACGACGCCTACGCTTGCGTTTTTGTCTTTGGTAAGACAAGTTCCGTGTCTTGGCGGGGAGGGCGGGATTTGAACCCGCGGTCGAGGTTTAAGCCCCGACACTCACTTAGCAGGCGAGCCCATTCAGCCACTCTGGCACCTCCCCAATATTCGGTTGTCAAGATGACCAGCGGAGGGAGTGGGATTCGAACCCACGGTGGCTTTCACCACGACGGTTTTCAAGACCGTTACCTTCAGCCGCTCGGTCATCCCTCCGAGCGGACAAGATTTTACCATAAACTGGCGCGTGAACAGATATAATTGCCAGCAATATGGAAAAACTTCTCGCCCACTCCACCGCCCTGTTTGGCCTGCATCTAACGTCCAAACAAATTGCCCAATTTTCCACCTACGAGCGCGAACTGCTGGACTGGAATCAGCGCTTCAACCTGACCGCCATCCGCGACCCGCAAAGCATTCGCGCCAAACATTTTCTCGATTCACTCTCCTGCGTCCTAGCTTGGAAAAATTCTCCGCCGCGCCGCCTGGTGGATGTCGGCACCGGCGCCGGGTTCCCCGGCCTGGCGCTCAAAATTTTCTACCCGGCCATGCGGCTGACGCTGGTCGAATCCATCGGCAAAAAAGCCGCCTTCTGTCAACATCTCGCCGCCCTGCTGGAGTTAGAACAGGTCGAAGTGCTGACGCTACGCGCCGAAGAATTGGGGCAATTACCGGCGCACCGCGAAAAATACGATTGGGCTGTCGCCCGCGCCGTAGCCAACCTGCCCATTTTGAGCGAATATCTGCTGCCGCTGGTGCGCGTCGGCGGGGCGATGCTCGCCCAAAAAGGGGAAAATGCCCCAGCCGAAGCGCAATCCGCCGAAAAAGCGCTGACCCTGCTGGGCGGGCGCCTGCGTCAGTTGATTCCCGTCACCCTGCCGGGCGTCGTGGACGAGCGTTTTCTCGTCATCGCCGATAAAATCGCCGCCACCCCGGAAAAATATCCGCGCGGCGTGGGCATCCCCGCCAAATCGCCGCTGATTTAGCAGGCGCCCTCATCTAAAATTTTAATTTCGTCTTTTTGATTGGGGATGATGCACAAAAACTCAAACGATTCTTCGCCCGTGTTTTGATAAAAATGCGGCGCGCCCGCCGGAATAAAAACCACATCCCCGGCCTGCACATCAAACTCTTGCGCGCCAATGCCAATATGCGCCTTGCCGCGCAAAACATACTGCTCATGCTCCACCGTGTTGGTATGGCGCGGCATTCCGCCGCCGGCCTGCATGGTAAAACGGCGCAGCGCAAAATGGGGGCCTTCCTCGCTGGAAATCAGCACTTGAATGGCGGTCTTCACCCCGGCAGAAACGGGGCTGGCGGGAACTGCATCGGCATGTTTGACGGTCATGGTTTTCTCCTTTTAAATTGATGCCACCATCCCGGCCTGCACGCGCCAAGTTTGGGCGGTCTGCAAAAACGCGGGCGAAAAAGAATCACTGTCGGTGGTGGTGATGAGCGTTTGTCCAGCGCTTTCTTCCAGCGCAGCGAGCAAATCGGCGCGGCGGGCTTGGTCCAGTTCGGCCATCACCTCGTCGAGCAGGACAACCGGCGCTTCGCCGGTTCGCGCCTGCATCCAGGCGGTTTCGGCCATTTTGAGCGCCAGCAGCGTGGTGCGAATTTGTCCGCGCGAGCCGTAATCGCTCAGGTCAATGCCATTGGCGAGGAAACGCAGCTCGTCGCGGTGCGGTCCGATGGTGGTCACGCCGCGGGCGATTTCCTCGGCGCGGGTGCGGCTGAGGGCGGCGAGAAAACCACTTTTCACGGCGGCAAGTTCCAGCGTGGAGCGGTCAACGGGGGTTTCCATTCGCAGGGCGATTTGGTTGGCCGGGCGCGGCAGCGGGTCGAAAGCCGGGCGATAGGCCAGGCGCAGCACTTCCGCGCCGCGCGTCAGGCGATGATGGGCGCGCGCCGCCAGGCGTTCCAACTCGCTAATGGCCTGAATGCGCCACAAAATGAGATTGGCGCCGCTGGTGGTGAGTATTTCGTCCCAGTAGGTTAACTGCGCCGGGTCGCCGCCGCGCTCGCCGAGTTGTTTGAGCAGGGCGTTGCGCTGGGTGAGCGCCTGATGGTATTCGCTGAGAGCGGCGGCATAGCCGGGGATGGCTTGCGCCAGCGCCAGGTTGAGATAGCGGCGGCGCTCATCCGGGCCGCCTTCTAACGTGCGCGCCATTTGTGGCAAAAAAAGAACGGCGGGAATGTGGCCGATGGCTTCGCTGGCGGTGCGCTTGACGCCGTCCAGCAGAATTTCCTTGCGGCTGCGCTGTCCGAGCGCGCCGACCGGCTCTTGAATGAGACGCACTTCGAGGCGGTGACTGCGCCCGCCGCGCTCGTACTCGGCGACGAGCCGCGCCACGGCCAGCGGCTCGCGCGCGGCGATGAAATTAATCAACTGCCGGTCGGCGCTGGTCTGAAAGGAAGCGAAAGTCGCCAAAAAGTAAACCGCTTCCAGCAGGCTGGTTTTGCCCTGGGCGTTGCTGCCCACCAGCAAAACAGCCCGCCGTGGAAATTCCAAATCCAGGCGGGCGAAATTGCGAAAATTGGTCAGCGAAAGCCGCTTGATGAACATAGGTTAAACGTTGTCTTCGACTGCGCCTTCGGGTTTCCACACCTTGCTGGCGCGGTCGGTGAATAAGACGCCGTTGAGATGGTCAATTTCGTGCTGAAAAATGCGCGCCGTCCAGTCCTTCAGGCGCAGCGTCACCGGCTGGCCGCGCCGATTCTGCGCCTTGACGGTGATTGCCAGATGGCGTTCCACGTCGCCCATCACGCCGGGAATGGAGAGACAGCCCTCAGCGCCGACTTCCATCTCTTTGGAGGCGCGCGTAATTTCGGGGTTGACCAGCGTGTACAGGCGTTTGGGGGCTGGCGTCTGCTCGTCTTCGTTTTCTTCGTCTTCTTCGTGTTCGTAATATTCGACGACAATCACGCGCTCGGCAACGCCCACTTGCGGCGCGGCCAGGCCGACGCCGGGCGCCTGACGCATGGTTTCGACCATGTCGTCAATCAGCGTTTGCAGATTTTCGCCAAAATCCGTCACCGGACGCGCTTTGCGGCGCAGAACCTCGTGCGGAACGGTCACAATTTCTCGAAGTGCCATGAAGTTCCTCTATAAATAAAATAGTTGATTGTAACTACTTGTCAAACCGGCAACACAACCAGCGTATCGGGCAAACTGTTCAGCGATTTGAAAGTCGCGCTACGGAGTGCTGCGTCACAACGGCGAGTTGAGCATTTTACCCGATATTCAGGCAGATTTATCGTTTTGCTTGCGCGCCTGCTCTTCCATTTTACGCGCTTCTTCCACCGTTCTGTGATACCAGGCCATCCACTCAATCATGCGCTCGCGTTCCCCGGCAGCATCTCCCTCGCGTTTCTTTTGCTGGCGGGCAATCACCCGGCTGGCAATATCCTGCTGAACCGCGGGCGGGTTAAGCACGTCTTCAAAGTCAAATTTTGCGCCGCCGACCTGAATATAGACTGTGCCAAAGTTAAAGAGCATCCCTAAAATGCCATTACGCTCATAGTTAATTCCCAGGATACTTTCCAGCGGGGCGCTTTTGCGGTCTTCCTTGCCCCAGGGCTCCTTGTACAAGTCAATAATTTGTTCAGACGTCACCTGATACAGGTCATTGGCCCAATCCACATAGCCGTAATACCACCAGCCCGCCGTCGCCGCCAGCAAAAAACCAATGATACTAACCTGCCAGACCTGTAAATTCCAGACGAAAAACAGTTTTCCCAGCGGAACAATCGTCAACAGCGCTACTATTATCAGCAATTGCGGCCAGGTATCTCGAAAAAGCACATACGGATGTTTGCGATAGGTGATGACCGCGCCGGTTTCGTAACGCGCATTGAAGGCATCGCCCAATCGTTTTTTTAGCCCAGAAAAAAGCGCAGGGCGCGGGGGAGAGGACGGCTTCGCCGCGGGCGAAGGGGGCGGGGAGGCGGTTGGCGGGGCAGGCTTCGCCGCTGGCAGTTGAATCCCCAATTTGGCGCGAATCGCCGCCTTGAAGGCTTCTTCGTCGCTCTTGCGGGCGACTTGTTTGGTGCGATTCCAATACTCTTCAATCATTGCCCCGGCCTGCTTGGGATGACGCACAAACTCCATACGAATCTGACCAGTGAACGTGCGCACGACCACCGTGCCATAGCCAAAAAAACGTCCCCAATAATCTGACTCAGTGCTGACAGAAAGCACCGTGCTCATCAACGCCTCGGTGCGGCTCTCGTACAGACCAATCACTTTTTCCAGCCACAAAACGCGCTGATTGGTGACCACGTAATAGTCGTTACCCCAGTCCACATAATTCCAACCGGTCCAACCCAACACGGCCACCATCAAAAAACCTGCCACGGCGCTTAGCGCTACGCTAGCCAGCGTAAAAGCCAGTCCCATCAACCCCAACACAAGCGCAAAAAATATCACCGGTAAAACCATGGCACGGAAAAGTAAAATTTCGTGTTTGCGCGCCAAAAAATAAATCACCTCGCCCGCATTCAGCCACGGGAATTTAAGTCGATTCGCCAGGCGGCGCGTGTCCATCATAATGATGAAGTTTTCACGCAGACCAGGGATTTTTTTGAGCAAATCGCGGAAGGCGTTGCGCGAAAGCGTTAACAGCGTGCTGCCCGCCTCAGCGCGAACGGTGGCGTTATGAGAATGGCTGGTGAGCAAAGATTGCTCGCCAAAGTAATCGCCCTTGCTGAGGGTTGTGACCAGCGTAGGCGTGTCCTTGATCAGACGTGATACCTTCACCTGTCCATCAAAAATCAGGTAGAGCAAGTCGCCTGAAGTACCTTCGACAATGACCACATCCGTTTTCGAAAAAGATTGTTCCTGCATGTTCTCGGCCACCGAGCGCAATTGATCATCGCTCAGGCCACGAAAAAGATGTAGTTTGCGCAGGAATTCAATCCGGGCAAGAGTATCAAGCATGGAATAATTCTAGCATGAAACCAACTCTTAAACGATTCACACTCAAGGAGAGAAAATAACGCTTTCAATCAATGGAAGTCGTTACCGGCGCGGGCGGGACAGATTGCAAAGCATCAACCCGATTCGTTTCGACGTTCATCACTGCCGGGACGGAAAAAGCCACGATTCCCATTAGCAAACAGGCTGCGCCGCCAAAAATATACCAGGCGCGGATACCAATGGCGTCAGAAACCGGCCCGGCGACGGCCAGCGAAAGCGGCGTCATGGCCGTTGCGCCGCTGCCAATCAGCGCCATGACACGCCCTTGCATGTCTGGCTCAACAGCGGATTGAATAACCGCCTGCAAAGGACCGTTTGCCAACACTTGCGCCAGGCCGCTGATGCTCATCCCGACCAGGGCCAGCCAAAACATATTGGCAGGTGCCAGCCCAACCAAAACAACGCTAACGCCAATCCCGACGATGCCCAGCAGGCTGGTGACAATACGGCGCTTGAAACCGCCCCACACGCTGAGCAATAATCCGCCGGCAATCATGCCCACGCCCCAGAGCGTATCGGTAAAACCCAATTCAAGCGCGCCCAGACCAAAATGCTTGGTAATGAGCAACGGCATCAGTGAGCCGGTAGGCGTGAGCAAAAAATTAATCAGCAGGGCGATGACGAGAATGGCAAGCAGTCCCGGCCAGGCGGCGACATACGCCAACCCGGCGCGGACATCCTGCCAGTAGGAGGTCGTCGCACCCACGATAGTTTTCGGCTGCGGGATGGAGATGAAAAGCAGTGGCAAAATGGCGCACAAAGCGGTAAAAACATCAATCAACAAAACCCCTTGCGTGGGCAAAATACCGATTAACAGTGCGCCCGTCGGCGGAGCGACAATTCCAACCAGCCCTTGCAGGGTTTGGTTGATGCCCGCCACGCGTGAAAGTTGTTCCTTGGGAACCATGAGCGAGGTAGATGCGCTCATGGCCGGCCAGTGAAAAGCGCCTCCCAGTGAACGCACCAACAAGATGGCGTAAATATGCCAGATTTGCGCCGTGCCCATCCAAAATAACCCCGCCAAAACCAGAGTCGCCAAGGCAATCAAGCCATCCGCTAAAATCATCACCAAGCGGCGATTCCAGCGGTCTACCAACGCGCCCGCGAATGGGCCGAGAAGCACTTGCGGCAACATGGCTACCAGAGAGGCAGTCGCCAGAATGGTAGCCGAGCCAGTTTTTTGGGTGAGATACCAGACCAGCGCAAACTGCACGAGCGAGGAACCAAACAGCGAAAGCGCCTGCCCGGTAAAAATAGTAAAGAAGCGCGGCTTCCAGTTGGTCTGAAATTCTTGCGGGGAGGTGGCGGAAAGATTCATTTGGGCCTTTTGAGAGAAATAAAACTTTTAAATTAACTATATTGAATTAATTCTAACTATTTTTAAGTTTTTTGTCAATATTTATCTTTTTTACAGAAAACAATATCAATTTATATTGACCGCCCGAAACCGCGGCTCAAAATTAATCTTGCGTGTTCAATCCGTCAAAGGAAGGAATGGCCTGATTTTTCTCGAAAGTCGGGAGATTTTCGGCTCCATTCCTGGCAAGATTTCGCATGCACACAAAGGCTCTCGCACAGGATACCCTGGCGAGAGCCTTTGTGTGCATGTGTAGGGCGATTTATTTGCCGAGTTTTTTCTTAAAGGCCGCGTTCAAAATCGGCAAAAAGGTGAACAAATCGGCCACCACGCCATAGCGCGCCTGGGTGAAGATGGGCGCTTCGGCATCTTTGTTGACGGCGACGACTACTTTGGACGAGCGCATGCCCACCAAATGCTGCACCGCGCCCGAAATGCCGACCGCCACGTACAAATCGGGGCTGACGACTTTGCCCGTTTGCCCAACCTGATGGGCGTAGGGGATGTAATTCGCATCCACAGCGGCGCGGCTGGCGCCGACCGCCCCGCCGATGGTTTTCGCCAGGTCGCCAATCAGCCCAAAGCCTTTGGCCGGGTCATTGGCGACGCCACGCCCGCCAGAGACGACCACGCCCGCATCGGCCAAATTGACGTTGGTTTCTGCCGGGGTAAAGCCTTCGACGCTAGTTTTGCTCTCGGCTTGCGCGGCGGCCTTGGTGATTGCGCCGCTGCGCCCGGCCTGACGCGCCGGTTTGGGGAAGGCGCGTGCGCGCAGGGTGATAAATTGCGGGCGGGCCGAGCAGGTCACTTTTTCAAAGAGTTTACCCTCGTAGACCGGGCGGGTGGCGAGGATGGTTTCGTCCTGCGCTTCGAGCGCGGTCACATCCACCAGCACGCCGCTCGCCAAATCGAAGGCGCTCATCGCGGCCACTTCGCGGGTGCGCGTCGTCGTCGGCAGGAAAATGGCCTGGGGCGCGGAATCCGTTATCAGCGCGGTGAGAGTCGCGGCAAAGGCCTCGGCGCGGTAGTCGGCCAGGGCGGGGTCATCCGCCACCAGCACCGAATCCGCCCCGTATTCCAGCGCTATTTGCGCCAGGGCATCCAATCCGGCGCCCAAAATGACGGCGGTGACTTCGCCAAAGGTTTTGGCGACGCCCAGCGCTTCCCACGAAGCGGGAACGGGTTCGCCTTGAAAATGGTCAATATAGGCCCAGGTTTTCATAATACTTTCTCCGCCAGAATTTTCTCAACAAGAGTTTCGGCAATGGCTTCGGGGGTTTCGCCGGTCAGCATTTCGCAGGCCTGGTCGCGCACCGGCGGGTTGAGCAGTTCGGCGCGGGTGACGACCGGCGCGGGGGCGGCGATGTCCAAATCGGCCAGTGTCCAGACCGGGATGACGGCTTTGCTGGCTTTGCGGATGCCCATGAACGAGGGGTAGCGCGGCTCGCCGATGCTTTGCACCACGCTGAGCACGGCGGGCGCGGCGGCGGAGACGGTTTGTTTGCCTTCTTCGATGACGCGCTCGACGGTGATTTTGCCGCCTTCGGCTTTAATGGAACCGGCAAAACTGAGCAGCGGCCAGCCGAGGGCGCGCGCGGTCTGCGAAACCGTCAGACCGGTGCCTTCGTCCAGGGTCTGGCGGCCAAAAATTGCCAGGTCAGCGCCGCCGATTTTTTGGATGGCCGCCGCCAGCACGCGCGCCGCGCCCTGCGAGTCGAGCGCGCCCAGCGCCGGGTCGCTGACCAAAATGGCGCTGTCGGCGCCCATGGCGAGGGCGTGCTTGAGGGCGTCTTTGGCGCTGTCGGGGCCAATGCACAGGGCAATGACTTCGCCGTCCTGCGCTTCGCGCTGTAAGAGCGCGGCTTCGACGGCGTACTCGTCGAAGGGGTTAATCACCAGCGGAGCCTCGCCCCAACTGGGTTGGCCGTTCTGCGCCGTTACTTTGGCTTCAGAATCGGGCACTTGTTTGATGCAGGTGATAATTTTCAAGGCAGCCTCCGGGGAAACGAAGAATAGAAAATGATGAATGAAGAATGAAGAATGATGAATGAGTTTTACATTCTGCATTCATCCTTGATAGGGTGGCAGTTCACAGCGCAGGGCTTTGTTTTGACGCTGGCCGAGGGCGTAACCGGCCTGGATGAGGGTTTGAATTTCGGAACTGCCCTCGTAAATCATCGCGCCGCGCGCATTGCGCAGATGGCGTTCCACGTCATATTCGTTCGAATAGCCATACGCGCCGTGAATCTGGATGGCTTCGCTGGCGGCGTGGAACGAGGCTTCGCTGGCGAATTTTTTGGCGTAGGAGGTCTCCAGCGTCGGACGCAGGCCTTCGTTTTTCATCCAGCCCACCCGCAGGTAGAGCAGGCGGGCAATTTCGTAATCCTGCGCCATTTGGGCAATTTTTTGCTGAATGAGTTGATATTCGGCAATCGGTTTGCCAAAGGCTTCGCGGTTTTGGGCGTAGGCGACGCTGGCGTCGCGGCAGGCGCGGATAATGCCGGTGGCGCCGGAAGCGACGGTGTAGCGCCCGTGGTCGAAGCCGCTCATGGTGATTTTGAAGCCTTCGCCCTCTGCGCCGATACGGTTTTCGAGCGGCACGCGCACGTTGTCAAATTTCAGCCAGCCGGTGACGCCCGCCCGCACGCCAAGTTTTCCATGCAGCGCGCCGCGCGTCACGCCCGGGCTGGATAAATCCACCAGAAAACTGGAGAGGGCTTCGGCGGGTTTGGCCGCTTTCGAATCGCTGCGGGCCGTCACCAGCGCAAAATCAGCGTTGGCGGCCAGCGAAATCCACATTTTTTCGCCGTTGAGCAGATACGAATCGCCCTCGCGTTTGGCGCTGGTCTGCATCGCGGCGACATCCGAGCCCATGCCGGGTTCGGTAAACGCGCCGCAACCGATTTTTTCTCCGCGCGCCAGCGGGACGAGCAGGCGCTGTTTCTGCTCTTCGCTGCCCCACTGCAGCAACGTCAGCGCGCACAGGCCGGTATGCACCGACATGGCGACGCGCAAATGCGTGTCCACCGCTTCCAGTTCTTCACAGGCCAGGCCGAGCGAAATGTAATCCATGCCCTGGCCGCCATATTTTTCGGGCAGGCAAATGCCCAGCAGGCCAAGTTCGCCCATGCGGCGGTAGACCCACGGAATGGGCTCCTGTTTGCGGTCGAATTCTTTAATGACCGGGGCGACTTCTTTTTGGGCAAAGTCGCGCACCATTTTTTGCGCCATGCGGTGGTCGGCAGAAAGAGAAAAATCCATTGGACAGGCTCCTGATGGGCATTATACCAAAAAACCTACCGACCGGTAGGTAGGTTTTTACGTGATGTCTTTTCTTCAAAACGCTATTTTGCCCAACTACGGTAGAATTATCCCATGAAATCCCCGCTGGCCTGGCTGTTTCCCTCGCTCAAAAACCTGTTTTTCGCGCTGATTCTGGCGGGCGTGATGGCGCGCGGCAACACCCTGCTCAACGCCGATGGCGACCTGGGGCATCACCTGGCGCTGGGGCGGCTGATGCTGACCAGCGGCCAAATTCCGCAAACCGACCCATTTTCCTTCCGCACCGCGGGCGTGGCCGCCATCCCGCACGAATGGCTGATCGAAATTCTCTTCGCCGCGCTGGAAAAAGCCTTCGGCCTGGGCGGAATCGTCTTCTTCAGCGCCCTGCTGATTGCCGCCGCGCTCACTCATTTCTTTGTTTTCTTTGTTAAACTTTCAATGGCTATTGTTTTTCCTTTGTTTTTTGGCGCTTTACTCCAAAAACAAATGGCGTGCTCTCTTTTTTCTGGGTTTCATCCTCATCAATTATGCCATTTCATTTTTCACACTGGATACAACCCGAATCTTTTCATTAATCACGTGGGGCGTTTTGTTTGAAGCGCTGAATGAAGTCATTCAGTCGCTGGAGTTAAACAGCAAGTACATGAAAATTTTATGGATTGTGGTGGTATGTTCAATGGTTTTTCCAAAGTTTTTTGTGTGGGAAGGGAAAATCGTGTTATCCCCAACCTATACTTTTTTGATGAACGCAATCGGGCGATAAACCATGAAAAAACTCTCCCCTTTCCTCCCCTTTTTGCTGCTGGCCTGGTTCACCGCCGGATTAATCGGCTATGTGGCCGGGCATAAACCTTTCAGCGCCGAAGAACTGCTGGTCTGGCTACAGGCTGCCCATTCCTGGTCGTAATCCAGTAGATAGTCGCTCAATCCGGCTTCCAGGCGGCGTTGTAGCGGTGGGCGCACCGTCATTTCGGCAGGGATGACAATTTCCGGGGTGAAGCGCTGGCGGACTTTTTCCAGCCAAAGGAAATTCATTTTGGCGGATGGAAAGAAGCGGTTCCAACTGTCACCTGCCTCCGGGTTAAGCAGCTCTTTCCCCGCCCAGGCTGGGCCGCCATCATCCCGTGCCAGCCGTCCCGCCTGTACCTGTTCATCCGGGATGTTCGGAAAAATGATCAGCGTCTCAAGCATTTTCTCGTCCGGCAGTTTCAGCGTAGCGACAAAATCCGTCAGCACTTTGGCTTCCGCTACGCCCAACGGGGCACGTTCGCTTTCGAGCAACAAAAACTGCGCCGCGCGCCGGGCAGGGCGCGCCGCCGCCGAACTAACCTTGACCAGCAGGGCGCGTCCATCCTGGTGGATGATCAGGAAATCAGGGGCGTTAGGTTGCCAGGGTGCCAGGTGGTGCCAGATAAACAACGAATCCGGCAAAGCCTTGAGCGTGCGAAAAACGCGCAGGACTTCGCCGGGTAGGCTGATGGGTGGGATATCGGGCAGGATGTGCGCCATCATGAGAAGTTGAACTCCTGCTTGACCCGCTGGGTATCTATCTCAGGCTTGCAAAGGGACGATTTGTTCGAGCGAAACAGACAAAACTCTGGCGATGACGGTCAGGACATCCAACGAACCTTTGCGCTTGTTCTTTTCCAATTGCGACAAGTATGGCACGCTGATGCCAGCTTTTTCTGCGGTTTCCTGCTGAGAAAACCCGCGATATTCGCGCCAGGCTTTGATGGAATTTTCACCGTCGAGAATGGCATAAATCACATCACTGGGAATCAATTCATCCTTGCCACGCTCCAGAGCCACTTTTGCGCTGTCGTAATCTCGAACATCCTGCAACATTTCTGCCTGTTCGACCAGTTGCAGGTAGGTTTCGTAAGGGACAACTGCCCATTCCGGTTTATTGCCTTGTTTGATAATCTGTACGTTCATTTATAAACCTCGCCTCTGGGGGCAATTTTTAGCACAATCACCGTTATTTCTTCTTTGTTGATTTCATAAATCACGCGCCAATCACCAACCCGCAAACGATACCCGGCCCGGCCCTGAAGTTTCTTGGCATTTGGAATGGACGCAAAGGGGTTAGCCGCCACCTGATTCAATTTCTCACGAATCAATAGGGCTGTGTTGCGCGGCATTTTGAGCAAGGCTTTGGCGGCCTGGGCGGTGAAGGTAATTTTGTACACAATTTATTTTAGCATAATGCTAATTAAAAGTCTATAATAATTTGCTATTTGTTTTCTTGTGGCTTTTACCCGCTGATATCCCCGTTGGGCAGGGTGATGGTCTGGCAACTGGCGATCAAGGTCGCGCAGCATATCCATTGTTTCTTTATGTTCTGGGACAATTTCATCTGCTTTGAGCATGTGATGACTGCCAACTAGAATCAGCTTGGAGCGCGGACGAGTGACGGCTACGTTCAGGCGCTGCGGCTGGAATAGGAAATCGGCCATTTGGGCAGCGAATTTTTGGCTGGCGGTGGCAAACGAGACCAGGATAACTTCGCGCTCCTGGCCCTGCATCCGCTCGACCGTATCCACCACCAGCTTTTTGTTGACTTCATCATCCATCAGGATGCGCCGCAGCAACGAGCGTATCAGCCGGCTCTGAGCGCGATACGGTACAACCACGCCAATCTCCTGCGGGGCAACATCGCGCATCAGCAGCGAAAGCACCAGTTCGGAGACCACTTCCGCTTCGATGCGGCTGCGGACGGTGGTGTTGGTGTGGCACAGGTCGAGAAAAACCGCCGGAGAGTCGGGATCCAGCACAAAATCCCAGCGTGTTGCTTCAGGGGATAGGTTCAATCGGCGCGAGGCGGCTTCATCGCTCGCTTTGAGTTCGCCTTTGTAAAATGTCCGGCTCGGCCAGTCGGTCAGCACATCGTTTAGGCGATAGGTGATATTGAGCATGGTTTCCTGCCCGCGCCCGGCCAGGTAGGCGAAAATCGAAGTCTGGGCAGCTTCTGTTTCGGAAAATGTCGTCACTGGCGGAAGTTGATTCTCATCCCCGATGAAAATGTATTTACTCCCGGCCAGCATCCCCATAATTGCCAATGGCAAAGTAATCTGCGAGACTTCGTCGAACAGAACCACATCGAACTCGACATTTGCCAAGCGCTGGGATTGGAGCGCAAAAGGCGTTGCGCCGACCACATCCCCGCCGCTTTTCTCGGCAAAATGGGACTGGTCGAAGGTTTCGAAATTGGGCACGTTCAAGTCGCCGGTCAGCCGCTCCTCGCCAATCTTGCAGACCGGGAGGTTCGCATCCACCTGCGGAATTTTGTTGAGCGCGTTGTGGATGGCGCGATGGGTCAGCGCGGTAACAAAGACCCGCAGGCCATCCTGCGCCAGCAATTGCGCCAGGTGCGCCAGCATCAGTGTCTTGCCAGTTCCAGGCGGTCCCTGAATCAGATGAAGCAAATCGGTGGCATACGACTGAGCCACGGCTTCGACCTAGCTTTCGTTCAGGCGCGTCCTGCTCACGCGCAAGCGCTCGCGGGCGCGCTCATAGCGGGCAAAATCCACTCTTGGCGTCAGCGCGCCCTGCAAAAGCGGCAAGATGGTGGTGCGGCCAAGCTGGGAATCAGCGATCGTATCCAGCGCCGAAAGATAAAACGGGCTGGAGTCGAACCAATCCTGGTCAAGAATCCAGCCGTCGGGTTTCTCGGTCATGAAATAGAAATTGCCTTTGATCAAGCTGGCTTCGAGTTCGGTTTCCCCATCGTAGTACAGGTCAAAGTGCAGGGCATTCGGGTCTTGGGGACCATTGCGGTGCAAAACCACCAAATCCCCTTCGCGGAAGCGCGAATGATTGCTGTCGCAGACCAACCGGACGATGTTTTTATCAAAGCTGACAACTTTTAGTCCTTCAATTGTCCAGCCTTTCGCTACCCGTTCCCCTAACGGACGCGACCACTGCCGGTCAAGCGCTTGCCATTGGGCATCGGCTTCAGCATGGACAAATTGACGCAGTCGGTGGAGAAAATCGGCGGTGGAGGACAGGGTGTCCAACGATACATATTTTTGATTTTGCAATCTGGTTTCCTCGCTTACCCTTCGGCCTTCACCTTCTCTGCCACTTTTTTGACAATTGCGCCCGCCACTGCGGCAATGTCGGGGGCGGTCTTTTTCAGCGCGCGCAGACGGCGCGTCAGAGTTTTGTTCACCCCCGGTAGCAGAAATAATCGAAATTGCCTCAGGCCGGTCTGTAAGCCGCGTTCTGTCCTCCCCGAGGGGGATGGACGGTCATCTTTCTCGGCGGCACGTTACCGCGTCGCTCTAGCAGTCTACCCGGAGCTCAAACGAGACGAGCCGTCTCTCGCTCCTATTTGACCTTGCTCCCGGCGGGGGTTACCTGGCCGCGCGCATTACTGCGCGCGCCGGTGGTCTCTTACACCACCTTTTCACCATCACCCCGCATCTCAAACTCTCCCCAGGGAAAAGGTTGAGATGCGGGGCTGTTTGTTTCTGTGGCCCTATCCGGCAGATTCGCCATCCGAAGATGGCTTCTCCGCCCCGGGTGTTACCCGACGCCGCGCTCTACGGAGTGCGGACTTTCCTCGGCCCTGCAAAGCAAGGCCGCGACCGCCCGACCGACCTGAGGCGAGGTGATGATACCACAGAGAAACAGGGGAAAAGAACAACAAAAAGAGCGCGGATTGTTCAATCCGCGCTCTTTTATCGCCGGAAAAGCTAATCTACGAAGCGATATTTGAGCAGCGCCCAAACCGCCTCAAAGGCGTCCCACAGTTTGATTTTCTTTCCTTCCGAATATTCGCGTGGGTTGAAGCTAATCGGCACTTCAAAAACGCGCACCTGGCTTTTGAGAATTTTGGCGGTAAATTCGGGCTCAAAGTCGAAGCGGTTGGCGCGCAGGGGCATGTTGGCAACCACCTCGCGCCGAAAAACCTTGTAGCCGGTCTCCATATCCGTCAGCATGTTGTTGTAAAGGATGTTGGTCATCAACGTCAGCAGTTTGTTGGCCAGCATGTTCCAGAAGAGAATCGCCCGATGTGGCGCGCCCAAAAAGCGGGAGCCGTAGACGACATCCGCCAGCCCCTCCTGAATTGGCTTGAGCAGACCGGGGTATTCGCGCGGGTCATACTCCAGGTCGGCGTCTTGAATCAGCATCACATCGCCGCGCGCGTTTTGGATTCCCGTGCGTACTGCCGCGCCTTTGCCCGCGTTTTTGTTGTGCAGGATGACGCGCACGCCATGTTTACCGTTCAACGCGGCCAGCACTTCGCGGGTGCCATCCGTTGAGCCGTCGTCTACCACCACAATTTCCCAAACCAGGCCGGTTTTTTGCACACGCGCCAGAATTTCGTGGATGGTATTTTTTTCGTTGTAGACAGGGATAATCACAGAAAGGTTCATAGCGGGGCGATTATACAGCATTTCGGTTTGCGGGTTAGAACTTTTTCAGCAGGCGATTCGCCATCTCGTCGGCGATTTCTGCCGGGGTGACGGGGGAATCTACCGCAAAAGAAAGCACCCGGCGCGAGAAAGTATTCAGGTAGGTTTGCATTGCTTGCCTGCCTGCAACCAACAGGGCTTCGCGGCGGGAGTCGCTCATCTCAAACTCGGTCAAGCCATATCCCCCAGCGGGCAGGCGCACGACCAGTGAGTCGAAGGCAGAGATGACGGCTTTATCGCGCCCTTCCAGCGCGGTGTTGAGCAGGTTGGTAAAGCGCTGAAACGGAATTTGCTGGCTCAAATCGGGTTCAGAAATAACGCCCGGAACGGGCGCATCGTCATCCAGCAACAGGCCAAGCACGTTATCTGCAGTTTTTTCGCCCATCACTGCCGTCACCGAGGGTAGAGCCGAGACAAACAACTCTAGCGGAAAATTGGAAAGCAGGCCGCCATCCACAATGCTGTGACCGGCAAGCGCCGCGCCGCGATACGCGCCCCATTCGGCCCGCCAGACGACTTCCTGCCAGAGCAGGGGCACGCTCATGGACATGCGTACCGCCCAAACGACCGGCACGCCGGGCGCGGTACGGGCGTTGAGAATGAGCATTTGCCGGGCGCTGGTGTCGGAGGCGACTACCGTCAGGTTTTTGCCGCTGACGGCGGCGAATTCGGCCAGCGTCAGGCCGCCCCAGGCGCGTTGGACACCGTTGACCGTACCGCTGTTGAGCTTTTGACGCAGCCAATCCACAAACGCATCCGCCGAGAAAATTCCGCCGCGCTCCAGAAACGAGAGCAAGGATTGACCGAGGCGGCTGGCATTCAAGCTCCACAACAACGTTTGGTCGCCGATGGCTTCAAGGGCGTTTGGCACAAGCGGGTTATCGTGTTGTTGCAACAACGTCGCCAGCGCACCATGCTCCAGCGCGGAAACTTCCAGCGCGCCAGGGTGCGCCAAAAAACCGACAAAAACCGATTTCCCGTCCACTTTTTCGTCGAGCACCGCCAGCATTTCCCCGGCACTGTAACCCGCCGCCAGCAGCGTGGCGGTAATCGCCCCGGCGGAGGTACCGAGCAACCGCCCCGGCGTGTGCCCCTGTCGAAAAAATTCTTGCAACGCGCCCACGAAGACCATGCCTTTGGCGCCGCCGCCTTCAAAAACCAGATCAAATTGCATGTTCCCTCGTTTGCAAAAGTCAGGCGTGCCAGTCGCTTAGTTTTTTGCGCCAGGTAGAAATTTTTTCACGCATCCGCAGGGCGGCCGTGCCCACCAGTAAAAAGATAATGCCGGTACAGCCAATCATCACGATGAGGAGAAAAGTATCCAAGACGCGGAAGACGACCGTAACGACGCCCAGCACCACAAATGCAACCGGCACCGAGACCAGACTGCGCGAGCGGAAAATCAGCCCATAGAACAGTACAATCAGCGATTGGAAGAAAAGCGCCGCGAAATAGCCCAACTGCTCATTTGCCAGCATTTGAATATAGGTTGTGCCGAGCAAAATCAACTGTGAAAGCAGGCCGGTAAAAAATGCTCCGCGGTCGCTGCCAGCGCGCGCCAGCAGGTAGTGCATCAGCAAGCCCAGCAGGGCCGCGCCGATAGAGAAAAACTGCGGTTCGTTTACCCGCAACTCGTTCAGGATAATAAAGTACGCCAGCAGATACAAGCCATTGGCCGGGAATCCAAGCCAGACATTGCGCCGTCGGAAGGCTTCCATCGTCCATAACAAGGCCGCCACCGTCACCGGAATCGCTTTTATCAGCCCTGAGTTTTCCTGCGGCGCGGAGAGCGCCGTCAGCGTTGCCAACGCCAATCCGCTATTGAGCAAAACCTGTCCCCAGCGCGGCGCAATTTTAACGGCCAGCATTCCCCAGCCGGGTAGGCAGTAGAGCGCCGCCAGCCCCATTAGCGCAAACACCCAGAGCGTTTGTTGTAAGGCTTGCAACCCGAAAAGCACTGTCAGCGCCAGATAGCCGGTAAAAAGCCAGCCAAACAACGGCGCGCGGAAGCGCAGACCGTAAGCCAGCCCAATCAGCGCCAAAACGCCAAAGGCCAGCGCCGAATTGCCGGGCGCGCCGCCATCAAACAGGGCGGCGGCGGACATGGTGAAAACTGTCAGCGTGTTGAAAAATCGCAGCGGCCAGCGCCAGGCGGGTTTTTGGAAAAAATTACCGGGCAGTAATCCATCCAGCAGGGAAAGCAAAACCGTCAACCCGGTGAATTGAAACAGCAAGGAAATTTTGAGGTGGGCGATAGCGTCCAGGTTGAAGAAGGTCAGGTAGGCGGAGGTTCCGGCTAGCAGGGCAACGCTCCAGACCCACCAGCGGTTTTCGCGCAGGTGCAATGCAGTCAGAAACAGGCTGGAAACCGTCAGCAAGCCGAAGGCCAAAAGGGTATTGCCGTCCAAAAACGGCCAGGCGGAACCAATCAGCAGCAGTGGCAATGATGCCAGGCTGAGCGCTTGCGCATAAACCCGTAAACGCTGCGATTTGAAGAAGAGTGCGCCTTCAGCCAAAATTGCCAGAAACAGCCCCCATCCCCACCAGCCAAAAGCATAAACAGCGTTGATGGGTTCAAATTGTTGCAAGACCAGCCAAGGAAGGGGAATTAAGGCCAGGGCGGCGAAAAACGGGAACAAGGGGAACGGAATGATGAGGTTGCTGAAAACATAAAAAATCGCCGCCATGGCCCACAATGCCGCCAGCGGAAGCCAGGCGCGCAAAGCCGCTGGCTCAAGCAGGTAAATTCCCATCGTGACAAAACTCGAAATCAGAAGAGCGGCCTGAGAAAGCTGCGCCAACGCCAAAAGCGGCCAGGCAAAAGCGCGATTTTGCCAGCGCTGCAGGAGCGCGACGCCGATCAGTGCCACCAAATTTGCCAGTCCCAATATCAAGTAAGGAAGCGTTTCGGATTGCTGAAAAAAGGCGGCGAAATTCCAGGCGGCGAGCGACAGGGTCAGGTAAGCCGCCAGGGAGAAAAAACGTGAGCGGTACAGCCAAATGCTGATAACAAATACTGCCGTCAGTAAGAAAAAGACGGCCAGCCAGTAGAGCGAGATAATCTGTCCTTGTAAATTGAGCAAATCAGCCACCACGCTAAAAATAATCCAGGCCAGGCCCGTGGTGACCAGCCATAGGATGAAGCTGGCTTGTGGCAGGCGTTTTCTCTGTTGGAAGGTTGCGGCGGCAAAGAGAAAATCGGTGATGAGTAAAATGGGCAGGCGCAAAAAATCCAATAGCATCCCCAAAATGAAGGCGGAGGCCAGCACGAAAAACGCGCCCAGATAGAGAAAGGTTTTGATGCTGGATTCGCTGGTCAGCGTTTGCATCAGGCTGGGACGCGGAGCGGGGGGAACAACAGCGGCTGGCAGGGGTTGCGGCGCTGGTTGGGAGGCAGGCGGCTGGTAGCGCCGCGATAACGCCGCGGCGCCAGCATCGCTGATCAGCCGTTCCTTGCGCCACTTTTCAATTTCCTGCAAAATAATTTTTTGCGTTTCTGGCTCTAGTTCATCCATCCCATCTCCTTTGTGAATGGATTTATCATAGAACTTTTTGCGGCAGAATGCAAGCATTTCGGGTGGAGAAACCCTCCGCGACTTATGCAAGAGAGATAATCAGCGCCAGTGGTTCCAGGTGCAAGCCGCCGTTTGCGAGGCGCGCGGTCTGTCCGTAGAGCGGGAATCAGCGGGATGATGAGTGAGATGAACGACCCGGCGGCCCGAAAATGAATGCGGGCGGCGCAATACTTGGGGTGATACGGTTTCACCCTCTCAAAGCGTAACAGATTCACCTTTTTAGGGTTTTCAGCAGCGGATTATTCTGATAAAAAAGATACAAATAAAGAATATAATGGTTCGGTTGCCTAAATTTCGGGCGCAAGCCCGGTTCACTGGAGAGCGTATGGATAAAGAAAAATTATTACAAATGTATTTTGAAATGGTGCAGATTCGCCGGCTGGAAGAGCGTGGCGCGGAACTGTATCAGGCGGGCAAAATTGGTGGGTTCATGCACCTGTATATCGGGCAGGAGGCCGTCTCGACCGGGCTGATTGCGGCGCGCGAACCGCGCGACCGCGTCATCACCGCCTACCGCGACCACGGCGTGGCGCTCAACTGCGGCATTTCGGCCAACGAAGTGATGGCAGAATTGCTCGGCAAAGTGACCGGAACATCGAAGGGGAAGGGCGGCTCAATGCACATGGCTGACACCAGCAAAAATATGTGGGGCGGTCATGCCATTGTCGGCGGGCACTTGCCGATTGCCTCCGGGCTGGCGCTGGGCGACCAGTACGCCGGCAACGACAACGTCACCCTCTGCATGTTCGGCGACGGCGCGACCAACATCGGCTACTTTCACGAGGCGCTTAACCTGGCGAAAACCTGGGGGCTGCGCGTGCTGTGGGTCTGCGAAAACAATCAGTACGGCATGGGCACGGCGGTGGAGCGCGCCTCAGCGGTGGACGAAATTCGACAAAAGGCCGAGGGCTATGGCATGAAAAACAGCCGCGTAGATGGCATGAATGTGCTAAAGGTTTACGAAGCCGCCCGCGACGCCATCAAAACCGTCCGCGAGACGGGGCAGCCCTATCTGTTGGAGGCGATGACCTATCGCTTCCGCGGGCATTCGATGGGTGACCCGGAGCGTTACCGTCAGCAGGAAGAAGTGAAGAAGTGGCAGGAGAACGACCCGATTGGAATTTTCCACGCCTACCTGCTGGGGAAAAATTTCGCCACCGCAGCCGAGTTGGACGCGCTTGACGCCAAAGCCGAAGCCGACACCAACACAGCCGTCGAATTTGCCGAAGCCAGCCCCGAACCGGGCATGGAAGAATTATTTGCGGACGTGTACGCGGACTAATCAGTAATCAGTGAACAGTATTTGTGATAACTGACAACTGGCAACTGACAACTGACAACTGATAACTGGAGACACTATGGCTAGAATTACCATGCGCGAGGCAATCTCGCAGGCATTGATGGAAGAAATGGACCGCGACCCCGCCGTTTTCATTCTCGGCGAAGAGGTCGGCGTTTGGGGCGGCACCTACGCCGTCACCAAAGGCTTTTATGACAAATACGGCGCGGCGCGCGTCAAAGATACCCCGATTGCCGAAAACGCCATCATCGGCGCGGCGATTGGCGCGGCGATGGTCGGTCAGCGCCCGGTGGCCGAATTGATGACCATCAACTTCGCTTTTTCGGCCATGGATTACATCGTCAATCAGGCGCCCAAACTGCATTACATGTTTGGCGGCCAATTCAAAGTGCCGCTGGTGATGCGCGCTGTCGGCGGCGGCGGGCGCCAATTGGGCGCAACCCACTCGCAGACGCCGGATGCCATCTTCGCCCACTTTCCCGGGCTGATTGTGGTCAGCCCCGGCACCCCCGCCGACGCCAAGGGCCTGCTCAAGAGCGCCATCCGCTCCGACAACCCGGTGCTTTTTATCGAACACGCCACCATGTATCAGACGCGCGGCGAAGTTCCCGAAGGCGAGTACCTCGTCCCGTTGGAAAAATCCACCGTTCAGCGCCCCGGCAAAGACCTGACGATTGTCACCTACTGCAAGGGCCTGGAACTTTCGCTGAAGGCCGCCGAGGAACTTGCCAAAACCGGCATCGAAGCCGAAATTGTGGATTTGCGTACCCTGCGCCCGCTCGATATGCAGCCGGTGCTGGAGTCGTTCAAGAAAACCAACCGCGCGATTGTGGTCGAAGAGGGCTGGAAATCCTACGGCGTGGGCGCAGAAGTCGTCAGCCGCATGTACGAATCAGCCTTCGACTACGCCGATGCCCCGATTTTGCGCGTGGCGCAGAAGGAAGTTCCCCTGCCCTACAACCGCGCGCTGGAGCAGGCCGCTTTGCCGCAGGTCGCCGATATTGTGGCGGCGGCACAGGAGGTGATGAAATAATGGCCGAAATCATCAACATGCCCAAACTCGGCTTCGACATGGCCGAGGGAACGCTCGTCCGCTGGGTGAAAAACGTCGGCGAGACAATCAATAAAGGCGAGGTGCTGGCCGAAATTGAAACCGACAAGGCCACCGTTGAAGTCGAATCATCTTTCAGCGGCGTGGTGTTGCAACAGCTGGTGGATGCCGGTACGAGCGTGCCGGTCAACACGCCGATTGCGGTGGTGGGCGTGGAAGGGGAACAGTTGCCAGTGGCCAGTGATCAGTTACCAGTGGCCAGTAATCAGTCGTCAGCGGATACGACAACCGCCCAACCGGACAACCGGACAACCGCCCAACCGGACAACCGTTCAACCGTCCAACCGGATAACCGTCCAACCGTCCAACCGAATAACCGTCCAACTGAATCTGCTTCTGCATTGACGAAGGCCTCTCCGCTGGCGAAAAAAGTTGCCCGCGAGCGGGGCGTGGACCTCGGCTCGGTCGTTGGCACCGGCCCCGGCGGGCGGATTGTGCGGCGGGACATCGAAGCAATCCTGAAAGGCAGCCAGTTGCCGGTTGCCAGCAGTCAGCCTGAAACACTGCCAACCGCCAACCTCCAACCAACAACGCTTGCGGATGAATCCATCCCCACCACCAAACTCCGCCAGGCCATTGGCCGCCGCCTGGTCGAATCCAAGACCACCATCCCGCACTTCTACGTCACACACGAGTACAAGATGGATGCGTTGATGGACATGCGCAAGCAAGTCAACGCGGTTTTGCCTGATGGTGAAAAACTGTCAGTCAATGACTTTGTTCTCAAAGGTGTGGCTTTGGCGTTGCGTCAATTTCCTAATTTAAATGCGATGCTCAAGGGCGCCGAAGTGATTCAATTCGGGCAGGTCAATGTCGGTGTGGCCGTCACCGTCCCCGGCGGGTTGATGACGGTCGTCGTCAAAGACACCGATCGGAAGACTTTGCGCCAGATTTCAGGTGAAGTCAAAGCCATGGCGGCGCGCGCGCGGTCAGGCAAAGTCAAACCCGAAGATGTGGACGGCTCGACCTTTTCCACCTCCAACCTGGGAATGTACGATGTCGAAGATTTCATCGCCATCATCAACCCGCCCGAAGCGGCCATTTTGGCGATTGGCTCGGCGCGAGAAGTGCCGGTCGTCTCTGGCGGACAGATTGTCCCCGGCTGGCGCATGAAAGCCACCATCTCTGTTGACCATCGCATCAGCGACGGCGCCGAGGCCGCACAATTTCTGCAGGCGCTGGCGGGGTTTTTGGAAAATCCGGTCAGGCTGTTGGTGTAAAAAAGAACAGCAACCCGCTAACGCCCACAGGCCACGCTTACGCGTGGCCTGTGATTTTTTCATCAACGTCTACGGCTGAGGCGTGCGCGTCGGACGCGGATTGGCTTCGCGGAAGGCCTTGATGGCCGCCTTGAGCGCCTGGAAAGCATTTTTCACCGTTTCGCGGTAACTCTTGAGCGCTTCCCCCGCGCTTTTGACCGTTTCACGGGCGGCTGCGAGGTCAGTCACCTTGCCCTGATCATCGAACCCGGCGCGGGCTTCCAAAATACCGGTGGCCGTATCCAGGCTGGGCTGCGCATCTTGCATGGCTGTTTTCAGGTCTGCGAGTGCAGATTGAATGGCCGCAACATCCTTGCCATTTTGGGCCGCTCTTTCAATCAATTTTTCCACGCGGGCAATGAATTCATCGGCATTGCCCAGGCGCTCGACAATTTTTTGCTCGCGGGCGAAGGCTTTTTCCAGGCGCGCCGCCGCTTTGGCGGGGTCTGGCGTGGCGGCGGGCGGAGCCGGTGGCTCATTCTGCCCGGCAGCAAAGACGGCGGTCAGCGGCAGGGCGGCCAACATTAGCGCGGCAACAACAACGGCCAACAGAGTTAACTTGTGAAAAATCGTTTTCATGGGAACCTCCAGTTCAGTTTGTTGGATAAGATGACCCCATTGTAGAACCGGCAGGTAAACAGCCTGTGCGCTGAATGTAAGAAGGTTGTAAAAAGTCACCCACTACTCTGGCGGGCGCACCATGCGCTCGCGGCGATTTTTGCGCCCGCGGCGCATCATTTTCTCAATCCACCCGGCCAGTGGCTCGGCAGGCAAGGCATCCATCAGCGCCCAGCCGGGCAATCCATGCAACTGCAAAATCTCATTAGCAGCGGCGATACCGGTCACAGCAGCGCGCTCCAAAAAGAACGCTGGTGAGGCATGGCGCACCCAATCGCCGGCAGCAAATAACCCCGGCCAGGGCGTCATCGTTCCCAAGTGCCGCTCTGCTGCGCCTACCGTTGGAAGCGTATGCGTTTGCGCGTTGCGTTGCAGGTGTTGCCCCAGCCGTGTCCCGCGCAATTCAGGCCAAATGCTCGTCACATCCTGCAAAACCTGCGCCAACAAAACCGCATCGGGGAGCGCCAGCGTCTCTGGCGGGCCATAAATATGGATTTCCAGCGCACTGCCGCCCGTTTCGCGCGCCCAGCGACGATAGTGATTGTAGATTTTATTTAGCCAGAAAAAGTTATGACCGGTAAATTCCCCGCTAAAAATTCCTGCTTCGGTGGCGCGTTTGGGCTTGGCGCTAAACCAGAAGCGCAAAATTGCGTTGGCGGTAGACCGGGGAAAGAAAAAAGCCGAAGGTTCACAATCAAAAGCCGAGTTTTGCAAAAGGGTTTGCGCCGCGCGCGACTCTACCGCCAAAACGACCTGATCGGCGGCGAAAACCTGCTCACCGCTAAAAACGAGCCAGCCCCCAGCCGCCGCCGTGAGACTGTCTACCGTTGTGTTGAGCAGGATGCGCCCACCCAGCGCTTGCACACGGCTGGCAAGCGGTTCCATTATTGATTTTCCACTTTGCTCTGGCAGGTAGCTGAAGACCCACGAGTCGCGCCGCAGGAGCGTGTAAAAACGCAAAAAACCGAGAAAACCGGACAGCGGCACTTCTTCCGGTGGAGCAGAGAGTGCATTGCGCGCCAGCCCAAGAAACAATGCCTTCAGCGCCGGTGACCAGCGCCGGGTCAGCCACTCCAGCGTTAGACCCTCGAGCGGCTGATTTTCCCTGAGCGGATCAATTCCCAGGGCAAAAGCCAACCCCGCCCACACATGAAAAAGCGAGAGCCAGTCGCGCAAATCAAGCATCCACAAAAACCGTGGATGTAGAAAGAGATTGAGGTAATGCAACGGCGCCGAAAAAGGACTGCGCCGAATAGCGCGGCCAACATTGGCAAAACCGGTAAAGCCATGCCGGCGATAAATCCAGGTTTCGTCATCAGCCGGCACAAGCAACGGGCGCAAGTTATGCCGCGCTAGCATGGCATTGAAGTTGCGGTATGGCGACCAAATACCGTGTACACCATGCTCCAGCCGAAAGAGTTCTCCATGGATGTTGACTTCTTCGCCGCCGGCGAACCGCCCGCCTACGCGCGAGGCCGCTTCCAGCACGAGCGGTTTTAGCCCACGCTCCGCTAAATGCAGCGCAGCCGTCAGCCCGGCCACACCCGCGCCGATGATAACGACCTCGCAGCCGGGAGATTGCAGGTTGTCAGCGTTCACACAGCCAACCCCGGGCGTAGGTATTTCCACAGTACCACCGCCATCAATCCCAGATAACCCAAAAAGCGAGCGGTACGAGCGCCATACAAGCCCAATAAGCAAACATGCCGGGTTGGCTGGTCTGAGGGTTGCCCCAGGGCGAGCTGCCAATTGAAAACCATTCGCCAAGGGCAGCGGTCAACCTTTCCAGCAGAACAAACTGCAAAAAGAAATTCATTTTTACCCTGGCGCAAAAGTTGCCAAATCTGCAGGTTCACGCCAGCTTTCCAGCGGATGGGCCTGCATCAGAGAAGGTTCGGCGTAGCACTGCTGAAAGCAGGAGTTGCAAGCCGATGGCGGCTCGCCGTACCGCTGACGGGCGGCAGACCAGGCGGCTTGCCAGGTGGCAAAATTGAACAAATTGATTTCACGCCCGCCCTGTTCGTCACCCGCTTTGGCAATCGGACGGCAGGGATATTCCAACTCACCGCCGGGCAAAATACGTGGAATGAGCGTGGGGTAGCAGTCGTATGGCTCCAAACGCAGGAGTGTCTTCAGATAGACGTCACTGCCCAGAATAGGAGCGCCAGAGTGTTTGAATTGAATCAGTTTTTGGATAAAAACGCGGTAGGCGGGCGAAATCATCAGTTCGTAGCGCGGCCAGATGTTGACGGATTGAGGTGAAAACGCAATGGAAATTTTATTTTCGACACAAAACGCAATCAGCGCGTCCAAGGTCGCAAGCCGCGGGTCATTCTCCACAACCCTGCCGGGGTGATGACGGTGTTAAGCATCAACTGGAAGCCGTGCTTCTTCTGCTGACGGGCAGCGACGCGGATGTTGTCGAGGATGTTATCGGCGTAGCCTATGGGCATGTCAAGCGCCGACCAAACTGCCGGGTCGAGCGAGTCGAGGCTGACAATCAACCGGTCGAGCAGGGGAAGAATTTCCGGGTGAAGCGGAAGCAGGCTTCCGTTGCTGATGAGGCTCAGGGAGCGAAATTTCGCCTCCCGTCTGGCGTATGCCAGTAAATCGGCCAGATGCGGCGCGAGAAGCGGCTCGCCGCCAGTGAGCCAAAGCGCATCAACGCCCGTGCGAATAATTTTCAGGAGACGCCGGGCATCTGCCAGTGCAAGCGCTTCTGGTTGTAACGCGTTGCGGCGCGCGCCAAAATCTTCACAGTAGGCGCAATTGAAGTTGCAACGGGTGGTGACGTAGTAAATCGCCATGCGCGGGTATAGGTCGCGCTGGCCGAGAGAAATTTTTGCAAGGTTGCGAAAGTAGAACATTGTTCTGCGAAGAAAACGCAGGACACGTCCTGCGCAGGTTTAAGACAGGAGCTAGCGTTTCTTTTTGGCAGAAAATTTCAGCGGAGGCTGCGCGGCAGTGTAAGCCTCGCGTAACTGAACCGGCTGGCTGGGCGCGCGGACGCGCAAATTAAGCATTTCGACAAAGACCGAGAAGCCCATGGCGAAGTAGACATAGCCTTTTTCGATGGGTTGATGCAGACCCTCGATGATAAGCGAGGTGCCAATCAGCAAAAGGAACGAAAGCGCCAGAATTTTGACGGTTGGGTGATGGTTGACAAAGTCGCTGATGGGTGTGGATGCGTACATCATGATTCCAACGGCAATAATCACCGCGCCAATCATGACATAAACTTCTTTCGCCATACCGACAGCGGTGATGACCGAATCAAGCGAGAAGATGATGTCGAGCAGGCCAATTTGGATGACTACTGCCGCCAGCGAAGCGGCCACTTTGGCGCTGGCTTCGCCCTCTTTGCCTTCGAGTTTGTCGTGAATTTCGTGGGTAGATTTGGCAATCAGGAACAGGCCGCCGCCAATCAAAATCAGGTCACGCCCAGAAATGCCAATGTTAAAAACTGGCAAGATAAAAAGTGGAGAATCCAGCTTGATTACCCAACTCAGTGACAGTAAAAGCAAAATGCGGGTGACCATTGCCAGCGCCAACCCCATTTTGCGAGCTTTGGGTTGTTCCGCTTGGGGAAGTTTGTCGGCCAGGATGGAAATAAAGACAATGTTGTCAATGCCGAGCACAATCTCCAGCACCGTCAGGGTGAGCAGGGCGATGGCATTTTCGGCAGTAAAAAAATTGGGCATAAGAATCTCCGTGAAGAAAAGAATGACGGCTGGAAACACCAGACAACTGTCTACTCATGCCGGAAGAAAAAGGCCGTCACCAGCCCCAGCCCAACCAGAATCAGTGCGACAGGCCACAGGTACATCGCCAGACCATGTGACTGAGTATAACCCAGCGTTGCACCAATCACCAGCAAAATCGTGCCGGGGATGTAGGCCCAGCGCGTATCGGTGATCGGGTTGGGTAGAATCGCTACCAGAAAAAAGGTCAGCCCCAAGCCCAGAAAGAGTGCCCCGCCAGTTTCGGCGCCTTGCCAGGTTTCATCCAGCCCAGAGACAACCGCCAGAGTCAGCAAAATGCCGCCGGGGATGAGCCCCCACCAGCGCGAGCGGTCGGTAAGATAGACGCCCAGAAACGCCATTCCCAACCCGCCCAGGAAGAAAGCGCCGCTCCAGGCTTGCCAGCGCTCTGGCAGCAGGGCGTCTGCCGACATGCCGAGCAGCGCAAAAGCCGGCAGAATCGCCCACCAGTTGGCGCGCGTCTCCTGCAGAAAAAAGCCAAGGAACGCCGCGCCGCCTGCCAGCAGGATGGCGCCCCAAAAGAGCATCCCCGCGCGGAAAGGGAGAATTCCCGCTTTTTCCAACAGTATCAGCAGGCCGAGAACCATCATGCCGCCGCCCACCAAGGCGCGAAAATTGATTTTTTTCAACATGGCAAACTCCAGGGTTAGTGAACCTGAATGGAATTGGCGCCGCCTTCCAGCGACATTTCCACTTTGTAGGGCGCGGCGTCGAAATCGGTGGATTGGTAGGCGCCGTCTGGCATGGCCGGGAAGCGGCTTTCGTCCACCGTCAGCGCATTGGCGCCGCCCTCCACCTTCAGCCGCAGCGCCACGCCTTGCGGCACGGTCACGTCGAGCGAGGCCGCGCCCATTTCAAAATCAATGCGCGTGTTTTCCGGGCGTTCCGGCAGGGTCATGTGAATACTGCTCGCGCCGCATTCCACTTTTAGCGAGGAAAGGCGTAGGGGGCGCAGGTCAAAATCCAGGCTGGCAGCGCCGGCGTCAATCTCCAGGCTAACCAGCGCCGATTCGCTCAATTCAAAGCGCCAGCCGCCACCATCCGGTCCGAGCAAGGGCAAAACCGACGGCCCGGCGTCCACGTCCACTTTGAGCATGTCGCCTTCCCGTTGGGAGCGGACATTCATGCCTGCGCCCGAGGCGCCGCGCACGGCCACTTCTGGCGGCGCACCGCCGCCAAACGAGGCCTGGCCCATGCCGGTGTTGAACTCAAAAAACAGTTTTTGCGCGTTTTCCAGCGCTACGCTGAAGGAGGGTGCTTTATCCAGCGAAACTTGCATGCGCAGCGCGCCGGTCAGCACCCACAGGCCACCCAAAATGAGCAGCAGCGGCGCAAAATAACCCCAAATATCGGCCATCGCAATCAGGCCGCGCGCCTGCAGAAAAAACAACCCGCCCAGCGCCATCAGCGCCAATCCCCAAAACAGGTTCCCGCTTTTCATGGAGACTCCTATCTGCGCCAAAAGGCGCGGCCAGCCAGCCACAACCCGGCCAAAATCAGCAAAATGGCGGGGCCGTACGGGCCAAACAGGGTCAGCTTGCCGAAAATTGCGGCAAAAATAACGAACAGAATGGCGCTGGTGACGATGGAATCCAGGCCGCCGCGCGCCCGCGCCGTGTTGCGCGTCAGCAGGCCTTCCAGAATGGCGCCCACGCCCGCAAAGCCAGGGATGAGTGTCCACATGTAGGCCCAGGTCATCGGGTCGTGATAGGCTTCCTGATAATACAAAATGCCGCCAATGCCGGCCACAATTGCCGCCGGGACGGCCAGGCCCGAAGCGCCCGTCAGCAGGCCGATGACCAGCACCGCGCCGCCCGCCGCCACCACATTCAGCGGGTAGGTGAGGAACGGCCCCAGTAAATTTTTCAACTGCGGGTATTGCATTTGCGCGAGGTAAAACGCGCCGAGCAAAATCAAAATCAGCCCAAGCGCCAACTGTCCACGGTTCTTCATAATAGTCTCCTTTTTAATTTAACTTCTTTATTCTTGAGAAATTATATGCTGAAAATTCAAAAAGTCAATATTGAATTGATATTATCAAGAAACTTTTAAGCATGTGGAAGGTGTGCGCTTTCTTTACGCCGGGCGCGGAAAAAAGTTACTGGCGGCTCAGGCGGATTCCAGCGCCGCAAGCGTCAGCCATTCACCGGGTTGACCGGCGAGTAACCACCCGGCGGAAACCTGTCCGCTGGTGAGCAGGCGTTCCACCGCCCGATTGGTCACTGCCGCGCCCCAGCCAAACAGGCGCTGAATGTCGCGCAACTGCGCCGCGCCCACCCCGGCGAAGTAGGCTTCCAGCAGGCGGGCGCGCGCCTCGGCCTCGCTCAACGCCTGAGCCTGCTGCGCCAGGTCCGGCCAGTGACGCGCCGTCAGGTCGTAGACGAAAGCATAATGCCAGCCGCCGACATCCGCCACGCCGACTGGCAGGATTTTGAAATCGGCCTGCAGCATTTCCAGCGCGCGGGCAAATTCTGCGTCACTG
The DNA here is from genome assembly GCA_001872455.1 of Anaerolineae bacterium CG2_30_57_67. Taxonomy (GTDB): domain Bacteria; phylum Chloroflexota; class Anaerolineae; order Anaerolineales; family Villigracilaceae; genus UBA8950. The sequence continues at coordinate 5,669 of MNXJ01000024.1, read as the reverse complement.
CTTTTGCCCGCCAAATGCGCTTTGCGGCGCAGTTCGGGCGTGTTGAGAGCGCCATCTTCCAGCAGGGCTTCATAAATTTGTTTGGCGGCCAGCGTTAGCCGCCCGGCGCGGTAAGCGAGCAGGTAATCTTCCTGCGGGTCGTCGTAATTTTCGGAGAGCGCATAAAAAGCGGGGGCGAAATCGGGGGCAATCAGGGTGGCTTTGTGGCGCAGAATTTTGGCGTAGTACCACTGATGTTTTCCCAGCGCGGCATCCTTCCAGCCCCAGGTGATGTGTCCAGGGTCGTCATGCGCGTCGGCCACCGGGCGGTCGCCGGCCACAGCCGCCCACAGGCTTGGGAGCGGAACATCCTTAATCGGCCAGAAATAGGCGAAGCGGCGTTCCTGAATCCAGGCGGCGGCCTGTTCCGGCGAGGTGAGCGGGGCGGTCAGGCGATAGGTTTGGGCGCGGAAGGCGGCCAGGGCGGCGGGGTTGAGCGTGGACATGGTTCAGGGAATGAAGTTTTCTGGCATTTGTACGCAGACGGTTTCGCCGCGCACGGTGGCGATGCCGGCGGCGTAGAGCGTGGTTTCGATGATGACTTTGCGCCCCTTGATTTCTTTGACGCGCCCACGCAGTTCCAGCTCGCCCTGCAGCGGGGTCGGTTTGAGAAAATCAACGTGCAGCGAGGCGGTGACGAAGCGGAAAGCAGGCAGGCTGTCCATTGCGCGGCCTTCGGCGCGGTACATGGCGGCGGCGGCGGTGCCGGTGCTGTGGCAATCCACCAGCGAGGCCAGCAATCCGCCGTAGACAAAGCCGGGAATGGCGGTGTGTTCGGGGCGCGGCGCAAAGCGCGTGACGCTTTCTTCGCCTTCCCAGTAGGTTTTAATCTGATAGCCGTGTTCGTTCAGGCGGCCACAGCCGTAACAGTGGGCGACATTTTCGGGGTAGTAGTCCTGAAAGGCTTTTTGGGGCATGGTTTTCTCCTTTTTGAAAGCAGTATAGCAGAAAAATGTGAGTAAAATTGCAGCATGACTACCTCATCTTTTCGCACGGAACATGATTTGTTGGGAGAGCGCCAGGTGACGGCGGCGGCCTATTACGGCATCCACACCCTGCGCGCGCTCGAAAACTTCCCGATTACGGGAACACCCATCAGCGCCTATCCGCGCCTGGTGGAAGCGCTGGCGAGCGTCAAGGAAGCCTGCGCGCTGGCGAATAATCAACTGGGCCTGTTGGATGACCGCAAAACCGGCGCAATTGTGCAGGCCTGCCGCGAAATCCGCGCCGGAAAATATCACGACCAGTTTGTGGTGGATGTGATTCAGGGCGGGGCGGGCACTTCGACCAACATGAACGCCAACGAGGTGATTGCCAATCGCGCGCTGCAAATTTTGGGGCTGGCTTTTGGCGATTACAAAGAGATTCACCCGCTGGAGCATGTCAACCTGAGCCAGAGCACCAACGATGTCTACCCGACCTCGGTGAAGGTGGCGCTGCGCGCCGAACTGACGCATTTGGTGGAGGCGATGGAAGTTTTGCGGCGCGATTTTGAAGCCAAGTCACATGAATTTGCGGACGTACTGAAAATGGGCCGCACGCAAATGCAGGAAGCCGTGCCGATGACCCTCGGCCAGGAATTCAGCACCTATGCGGTGATGCTGGCCGAAGACCAACAGCGCCTGCGCGAGGCCGAATTGCTGATTCAGGAAATTAATCTGGGGGCGACGGCCATCGGCACCGGCATCAACGCGCCTGCCGGGTATGCGGCGCTGGCCTGCAACTATCTGAGCGAAATTACCGGCGTGGCCTACGTCACTGCCGCCAACCTGGTCGAGGCCACGCAAGATGCCGGGGCGTTCGTTCAGGTTTCGGGCGTGCTCAAACGGGTGGCGGTCAAACTCTCCAAAGTGAGCAATGATTTGCGCCTGCTCTCGTCCGGGCCGCGCGCCGGGTTTGCCGAAATCAACCTGCCGCCAGTGCAGGCCGGGTCGAGCATCATGCCGGGCAAGGTCAACCCGGTCATCCCCGAAGTGGTCAATCAGATTGCCTTTGAGGTGATTGGCAACGACGTGACGGTTTCTTTTGCGGCGGAGGGCGGTCAGTTGCAGTTGAACGCCTTCGAGCCGATTATCGCCCACAACCTGTTCAACAGCGCCATCTATCTGCGCCAGGCCTGCCTGACGCTGGCCGAAAAATGTGTGCGCGGCATCACCGCCAACCGCGAGCGCCTGCTGCAAACGGTGGAAAATTCGGTGGGGCTGGTGACAGCGCTCAATCCATACATCGGCTACGAAAACGCCACGGCGGTGGCGAAGGAAGCCCACGAAACTGGCAAAGGCGTGGCCGAAGTGGCGCTCGCCCGCGGACTGCTGACGCGCGAACAGCTGAATGAAATTCTGCGCCCCGAGACGCTGACGCGTTCACGCGGGTAGGCAACATCAGGAATGCCTGCAAAAGGAAAATCTTACCGCGCGCGTACCTGCAGTTAATAGGTTTTTGCAGTAAAGTCATCGGCTAACAAAAATACTGGCCGCCAAAAGGCGGCCAGTATTTTTGTTATTCACGAGCAGAATAAATCCCGTTTTCCTGTTCAGCGTCTAATCATCCCCGCCGTCATCACCATTGCCGTCATGACAAGCAGTACAAGTGGCATCATGCAGACTGCTGGTGTGACAGGAACGACAGCCCTGCCCGCCGTGATTGACGCCAGAGCCGCCCTCGTCGTTGGATATACTGGGATGTGAACCGTTGTAGGAACCATTCCAGTTATTAGCGCTGTGGCACTGGTCGCAATTACTGCTGAACATGCCCGAATGGAAAGCGGGTTCGCCGTGGCAGGCCGCGCAAGCGGATGGCGTGCCAGCGTAGCGACCGCCAGGGTGACAGGAGGAACAAGCCACGTTGGCGTGTCGCCCGGCCAATGGGAAGCCAGATAAGTTATGGTTGAACGAGGCGGGTTTCCAGGCGCTGGTGCTATGGCACTGTGAGCAGTTGGCGCCAAATTTTCCGTTGTGCGCGTCCTGACCGCCATGACAGCTGTAACAGTCAGAGGGCGTGCCTTTGAACTGACCGTTTTTATGGCAGGAGGAGCAAGCCGCACCGGCGTGCGCGCCGGTCAGTTTGAAGGAAGCCAGGTTATGGTCAAAGGTAGCGGGTTTCCAGCCAGAGGTGGTATGGCATTGCCCGCAGAAGGCGCCGAAACGGCCACCGTGGGCGTCATCTGCCGCGTGACAGACACCGCACTGCGAAGGTGTACCTTTGAAAACGCCGTTTGAATGGCAGGTATTACAAGAAACATTCGTGTGTGCACCAGTTAGCTTGAAGGAAGACAGGTTATGGTCAAAAGTGGCAGGTTTCCAGGCGCTGGTGCTGTGGCACTGGGCGCAATTGGTACCAAACTGACCGTGGTGAGCATCTTTACCTGCATGACAGCTGTAACAATCGCTGGGCGTACCTTTGAACTTACCGTTTTGGTGACAGGACAGGCAGGCAACACCACCGTGCGCCCCCGTCAATTTGAAGGATGACAGATTATGGTCGAAGGAGGCGGGTTTCCAGGCGGCGGTATTGTGGCACTGCGCGCAAGCCGTCCCAAATTGTCCGTGGTGGGCGTCGTTGCCGGCGTGACAGCTGAAGCAATCTTGCGGTGTGCCTTTGAACTGTCCATTTTTGTGGCAGGAAAGACACGAGACGTTGACGTGCGCGCCGGTTAGTTTGAAAGCCGACAGGTTATGGTCAAAAAAGGCGGGCTTCCAGGCAGCAGTGGTGTGACACTTGGCGCAGTCCGTGCCAAATTGTCCATGGTGAGCGTCATTGCTGGCGTGACAGCCAACGCAGTTTTGCGGTGTACCTTTGAAGACGCCGTTTTTGTGGCAGGAAAGGCAGGCAACATTGACATGCGCGCCGGTTAGTTTGAAGACCGACAGGTTGTGATTGAAAAAGGCGGGCTTCCAGGCGGCAGTGGTATGACACTTGGCGCAGTCCGTACCAAATTGTCCATGGTGGGCATCATTGCCAGCGTGACAGCCAAAGCAGTTTTGTGGTGTGCCTTTGAACTGGCCGTTTTTGTGGCAGGAAAGACAGGCAACGTTGACGTGTGCGCCATCGAGTTTGAAAGCGGCCAGGTTGTGGTCAAACGTGGATGGCTTCCAGGCGGCAGTGCTGTGGCATTTGGCGCAATCTGTGCCAAACTGTCCATGATGGGCATCATCCTGGGCATGGCAAGCGTTACACTGCGTGGGCGTACCCTTTAGAACGTTGTTGACGTGGCAGGAAAGACAGGGAACATTGACGTGTGTGCCATCCAGTTTGAAAGAAAACAGACTGTGGTCAATGTGAACATCTTTCCAATCCGAAACGTTATGGCAAATGGCGCAAGTCGTCCCAAATTGTCCGTTATGGGCGTCATCCTTGGAATGACAGGAAACACAATCAGACGCGATCCCAGCAAATTGAGCGGGGTTGGTATGGCATTTTTCGCAGGCCACACCGATATGCTTTCCTTCCAGTTTGAAGGTGGAAAGATTATGATCAAACTTGAGATTATCGCGCCAACCCGCCGGGTTGTGACAATTGCCACAGGTCAGACCATAACGTCCCTGATGGGCGTCATCTTTCTGGTGGCAACTTTCGCAGGCGGTCGGGGCGGTTTTTAAATCGGCGCGGCTGCGGGCGTTGGTGTGACATTCAGCGCAGCGCACGTCCAGATGTTTGCCAGCCAGCGCAAAAGTAGATTTGCTGTGATCGAAAGCCTTGCCAATGGTTTCCACGCCGTCGTGGCAGGCCATGCAATTTTCGCCAAACTCAATGGCGTGAGCAGTGGTAAATACCGCGTCCATCTGACGATGGCAGGCGGCGCATTGCGTCTGTTGAAAATCAATAAAACTGTTCACATGGCAATCGGCGCAAGCAAAGAGCACGCCATCGGCGCGTTTCTTGTGTGAAGTCAGCGAAAATCCCATCGGGTCGTGCGGAAAATTGGTTAGATGCGCATCGGTCAGCGGCGCATCGGGGCCTTTGTGTTCAGAATGGCACGAGCGGCAATTGATTTTAGAAACTTCACTGCGAATGGCGCCGTGCAGGCTGTTGGGAAAAGCCAGCTGGACGAGAACATCCTTGTGGCAGACGACACAGCGATCCCCCATCGTATCGGGTTCCCACAACGCCGGGTGACACTTGGCGCAATCATCGCCAATTTCTGCATGTGAACGGACGCCCCCCAGTGTGCCACCGCTGCCTTGCGCGTTCAAACTCCCGGCGCTGAAGAAGTCGCTGCCATTAACAAACGCCATGCCGCCGATAGCGAGCAGGGTGATGACAGTGGCGATCATGGCCATGGGGGTTAAACAACCCAAACGATTTTGTTTCATGATTCCTCCGGTTGGCGTGCGGCACTTGCGATGTTCCTGGAATGCAAATCGGCCTGATCAATTCGGCCGGTATCTAACTTAATGTCGTCTTAAAAATAAATAAGTTACGGCTCATTATTGCACTTTCCACCGGCAAATCATTTAACTGATGTTACGCAGCAAGAACCAGTGGCGCGATATATATGTCGCGGTTGCGCCGCAGAAACCGGAAAACTGAAATTTTAGAGCCGTTTGATAGGCACTGAACAGATAAGAACCCGTCCAAAAAATTGGCAAAATGGGCAGCCAACTGTGGCGCAAATCTGCGCTTTGCGTGGA
>MNXJ01000051.1 GCA_001872455.1 Anaerolineae bacterium CG2_30_57_67 | reverse complement strand
TGAACGTGATGACTACAACGCGCATGTCCATCAGGCCAATCCCAACCCAACGGTCTTCACCATAATCTTTGCGGTCATCCAGTTTGACCAGCATGGGGGATTCAAAAATCTTGTGGGCATCGGCAAAATCCAATCCATGCTTCTCGATGTTGGTTTGACTCTTTCGCTGATCCCATGCGAACTTCATAAACGTAGTATAGCCCTTCCCCGACTGTCTTGCAAGTCAGATTATGCCAACCCCTTCCTCTATTTTCGGTTTTTGAAAATGGGGCTGTTTCGCCCCGGTGTTCTTCCGGGGAAGGCGGGGGGTGGGGGTTAAGGATTTTCATCTTCAAATACAGGCAGATATTTTGCCGCCAGCCCAAAGGCGAGAATGCCAGCGGAGAAAATCCCAACCGAGACGGCAACTTCGGGCAGGGTCGGGAAGTAGTGGACATTGCTCATGAAGGTCGGCATGTAGAACAGCGGATCTGGGTGCTGGACGGCAAACCAACTGACGTTGAAGCGGTTGAGAATCATGCCGAGCAGAGTGACAACTGCGCCCGTCAGCAAGCCGCTGGCGCTTTGGCGAATTTTTTTGATGGAGAACAGAATGGACGGGAGAACAGCTCCGAGTAAAATCTCTGCCCAGAACAGGACGCTCATTCCGCCGCTGGTGAAGAGCAAGCCGAGTTTGCCTTCCAGCGCGAGTTGCGCAAATTTCATCACGAAGTAAAGCCCCAGCACATAGGGAATCGCCCGCGCCAGTTTTTCGAGCAGGTGAGTTTCCAGTCCGCGCTGGAAATAGCGGGAACTGAGCGACGACTCGAAGATGGTCATCGCCAAGCCGATAGCAATCGCCGAGATAAAGAACAGCGGCGGAATCCAGGGCGTCCACCACAGCGGATGTAGTTTGGCGGGCTGAATCAGTAAAAGTGAACCGAGCGACGCCTGATGCAGGGTGGAGATGACCGCGCCGAAGATGACGACGGGTTTCATCCAGCCTTTGACGAGACTGGCGGCTTTGTCCCACTTCAATCGCTCAAACACGGCGGGGGAAAATTCCACCGCCAACACGGCGATATAAATCATCACATACAGCCCGATAAAGAGCAGGAAGGATGTGAAATTCTGATAGCGCAAAAAGTACCAGATGCGCTGCGGCTGACCGAGTTCCACCAGCAGGGCAATCCCTTCCATCACATAGCCGAGCAGACCCGTCAGCAGGGTTGGGCGCAGAAGCGGACGGAATTCTTCCAACTCGAAGATGTAAACGATGGACGCTAGAATGAATGCGCCGCTGCTGATGGCGATGCCCGTGAACAGGTCAAAACTGACCCAAAAGCCCCATGGATAGGCGTTGCTCAGGTTGCTGATGGCGCCGATGCCGAAGGTGTAGCGCCACAGGGCAATGACGAAGGCGATGCCCGCCAGAGTCGCCAGAACCAGTGGAAACAGTCCAATACGGAAACGGGGTTGGATGGTGAGATTGAGTTTCATTTTTTTGTCTCCGCTTTCTCGTCCGCGGCGGTTTTCTTTTGATTGTACTGATGGACGCCGACTGTCACTGCCGTCAAGACCGCGCCCCAGCCGATTGCCACTGGCAGGGTCAAGCCAATCGCTGCTTCGCTGACTTCGTTGACGGGCGTTTCGGGCAGGGTCGGCAGTCCCAGTTCGCTGAACGGAACGTGCGAAAGAATCAGGTAGGATGTGCCGCCGTTTTCAAATTCGCCGTACACGTGGTCAATGTAGCGGTCGGGGTGCGCGGCGATGCGCTCGTGCGCGCGCTGGATGAGTTCTGCGCGTTCGCCGTATTCGAGTGCGTTGGTTGGACAGGTTTCCACGCAGGCAGGTTCCTGTCCGTTGTAGATGCGCTGCGGGCAGAAGGTGCATTTGTCAATAAATGCGCCTTCGATGATGCCTTTGTCATAATCAAAGTGCGGCACGCCAAACGGGCAGGCGTTCATGCAGTAGCGGCAACCAATGCACAGGTTGGGATTGTAGGTGACGGGTCCGTCTTCCGCTTTGGTGTACGCGCCCACCGGGCAAGCCGACATGCAGTCGGGGTGTTCGCAGTGCATACAGTGATAGACCATCGTCTCGCGCTGTAAAGTGGGGAATTCGCCCGTGACGCCCAAGCCAGCCACCCAGATGCGCGTCTTGTCCATTTCGATGTTGTTTTCCACGCTGCACGCCACCATGCAGGCGCGGCAGTCAATACAGCGCGTGGCGTCGAACAGATAGGCGTGATGTTTGATTTCAGTCATAATTTCACCTGTACCGCGAAATTTATTTCGCTTAGAGTGCGAAATGAATTTCGCATTACGTTCTAATCTTTCTTCACCGTGACAAACGTCTGGCTCAATGCCTGCCCGCCGCTGATGGGGTCGGTGTAAGTGACGTGGAGCGCCGAGTCGCTCGCTCCGATGCCAAAGGCAGTGGTCAGCCCTTTGGAAAGATGCCCGTAACCGGGAGTCATGTACACACAATCGGGGCGGATGGCTTCGGTGGCGAGCAGGCGGGTATGGATTTTGCCCACTTCGCTGGCGACTTCCACCCAGTCGTCGGTGACAAGCCCCAGGCTGGCGGCGGTTTTGGCGTTCATCCACATGCGCGGCTCATCCGAATATTTGTGCAACAGTTGATTGTTCTGCGTGCCAAACTGCGTGGATTGCGCCACTTTGCCCGTCAGCAGGTAGAACTCGCCTTCCTTCGGAGCGGGTGGCTCTTCCCAGGTCGGTACGCCAGAAAAACCCACTTTGGCGAGCGTGTCGGAGAACAGTTCCACTTTTCCGCTGGGCGTGTTCCACGTCAGTTCAGCGGCTTCGCCTTCGTGCGGTGTTTCGGGCGCTTCGGCGTAGCCTTTGGCTTTCACTTCTTCCAGGCTGACGCCGAGCGGCGCGAGTTGCTGGCGCAGATAATCTTCTTCGTCTGCGTATTGGAAGTAATCGCCCAAACCGAGACGCTCGCCCAACTGCTTGTAAATCCACAGCGCCGATTTGGCTTCGCCCTGCGGCTCAATCACGGGCTGGCGGATAAAAATTCGGTCGCCCACCGGCAGCAGCGGGTCGTAGCGTTCGAGATACGACGCTTCGGGCAGAATCACGTCCGAGAACCAGGCGGTGTCGTTCATGATGATGTCCACCGTCACGATGAAATCCAATTTGCCGAAGGCTTCCAGCGTCTTGGCGCGGTCGGGGATGGACATGATGGGATTCTGGCGCGAGATGAACCAGCCGTGCGCCTGATACGGGTCGCCGCTGACGATGTTGTCGCGCAGTTCCTGAAAGACGCCGATTTTGAGCGGGACAACCGGGTATTTCCAGGGGACGCCATCCAGCCGCAGCGCGGAGATACGCGGGAAGGGCGGCTGCTTGGGCGCGCCCAGCGTGGCAGATTCTTCGCTGCCGCCTTCGGTTAGAACCACGTCCCAGTTGCCCATCAGCGCGTTCAAAATCGAAATGGCGCGTTGGGTATGGAACGAGTTGATAAAGTTGGACGTGCGCCAGCCGTTATGCGCCAGCGCGTGCGGCGCGGCGGCGGCGAATTCATGCGCGATGCGCGTGATGGTTTCGGCGGGGATGCCTGTCAGCGGCGCGGCCCAATCAGGCGTGTATTTGCTAACTTCTTTTTTCAGTTCATCAAAGCCGACGGTGTTTTGTTCCACGAAGGAGCGGTTGTATAGCCGCTCCTTGATGATGACGTTCAGCAGCGCTAGATGGAATGCCAGGTCGTTGCCAGGTTTAATCGGCAGCCACTCGCTGGCTTTGGCGGCGGTCTTGGTGAAGCGCGGGTCAAGATAGACCACCTTCGCGCCGCGGTCAATTGCGTGACTCAAGTCTGAAGTCTCCGACGTGGAAATCGCTTCCATCAAGTTGCGCCCGGTCAGCAAAATGTATTCCAGTTTTTCGTCGTAGATGCGGGCGGGTTCTTCCATGCCGTAGGTCATCAGGTTGCTGACAATCATGGCGTTGAAGCACAGCGAGCGTTGCGTGCCGTAATTGGGCGAGCCGAAGGCGTAGAGCAGATTTTCAAACAGCGGCTGGCTCAAATTATGCGTGGACGAGAAAACCATTGCTTCCGCGCCGTACTTGTCCTTGATTTCGGTCATCTTGCTGGCGACCAAATCCAGGGCTTCTTCCCACGACGCGGGGCGGAATTTGCCTTCGCCGCGTTTGCCAACCCGAATGAGCGGAGTCAGCACACGGTCGGGGTCGTAGGTATTCATCAAGCCTGATTGCCCGCGTGGACAAAGATTGCCGCGTGAGTGTTCGTGTTCTGGGTTGCCGTCCAGTTTGATGACCTTGCCATCTTTGATTTTGGCAATCAGCCCGCAGCGCCAGACGCACATCTCGCACATGCTGGAAATGTAGCCATCGCCATCGGCGTTGAGATGCCCCGCCGCGCGCGCCGCCTGCGCTACCGGCGCTGGGAGCATTTGCCCCACCGCCAGCACGCCCGCTGTTGCCGCGCCAATTTTTAGAAAATCTCTTCTTGAGAGTGTGTTTGTCATAGATTCTCCGAAATTAGTGATTAGGGATTAGGTAATTAGGTAATTCCTAATCCCTAATTACTATTTCTCTTTCCGTTGCCATCCCGCGCGGTCAATCAAATAGAAGAGCAGGAAGGACATCAGCGCGAAGGTCAGAACGGTCAGGAACGGGTCAAGATGCCACAAATCGGGCAGAACCACGTTGCCGTAGTTGGCGATTGCCGAAATGCCGGGGAAAACCACTTCATAGGTCAGCCCGTAAATGACCGCGCCCGTCAGAAAGCCGAGCAAGCCGGGCACGATGTAATCGAGTTTGCCTTCACCGGCGCCCGCCGCGCAAGTGCCGGGGCAGTAGCCGCTGAGCGCCATGCCCACGCCGAAAATCAACCCGCCGACCAGATTGCCGACGATGTAGGTTGCCGGGACGGACGGGAAAGTCACCAATCCCAGCCCGCGCAGGGCGTACAGACCGCTCATCGAAACCACCAGCGCGGTCATCATGAATTGCAGCACCGCCATATCCGTAAAGCGGAAGACGTTCACAATTTTGTTGTATTTGGTCAGCCCGGCTTTGTTCAACGAAAAGCCGAAGAACACACCGAGAATAAGAGCCACGATATAGTTCATGTCAGTCTCCTAATAACGCTTGCCGTAGATAACGAGCGCGGTGACAATGCCGGAAGCAAACATGCCCGCGATGAAGAGATACGCCGCTGGCGCCAGTAACATGCCGCCCGAAATCGCCAGACCGCTGGTGCAGCCGCCCGCGATGCCCGCCGCGTATTCCAAAATAATCGCGCCGATGAAGGCAATTCCCCAGCGTTTGGCGGTGGATTCGCCGAAGATGCGCTTCCACTGCGGGTCAGAGTTGGCGGTATCCTTCGCGCCCCATTTGAGCGTGCCGCTGGTTGCCGCGCCCAGCATTCCGCCGAAGAAAATCCCGACAACGAGAATGACGCTGACCGTGATGCCCGGCGGCATGATGAAGTTGAAGTACATATTGTCGAAAGCGGCGGGAGCAACGGCTTTGCCAATCAGCCCGGCGACGTTTTCAAACGCGCCGGAAGCGCCCAGCAGGCTGTTGCTAATCCAGACGGCGGCGATGCCCACCAGCCCCAGCAAAATTCCCGCAATGTACGGCGACCAGACTTCCTTGTGAATGTAGTTGAGTATTGCTTTCATGGCTTACTCCTCGTCCTTTTTGACGACTTCGTCCATCAAGTTGAGAACTTTTTCGGCTTTCTTGTTTTCCAAAACATTTTTCAGCGACTTGCGCGCGCCCGCTTTGAGCGAAGCAATCTGCGGCAGCATGTCCACCACATCGGCGGGATATTCGTTGTCCACTGCTTTTGTGTCGCCAAATTTGACGCTGACCAGTTTCTCGCGGGTGACGACAAATCCGCCGCCGCCCACCAGCATGATGCCAATTAAGCCAAGCAAAATCATGTCCCCCCAGTTGGTCGGTTTCTTGCCCAACACAATTTCGTTGTAGTTGGCGACATAATCCACCGCGTTGGGGTCATCCACGACCATTTCATTGCAGGCGCTGGATGCGGAAGCAGGCGCGGCTGCAATCGGCGCGGCGACAGAATCTCCGCCCGAAGCGGGTATCGGCGCGGCGGAACCAACTTCAACGCCGAGCGCATCGGCATAGACTTTGGCGCGCGCGTCCAAATCGGCGACGTGACACTGCTGGCAGGAAGCCTTTGCATCCGAAAGCGGCGCGACCATCCCTTCGTGTGCGGCGGCTTTATCAGTCGCCTGCTGATTCCCGGCGTGGCAGATGTAGCAGAAATCGCCAAAAGCGTGCGATTGATGCCAGCCTGTCCCATCTGCGTTGACAGGCATTTCAGCCTGCGTTTCGTGGCAGTTTTTGCAAGACGAAGCCTGCGAGCCACACTGTGCGCTGGCAGGCGTGGCGGTGGCAAGCCAGAGGCCGCTGCCGATTACCAAAATAAGACCGGCGACGACAAGCAAAAAAATAGTGTTTTTGTGTTGCATATGCATTTCTCCTCGGGGAAAAAAATAGGGTCAAGCCTGAATTTCCGTAATCAGGTTGGCGCGGTGCAGAATGCGGTCGCGCAACACACCGCGCAGAATATCCAACGCATCAATCAAGCGCCGGTCAACCAGGTGATAAAGCATGTTGATGCCCTGACGCTCAGCCGCTACCAACCCGCGGTCGCGTAAAACTTTCAGATGCCGGGAAACCATCGGCTGCGAAAGATTCAAATGAGCCATCAGCTCGGTCACAGTACAGGGTTGTTCGTCCAATTTGTACAGAATCAAGATGCGGGTTGGATCCGAAAAAGCTGAACACAATTCGGATTCCATCATGGAGACTTCCTGAGTGAGGCTGGCAGAAAAGGTCATTTTTTATCCTGTTCAACATATATGATTTGGCGGATAAACGCATATCTCTACGAAGATGGTAGCCCTTCCCTAAACGCAATCATAGTGAGATTTGTCACAATAACAGGTGCGTTTTGTAACATCATAGTTTACGTTTTTCGTAAAATTGTAAATTATAAATTTCATTCCGGTCTTTAGGTCAAAGTTATTGCAGTATTACGCCCTAAAAACTACGCCAACGGCAAAGGTTTTGTAACGCGACATTCATGTCGCTCTTTTGATTGCGGTTTGAAAGTCACGAAAATAAGGGGTTCAATAGCGGGGGACGTTGGTCTCTGATAACAACGAGTTTGAAAAACTTTGGGTCAAACTAACCGGTTTGGTATAATCGCGCCCATCCAACCGCTCAAAGGAACGTTACGTGCAAAAATTACTCATTTTCCTTTTACCCGCCTGTCTGCTTCTGTTTTCCGCCTGCGCCACAAAAGAATCCGCCGCCCAAACCGTTGAAACCTATCTGAAAGCGCTTATCGCCAAAGACGCCAACAGCCTTTCTGCGCTCTCCTGCGCCGATTGGGAAGCGCAGGCCCTGCTCGAACTCGACTCCTTTCAGGGTGTCGAGGCCAGCCTCAGCGACCTGGCCTGCTCCGTCACCGGTACAGATGGCGACACCAGCCTGGTTACCTGTCAGGGCAAAATCATCGCCTCCTACAACGGCGAAGCCCAAGAAATTTCACTTTCCGACCGCACCTATCAGGTCAACAGCCAGAGCGGCGAAAGCCTGGTGTGCGGTTACCGATGAAAGCCCTCTTCTCGCGTGAAAACCGTTGGGCGCTGGCCTTCGCCCTGATACTCGTCGCCCTGACAATTTTGACCGCTTCCAGCGCTCCAACGTGGATTTACCAGGGCTTTTGATGACGTTGGTTTTCCTGCTCATCTCCATTGCTGTTGCGGCGTTTCTGGGGGCAGTGATGAAAAATCGCTGGCGCGCCGGCCTGTTACTGACGCTGAGCGCCCTGGCCGTTTACGCCCTGCAACCAGCGCTACCGATACGCGGCCTCGACTTTTCCCTGCCTACCATCACCCTGGCGCTCACCGCGCTGACGTGGTTACTCGTTACTCCGCCCGAAGCGCGCGCCTGGAAAAATAACTGGGGCGCAATCGTCCTGCTGACGGGCATCCTGCTCACCCTGCAATTGACTCGTTTTCTCGGCTTCGACCTGCCGCTGACGGCTTCGCGCCCGCCCCAGCCGGGAACAACTCTCGCGCTGGCGGCTTTTTTTGCGCTGATGGCGCTCCTTGTCGCGCGCTTCACCCAACCAGGGCCGGGAATACTCTCCGCCGCCATCTTTGCCATCATTTTTCTGTTCGTTCTGCTCAAAACCCCCGCACTTTCCCTGCAAATCAGCCTGCTGTTGCGTTCCATCAACGGGCAAGCGCTCACCAGCGCCGCCCCGCTTGACATTCGCTGGCTGGGGTTTTCCTACATCGCCTTCCGCCTGTTGCACACCCTGCGCGACCGCCAGAACGGACGCTTGCCCGCAGTCAGTCTGGCAGAATTCGGCGCTTATGTGCTTTTCTTCCCAACGCTGAGCGCCGGGCCGATTGACCGCATTGAACGCTTCGTCAGCGATTTGCGCCGCCCGCTGACGCTGACCGCCGCCGACCTGGGCGAAGCCGCCCAACGGCTGATGCTCGGCCTGTTCAAAAAATTTGTCCTGGCTGATGCGCTGGCGCTGATGGCGCTCAACGCCGCCAACGCCAGCCAGGTACGCGGCGCGGGCTGGGGCTGGGTGTTGCTCTACGCCTACACTTTTCAAATTTACTTTGACTTCAGCGGCTACAGCGATATTGCTATCGGTCTGGCGCGGCTGATGGGCATCAAATTGCCCGAAAACTTCAACGCGCCCTACGCCAAACCCAACCTGACCCAGTTTTGGAACAACTGGCACATGAGCCTGACGCAATGGTTTCGCGCCTATTTTTTCAACCCGCTCACCCGCGCCCTGCGCGCCGGCCACAAAAACCTGCCCGCCCCGGCCATCATCTTTCTCACACAAGTCGCCACCATGCTGTTAATTAGCCTGTGGCACGGCGTCACGTTCAACTTTGCCCTGTGGGGTCTGTGGCACGGGCTGGGGTTGTTCATCCACAACCGCTGGGCCGAAGCGGCCAAAACGCACTTTACCGCCCTGCCCGCGCGCTGGCAAACAGCGCTGAACATCTTCGGCGCATTGCTCACCTTTCACTACGTCGCCCTCGGCTGGGTTTTCTTCGCCCTGCCCGAACCCACCGATGCGCTCCATTTTTTCGGCCTTTTATTCGGGCAACAGGGATGACATGAACGCTCACTTTCTTCGGAATGTTTTCATCAAGGGTCTGTTGATTTTTCTCGTCTTCAACCTGGCCTTCGCCGCTCTCCCACCAAAACTGGGAAAACTCTCGCTGTACAATCACCTCCTGTCAGGACGCGAGCGCCTGCCCTTCGGCGAAGACTCTAGCAAATCATACAATTTGAGTCTCCTCGACCTGGATGCCATGTTCGCCGCGCACATTCTCACCGCTGGAGAAAAAACCCCCGACGAATACCGCGTCATCGCCCTGGGCGATTCATCCGTTTGGGGAACGCTCTTGCGCCCGCAGGAAACGCTGGCCGGGCAGTTGAATGCCGCCGCGCTGACTGTTTGCGGGCGGCGGGTACGCGTCTACAATTTGGGCTACCCAACCATTTCACTCACCAAAGACCTGATGATTTTGGAGCAAGCCCGCCGCTATCAACCCGACTCGATTCTCTGGGGGCTGACGCTGGAGGCCTTTCCGCTCGAAAAACAGGTTGATTCGCCGCTGGTTGCCAACAACCCCGCCCGTGTAGACGAGTTGATTGCCCGCTACGCCCTGCCGCTCAGCCCTGCCGACCCGGCGCTGGTACGCCCCAATTTTTGGGCACGCACGCTTATCGGTCAACGCCGCGCCCTGGCCGATTTATTGCGCCTGCAACTTTACGGCGTGTTGTGGAGCGCAACCGGTATTGACCAGATTTATCCCACCGATTACGCCCCTGCCCAAACCGACTTCGACAGCGAAAGCACCTATCACGGTCAAAGTGGCGCGCCGCTGGAGGCCAGCCGCCTGGCCTGGTCGATGTTGCAGGCCGGAATAAAAGCCGCCGCGCCCACGCCGCTGATACTCTTCAACGAGCCCATGCTCATCAGCGCCGGAAAAAACAGCGGCCTGCGCTACAATTTTTTCTACCCGCGCTGGGCATACGACCAGTGGCGCGCGCAAATGGCACAACAAGCCCAAGCCAACGCCTGGAACTATCTTGACCTGTGGAATCTCGTCCCGCCGACCCAATTTACCAACAGCGCCATCCACCTCACCCCCAACGGCGAACATTTACTCGCCACGCAACTGGGGCATATCATTCAGGAACAACCATGCCCATAAAGAAAATTTCTTTCGTGTTGGTTTTGCTGGCCGCCTGCGCCGTGGCCTGCGCCCCGGCGCAAATTCACCCGGCTGAGGCCGCCTCCGCAACAATGACCCTGCCTCAGCCGATGGCGCTTACGCCCACAGCCCCATCCGCCGAAACGGCGCCAGCCTCCACTGGCCCGGCGCCGCTCCCCAGCGCGACATCCCTTGCGCCCGAAGCGTGGCAAATCTGGCCGGTTATTCCCGAAAAAATCAGCCCGCGTGTGCTGGAAATTTATCGGCGCGGCGTGGAACTCGGCAACAATCCGCAAGCCTTCTCCAAAATTGGCGATTGTGAAGCCACGCCGACCTGGTTTTTGGGCGCTTTCGACGCTGACGCGGGACAATACGCCCTGGGCGATTACGATTCGCTGGCAACGGTGATTACCTATTTTCACGGCTCGTATGGCCGCACCAGCGTCGCCGCCGGACGCGGGTTTTCCGCCGCCAACCTGCTGACCCCGCTGTGGGCCGACCACAAGGTTTGTAGAAGAAATGAAACGCCGCTGGCCTGCGAGGTGCGCATTCAGCGCCCGGCTTTTGCGCTGGTCATGCTGGGAACCAACGATGTCAATCGCCAGGCTACTTTTGATAAAAATATGCACGTCATTCTGGATTTTCTAATTGAGCAAGGCGTTGTGCCGGTACTGGCAACCAAAGCCGATAACCTGGAAGGCGGCCATGTCCTCAACCAAAAAATCGCGCGTCTGGCGGCTGAGTACGACATTCCGCTATGGAACTTTTGGAAAATCGCGCAGGCCTTGCCCAACAGCGGCCTGCAACCCGACGGAGCGCATCTCACCTGGGCCGGCCCATACTTTGACAATTTGACCGCCATGCAGGCCGCCTGGCCCTGGCGCAACCTGACGGCCTTGCAGATGCTGGATACGCTTTTGCGCGCGGTGGAAAACAACCGCTAAGTGCTTGCAATGAAAATTCTCTTTCTCTTGGTAATGCAGGTTAAATAGCTGATGTTACGCAGCAAGAACCAGTGGCGCGATATATATGTCGCGGTTGCGCCGCAGAAACCGGAAAATTGAAATTTTAGAGCCGTTTGATAGGCACTGAACAGATAAGAACCCGTCCAAAAGATTGGCAAAAGGGGCAGCCAACTGTGGCGCAAATCTGCGATTTGCGCGGGCCTTGCCCCACCT
>MNXJ01000061.1 GCA_001872455.1 Anaerolineae bacterium CG2_30_57_67 | reverse complement strand
TTGATTCCTGATGAGTATAAAGCCTGCTACACTTTTAGTGATTTTTGGGATGCCTACGAAAAAGTTTTTCCAAAAGAAACCCATCGGAGTGTTGGCAAAGAAACTGGAGAGACCAGTCACATGGAACGTTGGAACAATACATTGCGGCAATCGAATGCTCGCTATGTACGCAAGACTTTATCGTTTTCAAAATCCGATATCTACCATGAATTGGTTACTCGACTGTATGTCGTCCGCTACAATCTTGCCAAAGCATCACTTGCTACTTGACCACTACCGAAAGATGAAGGATGAAGATCGGATGCGAGATGCGAGTTGCGATTTTCCGTGTCTACGTGTGCCTGTGTACGTATCTACCTAAATTATGTGAATGGGTATCTGACGAGGATACCACTGCCTCGCCTCAGGATGGGGAATTTCATCGCAATGCCAGCGCTTTCTTCAGCCGAATGTCTACCTCAGCCATCAGGCGCTCGCTTAACCTTCCGCCTCCAGCACGCCCGCCAGGGCAGATGTGTGTCAGGTGCGAGTGTAAAATCGCACAACGCAGCGCGACATTTATGTCGCTTTTGTCCGCAGGACGAAAATTGGTGACTTGTGGGTAATCACCAGTCATTGGCATATTGCGTCCACTTTCATTCTCACGTACAATCAAACCGCCTGACGAAAGGAATTTCCCATGCCCATTGACCTGCAAAAATTTGGCGAAACCTTTTTCGCCAGCCTGGAAAAAGTCATCATTGGCAAACGCAATGCCATTGAACTCATCACCATCGGCCTGCTTTGCCAGGGACATGTTCTTATCGAAGATGTGCCGGGCGTGGGGAAAACCGTGCTTGCGCGCGCCCTGGCAAAATCGCTCGGTTGCACTTTTAACCGCCTGCAATTTACCCCGGATATGCTCCCCAGTGATGTGACCGGTACCTCCATCTTCAACCAGGAAACCCGCAAGTTTGAATTTCGCCCTGGCCCCATCTTTGGACAGGTCATCCTTACGGATGAAATCAACCGCGCTACGCCCAAAACGCAGGCCGCCCTGCTCGAGGCCATGGAAGAACGCCAGGTGACGGTGGATGGCGTCACCTATCCGCTCCCGCGTCCCTTCATGGTGCTTGCCACGCAGAATCCAATTGAATATGAAGGCACCTTTCCGCTGCCAGAAGCCCAGCTCGACCGTTTCCTTCTGCGCCTGCGCATGGGCTACCCATCCACCAGCGATGAAATCCGCATTCTACAAGACCAGCAACTCCAGCACCCCATCGAGAGTCTCCAGCCCATTTTCAGCGCCGAAGAAGTCCTGCAAGCCGCTCAAGCCGTCCGAAACATTTACGTCGCCGTCATCCTGCAGCGCTACATCGTTGAAATTGTTCAGCGCACGCGCCAAAACGCCGAAATCTATCTGGGCGCCTCGCCGCGCGGCTCACTGGCGCTTTTTCGCGCTGTACAGGCGCGCGCTGCCCTGCTTGGGCGCGACCATGCCCTGCCTGACGATGTCAAAGCCCTGGCTGCGCCTATCCTGGCGCACCGCATCATCGTCAATCCCGCCGCCCGCCTGCGTGAAATCAGCGCTGAAAAATTGGTGCAAGAAACCTTGTTGGCCGTGCCCGCGCCGGGCGGAACTTATACCGTCTGAATATGCCCAACTCTGCCCGAACGCTTGTCCTGCTCCTGCTTCTGATTGGTGCCCTCGGCATGGCCTTCACCGGCGCGCCGCTTTACTCACGTCTGGCGTACCTGGCTCTGTTGGTGTTGGCGTCATCCTGGTTGTGGACCTGGCTTTCTCTGCGCGGTGTTGGTCTTCAGCGGCGCGCGCGCACTTTGCGGGCATCGGTGGGTGATATTTTTGAAGAAACCTTCGAGATTGATAACCCCAGCCGCCTGCCGCGCCTGTGGCTGGAAGTGTGCAACGAATCGACTCTGCCACAAGCGGCGGGTTCGCGCCTGCTGACGGGTCTGGGCGGACGACAAAAGCGCACCTACCTGGCTCGAACCTGGCTCACTCGTCGAGGCGCTTACCCGCTTGGGCCGACTCGCCTCGCGTCCGGCGATCCGTTTGGGTTGTTCACCGTCCGGCGGATGCTCCCCGCCGTCGATTCACTTCTCGTTTTGCCGCTGATTCTGCCGGTGGGCGATTTCCCTTCCCCGGCCGGGATACTCCCCGGTGGGCGCGCCCGTCGTCAAAAGGCCGCCGAAATTACGCCGCACGCCTCCGGCCTGCGCGAATACGCCCCCGGCGACCCGCTCAAGCGCATTCACTGGCCCAGCACGGCGCGGCGCGGCAAACTGATGGTGAAGGAATTTGAGCAGGACCCGCAGGCCGAAATCTGGCTGATACTGGATGCTCAGGCGCGCTGGCAGGCTGAAATCGCCGATAATTCCCCGAAAATTTGGCAGGATTGGATGTTCACCCGGCGCCCGGAGCTTTCCTTGCCGCCCGCTACGTTGGAATACGCTGTCAGTTTAGCGGCGTCGCTGACGCATCTATTCACCCGCCAACGCCGTGCGGTCGGATTTGTGACCGAAGCCCCGGTTTTTACCGTCATCCGCGCCGAGCGCAGTGAACGCCAGGAGGGGAAAATTCTCGAAACCCTGGCCTTTGTGCGCGGCGAGGGCCGCCTGCCGCTTGTCAGCCTGGTGGAGGCGCAGTCGGCGCAAATTCCGCCCGGCTCCAGCGTGGTACTCATCACCGCCTGCGCGGATGAGAGCCTGCTTCTCGCCGCTGAAACGCTGTTGCGGCGTGGACAACATCCGCTTGTTCTTCATCTAATGGCTGAAACGTTTGGTGGTTCGTCTGGCGGCGAAGCGATTTACGCGAAACTGCTGGCGCGCGGTGTGACCGCGTGCAAAATTTCGCGCGGCGATAATTTGACCGAAGCGTTGGCGCATTTTACGCCATGATTTGGCTGGTTGCTAATATTTTTTGGCCTGGCGCTGATATTTTTCTGACGCCACCACGAACAAGAAAGGATTCTCATGGCTACTCGCGTTCTTCCACTGGATTTGCAATTTCAGGGCCACGCTGATTCGATTGCCTGCTATCTTTTGCCGCACCACCACGGCGCGGCGCTGGTTGAATGCGGTGCGGGCGCAACCCTCCCCGCGCTGACGGCGGCGCTGGCGGCGCACGGTTATGCCCTGACCGATATTACCCATGTCTTTCTGACGCATATTCACCTCGACCATGCCGGGGCGGCAGGTTTTATGGCGCGCCAGGGCGCACAAGTTTTTGTTCATCCGGTGGGCGCGCCGCACCTGCTCAACCCAGAAAAGCTGATTGCCAGCGCCACGCGCATTTACGGTGACCGGATGCAAACGCTGTGGGGCGATTTTCTTTCCGTGCCGCAGGAAAAACTGATGATTTTGCAGGATGCCGAGCAGGTGGATGTGGGCGACTTTCGGCTGACGGCTTTCCATACCCCCGGGCACGCGGAACATCACATCGCCTACCAACTTGACGATTTGTGCTTTACCGGTGATGTCGGCGGGGTGCGGATTTCATCCTATTCGTATTTGCGTCTGCCATTTGTGCCGCCCGAACTGAACCTTGAGAAGTGGCGCGCCACAATTGAGCGCCTGCAAACGCTGAATATTTGCCGCGTTGCGCCGACGCATTTCGGCATTTTTGATGATGCTGACTGGCATTTTTCGGCCATTTTGCGGGCGCTGGATGCCGTTAACGCCTGGCTGGAGAGCGCCATGTTGGCCGACCCGCCTGTTGAAGAACTGCGTGCCCAATTTCTGGCCTGGATGGAAGTTCAAGCCGACGAAATGGCGCTCCCTGCTGATGTGCGCCAGGCCTACCTGCTGGCAAATCCGCTTGGCATGAGCGCGGATGGCATGTACCGGTACTGGAAAAAATTTAGAGAAAACAGGTGATTACTCGCTGAGCCGCTGCGCTGTATCTTCCGTGATAAAATTTGCCTCGCAGCGGCAACCGCCCGTTTCGCACATGAACCAGCCTCTCGACTGCGCGGCGCTCGGGGCGAAAAATCCTATTTCCAAGGAGAATCTATATGAAACACTTCCTCGATGTGTCCGATTATTCCCCCGCCGAAATTCAGGACATCCTCGACCTTGCCATCCGCCTCAAGCAGGAATACTTTGCTGGCGGCAACAAGCCCCTCTTCAAGGGGAAAGTCCTTGCCCTGATTTTCCAGAAACCCAGCCTGCGCACACGCGTCTCGTTTGACATGGCGATGCGTCACATGGGCGGCGACGCGCTCTACCTTTCCCCCAATGAAATTGGTTTGGGCAAACGCGAAGCAATTGCCGATATTTCGCGCGTGCTTTCCGGCTACGTCCAGGCCATCATGGCGCGCGTTTTTGAGCATCAGCACGTGGTTGAGCTGGCGAAGTGGTCTTCCATTCCGGTCATCAACGGCCTCAGCGATTATTCGCATCCCTGCCAGGCGATGGCCGACGCCCAGACGATTATCGAAAAATTTGGCGCTATGAAGGGGCTGAACGTCACCTATGTTGGCGACGGCAACAATGTCGCCGTCTCGCTGATGCACATTGTTACCATGCTGGGCGGAAATTTCACCATCGCCAACCCCGAAGGCTACGGAATGCCTCAGGCGGCGCAGGCAATCGGCGCGAAACTGGCCCAAGCCAGCGGCGCAAAAATCAGCTACCTGAGCGACCCGCATCAAGCCGTCAAAAACGCGCACGTCATTTACACCGACACCTGGACCAGCATGGGCCAGGAAGAAGAAACCGCAAAACGCGAGGTAGTTTTCCCGCCCTACCAGGTCAACGCCAAACTGGTCAGTGAAGCCGACAAAGACGTGATTGTGATGCACTGCCTGCCCGCGCACCGCAACCACGAGCTGACCGACGAAGTCGCCGACGGGCCGCATTCGGCCATCTTCCCGCAGGCGCACAACCGCCTGCACGCCCAAAAAGCCATTCTCGCGCGCCTGTTTGAAGTGGCGTAGGGAATGATGAATGAAGAATGATGAATAACCGGAAAACCGCACAACCGGAAAACCGCACAACCGGAAAACCGAATAACTGAAAAACCGCACAACCGCACAACCGAATAACCGAACAACTGAAAAACAGGAAAAAAGCCATGAAAACCAACGATTATATTGAAATGGAAGAAAAATACGGCGCGCACAACTACCATCCGCTGGATGTCGTCATCGAAAAAGCCGAAGGCGTCTGGGTCTACGACGTGGACGGCAAAAAATACCTCGACTGTCTCTCCGCCTACTCCGCCGTCAATCAGGGACACGTCCACCCGCGCATTCTCGCCGCCATGATTGAACAGGCCAAAAAAGTCACGCTCACCTCGCGCGCCTTCCGCAACGACCAGCTGCCGCTCTTCTACAAAGAACTGGCCGAATTCACCGGCTACGAAATGTCCATCCCGATGAACTCCGGCGCCGAAGCGGTGGAAACCGCCGTCAAACTGGCGCGCAAATGGGCCTACACCGTCAAACGCATTCCGCGCCACCAGGCCGAAATCATCACCGCCACCGGCAACTTCCACGGGCGCACCACCACCGTCATCTCCTTCAGCACCGAACCGCACTATCGCGATGATTTTGGCCCCTTCACGCCGGGCTTTGTCACCGTGCCTTACGGCGACGCCGAGGCGGTGGCGAAAGCCATCACGCCGAATACGGCCGCCGTCATGCTGGAGCCGATTCAGGGCGAGGCGGGCGTCGTCATTCCCCCGGCTGGCTACCTCAAAAAAGTGGCCGAAATCTGCAAAAAGAACAACGTGTTGCTGATTGCCGATGAAATTCAGACCGGCTTGTGCCGCACCGGCAAAACCTTTGCCAGCCAGCACGAAGGCGTCCGCCCGGATATGGTGACGATTGGCAAGGCGCTTTCCGGCGGCTTTTACCCAATTTCTGCCGTCCTGGCCGATTCGGCGCTGATGAATCTCTTCACCCCCGGCGAGCACGGCTCCACCTTCGGCGGCAACCCGCTGGCGGCGGCGATTGGCCGCGCGGCGCTGGCCGTCCTGCGCGACGAGAAACTCGCCGAACGCTCTGCCGAACTGGGCGCGTATTTCCTCGAGCAGCTGCAGGAAATCCCCAGCAAACACGTCAAAGAAGTGCGCGGACGCGGCCTGTTCATCGGCCTGGAACTCAAGCCCGAAGCGGGTGGCGCGCGCCGTTTCTGCGTGGAACTGCAAAAGCGCGGCATTCTCGCCAAAGAGACGCACGACAACGTCATCCGTTTTGCGCCGCCGCTGGTGATTGACAAAGACACGATTGACTGGGCGGTTTCCATCATCCGCACAGTTTTGCAGATGGATTGACCCTGTTTTCTCCGTGGCGCAAATCCTAGATTTGCGCCACGATTTTGTTTTTTTTGACCTGGAGGTTCCATGAACATCGGCATTCCGAAAGAACGTCGCCCGTTTGAGTACCGCGTTGGCCTGTCGCCCGCCGGGGTGGAGATGCTGGTTCAGCGCGGGCATACCGTTTTTGTCGAGCACGAGGCCGGGTTGGGCGCTGGATTTTCTGACCAGGAATTTGAACGGGCGGGAGCGCATCTGGTGTATTCACCGCACGAAGTTTTTGGCCGCGCCGATTTGCTATTGAAAGTGACTCGTCCGATGCAGGACGAAATCGAGTGGCTGAATCAGGGTGCGGCGCTGATGGGGCTGCTGCATCTGGCCTCCACCCGCCAGGACCGAATTGATTCGCTGCTGGCGAACAAAATTACCGCTATCGCCTACGAGCAAATTCGCCTGGCCGACGGCTCGATGCCGGTGCTGCGCGCCCTCAGCCAGATTGGCGGTCTGATGGCGGCGCAAATCGCCGCTCGCTTGCTGCAAAATAATTGGGGCGGCAAGGGTATTCTGCTGGGCGGCGTGGCGGGCGTTCCGCCTGCCGAAATCGTCATTATTGGCGGCGGCACTTCCGGTACGTGCGCGGCGATAGCCTTTTTGGGGATGGGCGCGCATGTCACCGTGTTGGACAAAAGCATGGACGCGCTTCAGCGCATTCACGAACGCTTCCCGCAGGTGGTGACGATGATGTCCACCCGCCGCAACATTGACCGCGCCTGCGCTTTTGCAGATGTGGTGGTGGGCGCGGTGTTGGTTCCCGGTGAGCGCTCACCGATTGTCGTGCCGCGCGAAACCCTGAAAGATATGAAGCAGCGTTCTCTGGTGATTGACCTTTCGATTGATCAGGGCGGTTCATTTGAAACCTCGCGCCCAACCACGCACGACCACCCGACATACATCGAAGAAGGCATCATGCACTACTGCGTGCCGAATGTGCCGGGTGTGGTTGCCCGCACGGCGACGCACGCTTTTGTCAACGCTGCCATGCCTTACATCATCGAAGTGGCTGATTCTGGCGCGGCTGCGGCAATCGAATCCAACCCGGCTTTGGCGATTGCCGTCAATACCCACGCCGGCGAAATGCGCAACCTGCAACGCTGGGCCGCGCAGGAGGAAGAATAGCCATGTCGTGGCAAAGCATTTATCAGTCGCGCGTGAGAACTGCCGACGAAGCGGTGGAAGTGATTCAGTCACACCACCGCATTTTTCTGACGGGCAACGTCTCGGTGCCAAAAAACCTGTTGGCGGCGCTGGTACGCCGCGCTCCCCAGCTGGAAAATGTCGAAATCTGCCAGGCGCTGACGATTGGCCCCGCTGATTACGTTTCACCGGAGATGGAAGGCCACCTGCGCGTCAACACCATGTTCATCAGCGCCAACGTCCGCAAGGCGGTTCAAACTGGCGCGGCAGATTTCACCCCCGTTCTGCTTTCAGAATTTCCCCTGCTTTTTAAAAATGGCATTTTACCGCTGGATGTTGCCATGATTCACGTTTCCCCGCCTGATGAGCATGGCTTTTGCTCACTCGGCTTGGAAGTTGGCCTGACCAAAACGGCAGCCGAATCGGCCAAAGTCATCATCGCCGAAGTCAATGAACAGATGCCGCGCACCCTCGGCGACTCGTTCATTCACGTCAGCCGCCTGACGCACATCGTCCCGGTCAACTATCCGATTGCAGAAATGAACATGTCGGAGGAAGGCGACCCCGAGGTGGTGGAGAAAATCGCCGGATTCATCGCCGATTTAATCCCTGACGGCGCGACTATGCAAATGGGCATTGGTGCCATTCCCGACGCCGTGCTGAAATATCTCTTCCACAAAAAAGATTTGGGCGTCCATTCCGAATTGTTTGCCGATGGCGTGATTGACCTGGTGGAAGCCGGAGTGCTGACCAACGCCCGCAAAACCCTGCACACCGGAAAAATCGTCGCCGGGTTTATTTTGGGCAGCCAGCGCCTCTACGATTGGGTGGACGATAACCCGTTGATTGAGCTGCATCGCACCGAATACATCAACGACCCGTTTGTGATTGCCCAAAACGACCGCATGGTCGCCATCAACTCGGCCATCGAAATTGACCTGACCGGCCAGGTGTGCGCCGACAGCATCGGCCCCAAACTCTACTCTGGCGTGGGCGGCCAACTCGACTTCATTTACGGCGCGTCGCGCTCCAAGGGCGGCGTCCCCATCATCGCCATGCCCAGCGTCTCCACATTGCGCGATGGCACAATGGTCAGCAAAATTGCCGCCATGCTCAAACCCGGCGCGGGCGTCGTCACCAGCCGCAACCATGTGCGCTACATCGTCACCGAATACGGCGTGGCCGACCTGTACGGCAAAACCATCCGCCAGCGCGCCCAGGCGCTGATTGGGATTGCTCACCCCGATTTTCGCCAGGAATTAACCCGCAAAGCGGGAGAATTGAATTACGTGTAGGTAATTATGGAACGTCGCGCAAAAATTGTCGCCACCATCGGCCCATCCTGCCAGGATGAAGCCACCCTGGAAAAACTGATTCGCGCGGGAATGAACGTCGCCCGGCTGAACTTTTCGCACGGCACGCACGCCGAACACGCCGAGCGCATCGCCACCATTCGCCGCATTGCTGAAAAACTGGGCGTGGCAGTCGGAATTTTGCAGGATTTACAAGGGCCGAAAATTCGGGTGGGAACGCTTGACCCGGCGCTGGAACTTTCAGTGGGCGAGCGGGTGACGCTCTTCGCCGAGGGGCATCGCCCGCCCGAAAACGGCGACCCGCTCCTGCCGGTGGCTTTTTCCGAAATCTTCAGCGCAGTCGCCCCCGGCAACCGCATCCTGCTCGATGACGGCCACCTCGCCCTGCAGGTCGAAGATTTTCACGAGTGGAATCTGACTGCGAAAGTCATCGTCGGCGGAAAGCTTTCCTCCCACAAAGGCATCAACCTGCCGGGCACAAAATTAACCATCCCCGGCTTCACCGAAAAAGACCGCGCCGACCTGGCTTTTGGGCTTTCGCAAAGCGTAGATTTTGTTGCCATCTCGTTCGTGCGCTCAGCGGAAGATATTTTGACCGTGCGCCAGGCGATGGAAGACCTGGACGAATTGGGCGTGCGCCCGCCGGTGATTGCCAAACTGGAAAAGCCCGAAGCGCTGACCAACCTGGAAGAAATTCTCAACGCCGCCGACGGGGTGATGGTGGCGCGCGGCGACCTGGGCGTGGAAATGTCGCCAGAGCGCGTGCCGACCGAACAAAAACGCATCATCCGCCAGGCCAACCTGCACGGGAAAATGGTCATTACCGCCACCCAAATGCTCGATTCGATGATTATTAACCCCCTGCCGACCCGCGCCGAAGCCTCGGATGTCGCCAACGCAATTTTCGATGGCACCGATGCCGTCATGCTTTCGGGCGAAACCGCCAGCGGCGCGTATCCCGTCGAGGCGGTCGAGATGATGGATCGCATCGTGCGCCAGGCCGAAGCCAATTCTGACGAATGGGGCCATTCCAGCACGCCCAACGCCTCTACTCACGACGACGCCGCCTCGATGACGCGCGCCGCGCGCGAACTGGCGCACGATTTGAACGTGGCGGCTGTGGCCGTCTTTACGCAAAGCGGGCGCACCGCGCTGCTGATGTCGAAGGCGCGTCCGCGTGTGCCGATTTTGGCGTTTACGCCGGTGGCGCAGACCTACGGACGGCTTTCGCTCTACTGGGGCGTTTTCCCGCACCTGGTGCCGATGTCTTCGACCTTGCGCGAGAAGGTCAATCAGGCCGACAGCAAATTGACCGCGACCGGCTGGGTTAAACCCGGCCAGCAGGTGGTCATCATCAGCGGGTTCCCGGTCAATACCATGCACACGCCGAACATGGCGCTTTTACACAACGTGGGCGAGAAGATGTAATCATTCCCCCGCGCTGATAACAATCCCGACCCCAATCAACACCCCGCCCAATAAAAAGAGCGGGGTGATTTTTTCGCCGAGGAAAAACCAGCCGAGCAAACTGCCAACCAGCGGCTGGGCGAAAAACGTCAGCGAGGCGGCGGAAGCCGTCAGGTGGGCGAAGGCGTAATTCCACAGGAACATTGCCAGCGCAGTGGCGATGATGCCCAAAAACAAAATTCCGCCGAGGATGCCCGGTGTGATGACGCCGAGGCCCTGTGTGGAAATTTCCCACAGCCCGGCGGGAATTGTCAGCGGTAGGCCGCCCAGCAGAAAAATGGCGGTTGCCAGCACCAGGTCAATGCCCGGCGAAACTTTTCGCACCAGCACCGAGTAGAGCGCCCAGGTCAGCGCCGCGCCCAACAGGCTGAGATTCCCCAAAAAGAGCGCAGAGGAAAAATCAGCAGTGCGCGGGTCAATCACCGCCAGCACGCCCAGGCTGGCGACCAAAATCGCCAGCCCGCGCCGGGGGGTGATTTTTTCGCCGAGCAAAAGCGCAGCGAAGGGCAGTACCAGCGCGGGCGTGGCCGAAGTGACCAGTGACCCGTTGGCGGCGGTGGAAAGTTTGGTGCCGATGAATTGAAAGCCGAGCGAAATGCCGTAGCCGATGAAGCCAACGCCGAAGAGCGGCCAAAACTGGCGCGCCGTCAGCGGGGCGCTTTTGCGCCAGGCGAGAACCAGCCAGAGCGTCAGAAATCCCAAAATCAGGCGGCTGGTCAGCAGGGCGAAGGGCGGCACGACCTCCAGCACGACTTTGCTGACGACGTACATGCCGCCCCAAATGGCGGCGGCGCTCAGCCCGGCGAGCAGGGCGGCGCTATTTTTCATTCCCATTCCTCCGGGTTGTAGCGGCGAATTTTTTTGACGGCGCCGCGCTGTTTTTTGTCCGCAACGCGCGCGGCGCTGGCGGTTTTCCCCGGGCGGGTGGGGCGGCGGATTTTGGGCGTTTCCAACGCTTTTTGGAGCAGCGCCGCCAGACGCTGTTCGGCGTCGAAGCGGTTTTGTTCCTGCGTGCGGTAGCGCCGCGCTTCGATGATCAGAATCCCTTCGGCTGTCAGCCGGTTGCCGGCCAGACGCATCAGCCGCGCCCGGACTTCGGGCGTCAGGCTGGGCGAGTTGGCGACATCGAAGCGCAGTTGCGCCGCGCTGGAAATTTTGTTCACATTTTGCCCGCCCGGCCCGCTGGCGCGGACGTAGTCGAAGCGCAGTTCTTCATTGGGCAGGGAAAAATTGGGGGTGATTTCTAGCATGGGCGCAAGTATATCGGATTTTGAAATGACTGTAGCGCGACATTTATGTCGCGGGGATGGATGGCAGGCTGCCTTACAGGGAATAAAAAAGCCCCTCTCGCGGGAGAGGGGCCAGGGAAGACGGTGGTTAGAACATCAGGTCGTTGATTTTGGCGATGGTTTCCCGCGCGGGGCGCAGGTCGCTTTCGGTCATGCGGTTGAGTGGGCGGTCGCTCAGGTCGTGCATGGCAATCATGTCGGGCTTTTTCTCGTCAATGTAAATCAGGCCGGTGACGAGCAGGTTTTCTTCGCGCGCTTTTTCCAGCATGGTCAGCGCGGCCAGTTTGCTGGTGGCGTCGTAGCCGGGGTCAATCGCCTTCAGCCGGATGAGTGAGCCGTCGTGCAGGGCAACTTCCACAATGTCGCCGTCCTGCATGTCGGCCTGCAGCATGATTTCTTCGCGCGGCGGAACGTAAGAGATTTCCTGCAGGGGTTGCTCATGGTCTTTGCCCCAGGCGTAGGAGTGCAGGTGATCATCCTGGTTGTTGAAGGTGACGCACGGGCTGATGATGTCAATGACGGCGATGCCTTTGTGCGACAGCGCGGCTTTGAGCAGTTCTTTCACCTGTTTGGGGTTGCCGGCGAAGGAGCGCGCCACGAAGGAGGCGTTGGCAATCAGGGCTTCTTCACAAATATCAATCGGCGTGTATTCGTTGGTGCCTTGTTTCTTGAGGGTCAGCCCGATGTCGGCGGTGGCGGAGAACTGGCCCTTCGTCAGACCGTAGACGCCGTTGTTTTCGATGATGTAGAGCATATTGGCGTTGCGGCGCATCATGTGCTTGAATTGCCCGATGCCGATGTTGGCGCTGTCGCCGTCACCGGAAACGCTGATGCCTTTGACCGTCCGGTCAGCGAAGAGCGCGCCGGTTGCGATGGAGGGCATGCGTCCGTGCAGGCTGTTGAAGCCAAACGAGCGCCCCAGAAAGTAGGTTGGGCTTTTGCTGGAACAACCAATGCCTGAAAATTTGACGACATTTTCTGGCACGATGTTCATGTCGTAGCAGGCGGCGATGATTTGGCTGGCGATGGAATTGTGGCCGCAGCCCTGGCAGAGTGTGCTGGGCGCACCGCGATAATCGTTACGGGAAAGGCCGGTCAGGTTCACCTGAACGTTGGCTCCGGCGACGGGAAGAGGTTGTGCCATGTTATTTTTCCTCCTTGGCGAGGATGTCGTTGAAAATCCATTGGGCGGTGGGCGGCAGACCGTCGTTGAAGGCGATGGCCGTCAATTTGCTGGCTTGCGGGACGTGCTTCAGTGTCAGCATTTGGTGCAGTTGGGCGTCGCGGTTCATCTCGACCACATAGACCGTCTCGTGGGCGCTGATGAAATCTGTTACTTCGGGCGCAAATGGAATGGCGCGCAGCCTCAGGAAGTCGGTCTGGATGCCTTTTTCGGCCAGCAGAGCGCGGGCTTCGCGCACGGCTGGCTCAGTGGAGCCGAAGGCGATGATGCCTACTTTGCTCCCGCTCCCGTCAATCACCGGCTTGGGCAGGTACTGTTTGGCGGTTTCGTATTTTTTCTTCAAACGCGCCATCATGCGAATCCAGACTTGCGGTTCTTCGCTGTATTTGGCGTATTCGTCGTGGCCGGTGCCGCGCGTGAAGTAAGAACTGGCCGGGTGACGGTTGCCGGGCAGGGTGCGGTAGGGGATGCCGTCACCGTCCACGTCCAGGTAGCGTCCCCATTTGCCGTCGGATTTTTCCAGGTCTTGCTCCCACAGCACTTTGCCGCGATCCATCGGGCGGTCGGGGTATTCAAACGGGGTCGTCATCCACTGGTTCATGCCGAAATCCAGATCGCTCATGACGAAGACGGGCGCTTGCAGGCGTTCGGCAATGTCAAATGCCTGCCAGCCAAACTGGAAGCACTCGTTGACGGAGCCGGGCAAGAGCATCAGCGCGTCGGTGTCGCCGTGTCCCATGTTGGCGACAAAGGATAGGTCGCCCTGCGATGTGCGGGTTGGCAGGCCAGTGCTGGGCCCCATGCGGACAATGTCCCAGACGACGAGCGGAACTTCGGCGAAGTAGGCCATGCCGGCGAATTCGGTCATCAGGCTCAGGCCAGGGCCGGAAGTGGAGGTCATGGCGCGCAGGCCCGCCCAGCCCGCGCCGACGCACGAGCCAATTGCGGCCAGTTCGTCTTCGGTTTGGATGATGGCGTAGGTGGCTTTGCCGTTTTCATCTTTGCGCAATTTGGGCAGATATTCGTTCAGCGTTTCGGCCAGGCTGGTGGCGGGGGTGATGGGGTACCAGCCGACGTATTGCACGCCGCCATAGATGGCGCCCAGGGCGGCGGCGGTGTTGCCGTCAGCCATGATCATGCCGTTGGTGGCGCTCATCGCTTTCAGGTAGTAGGGGTCTTTCTTCTCCAGGTTGGCTTTGGCCCATTCGGCGCCAGCGCTGGCGGCGTTGAAGTTTAATTCGACCGGTTTGGCTTTGCCCTTGAAGTGGAAGGTCAGCGCGGCGCGGATGGTTTCCAAATCCATGCCAATCATCTGCGCCAGAATGCCGACGTAAACCATGTTGCCGACCAGGTCGCGCAGGTTGGAGGGCACATTCGGGTCGGAGCGCACGATTTGCTTGATGGGCATCGGGTAAACGGTGATGTCCTCGCGCGTGATGGGGGCTTTGATGGAATCTTCGTAGAACAAAACGCCGCCCGGCACCAGGCTGGCGACATCTTTTTCAAACGAAGCGGGGTTGATGGCGATGACGATTTCGCGTTCATCGCGGCGGGCGGTGAAGCCATCTTTGTTGACGCGGATGGTGTACCAGGTGGGCAGGCCCTGAATGTTCGATGGAAACAGGTTCTTGCCCGAAACCGGGATGCCCATCTTGAAGATGGCGCGCAGGATGGTGTTGTTGGCGGTGGAACTTCCAGAGCCGTTGACCGTGCCTACGGTGATGGAAAAGTCGTTCACAATGCGGTCTGTCATAGGTCTCCTCGGCGAGAGAAATAGAATAAACGTTTATTTGGTCTGGTCAAGCATGTCGCCCAGCATGTCGGCATGTTCAATCAGCGCCCGGTATCCGGCGTCAAAATCGCCAGAGCAAATGGCGTCCACCATCTGCTGGTGATACTGCCAGACGCCGCGTAAATGGTTGTAGTCGGTGAAAACATTCAGGCCAATCGCTTCGTAAGCATCCCAGTAGGCTTCCAAAATGCCGCTGACGAAGGAATTTTCGAGGCGGCTGTAAATCAGCAAGTGCAATTGTTTGTGTTCTTCGTGCGGAATTTGAACGGGCCGCCCGTCGAGTTTGCTCCAGGCTTTCTGCAGCAGTGACTTTAACTGGGAGCGGTCTTCGTCTGTCAGTTTGGCCGCCGCCTCGTGCCAGTACGCCATCTCGACGTGTTTGCGCAAATCGGCGAAGGCCTGAAACTGATTGGGGTCGAGCGCCATGGCGTAGCCCAGGCTGAGACGCACCGCCGGTAAAAAGGTGTACGGCAGGCGCTTGATGCCGGTGCGCGGGCGCACATCCACCAGCCCCAGCGCGCGCGCCACTTCCAACTGTTCGCGCAAACCAGCCACCGAAATGCCCAATTCCTGGCTGAGTTCTGTCAGCGCGGGCAGGCTGGCCTCGGCCTCGGGGTGCGCGGCCAGGTAGCGGACAAATTCGGAAAGGGAGTCGGGGATGCGTTCTCGTAACATGTGATAAATCCTATCAAATCAATTAATCGGATTATTCATAGCAATAATAACATCCTCCGCGCCGCGTGTCAATATGGAATTCTCTGGTGATTACCTTTTCTTCATTTGTCGTCGCTTTTCTGGCGCTGATAATACGGATGCGTAATGTATCGCTGCCTTTGGTATAATCTTGGCCGCGCCTCAGTAGCTCAATGGATAGAGCGCCTGACTTCGGATCAGTAGGTTGCGGGTTCGATTCCTGCCTGGGGCACAAAATGTGGCGGCTGGATGGCCGCCACATCCCATATATGGGGGTCAGAATAGGCTTGAAATCTAATCTTGAAGTTATCGGTGCAACTTGTTTTGAGCCATCTGAAGCCTTCTCCTTGATCCTTTCGCAAGGCCAGGAATTCTTTCAAGCCGTTGCCGCCTTGCTCTCGCGGCCCAGAGACAGGGATTTTATGGCTTTGACGACATCATCGAAACCGCCCGGAATCAGGTGGGCGTAAATTTCCAGCGTTACCTGTAGCGAAGAATGCCCAAGATAACGGGAAACGGACAGATTTAAGTAAATGTGTCATGTCATTGCAAGCGCACTTCAGCGAAGCACGTGTACCCGTAGCGCAGGTGTCGTCGGCGTCAAAAAGCAGGGTGGTGTATTTCATTTGGGCGCGATTTTGCTCATGGCGTATTCGGCCAGGGCGGTGATGGTGAGTGAGGGATTGACGCCGGGGTTGGCGGGCATGATGGCGCCGTCAATGACGTACAGGCCGGGGTAGTTATGAATTTGGAAATTCTCGTCCACCAGGCCGTCGGCAGCGGTTTGGCCGATGGGCGCGCCGCCCAAAATGTGGGCGGTGGTGGGCAGGCCGAGCAGGTTTTCGCCAATCGAGCCGAGGGCGACGCTGTCGGTGCGGCGGGCAAAATCGCGGGTGAATTGGTGCGAGCCGCGCACCTGGGCACTGATTTCGTAGCCGGGTTCTTTTTCAGCCACCAGGCCGGTGCGAAAAAGAGTGAAGACGCTGCGCCCGCTGCGGAATCTCATGCGGTTGTCGGCGTGCTGCATGACCAGCAAAATGGTGACTTTGCGCGCCCAACCCGGCAAGAACATGGCGCGGGAAAAATCGAGCGGGTGGGTCAGCGTCCAGCCGAGGAAGCGCAGCACGCGCACCAGCACGGGAACATCCGCATCAATCAGCGGGGTGGCGAGAAAACGCATCAGCGAAGAGCCGTCGGGGTAGCGCACCGGTTCGACGCGGGTGATTTCGTCCATGTTGAAGATGGACGAGATGGCGACGCCCTGCGAGTAGTTGATGGCTTCGGGGCGGGCGACGGCGCCGAGCAGGGCTTCGGAGTTGGTGCGGACAACGTCGCCCAGGCGCGGGGAGAGTTTCGGTAGGGATTTTTTGACATCGCGCAGCTGTAGCAGCAGGCGCATGGTTCCCATCACCCCGGCGGAAAAGATGACGTTTTTGGCCTGCACGATTTGGTTTTGCTTAAGCAGGCTGGTCGAACGCTGATAGGTGACTCTGTACCCGCCTGCGGCCAGCGGCTGAACATCGGTCACTTGCGCTTCGGGGCGGATTTCCACGCCCAATTTTTCAGCAAAGTAGAGGTAGTTTTTGGGCAAGGTGTTTTTGGCGTTGTGGCGGCAGCCGACCATACATCCGCCGCAGTGCTGACAGCCGGCGCGCTCCGGCCCTTCACCGCCAAAATATGGGTCGGGGACGGTTTTGCCCGCCTCGCCAAAATAGGCGCCGACATCGGTGGCGCGGAAGGTGGACTCCATGCCCATCTCGGCTGACATCTGGTGCAAAACATTATCGGCGGGCCAGAGTTTGGGGTTGCGGGCGACGCCCAACATGCGCCGGGCGGTTTCATAGTGCGGACGCAGCGCCTCGCCCCAGGGGAGGGGCGTGTTCCAGGTCGGGGTGGCGAAAGTCGCCTCGGTGGGAACTTCCAGCACGTTGGCGTAGCCCAAACTGCCGCCGCCAACGCCCGCGCCGTGCAGCACCATCGCGCCCTTGATGATGCTGATTTGCAAAATGCCAAAGGCGCGCAGAGCCGGCAGCCAGACGTATTTCCAGTATTGCCAGTTGGTCTTGGCAAAATCTTCGTCGCGGAAGCGTTTGCCTTTCTCCAGCACCAGCACCGAGTAGCCTTTTTCGGCCAGGCGCAAGGCCGAAACCGAACCGCCAAAGCCAGAACCAATAATGACGTAATCGTAAGTGGATTGCATAAAGCCTCCAGAAGAAAACGCGACATTGATGTCGCGCACAAACCAGCAGAATTTTGGGAGTGTCCACGCAAATCATGTTGGAGATGGAGTCGAAAGTCTCCCGACTTTCGAGCAAAATCAGGAGATTTTGCACTCCGTCCACTGCGCCCTGACAGCATTTGCGTGCACACTTCGGGAAATTATACGCGCTCTGGTACAGATTCGGCAGTATAATTTCGCCTTCTTGCCCGACCTTCCCGGCTCGTCCGGGTCAGGTTATTTTACTGGAGAAAGCCGCACATGCACATTGCCGAAATTTTGAAACAACCAGGCACGCACTTTAGTTTTGAATTTTTTCCGCCCAAAACCACAGAGGCAGCGCAAACGCTGTTTGAATCAATCCAGGAACTCACCCCGCTCAACCCGTCCTACGTCAGCGTAACCTATGGCGCGGGCGGTTCGGCGCACCGCCTGACCAGCGAGGTGGTCATTCGCCTGCAAAAAGAAACCCATCTGACGGTAGTCGCCCACCTGACGGCAGTCGGCGCCAGCCGCAACGAAATTTATCACCTGCTGGAAACCTACGTCAATAGCGGCATCCGCAACGTGATGGTGCTGCGCGGCGACCCGCCCAGGAATCAGCCCGATTACACCCCCGCCGCCGACGGCTTTCAGCACGCCGCCGAAATGGTGGCCTTCATCAAAAAATATTTTCCATCGCTCGGCGTTGGCGTGGCCGGTTTTCCCGAAGGCCACCCCGAAACGCCTAACCGCCTGAAGGAAATGGACTACCTGAAGGCCAAAGTGGACGCCGGAGCCGATTACATTTGCACACAATTGTTTTTCGACAACCGTGACTATTTCGACTTCTGCGAACGCTGTGAAATTGTCGGGATTACCATACCGATCATCGCCGGGCTGATGCCGGTCACCACCCGGCACGGATTAACGCGCATGGCCGACCTAGCGCTCGGCGCGCGCATCCCCGCCAAACTGCTACGCGCCGTTCTCCGCGCCGAAAGTGACGAAGCCGTCGAGCGCGTCGGCGTTTACTGGGCCACCCAACAGGCCTTCGACCTGTACGACCGCAACGTGGCCGGAATCCACTTTTACACCCTCAACCGCTCAAAGCCAACCCTGCGCATTTATGAGGCGCTGGCAGTTACCACACGCTGACTTCATCAATACTGATAAAAGCCTCTGCCGCTCTTGCGTCCCAGCCAACCCGCGTCCACCATTTTGCGTAGAAGCGGCGCGGGGCGGTATTTGTCGTCACCCAAGTCGCGCTGAAGCACTTCCATCACATACAACACCACATCCAGACCAATCAAGTCGGCCAGGGTCAGCGGCCCCATCGGGTGATTCATGCCCAACTTCATCACCGCGTCAATCGCTTCAGGCGTGCCCACGCCCTCAGAAAGCGCAAAAACCGCCTCGTTAATCATCGGGCAAAGGATGCGGTTGGAAATAAAGCCGGGTGAATCGTTGGCTTCCCAGGGTTCCTTACCCATTGTGCGGCAGGCTTCCAGAATTGTCGCCGTCGTCTCGTCCGTGGTCGCCAGGCCGCGAATCACCTCCACGAGTTTCATCAGCGGCACCGGATTCATGAAGTGCATCCCGATAACGTTTTCAGGGCGTTTGGTGACCGCTGCAATTTTTGTAATGGAGATGGACGATGTATTGCTCGCCAAAATCGCTCCGGGGCGGGCTTTTTCATCCATCTCGCGGAAAATCTTGAGTTTCAGTTCAGGGTTTTCGGTAGCGGCTTCAATCACCAAATCCGCCGCTTCCATGCCCGCGTAATCGGACTGAAAGCGGATTCTCCCCGCCATTTCGACTTGTTCCGCGCTCAAACTACCCTTTTCGTGGAGTTTCGCAACTGATTTTTTAATCGTGGCTTTGGCCTTCTCCAGCGCCGCCGGGAAGACATCTGCGCAAACGACGTTGTACCCGCTGGTAGCGGCGACTTGCGCGATGCCGTTTCCCATCGTCCCGGCGCCAATCACAAAGATATTTTTCATAATAACTCCACTGCCATCGCCACCGCTTCGCCGCCGCCCAGGCAGAGCGAGGCCATGCCGCGCTTGAGACCACGCGCCTTAAGCGCATAGAGTAACGTCGTCACAATGCGCGCGCCGCTTGCGCCAAGCGGATGGCCGAGCGAGATGCCGCCGCCGT
Organism: Anaerolineae bacterium CG2_30_57_67; assembly: GCA_001872455.1. Taxonomy (GTDB): domain Bacteria; phylum Chloroflexota; class Anaerolineae; order Anaerolineales; family Villigracilaceae; genus UBA8950. Next base: position 17,982 of record MNXJ01000061.1, on the reverse strand, counting down.
TGACATTGACCTTGGTCCAATCCCAGCCCTGGGCGCGCAGAGCGTACCCGTTGGCAAGCGCTTGCGCCGCAAAGGCTTCGTTAACCTCGAACAAATCTACATCCGTCAATTTCCAACCGGCTTTTTGTAAGGCGCGCGGGATGGCAAACGCGGGCGCGCCGAAAAGATACTTCGGCTCAACTGCCGCCTGGGCGTAGCCTGCAATCCGCGCAAGGGGCGCGAGGCCGCGCGATTCAGCGTAGGCCTGGCTGGCAATTACCAGCGCCGCCGCGCCGTCATTCAGCGTGGAAGAGTTCCCGGCAGTGACTTTGCCCTGTGGATTGAAGGCCGGTTTTAGTTTGGCGAGCGCTTCCAGGCTGGCGTCGCGGCGCGGGCCTTCATCCGTATCGAAAATGGTCACGGCGCCTTTGCGCCCCGGCACTTCCACCGGCGCGATTTCGGCCCTAAACGCGCCCGAATCAATTGCCGCAATTGCCTTTTGATGGCTGGATAGTGAAAATTTATCCATGGCTTCGCGCGTTACTTCAAATTCATCAGCGATGAAATCGGCGGCATTGCCCATGCCCCAATCTTCAAAGGGGTCCCACAACCCGTCGAGAACAAGTGAATCCTTCATTTCGACATGCCCATAGCGCAATTCGCCGGTGCGCCCTGGCACAAGAAACGGCGCGCGCGTCATCGACTCCATGCCGCCCGCCACAAACAGACTGCCATCCCCGGCGCGAATGGCCTGCGCCGCAAACATGGCCGCCTTCATGCCAGAGCCGCAAACTTTGTTGAAAGTCGTTGCGCCCACGCTGGCAGGCAGACCGGCAAAAATGGACGCCTGGCGGGCAGGGGCCTGCCCCAGCCCTGCTTGAATCACGTTGCCCATCAGCACCTCGTCAATTTCGGCGGGGTCGGGCAAATTAGCGCGCTGTACAGCCGCTTTAATCGCAACCGCCCCCAGGCTGGGGGCGCTCAGGGCGCTCAACGCGCCCTGAAATTTGGCGATGGGTGTGCGCGCGGCAGACAAGATAACAGGTTCGAGTTCTTTGGACATAACGCCTCCTTTTGAATTGGGTGCACTTCACTTGATGAAATGAAACAACCAGCACGATTATACCCGCCCATCAACGCAGATAAATCGGATTGCTAAAAATCCAACCGCGCTGTTTGCCAAGATAGTGGATGTAGGCTTCTACGCGGTACGCGCCCGGTTCGCTGATTACCTGCGACATCGCCTCACGCGTGCGCCATTGACGAATGACTCTGCCATCCTTCAGCAAACGTCCCAGCGCCGGGCCGGGGAGCAAAGCCTGAAGCGTCACCCCACCTTCGACGCTTATTTCGTCGCCCATTTGCGCCTGCATGTCGCGCCCATGCGCCGAAAAGCGGAATCCGCGCGTAGGGGCGGGCAGGTCATAGCCCACGAATCCGCGTCCGCGCCCCAGAGCTTCGTATATGGCGGCGCGGTCCATCTCCAAATCGCCACAAAACGCTTCATCAGGGACAAGCAGGTGCGTGTTGATGGTGCGAAAATGCCAGGCGTACGGAAAAATTTCACGGCGCAGCGGCCCGGCGCTGACATGCAAGGCATGAGCATCAGAGCCGCCAATCGCGGCCACTTTGCGCCCGGCGGCCAGGAGCGCATCCCAGCGCGCAAGCAAAAGCGGGTCGGGGCCGGTGGCAATCCACTGCGGAAAGAAAGCATGAAAATAAGCGTGCAGGCGGGTCGGACTGACAGTTTTAAATTCGCTCAGGCCGTTCCACAGTTCAATGCCCGTGAAATTTTGAGCGTCATCCAGCACCCAATTGATGGCGGTTTCCTTGATTGACGGGCAGGCCTGGTCGGTGGGATGCGCCAAAAAGGCCAGACCGCCCTCACGCCGCACAGCATCAATCAATGTTTGCGGGTCGTGGGCAAAAGTCGCCATTTCGCGGGGGGCATTAAAAACCAGCAGGTGATTTTTTTGCGGCTGGCGCGCCTGGTCGTGAACTTCTTCGCCCACCAAAAGTAGGACGGTTTTCCGTTCACGGCGGGTATAACCTTCAAAACAGCGGGCGAGAACGTTATGGTCAGTGACGAGAATCACTTCCACGCCCGCATCCAGCGCGGCTTGCGCCAAATCGGCGTGCAAGCCAGTGCCGTCAGAATAGCGGGTGTGCATGTGCAGATTAACGATAATTTCGCGCATAAATTTTATCCAAAGCCCTGGTGATTACCCACAAGCCGCCAATTTTTGTCCTGTGGACAAAAGCGACATATATGTCGCTTTGCAGGGTGGAGCAAGATGTGGGTAATCACCAGCCAAAGCCCAGTTGACGATTTCTTCCAAGTCACATTATAATAGGCATGTTAAATTTAAAAGAAACGAAAAGGATAAGCATGAAAATCTACATTGAAATTGGCCTGATTCTCACTTCGCTTGCGCTGATTACTGGCGTCATCTTACAAAGCAAGGGCGCGGGGCTCGGCGGGCTTACCGGCGCCGATAGCGGCGCTGTCTTCACCGCCCGGCGCGGCATCGAGAAAGTTCTCTTCCGCATGACCATTGCGCTGAGTATTCTCTTCTTCTCGCTGGCGATTATTGCGCTCTTTCTGGGCCGCTAATCTGACTTTTGCCCCTGAAAGAAAGGTTGCCCTCCAGCAATGGGCCATTTTTGGCCGGTTTTGGGGAGCGGCCTTTCTTTTTTGCATTTTATGAAAAAATTACGCTGGCAATTTCTGCTTGTCGCCTTCACTTTGTTGGTGGTGAGTGCGCTGCTCCTCACCCAAAGCCCAGAGACAACCCAGGTTTTTGCGCCGCAAGCCGCAAGCGGGGGAGTCTACTCTGAAGGGCTGGTCGGCGCACTCAGCCGCCTCAACCCGCTGTTAGATTCGACCAATTCCGCCGACCGCGACATCAACCGATTAATTTTCAGCAGCCTGATACGCTTCGACGCCAACGGCAAACCCACGCCCGACCTGGCTGATTCGTGGGGCGTCTCGCAGGATGGCACCATCTACAACGTCTCCATCCGCCCCAACGCCACCTGGCACGACGGCGCGCCCGTATTGAGCGATGACGTGCTTTTCACCATCGAACTCATCAAAAGCGATGCGTCCTTCTACCCCGCCGACGTGCGCGAGATGTGGAAGCAAATTCAAATCAAGCGGCTGAATGACAAGACCCTGCAATTTGTCCTACCCGAACCATTTGCCCCATTTTTGGATTATCTGACCTTCGGCGTTTTACCCAAACACCTGCTGGAAGGGACAACCGCCGAACAATTACCCGCCGCCACCTTCAACCTGTCACCCATCGGCAGCGGCCCCTACCGCTTTCAACGGCTGATTGTGGAAAATGGGCAAGCTACCGGCGTCGAATTAGCCGCCAACGAAAATTACTACGGCGGCAAGCCCTACATAGACCAGGTCGTTTTTCGCTACTACTCCAGCTCCCAGGCCGCCCTGGCCGCCTACCGCGCCGGGGAAGTCCTGGGCGTCAGCGAGGTAACCCTCGACGTGCTCAATCAGGCGCTGGCCGAACCCAACCTTTCGGTGTACAGCGGGCGCCTGCCCGAACTGAGCCTGGTACTGCTCAACCTGAACAACCCCGAAGTACCCTTCCTGCAAGATGCCAAATTGCGCCGCGCCCTGCTGATGGGCATCAACCGCTCCTACATGGTCAACCAATTTTTGTTCGGGCAAGCCATCCTGGCCGACGGGCCAATCTTTCCTAACACCTGGGCCTACTACGACAACCTCGAACACCTGGACTACGACCCCGAAGCCGCGCTCAGCCTGCTCAAAGCCAACAGTTATCAAATTCCCGCCAGTGGAGGCAGCACCCGCGCCGACAAAGACGGCAAACTTTTACAATTCACCCTGCTCCACCCCGACGACGCCCTGCATACCGCGCTCGCGCAAACCATTCAACAAAACTGGGCGCAGTTGGGCGTGGAAGTCACCCTGCAAGCCCTGCCCTACGACCAACTCGTCAACGACCGCCTGAAAAACCGCAGCTACCAGGCCGCGCTGGTAGATATCACCCTGGCGCGCACCCCCGACCCCGACCCCTACCCCTTCTGGCATCAATCCGAGGCCATCAACGGGCAAAACTACGCGCAATGGGACAACCGCGCCGCCAGCGAATATCTGGAACAGGCGCGCACCACCAGCGACCTGGAAGCCCGCGCCCGCCTCTACCGCAATTTTCAGGTCATTTTTTCGCAGGAACTGCCCGCCCTGCCGCTCTACTACCCGGTTTATTCCTACGCCGTCGACCAACAAGTACTGGGCGTCCAAGTTCCGCCACTCTTCGACACCAGCGACCGCTTTCTCACCTTCCCGGCCTGGCATCTGGTCACCAAACGCGGCGCGGTACAATAAGCCATGACAAATGCGGATGAAATTTTTCTGAACGAGGCCCTGCCGCAGCTGAAAGAATATTTGCTTTCAGGCGAGTTGTACTGGCCGTTGGGCGGAGCGCTGACGCGCCTGACGCCGGGAGCGGCCTTGCTGGCGCTGACGCGCTTGAGCGTCAGCCAACCCGATTCGGCGGCGGTGACCCGCCGAAAACTGGAGGCGCTGACCGGGCAGTGGCGCAGCGCCTGGGAAAAGAAAACCCGGCAGGAAACAGCCAACAGGCTGCGGCTTTGGTCGGCTTTCCTGGCCGAATGCGAGGAATCTGCCAGCCGCGAAAATGCCGCTTACACCGGCGAAGTGCGCGGACGAGTCATCCTGCAATTACTGGACGGCGAAAACCCCGAAATCGCTGCGCTGGATGCGCGTTTGAAACGCTTTTTTTACCCCGGAAATTTCATTTGGGAAGCGCCGCTGACAGCCGCCTTCCCGCAACCCGATTTTTGGTTTTTGTACGGCTCCCTCAAACCCTAACTTTTTGGAGGTTCCCATGACCGATACACGCAAGACAGCGGTGGAATACGCCCGCCAGCACCAATCTGAATTCTTGGATGAGTTGAAAGCCATCGTCTCGATTCCGTCCGTCTCTTCGGACGCGGAACACAAACCCGATATGCAAACCACCGCCGATTGGGTGGCCGCCAAACTGCGGGCGCTCGGCATCGAAAAAGTGCAAGTGATGCCCACCGATGGTCACCCGGTCGTCTACGGCGAATGGCTGGGCGCGCCCGGCAAAACCACGGTGCTGATTTACGGTCACTACGACGTGCAGCCGGTGGACCCGCTGGAATTGTGGAAAACCGGCCCGTTTGAGCCGACCGTGCGCGGTGAAAACCTGTACGCGCGCGGTACGTCGGATATGAAAGGCCAGGTGATGGCCTCGCTGCACGCCATTGAAGCGATTGTCAAAACCAGCCGCCTGCCCGTCAATGTCAAATTTATGATTGAAGGCGAGGAAGAAATTGGCTCGCCTTCGCTGGCAAAATGGATGGCGGCGCACAAAGACCTGCTGAAAGCCGATTTCTGCCTCAACCCGGATTCGGGCATGATTGGGGCGCAGTACCCGACCATCACCTACGGCCTGCGCGGATTGGCCTACTTTGAACTGCGCGTCTACGGCCCCGACCACGACCTGCACAGCGGCGTTTTTGGCGGCGTGGTGCAAAACCCGGCGATTGCCCTGGCCGAGTTGATTGCCGGAATGCACGACGCGGACGGACGCATCAGCCTGCCCGGTTTTTATGACAGCGTGCGCCCGCTGACCGCCGAAGAACACGAAAACTTTTTGCGCCTGCCGACAACCGCCGAATTCTACAAGCAACAAACCGGCGCGCCCGAACTGCACGGCGAGGCGGGCTTTTTACCGGTCGAGCAGGCCAGCGCCCGCCCGACATTGGATGTGAACGGCATGATTTCCGGTTTCACCGGCCAGGGACAGAAAACCGTTTTACCGGCTTTTGCCATGGCAAAAATCTCCTGCCGCCTGGTGCCAGACCAAGACCCGGAAGCCGTCTACCAGCAAATGCTGGCCTACCTGCAGGCGCGCGCGCCGAAGACCATCCGCTGGGAGTTGACCAAATTCTCCGGCGCACCAGCCTCCATCAGCGAGTTGGATTTGCCGGGCGTGCGCGCGCTGGCAAAGGCGCTGGAAACCATCTGGGACGCGCCGGTGCTGTATAAGCGCGAAGGCGGCTCCATCCCGGTGGTGGGCGAGATGCAAACCATCCTGGGCATTCAATCGGTGCTGACGGGTTTCGGCCTGCCGGACGACAACCTGCACGCGCCCAACGAGAAAATTCACCTGCCAACGTGGACCAAAGGCACCGAGGCGCTGATTCACTTCTTCTTCAACTTATGAACCGCCATCCCCTTCATCCCGAAAGACTTCATGGAAGATAAAATCATCACCTACGGCGGCCAGGCGCTGATTGAGGGCGTGCTGATGCGCGGCCAAAAAGCGCTGGCGATTGCCATGCGCGCGCCCAACGGCGAAATCGTCGTCCACACCGAAAAACTTAGCGGGCTGTACCAATCGGCCATCACCAAAATCCCCTTTCTGCGCGGCGTCATTTTGCTGTGGGACGCGCTCGGCCTGGGAATGAAGGCGCTGACGATTTCGGCCAACACCCAAAGCGGCGAGGACGAAAAACTGGAAGGCGCGGCGCTGTACGGCACGCTGGCCTTCTCGATGGCCTTTGCCGTGGGTTTGTTCTTCCTGGCGCCCTACGGCCTCTCCAGGCTGGCTGTGTGGCTGATGGGAAGCCTCGGCGCCGAGGCCGCATCCACGTCAATCTGGCTTTCAGCTGTGATTGAGGGCGTTGTGCGCCTGCTGTTGGTCATTGGCTACATTTGGGGCATCGGCCAAATGGACGACATCCGGCGCGTCTTTCAATATCACGGCGCGGAGCACAAAACCATCAACGCCTACGAGGCCGGCGTGGAATTGACCCCGGAAAACGTGGCGAAATTCCCGCTGGAACATCCGCGCTGCGGCACATCCTTCCTGCTGACGCTGGTGCTGCTCTCGGTGATTGCGTTCAGCTTTCTGCATCCGCTGCCGGCACTCTGGCAGATTTTCGGGCGGATTTTGCTCATCCCGATTTTGGCAGGTGTCGCGCTGGAATACATCCGCTGGACGGCGAATCACCTCGACCAGGCCTGGGTGCGCGCGCTGATTGCGCCCAACCTGGCCCTGCAAAGCCTGACCACCCGTGAACCTGATTTGAAAATTCTGGAAGTTGGCATCCGCGCCTTTCAGGCGATGCGCGCGGCAGAAGAAGCAGCCAACAACTAACGCCCAGCTACACACAAAACTGCGCCGGTCAAAAGACCGGCGCAGTTTCATTTTGGGAAAAGTGCCCCATTCCGCCTGGCGCAGGGAACCAATCGCAAACCAAACACGTCCAAGCATAAAATGGAGGCTACAATGCCAAAAACAATGCGTTTTTTACTGATTTGCGCTTTCATCCTGACTGCCTGCGCCCCACAGACGTCTGCGCCCGCCGCGCAGGAAACCCCGATTGCCCCGGCAGCAACGCTGATAGGAATGACCGTCAGCACGACGATTCCTGCCGTTGGGGCAACACTGGCGCCCGCAGATAGCGTCACTCCAGCGCCGGTGACGATCACACCGCTGGCAGAAAATAGCTATATCCCGTTGCTCAGCGACAAAGACCTGATGGTCGGGCAGGTATATCTACAACAAATGGAAGTGCTGACGCTGGAAACCTATCCGCCACAATTTATTCTCTCGCTGACAGGTTCTCTGCCAACACCCTGCCACGCCCTGCGTGTGCGAATCGAAACGCCTGATGCTCAAAACCGCATTCAAATTACCGTCTATTCTGTCACCAATCCCAAAATGATGTGCGTGCAAATGCTGAAAGAATTTCGGGCCAATGTTGCGCTGGGCAGTTTTCCAAGCGGAACGTATAGCGTATGGGTCAACGGTCAGAGCGTTGGGCAGATTGAGCCCTAATTAATGCGGATTAAATAGCAATACGGTTTAGATAAGGAGTCCAAAGTCTCCAGATTTTGGCGCCAACGCTGGGAGACGTTGGACTCCGAAACCGCTAACTAAACAGTATTGGATTAAATAACTGATGTTACGCAGCAAGAACGATGTAGCGCGACATTTATGTCGCGGTTGCGCCACAGAAAGCGGAGAAGCGCATTTTTAGAGCCGTTTGATAGGCCTCAGGTGCATGTTTTGTCCGAAATCGCCCGCAACCTTCCGGTTTGGCAAACCCCGATCGATGATGTCAACAAAAACTTTGAGACCCTTGCTGGCCTTGGTTTCCAGGATCAATTACCTACTTTTTTTGTTGGTTTGGCCGCCAAAAATTTACTTTGCGAAAACAAATACGGTGCAGGCACATAAATTCCCTTGCCTGCTACCGCCACACGACCATCTTCCAGCAAAATTTCGGCAGTCGCAAATACTTTGCGCGCCTGCTTTTCGCTGATTCGCGCCCGGACGACTATTTTTTGCCCCAGCGGAAGCGGTTTTTTATAATCCACCTCCAGCCGCGCTGCCACTACCTGCAAGCCGGAACGCCAGACAACCGCACCCATGGCCTCATCCAGCACCGCCGCCGAAGCACCGCCGTGAACGTGGCCGGGCGGGCCTTGATGCGACAAATCAAAGGTAAACTCGGCATAAATTTCGTTATTATCTTCCAGAAACCAAGTCAGCCCAATGCTCTTGGGATTGGCCGTACCGCAAACAAAACAATCGCCATGCTCAGGTATTTGATACATTGTTCATTCTCCGGCAGATATTGTACAATAGAACCATGGACTTTCCAACAGAACTTATCAGCTATCTGCACGCCGCAACCCGCGTCGCCGTGCTTACCGGCGCAGGCGTCTCGCAAGAATCTGGCTTGCGCACCTTCCGCGACGCACAAGAAGGACTGTGGGCGCAATACCGTCCCGAAGATCTGGCGACCCCCGAAGCCTTCGACCGAAATCCGCGTCTGGTATGGGAATTTTACGCCATGCGCCGCCTGAAAGCCGGAGAAGTTTTGCCAAATGCTGGTCATATCGCCCTGGCCGAAATCGAAAATCGTTTTCCAGCCTTCACGCTCATCACCCAAAATGTAGACGGTCTCCACCAGCGCGCCGGAAGCCAAAGTGTGATTGAATTGCACGGCAACATCACCCGCGCGCGTTGTTCAAAATGTGATTTTTTTTTAGAAAAGTGGGCTGATTCAGGCGATGATGTGCCGCCCTGCCCGCACTGCGGCGGCCTGCTGCGCCCAGACGTGGTCTGGTTTGGCGAGACGCTCCCAGCCCAGGCGCTTTCCGCCGCGATCGAGGCCGCCCGCCACTGCCAGGCATTCTTCTCCATCGGAACATCCGGACTGGTGCAGCCTGCCGCTTCGCTGGCGTTTGCCGCCAAGGAGCGCGGTGCCGTTATCGTGGAAATCAATGCCGAACCAACGCCTCTGACTCCCAGCGCCGATTTCTTCTTTCAGGGCAGTTCCGGCAAAATTCTGCCACAACTTTCGCGCGCGCTGAACTAAAACCACGCTCGCAAAAGAGAAAACAAAAAAGACACCCTGTCACGACGGCGGGGTGTCTTTCTGTAAGCACAAAAAGCTAGTTAAACTTCTGCTTCAGGCGAGCCGACTTACCAGAAAGGCCGCGCATGAAGTACAGTTGGGCGCGGCGAACCTGCGAGTGACGTTCCACCACAACCCTGTCAATACGCGGCGAGCGCAATAGGAAAGTGCGTTCAACGCCTACGCCATTGGATGCAATCCGGCGCACGGTAAAGTTACCATTCTGACCGCCGTTGCCACTTCGCAGGCGGATGACGGTGCCTTTGAACTCCTGAATACGTTCACGGTCACCTTCTTTAATACGGACATGCACCGAAACCGCGTCGCCGGGGCGCAAGTCGGGGATGTTGGGGTTGGCGGGGGCTTCAACAGCCTTCAAAAGGTCAGTCATAATTTTTATTTCCTTACGAAGTTGGAATACTGCTTCACAGCAGCCGAATTAACGCGAAGCCAGATTATAGCACGAAAATTTCAAAAACATTGCCGTAAAATTTATCAAATTCAGGCGAAACCCGCTACCCTTGGCTACCACCGCTAAAGATTATCAGCACAATTGTTGGCAAGATGACGCATAAACAGCAAAAAACAATCAGCGCAATACCACATCCAAGCGCCCACTTTTGCCAGGCGGGTTTTGCAGGCGCAGGCGCAACCGGTTCAACAGAAACCGTCTGCGCGGCGGAATCAGGGCGAGCAAAGGCCGGGGGCTGGTCATCTGCCAGTGGAGCAGAAACCTCCACCGGGCGCAAATCCGCTTCAATCGCCTCCACCGCGTCGCTGGCATCTTTCAGTTCGAGGCCGAAATACTCGCGATGGGTCTTTACCGCTTCAACTTTGTTTCCGGCGCGCAGCAGGCGTTTGACTTCATCCATTGCTTCGGTGCTGCTATTGAAGCGTGGGGCCGAACCAATCAGCGTGGCAGCCGCTGAAAGCGCGGAGCCGCAGGCGGGGCAGGTTTCGGCGGGCAGTTCAACGGAGGTACCGCAGGCAGAACAAGTGGTTGAGGAAGACATGTTGGCTCCTAGAAAATGAGAAAGGCTGGATGGCTCATTTTACAGCATTAATTCGCCGCGCAACACAACAACCGCCGCGCCGCCAATTTTGACCATTTGAATGTCATCACGCGCGCCGATAATTTCGACGGTGGCGATGCCGGGATGATTCATCCAGTGGCCCTGCTCCGCTGAAAATTTAGGCGAGGTCAGCAGGCCGTAGCGCCACAGATAGGCGGCCATGCCGCCGGTGGCCGAGCCGGTGAACGGGTCTTCGAGCGTGTCGGGGGGCAGGTCAAAGTGGCGGGCGAAGGTATCACCGTGTTCCACGCCGCCTAGGCAGAACAGATGGGCGTCGAAGAAATCGCCGCGCTGATGAAGCAATTTATATTTTGGGATGTCGAGCGCGGCCCGGCGCAGGGATTTCAGCCCGCGCAGCGGAATCATCAGCTGCGGCGTGCCGGTGCTGACGGTTTGAAGCGATGCGCCTGGCAGCAGGTCGGCGGGCGAGAGGCCGAAGGCGGGCAGCACGTCGTCGGCGGGGTAGGTGCGCAAAAATTGCGGTTTGCGCTGGCTCATCACCACGCGCTCGACGATGCCGCCGCGTGCAAAAATTTCCACGTCAATTGGGCCGTCGCGCAGGTTCAACGGCATTTTGAGGTAGGAATCAACTTTCAGCCGTCCGCTTTCCACCAGCGCAAAAACGGCGGCCAGGGTGGGGTGCCCGGCCAGCGGAATTTCTTCGGCGGGGGTAAAGTAGCGGGCGCGGAAGCGTCCGTCGGCCTGCGCCCAGACGAAGGCGGTTTCGCTCAGATTCATTTCGCGGGCAAGCGCCAGCAAGGTGGCGTCCGGCAGGTCGGCGCAGTCGAGGACGACGGCGCAGGGGTTCCCGCAGAGCGGGCTTTCGGTGAAAACGTCCACCTGAAAAAAGGGGTAGGGGCCGGGCATAGGTTGGGCGCTGGGCTGGTTTAATCTTCCTTGCGCAGGGCGGGAAAGAGCATCACTTCACGGATGGTGCGGTTGTTGGTGAGCAGCATGGTCAGGCGTTCCATGCCCATGCCGAAGCCGCCGTTGGGCGGCATACCGTAGCGCATGGCGCGCAGGTAGTCTTCGTCGAGCGGGTTTTTTTCTTCTTCGTCATCGCGGTAATCACTTTGCATGTCGAGGAAGCGCTGTTCCTGGTCGAGCGGGTCGTTTAATTCGGTGAAGGCGTTGCACAGTTCAAAACCGGCGACGTAGCCCTCGAAGCGCTCGACGGTCAGCGGGTCGCCGGGTTTGGGTTTGGCGAGCGGGGAGATGTCGCGCGGGTAGTCGTAGAGAAATGTCGGCTGGATGAGGGTCGGTTCGAGAAATTCACCAAGCAGGAAGTCAATTAGCTTGCCGCGCGTGATGTGCGGGTCGGGTTTTTTGTCGGGGTGGCGGGTGACGATGGCCTGGAACAAAGATTCGGCGGTGGGGTGTTCGGCGATGTCAATGCCGCTCGTGGCGAGAATTCCCTGACGCATTTCGATGCGCTGCCAGGGGGCGGAAAAATCCAGTTCGTAGTGGGTGTTTTCGTCTTTGTCGAAGGCGAATTCGCGCGTGCCGAAAACGGTGTCGCAGACGTAGCCAATCATGGCTTCGGTCAGTTCCATCACTTTCTGGTAGTCGAAGTAGGCGGCATAGAATTCGAGCTGGGTAAATTCGGGGTTGTGTTTAAAGGAAACGCCTTCGTTGCGGAAGTCGCGGCCAATTTCGTAAACGCGCTCCAGGTTGCCGACCAGCAGTCGTTTGAGGTAGAGTTCAAACGAAATGCGCAGGTACATATCCTGGTTGAGTTCGTTGTGGTGGGTGGTAAAGGGGCGCGCCGCCGCGCCGCCGTAGAGCGGCTGAAGAATGGGCGTTTCGACTTCAAGAAAGTCGTTGGCGTCGAGGAAGGCGCGGATGGCTTTGGTGATGGCGGCGCGTTTGCGGAAGTTTTCGCGGATGTGGGGGTTGACGGCCAGGTCGGCGTAGCGCCGACGGGCGCGCAGTTCCGGGTCTTCGAGCGCGGCGTGGCGGACGACGCTGCCGTCTTCGAGGGTTTCGTCTTTGGCGGCTGGCAGCGGGGAGACGGCTTTGGCGAGCATTTTATACTCGCGCACCAGCAGGGTAGCTTCGCCGGTTTTGGTGCGCATCAGCGTACCGGAGGCCTGAATAAAATCGCCGATGTCAAAGAATTTGCTGAAGAATTCCATTTTTTCGGGGCCGAGTTCGTTCACACGCAGAAAAAGTTGGATTTTTCCGGCGCCGTCTTCGATGTGGGCAAAGGTCAATTTGCCCATCGGGCGGGTGGCGCGGATGCGTCCCGCCAGCGTGGCGCTGATTTGCTCCGTCACCTGGCTGTCTTTGGCGACGGCGTCAAGGGCGGCGACGGCCTGGGCGCTGGTGTGGGTACGTTCGGCGCGGGTGGGGTAGGGTTCAACACCCGCGGCGCGCAAGTCGGCGATTTTCTGCAGGCGAATCTGTTCGAGGGAAGTATAGTCAGCCATGAAAATCCTTGTGGAAATGAAAAATGTAGAATAATGAAGGTGAATGAGTTTTTTGTAAAAAAGCCCCGCGCAAAACCCCGAGGAAAAAGGGTTGCGCGGGGCTTGATTTTAAAAGTGTGGACTGCCCCAGTCTCAGGTGGTTTTGAGCAGGGTGACTTTGAACGCGCCGCCCGGGGCATCCACGTGGATGACATCGCCGGGGCGGTGATTGAGCAGGGCGCGCCCAAGCGGCGACTCGTTGGAAATTTTTCCCGCGCGCGGGTCGGCTTCGGCGGCGCCGACGATGGTGTAATTTTCTGGCTGGCCGTCTTCGGGTTGGATGCTGACGGTATCGCCCACCTGCACGGTATTGGGGTCGGTCGGCTTGTCGTCAATGATATGCGCGGCGGCCAAAATCATTTCCAGCTCTTGAATGCGGCCTTCGACAAAAGCCTGTTCATTCTTGGCGGCTTCGTATTCGGCGTTCTCAATCAGCTCTCCGCCTTCCATGGCTTCATGCAGACGGTCGGCAACTTCCTGGCGCTTGGCAGTACGCAAGTTTTCAAGTTCGTCCTGAATCTTCTGGTATCCCTCTTTGGTTAAATAAGTAGCGGGCATAACGTTCCCTGTCTAATAAGATATGTTGCATCCCAATTTCGGGATGCAACGAGTAAATTACACGAAGTTTGTAGAAAGAGTGACAAATATATCACGGTTTCCGCCTGAAATCAAGAATTTATTTCCGCTTCCCACAGCAAAATTCCGTCGTTGGTTTGGCGATATTCTTGAATTTTTTGGCGCATCTCCGACTCATCCGCAAACAAGCCGGAGAGTTGGGAAGCATAGGTGAGAATAGATTCCTGCCAGGCGTTGGTTCCCTGACGGGAGGAGAAGAATATTTTGGGAGCCAGGCCTTTGGTTGCATTGGGCAATTCTTCGGGGTGATTGAGAACGTAGGGAACATCAGCATAGTACCAGAGCGGGCGTTCCAGTTTTTCGGCGGCAGCGCGCACGATGCGGTGATCAACGTGTCCGCCAATCGTCAGCGGGCAGACAACGGTGTCGTGCCGGGTAAGGCGCTCAGCCAGCAGGGCGGTCACTTGCTCGGTAAGTGCTTGCTCACGCGGATGTTGTTCGAGAAAGACTTTTTCGGGATAGTAGAGTGTGCCAGTTTGTGAGCGGCGGTAGATACAATCGGGTACGGGCAGGTGCAAGGTGGCAGCGCCCACGCGGCGAGCGGCGTTTTGGTCTTCGGAGCGGCGCAGGCGTACGGTTTCAAGCGGAGAACCGCTGTTCCATTTGGCGTGCAGGTCAGTGGCCTGAGCAGAAAGAGCGCCAGGCGGCGGGTCGCCTGCGCAAATTGTCCAGATTTCGACGGGAATACCGGTATGGGTTTGTTCCCAAATTAACCCGCCACAAGAGAGGACGGCATCATCAAAATGAGGGGAAAGGTAAATCCATCGCATGGAGCGAAGGATAGCCGGATTTTGTGTGGAGAGCATAGCAGTTCCGTGATAATTTAGGACTCTTCGCCGCTGAAAAAAATGCTCTCGGCCAGCGTTTGCAAGGAAGCGGCTTCAACTGGGGCGGTGTGGGCGGAGGCCCAGTACAAATTCAGCAGTTCGAGCGGCGTCAGGCTGGTAATGTTTTCGCTGTTGGCGAGGCGCGCGCGGGCGTCCACCTGCGGGCGTTTGACGAGTTGAAATTCGAGCGCGGCTTGGGCGTGTTCGCGCAGGGCGGCTTCGTCAATCAGGGTCTCCAGTTCGCGCGGATATTCGATCACCAGCCGGACAATCGCCCCGCTCAATTGGTCGGCGGGCGGCAGGGAATCAAGCAGGCGGGCGGTGATGTTTTCGGCGTTTTCCAGGCGCAGGAAACAATCCACAAACGGGCGCACGTTCAGGCGGCGCCAGTCCACCGCCGTTTGCCCGGGAGCAACCTCGGCGACGATAAAAAATTTCTCGTCGCGCGCCTCGCCAAAATCCACCCGTTCAATCGAGCCGGGATAAATCACCGGCGGGTGTTGACCCTCATTCAGGTTTTGCGGCTTGTGAATGTGACCGAGGGCGACGTAATCGAGGCGCGGATTTTTGACCATCTCGCCCGAAAGCACCAGGTCGTTGCCGAGCATGACCATGCGCTCGCCGCCAAAGGTTGCGCCCTGCACCGAGGCGTGCGCGGTGAGAATGAGCGGCAGGGCGGGGTCGGCCTGCGCGATAAATTCACGCAGTTGGTCGCTGAGGATGGTTTCGATTTCGGCAAAAACTTCCACGTTTTCGTCATCGGTCAGGGCGGCCAGCAGGCCGGAGCGGGAAACCCAGGGCAGGCCGATGACTTGCGCCGGGATGCCCAATTCTGCCGGGCCGAGCAGGGTTGGGCGGGCGATGACGTGAACGTTTGGCACGGCCAGGGTGTCAAATTCCTGTAGGGTGTGGGCGCGCCCGATGGAGGGGGAGACATCGTGATTGCCGACCAGCAAAATGGTAGGGATTCCCGCCTGCGAAAGGCGCATGATGCGCCGCCCCCACTCGCGCTGAAAGGTTGGGGCGGGCGAACGGTCTTTGTAGGCGTCCCCGGCGAAAATGACCAGATCTACTTTTTCGGCAATTGCCGTCTCGACGATGGTATCCAGCGATTTGAGAAAGTCGAGCACGCGCACGGGCAAGCCGGTTTGCGGGTCATGGCGGCCAAAATTCGCCATGTCAATGTGGGCGTCGGCAAAATGGAGAAGTTTCATGGGAGATTCACAGGATGGAGGGGATGAAGGGATGGTTTTTAGAAGTCACAGGATGGAGGGGATGAAGGGGATGGCTTTTAGAAGTCACAGGATGGAGGGGATGAAGGGATGGTTTTTAGAAGTCACAGGATGGAGGGGATGAAGGGGATGGTTTTTATGGGTGCAGCGGGGTTTCGGGGACAGCGCCCAGCGATTGCAGCGCCTGAATGATGGCGGACATGCGCGGGTTGATGTGGTTGGCGGCCTGAAAATCGGCCAGGGCGGCGGCGGTGTTGCCGGCGGCCTGTTCGGCCATGCCGCGCCAGTACAGGCTCTCTTCGAGGGTCGGGTCGCTGATGGTCTGGTAAAGGGTCACATCCGCCAGGTCAATCACATCCTGATAGCGCGCGCTGTAAAAATAGGCTTTGTAGGGCCCGGTTTGATACCACAACATGCGGTAGGGCAGTTTGTCTTTTTCCAGCGGCAGGTCGGGGTAAAGCAGAAAAGCCTGGTCGTAGGCGCTGGCCGCATCGAAATATTCCAGTAGCTGCACATGGCTGGTGCCTTTGTTAAACCAGGCAAAATACAAATCCAGCCCGCTTTGGGTTTTGACATCTTCGTTGGCAACGGTCAGCGCATGTTGATTGGCCCAGGTTTCATCGCGCCAACTGCCGAGCAGGGTATTGACCTGATCTTCGCGCCCGGCGGGATAGATGACCATGAACAAATAATTGAACGCGCGCCACTCGTTTTCCAACTGGTCATAATCCACTTTGGTATTCGGGCCAACTTTTTCGAGCGTATCCTGCACCAAAAAATAACGTTCGGCGTCACTGTAGCCGGTGATGAATTGGTAATGCCCCATCCAACTTACTTTGCCAGAATAATCGGTCTGAAATTCGCCTTTTTCAATCAGCATCGGGTAACCGGCGGCGACAAAGTTTTTGAGCAGTTTTGCGTTTCCGCCATAACGCCAGACAGCGCGCAAATCGATGTTGTTGTTGACAAAATCCGCCATTTCGTAGGGCATCACGTTACGGTCAGACTGGCCGCGCTTCCAAAATTCCAACTTGGGGTCATTGACGCCCGGCTTAATCGCCCACAAAATTTCATCACGCGTGCCGGGCCACTGCCAAAACTTGAGCGCCATTGTCAAATTCGACGGGCCGCACAGATTGTAGCCGCCCGCCTGGCTGATATATTTGACGCCCGGCAGGGTGACGGAGGCGGGCAGGGGCGTCGGGCTGAGGGTCGGCGTGGCGCTCGGCCCGACGGGCACCGGGGTGGCTGTCAGCGTTGGCGTGGACGAGGGCGTGCGTAGCGCCAACAGCGTGGCGGTCACAATCCGGTCAATCTGCGCCTGTTGCTCTGGCACGAAAACTGCCGCGCTGGGCGGGCGGAAAAAGTAAATGATTTTGGTGCGCACATCGTCCACGCGCCAGGCCAGCCGGTCATTTATGAAAGGAATTTTATAAGCCAGCGCCAACAAGACCAGCGTGGCGAGGATGATTAGCAAAGCGCGGGCGGGCTTGGAAAGACGGTTAAACATGAGAAGATTATATCCGATTTGACCAGCCAGCTATTTTGCGCAAAAAAAGCGCCGGTAAACAACCGGCGCTCAGTGGCAACAAGATGAAAAAATAGCCGCGATTGGCTAGCCATCAATCAGCGCCTGCACCTTGTTTTTAAGCACTACCGTCGCAGCCATGCCAACATGACGACCAACTTCTTTGCCATCTTTGATGAAAAGCAAAGTGGGAATGCCCATGACGCCATATTTCACCGCCCAATCGGGATTCTCGTCGGTGTTGATTTTAGCGACGATTACCTTGTCCGCTTGCTCGCGGGCAATTTCTTCCAACACGGGGGCAATCATTTTACACGGGCCGCACCAGGGCGCCCAAAAATCCACCACAACCGGGGTGGATGAATTTAGTACCTTTTCCTGAAATTCCTGATCGGTAACATGAACGGGTTGAGACATGAAAAACTCCTTTAACTGAACGATATGAATGCCAGGATTATACCTGTCCCACCTGGAAAAGCGCATCGGTGGGAAGAAACGTTAAGAAAAGTCCAACGGGGACTCGTGGACTCTAACGTCTCCCGACGTTATCTGCAAAGCCGAAGGCGCGGCGCGCCAAAAGCACAAACTTAATTGACTGATGTTACGCAGCAAGAACCAGTGGCGCGATATATATGTCGCGGTTGCGCCGCAGAAACCGGAAAACTGAAATTTTAGAGCCGTTTGATAGGCACTGAACAGATAAGAACCCGTCCAAAAGATTGGCAAAATGGGCAGCCAACGGTGGCGCAAATCTGCGATTTGCGT
>MNXJ01000004.1 GCA_001872455.1 Anaerolineae bacterium CG2_30_57_67 | reverse complement strand
GTCCAAAAGATTGGCAAAATGGGCAGCCAACGGTGGCGCAAATCTGCGATTTGCGCGGGCCTTGCCCCACCTGCCCCGTTTTTTGGATAGACTCTAAAAATTGGCGTCAGCCAAATTTCAGCACGACATAAATGTCGTGCTACGGTGTATCGCGTAACATCAGTGATTAACTGATGTTACGCAGCAGGAACCTTGTGGCGCGACATTTGTGTCGCGGTTGCATCACAGAAACCGGAAAATTGAAATTTTAGAGCCGTTTGATAGGCACTGAACAGATAAGAACCCGTCCAAAAGATTGGCAAAATGGGCAGCCAACGGTGGCGCAAATCTGTGATTTGCGCGGACAAGTCGAAAACTTGCCCTGCCTGCCCCGTTTTTCGGATAGACTCTAAAAATTGGCGTCAGCCAAATTTCAGCACGACATAAATGTCGTGCTACGGTGTATCGCGTAACATCAGTGATTAATTTCATCCCGGTGCTTAAAGAAGTTTTCTTTGGCGGGTAAGAATCTTGTTTGAATATACTAGAAAAATATCATAAATATTGACAAATTTAGCCCGTTTTGCTATAATCCGCGCCATTCCAAGCAAAAAAAGGCAGTGGAAATTTATTTTCGCGGTCAAGGAGATTCCATGTCTGAACTGATTATCAAAAATTTACACGTTAGTATCGGCGAGAAGGAAATCCTCAAAGGGCTAAATCTCACCATCCGCTCCGGCGAAATTCACGCCATCATGGGGCCGAACGGCACGGGCAAATCCACCCTGGCGTACACGCTGATGGGGCATCCCAATTACATCGTCACCGCAGGCGAAGTTACTTTTAACGGAGAAAACATTCTCGAAATGGAAGCGGATGAACGCTCGCGGCTGGGGCTTTTTCTCGCCTTCCAGTACCCGGTCGCCATTCCCGGCGTGACGGTGGCGAATTTCCTGCGCTCGGCGATTAACGCCCGCCGCCGCGCCAAAAATCCCGAGGACAAGGGCATTTCCATCCCCGATTTCCGCAAAATGCTGAAAGAGAAGATGGAACTGCTTAAGATGGATGCCTCTTTCGCCGGGCGTTATCTCAACGATGGCTTTTCCGGCGGCGAGAAGAAACGCGCCGAAATTCTGCAAATGGCCGCGCTGAAACCGGCGATTGCCATCCTCGACGAAACCGACTCTGGCCTGGATATTGACGCGCTGCGCATCGTTTCCGAGGGCGTCAATACCCTCAGCGGGCCAGATTTGGGCGTCTTGGTGATTACCCACTATCAGCGGCTGCTGAACTATATCAAGCCGCAGTTTGTTCACATCATGATGAATGGTCGCATCGTGGAAAGTGGCGGCCCCGACCTGGCGCTGCATCTGGAAGAACAGGGCTACGACTGGGTGCGCGAAAAATACGACGATGTGCCCGCAGGACAGGAACTTGCCTCGTAGTGTGTTTTTATTGGTAACTGATGATTGGAGTTTCTATGAGCGAAGACGCGAAGACCCTCGAAGAAATTGGCGAATATAAATACGGATTTCACGACCGTGATGATAATTACGTTTTCAAATCTCAGCGCGGCCTGACCCGCGAGGTGGTTGAAAATATCTCGCGCATGAAGGGCGAACCGCAGTGGATGTTGGACTTCCGCCTGAAGGCGCTGGAGCATTACCTGGCGCGTCCGATGCCAGCCTGGGGGCCGGAACTGGGTGACCTGGACCTGGATAATATTTTTTACTACGTCAAGCCGACCGAAAAAAGCGAAAAGTCCTGGGACAACGTCCCGGATGACATCAAAAATACTTTCGACAAATTGGGCATCCCCGAAGCCGAGCAGAAATTTTTGGCAGGCGTGGGCGCGCAGTACGAAAGCGAAATGGTTTATCACTCCATTTTGGAGCATCTCGAAAAACAGGGCGTCATTTTCCTGTCCATCGAAGACGGCTTGCGCCAGCACCCGGATTTGTTTCGCGAATACTTTGGCACGGTCATTCCGCCCGAAGATAACAAATTCGCCGCGCTCAACTCGGCGGTTTGGTCGGGCGGTTCCTTTGTCTATGTGCCGAAGGGCGTCAAAGTGGATTTGCCCCTGCAGGCCTACTTCCGTCTAAACACGGCCAACGTCGGCCAGTTTGAGCGCACGCTGATTATTGTGGACGAAGGCGCCTCGGTGCATTATGTGGAAGGGTGCTTCCTCGAAGGCGCGCGTGTCCGCACTCGCAGCGGCGAAAAACCGATTGAGAAAATTGAAGTTGGTGATGAAGTCTTGACGCATCAAGGTCGTTACCGCCGCGTTTACCATACACAAGCGCGTCCCTATCATGGAGATGTTTACAGCATTCGTTTCTATGGCGATAGCGGACGAGAGTTGCGCGTCACAGCGGAACATCCTTTATTGGTGGTTCGGCGCCAGAAACAAAGTGAGCGCAACAAAGAATTCCAGCCAACCTGGGAGCGCGCA
This sequence comes from Anaerolineae bacterium CG2_30_57_67, assembly GCA_001872455.1. GTDB lineage: Bacteria > Chloroflexota > Anaerolineae > Anaerolineales > Villigracilaceae > UBA8950. The sequence continues at coordinate 36,448 of MNXJ01000004.1, read as the reverse complement.
GACAGCCTCAAAGAAGGCGACTATCTTGTCATTCCTGTGCCTCAGCCAGTGATCGAACCTGCCCTCGCTCACAGCGTCACTGTACCTTTGGGGCGTGGACGTCATGCTCCTGTTGAGCGTGAAGTTAATCTTCCCTACGAGCCAGATTTCTTCCGACTACTTGGATATTACTTTGCCGAAGGCCATGTGGATAATGAGCATTATCTGTCTCTTTCCTTCAATGTAAACGAGATCGAATATCTTGCTGACGCAAAATTTCTCATCGAAAATTACTTTGGCAAACCGCCAATTGAAAATGCGCCGCGTCAGAATGGACAAACGCTCGTTCTTTCTTCCACCGAAGCCGCGCGAACCTTTGCTCACGAATTTGGCTCGAATGTGTATGAAAAGGGTATTCCTGAATGGGTTTCCAGCGCCGAGCCCGAACTGTTGGCTGAATTGGTTAATGGCATGTGGCGTGGCGATGGAAGTTATGATGTAAAGAAGAACATGTTCCGCTATAACACAGTTTTCGCTGGACTTGCTTACAGTTTCCGCGACGCGTGCCTGCGTCTCGGCATTGCCGCATCTGTGAATATGCAACACCGCGAATCTCCGCGCAAGGATATTTATGCGGTGGTGATTGCTTCGCCGTTCAATCCGAAGTTTGGTGAAATTGTTGGCGTAAATGCGCCCGCTGGCGACTTGAGTGGTTCTCCCTTCTCGCTCGACGAAAACTTCCTCTATGTTCCGATAAAAGAAATAACCGTTGATGAACAGGAAACTGAAGTCTACAACTTCTCCGTCGAAGAAGATGAATCCTATGTTGCGGAAGGCGTAGTCTCGCACAACTGCACCGCCCCGCAGTACACCACCAACTCCTTTCACAGCGGCGTCATCGAAATTATCGTCAAAAAAGGCGCGCGCTCGCGCTACTCCACCATCCAAAACTGGTCTACCAACGTTTTCAACCTTGTCACCCAGCGCGCCAAAGTTTTTGCCAACGCCTCGCACGAATGGGTGGACGCCAACCTCGGCTCCAAATTGACCATGAAATACCCCTCCTGCTACCTGATGGAACCCGGCGCGCGCGGCGAAATGCTCTCGATGGCCTTCGCTGGCCCTGGCCAGACTCAGGATGCGGGTTCCAAAATGGTGCATTTTGCCCCGAACACCACCAGCAAAATCACCTCCAAATCCATCAGCAAGGGCGGCGGACGCGCCTCCTATCGTGGGCTCGTCAAAGTCTACAAAGGCGCAAAGGGCGTCAAGTCCAACGTCGTCTGCGACGCGCTGCTGCTCGACCCGCAATCCCGTTCCGACACCTATCCCACCATCGAAATTGACGAAGACGATGTCTCCATCGGCCATGAGGCCTCCGTCAGTAAAGTTGGCGAAGAGCAGCTCTTCTACCTGATGTCGCGCGGTCTCAGCCAGGAAGAAGCCACCGGCATGGTGGTTTCCGGCTTCATAGAACCGCTCGTCAAGGAATTACCCATGGAATACGCCGTTGAAATGAACCGTCTCATCCAACTGCAAATGGAAGGGAGCATCGGCTGACATGGAAGAAAAACCCAAAATTACCGTGACTCGCACCCGCCGCGGCGACTCGGCCACGCGCGAATTTTCCTTCCGCCGCGACCAACTCCGCGCGGGCGGCGTGGACTCGTACCGCGCCCGCGCATGGGAAGCGTTTCAGCGGCAGAGTCTCCCCGATACCACACTGGAAGCCTGGCGGCGCACCGACATCCGCCACCTGCCCGCCGACAAATTCAGCCTGCCGCCTGCGGGCGCTTTTCTCGACCTGCCGCCCGTCCGCACCGATTTGCTCGAACCGCTGGCCGATGGTCAGCACGGCGGGCAAATCGTCCTACTCCCCGGCGGCGCAACCGTCGAGCTGGATGAAAAACTCGCCGCGCAGGGCGTCATTTTCACCGACCTGCTCACCGCCGAACAAAAATATCCCGACCTGCTGGCGCGGCTGATGGGTCAAACCGTCAACCCCGAAGAAGGCAAATTCGCCGCCCTGGCTGGGGCGCTGGCGCAGAACGGCGTCGTGCTGTACGTCCCCAAAGGATTGCAGGTCGAAGCGCCGCTGCACAGCATTTTGTGGGGGCCGGGCGCTTTTGCCCACCTTTCGCACCTGCTGGTTTTGGTGGATGAAGGCGCCAGCGTCACCTACGTTCACGAAGCCGCCTCGCCCGATGAAAGCGGCCTCGACACCCTGCACGCCGGCCTGGTTGAAATTCAGGTGATGCAAAATGCCAGCCTGAAATTTGTCGAACTGCAATCGTGGGGCAAACACGTCTGGAATTTCAGCCACGAGCGCGTGCGCGTTGAGCGCGGCGGCAGCCTGGATTGGATTTTCGGCGCGATTGGCTCGCGCCTCACCAAAAACTTTTCCGAGCTGGATTTGGCGGGTGAGGGCGCAACCGGGCGCATGTCGGGCTTCTACTTCACCGATGGCAATCAGCACCTCGACCACGATACCCAGCAAAATCACCTTGCCCCGCACACCACCAGCGATTTGCTCTTCAAGGGCGCGCTGAAAGGCAAGAGCCGCTCCGTCTGGCAAGGCATGATTTACGTCGCCCCCGGCGCGCAGAAAACCGACGGCTACCAGGCCAATCGCAATCTGATTCTGGATGAACATTCCCGCGCCGACAGCCTCCCCGGCCTCGAAATCCTGGCTGACGACGTGCGCTGCACGCATGGTGCAACGGTTGGAAGAATGGAAGCCGAACCGCTTTTCTACCTGAAAAGCCGCGGCATTCCTCAAGCAGAGGCCGAAAAGCTGGTCGTTGAAGGCTTTTTTGACCCCATTTTTCAGCGCATTCCGTTTGAGGGCGTGCGCGCCCGTTTCCAGCAGTATATTTCTGATAAAATGTCGTGATTTTGTTGTCATCGTGCCACAGAAACTTTGTGGCGTATCGTCCATGTGGGGTGATTGTTTACATCGCCCTCCCATCAGCAATTGAGGCGCTTATGAAAACTGTTCGTCCAGCCACATCTCCTGCGCACGGAGTCAAACGGCCTTCTTCTCGTCGTGTTCCGGTGGGTGTTTCTTATATGCGTTCTCCTACGGTTGAATATACCTTCAATCCCGGTGATGTTGTTGAAGCCTTATGTGACCATGAAAAAGGCAGCGATCGCGTGCATGGCTGGCTGAAAGGCATTGTGGTGCAGGTGGATAACAAAATGGTGGCGGTGCAGTTTCGGACCAATGTTTTTCTGACCGATGGCTGGATGGTTCCCGACCGAATCTTATGGTACACCACCCATTCCGACCAAATTCGCCCAGCAGGCAGCGGCAAAAAAATCCCGCCGGTTGTTAAAAAAGACATCCCAGATTATTAGGCAAGAACTGGCAGGCGGGTACGCATGTTGATTGCCTGTCTACCGGTTTTCTTGTCTCCTGTTTACCAACCTCATGACCATCAACGTTTCTGAAATCCGTGCTCAGTTTCCCATTCTCCAACGTGAAGTACGCCCTGGCGTGCCGTTGGTCTATCTTGATTCGACTGCCACCGCCCAAAAGCCGCTGGCAGTTATTGCGGCCATGGATGATTTTTACCGCCGCTCCAACGCCAACATCCACCGCGGCGTGCATACCCTGGCCGAAGAATCCACCGCTCTGTACGAAGATGCCCGCGCCAAAATTGCGGGCTTTCTTCACGCCGCTTCGCCGCGTCAGGTGATTTACACGCGCAACACCACCGAATCAATTAATCTGGTGGCATACAGCTGGGCGCGGGCGACTCTCAAAGCGGGTGATTTGGTCATTCTGACCGAAATGGAGCATCACAGCAACCTCGTCCCCTGGCAGATACTGCAGGCTGAACGCGGCATCCGGCTGGAGTTCGTTCCCGTCACTGAGAACGGCCTGCTTGACCTGGAAGTTTATCGCCAGCTGCTGGCGCAATCGCCCAAACTGGTGGCGTTTACGCACATGTCCAACGTCCTCGGCACCATCAACCCGGCGGCGGAAATGATTCGGCTGGCGCACCAGGCCGGAGCGGTGACTCTGCTCGACGGCGCGCAATCCGTCCCCCATTTTGCGGTGGACGTTCAGGCGCTGGACGTGGATTTCCTGGCCTTCTCCGCCCACAAAATGGTCGGGCCGACCGGTATCGGCGTATTGTATGGTAAACGGGAACTGCTCGAAGCCATGCCGCCCTTCCTCGGCGGCGGCGACATGATTCGTGAAGTGCATCTGCGCTCGTTCAAACCGAATGCCCTGCCCTACAAGTTTGAAGCCGGAACTCCGGCGATTGCCGAGGCCGTCGGTTTTGGCGCGGCGGTTGATTATCTGACCGGCATCGGCATGGAGGCCATCGCCGCGCACGAACACGCAATCACCGAATACGCGCTGGAGCGGCTGGAAGAAATTCCCGGCGTCAAGGTTTTCGGCCCCGAGGCCAGCCACAAAGGCGGCGTGGCCGCTTTCACGCTCGACTGCGCTCACCCGCACGACGTGGCGCAAATTCTCGACCAGGACGGCGTCGCCGTCCGCGCCGGTCATCACTGTGCCCAGCCTTTGCATGAGAAATTCAATATCCCCGCCACCACCCGCGCCAGTTTTTATCTGTACTCCACCAAAGATGAAGTTGATAAATTGGTGGATGGCATTTACAAAGTCAAGCAATATTTCGGATAACTGCCTAACTGCACAATTGGATAACTGGACAACTGGATAACCGCCTAACCGGATAACTGACTATGGACGACCTTTACCGCGAAGTAATCATCGAACACTACAAAAACCCCGCCTACAAGGGACACCTCGACCCGCACGACTACGCTTTTGAAGACAGCAACCCGCTGTGCGGCGACCACATCGAAATCACCCTGCGCGTGGATGGGAATGGTAACGTGGCCGAAGCCGCCTTCGATGGTCACGGCTGCGCCATCTCGCAAGCCTCGGCTGATTTGTTGATTGAGTCGATTATTGGCAAGCCGGTGGAAGATATTAAGTCATTCAACAGACAGCATGTTCTTGATTTGTTGGGCATTGAGCTTGGCCCGGTGCGCCTGAAATGCGCCCTGCTCTCGCTCAAAGTTCTCAAGGGCGGGCTGTACGGGTTGGGTGACACGCTGGAGGAGGCCTGATGTTCAACTACACCCAGCTTGACCCGCAAAAAGTCACTTTCTACGGCATCGCCCCGTTGGCAGATTTGCCAAACGGTGAGCGCCTGTTTTTTGAAATTGAAGACAAGCCGATTGTTATTTTTAATATTGCCGGGCAAATTTTTGCCATCGGCGACCTTTGCACGCACGACGACGGCCCGCTTGGCGATGGCGACATTGAAGACCATAACATCGTCTGCCCGCGGCACGGCGCGGAATTTGATGTGCGCACCGGCCAGGTGAAGATGATGCCCGCCGTGCAAGACATCCCCGCCTACCCGGTGCGGATTGTGGACAACGTCATCGAGGTGGGAATCCCCTCCGATTAATGGAACAACCTGCCGCCAGCCTGAGTTGGAACGCCGCCTACAAATTGCTCAGTGGAGCAATTTTGCCGCGTCCGATTGGCTGGATCTCCACCGTCAACGCCGCCGGGCAGCCCAACCTGGCGCCGTTTTCTTTTTTTAACATCGTCTGCGCCAACCCGCCGACGGTTTTATTCTGCCCGATGATTCGTTCCGCCACTGGTGGCGCCAAAGACACCCTCAACAACGTCCGCGCCACTGGCGAATTTGTCGTCAACATCGTCACCGAGGCGCTGGCGGCAGCGGTCAACCGCTCTTCGGTGGAGGCCTCGCCCGAAATTGACGAATTTGCATTTGCCGGGGTCAGCGCCGCGCCCGCCGTTGCTGTGCGTCCGCCGCGCGTGGCGCAAAGCCCCATTCACCTGGAATGCCGCGTAATGCAAATCATCGAAATCAGCGGCCAGCCCGGCGGCGGCAGCATCGTCATCGGCGAGGTGATTCACTTTCATGTTGCCGATGAACTTTTAATCGGCGGCGATAAAATTGATTTGAGCGCGCTTCAGCCCATCGGGCGGCTGGCGGGGAATCTCTTCAGCCGGGTAGATGCGCCGTTTGAGATGGAACGCCCCCCAGCCTGGAATCCGCCCGCATCAGCCGAATCGCCCCGCCTGGTTCTTCTGCGCCGCCTGACTTTTCGCCTGGAGCGGCTCTCGGTCGATTCGATTTGGGCGCGGCGCGCCAGCGGCTTGCGCGGCTCGCTGCTGCGGGCGTTGACCGCCGCCGAAGCCGGAAACCCGCCCGCCGACGAGGCGCTCGACGGGTTGATTGAGCGCAGTTTTGAAATTTTGAGCCAATCGGCGCGCGAAATTCCCGACCCCGAAAAACAATTGTGGAGCAACATTCATGGCGCGTAACTATGCCAACGCTGCGCCGACTCAGTTTCAGCGCCTGCCGGAATATGCCCGCGACGACGCCTGGATTCGGGCTTTTTTGCGCCGCGCTGAAATCGGCCACTTGGGGCAGACGCGTGACGAACAGCCTTTTGTCACGCCGACCAATTTTTGGTTCGACGAGGCGCGCCGCGTGATTTATTTTCACTCCAATCTTGCCGGGCGTCTGCGCGACAATTTGGAAAATGCGCCGCGCGTTTGCCTGGAAGTGAGCGAAATGGGCCGATTTTTGCCGTCTAATGTGGCGCTGGAATTTAGCACGCAGTACCGCTCGGTGATGGTTTTTGGCCGGGTAGAGATTGTGCGCGCGCAGGAAGAAAAACGCCGTGCCCTGGATGGCCTGCTGACGAAGTATTTTCCGCAGTTGGAAGCGAGTGTGGACTACCGCCCGATCACGGAGCAGGAATTGGCACGCACCAGCGTCTACGCGCTGATGATTGACTCGTGGAGTGGCAAGGAAAACTGGCCGGAGCAGGCCGTTCAATCGGCGGAGTGGAAACCGCTGGCTTGAAAATCAAAAACGCCGGTCAAAAGACCGGCGTTTTTGTAACGCGACATTTATGTCGCGCTCAACAGGCAAGGCGACATAAATGTCGCGCCACAGTTTGGTTGTGAAAAAATCAGGCGGCGAATTCTTCTTTACGGCGGAACCAGTTTTTCCATTCCTGATTTTCCCACACCACGAGGATGGGCGAGGCGTTGAAAATGGAGGAGTATGTTCCGCTGAGAATACCGACCAACAAAATAACTGTGAAGTGACGAATGCTGGCGCCGCCGAAGAGCACCAGCGCCAGCAGGGTGAACATGACGGTCAGCTGGGTGTTGATCGAGCGGTCGAGCGTCTGCACCACGGAGTGATTGACCATCGTCTCAAATGGAATGCGGCTCAGGCGCAGAGAATTTTCGCGCACGCGGTCAAAGACCACGATGGTGTCGTGAACCGAAAAGCCGATGACCGTCAGCAGGGCGGTCAGGAAGAGCGCATCGGCCTGCCAGCCTAAAAAGTAACCAAGCATGGCTTCAACGCCGACCACGACCAGAATGTCATGTAACATGGCGATGATGGCGGCGGTACCGTAGCGGAAGGCGTGCTTCACCTTGCGGAATGCAAACCAGATGTAAGCCAAGATTGCCATGGCCGCTACCAGCACAGCCAACCCTGCGCTGCGCGCGACTTCGTTGCCCATGGAGGCGCTGATCGATGTGGCATTCAGCACAGTGACTTTGCCGCCAGAAAGTTCTTCTATTTTGGCGATGATCTGCGTGTGAGTCGTGTCGCTCATCGGTTTGGAGCGAATGGAATAGCCGTTATCACCCAAAGGTTGAACAACCGGGTCGGCAATGGGTTCGGCGTCGGTGGAAAATCCGGCGAAAATATTTTTGATGTCTTGCATGACAGGCAGGGTACCGCCGTCGAATTGGAGTTCGAGCAGTACGCCGCCGGTGAAGTCAATCCCCAAAGGCAGAGGCCCTTCCTGCGGATTGGCTGCCCAGTGTAACCCCATGAAAATGAGACCGGGGATGATGACCAGCAGGGAAATGCCAAAGTACAAGTAACGATTTTTGATGATATTCATGTCTTCTCCTACATCCCAAACCATTTTGGGTGTTCAGCCGCTTTGACGTTATCCAGTATCAGATGCAAATAAGTGCTGGTGACAGTGATGGCGGTAAACAGGCTGACGATGACGCCCAACGCCAGAGTGACTGAGAAACCCTTGACGATGCTTGCGCCAAATGCGTTGCCAAAAAAGTATAGAATGAAGCAGGTGATGAGCGTGGAAATGTTCGAGTCGCGGATGGAGGTCCAGGCGCGCGACCAGCCCAGGTCAATGGCTTGGAGTAGGGTTTTTCCGCTGCGCAATTCTTCTTTGAGACGCTCAAAAATCAACACGTTGGCGTCCACAGCCATGCCGATACTCAAAATGAAACCGGCGATACCTGGCAGGGTGAGCGTGACGGGAATGGATTTGAAGAGCGCGTATGAAATGAGCGCGTAGGTAATCAGCGCCAGGTCAGCGACGATGCCCGGCAGGCGGTAGTACAAGGCCATGAAAAGCATGACAACAATCAGGCCGATGGCGCCTGCAGTAACACTCTTTTTGACGGACTCGGCCCCAAGGGTGGGGCCAATGGCGCGGCTTTCCACGACCTTAATCGGAATGGGCAGAGAGCCGTAGCGCAATTGCACCACGAAAGCATTGGCTTCATCGCGCGTGTATGAACCGGTGATGACACCGGAACCATCCGTAATCGGGGTTTGGATTTGGGGCGAAGAAATCACCTTGTGGTCCAGCACGATGGTAAGATATTTTTGCGTGTTTTGGGTGGTGTAGTCGGCGAAAATTTTACTGCCATCACTTTTCAGGGTGAAAGCAATCTGATAGCCGCCGCTCTGTGTGGTGGTGACGCCGACGGTTTGCAGTTCTTTGCCGGTCATGACGGTGTGATAGACGACCGGCGCGGGGATGGTTCCATCGGGCCCGGGCGTGGCTGATGGGTCGGGGGTCGGAACAAAGCCCGGTTCCAGGCCGAAGTCGGTTTGGATGGTGGTTCCCGGCGCCATCTGCTGGTCGCCAGTATTCACGAATTCGAGCAAGCCGGTTTGTTTCAGGCTGGCGATGACGGCTTCTGGGTCTTCTGCGTTGGGAAATTCTCCCACGATGCGGCGGTCGCCCGCTACTTGAAGGGTGGTTTCTGCCACGCCGAGGGCATTGGTGCGATTCTCTAGAATGGTGCGGGCGGTTTCCATGGAGCCAGCATCCACCTTGGTTGTGGCGGGTAAGTCGGCTTCCATAAGAACTTGTAAGCCGCCGCGCAAATCCAGCCCCAGATGTGGGGCCACGTTGCGGTCAATCAAGATAGATTGGTTGAAGGGGTTCAGGATGGTAATTTTATCCACTAGCGAAATCCAGATGGATAATGCCAGTACCACCACGATAAGAACCAGTTTTGGGGTTCGGTTTCGAATCATTTGTTTCCTACTCCGTTCAAAAAAAATACCAGCCAAGGGCTGGCGCGAGACGAAATTATACTCCCATGAGGGCGATTTCAGAAGACTTATTCGGCTTTTAGAAAATCAAGCACTGCTTGTGCCACTTGTTCGGGCGTGAGTGTGTCGGTCTCGATGTATAAATCGGCGTGTTGGCGGGCGTGCGCCAGGCGGCGTTGCTGCTCCTGGTAATCGGCTTCGCTCCAGTTCAGGCGCCGGCGCTGAATCGTGATTGGGTAGGATGCGTCCAGAAAAATCAATACATCGGGGTTGGTGATGCGCTGCCACATATCTGGCACAAAAGAATGTTCCTGCGCAATGTGTTTGATGCGCACGCCGTGCGTGATAAGCAACGCCTTCAGGGTTGATTTTCCCGAAGCGCATGGGCCCACCAGTCCGACGAGAATCCCGCTTAAGCCACTTTGCATAAATGCAGCAGGGCGTGCAGCTTTTGCGGCCTGCCCATCACCGCCAGTTGGTTGCCGCTTTCCACTTTGTGGCTGTCGGTTGGGTGAAATTCGGAGCGGTGGTCATAGCGTACCAGTAAAATGGAAACGCTGAAGTTGTCTTCGATGTAGCCGACCGTTTTTCCCGCCAGCCCGGAAGCGGGTGAAATGGTCAGCCGCGCCAGGCTGAGGGCTTCGCCTTCGATGCTGATGGGGTTGGTGATGTCCACCCCGGCGGCGGAGGCGGCAAAAACCGGCGCGGCGATGCCGGTGCCGCTGAGGGCGTTGAAGCCGAACTGGTCGTGCAGCGACTGGGCGAAATCTTCGTCGAATATGCGGATGATGACTTCGATGTTGGGGTTCAGGTGGCGCGCCATCAGCGCAATTTTCAGGTTGAGCGCGTCATTTTGCATGCACAGGATGATGGATTTGGCTTTTTGAACGTTGGCCGCTTCCAGCACCAGTTGGCGTGAAGCGTCGTCGTGGATGATGGGGATGCCCATTTTTTGAACAGTTCCGGTCATGTCGGCGGAAGGGTTTAAATCAATGATGGCGATTTTTTCGCCCATGTCGTGCAGCTGGTCGGCGACGCGGTAGCCGAGGTGGCCCATACCGACCAGAATGTGATGTTGGCTGATGGTGGACGCGAGCGCCATTTCCCATTCCTTGCTCCGCGCGCGGCGGTTGAAAAGTAGAAAGCCAAAATCAGCCAGGCCTCGCGCCAGGGTTAGAACACCCAGCACCGGCATGACGAAGTAGAAAATTTGTAAACTGGCGTGATTGGGAAAATCCTGACTGGGCTGTAAAAATGTCAGCGTCAGCATCAGATAGAGCGCTTCGGCGAAACTTTCGATGGGTTCTGTGTATTGTTGCGCCATGCTGTAGTAAATGGCCGCGCAGCCGAAAATCGCCAGGCTGAAGATGAGAACCGGGCCGCGAAATTCGCGCAGTAAAAGCCGCGTATCGCGCCATGAAACCCGCCAGGTGTTCCAATAATTCTTCATAGGGAGATGGGCAGCTGCACGCTCATGCGGCGGATGCTGTTGTCGTCGTCGCGGTGGGTGACGCGCAACACAACGACGCTGATGTCGTCTGCCGGGCGATTGTCGTCGAGGCGCAGCGCCTGCATCAGCAGGGCGTCGGCCAGCTGCCGGGGGGCGGGGTCGCCGTCTTCGAGCAGGCCGCGCAGCGTCAGGCCGACATCCATCGGTTCGCCGCGCCGCTTGCCAGCGTGGACCAGGCCATCGGTGTAGACAACCACTGTCAGCCCGGCTTCGATGGGGATTTCGGTAATCACCGGGCGGGTGTTGCGTTTAACGCCGATGGATTGGCTGGTTTCTTCCAGCCGTTCAATCTGATCGCCGCGCGCGATGTACATCGGGCATTCGTTGTTGCGCGCCAGCACCACCGTTTTGGTTTGCATATCCACCGAGACGATGTTGAGCGTGCTGGAGACTTTGCCCATTTTTTCGGTGTACAGGCTGTCAGAGGCGGCCCGCGCCGCCGCGCCATCGCGCACGCCTTCGGCCAGCAGGCTGATGACTTTGCGCACGACCAGCATGGAGATGGCTTTGGCGCCGCGCCCAGAGGTTTGTCCGTCGGCCAGGACGACGGACAGCCCGCCATTGGGGCGTTCCACCACTTCGAGCGTGTCGCCGCTTTGCGAGACGGCGTATTTGTTGGTTTTGGCTACCGCAATTTGAACTTCCATGCCTCCATTTTATCATCTGAAGCGGTTGAATGAGAATAACTGCTTGTCCTGATTGCCTGCGCGCAGTAGACGGATTGCGTGGAGAATTGAAAAACTCCGTGAGATTCCGTTCACTCCGCCCTATATTCTTCCGCCACCTTTCGGCGGGCTGGAAGCCCTGCCTCAGTACAAAAAAGCCCTTCGGGCTATAAGACCGAGTCGGCTTCAGCCGACTTCCATGAACTGAGGCAGGGATTTATCCCGCCGGTGAAATTTTCTTTGCACATCCGGCACTACATGGGACGCGCAGTAGACGGATTGCGTGGAGAATTGAAAAACTCCGTGAGATTCCGTTCACGCCGTGTCCCAAAACCCTGCGACATGCATGTCGCGGCACAAAAAAACAGGGCAGGAGAATTTCTCCTGCCCTGTTTTTCATTTGGTTTACTCGGCGTCAGCCGCGTCAGCGGGGGCTTCGATTTCGGCTTTTTTGCGGCTGGTGACTTTTCTGGCGCTTTCCACCAGTTCCTTGCCTTTGGCGCGCGCCTTCAGCGTAATTTCCTCGCCCTGGCTGCGGGCCTGCTGGGCAAGTTCTTCGGCGCGGGCGCGGGCTTGTTTGGTGGCTTCTTCGGCGCGAGTGCGAGCTTGTTTGGCAGCTTCTTCGGCCCGTTTCCAGGCTTCTTCGGCGTCGGCAGAGGCCTGGTCGCGCAATTCAATCGAGCGTTCTTTGATGATGGCGCGGGTTTCCTCGCCAGACTGCGGGGCGAGCAACAGGGCGGCGACTGCTCCGGCCAGGCCACCAACAATAAAACCAACTAAAAAAGCTCCAAATTCATCATTGTCAGACATTGTATTTTCTCCTTTTGTGAGATAGGTCACTTCTTTTTCAGACCGACCATTTCCAGCAGACGCTGGAGACCAGCCAGGTAAGCGTTGAGTTGAATAACGGGTTCTGCCAGGTGTTCGCCCAAAAAGGCAGTCGTGCCGCGCAGGGTTTTGACGGTTTCGTTGGTGGCTTCCAAAATGGGGCGCACTTCGTTTTGCAGCAAATTAATCAGCGTGGCGACCTGGGCAATTAAAATAATCAGTGCCACACCAATCACCAGCGATTCCAGCGCCATGAAAATGATGAAAATATCGCGGATGCGGGTGGTGGTGCCTTCTTGCGTGGTGAACAAAAAGAAGGCAGAGATGCCGATGAAGAGTACAATCAAAATCAGGGCAGTTGCCAGCCCAATCATCATTTTGCGTTGTTCGGCGGCGGTCTGCGGGTCTTTTTCTGTCGGAGAGGCTGCGGGGGGAGTTTCTGGAAGCGTCATGCGCAAATTATAGCATATTGATGGGCAAAAGATTGTCAGGCATTTGTAATTTCCATCTATCCGCAGTCTTTTACAATTGGTTATGCTATTACAATCTCCAATGTCTGGTAATTACCCACATTTTTGCTCCACCCTGCAAAGCGATATAAGCGATATAAATATTGCACAACGTAGCGCGACATTTATGTTGCTCTTTTCCGCAGGACAAAAATTGGCGACTTGTGGGTATCGCCAGTCCAACGTCTCTTGACATTGGAGCCAAAGTTTGGTCACCCTGGTTTCCTTATCAAATCTGGATTGTTTTTTATGCTCGCAGTGGACGATTTTTGGAATATTGACAGCGAAGAAATTCTTCACCCGCGCGAACACGCCTTTGAAGTGGTGTTCGATACTTTCTTCATTTCCCGCCATTCGGTGACGATGAATGGCCGGCGCGGGGATGAGCACGTTCACTCGTACCGCATTCAAATTCGCTGCCGCAGCACCAACCTCGATTCGACCAATCAGATGGTGGTTGGTTTTACCCATCTGCGCGAAATTGCTCACGAAGTTCTTTCCAGATACAACAACCGTTTGCTCAACGAACTGCCGCCTTTCCGCAATTTAGAGCCGACGACCGAAGTGCTTTCTGGCGTGTTGTTCCATCAACTGGAACGCATTCTGGCTTCCAATGAAATTGAATTAATGGGGGTAACGCTCTGGGAATCGCCGGACGAAGGCATTACCTATGAAAAAATGGTATGAGCGCCTGTGGTTTTTTTCCCCGCTGATTTTGCTGGCATTGACCATCCCCGTCTACGCCCCGATTCTTTTTTCCAGCGGCTTGCCCTGGGGCTCCGACACGCTCGGCCATCTGATGAAGGTCACCTACCTCGACCAGCAAGTCCGCGCCGGAAATTTCTACCCGAATATCTTTCCCGGCTGGTATCTGGGGATTCAACTTTTTCGTTATTACCCGCCGCTGCCCTACTATCTCCTTCTTCCGCTTTACTGGCTCAGCGGGTTGGCCGCTGCCAGTCAATTTACCGCCGCCTGCGCCTGGCTGGGCAGTCTGGCTGTTTTACTTTTTTCCCGCTGGCTGGGACGCCCCGCCGCTTTTTTGGCGGCGGCGCTTTTTCTGATTGCCCCCGACCATTTGCGCGTCGCGTTGGCCGAAGGCAACCTGCCGCGCGCGCTGGCGACGGCTTTTTTCCCGCTGACGCTCTACTTTCTGCTGCGCCTGCTGGAATCTCCGGCGCGCCGCTGGCAAATTCTGCTGGCCCTGGCCTTCACGCTGACGGTGCTCACTCACGCCATGCTGGCCGCCATCGCCGCCGTGACGCTGGGGCTGGTGGCCGTCCTCGCCTGGATATTTGGCGCGGCTTCCATCAAAAATGCCTTCACCGCCATTTTGGGGATGGCCCTGGGCATGGCACTGGCCGGATTCTGGTTGCTGCCCAGCCTGCAGGGCGGCATCACTGGCCTGGACGCGCGCGCCATGACCGAAGCCCTGGCGGTGATTCCGCTGGCGCAGCTGCTCACCCCCAACCTGCGCGAAAACATGGAAGGAATTTATTTGGGCGCAGCCCTGCTGCTCGCCGCCCCGCTGCTGCTGACGCTCACCCGTCCGCGCAAAACTTTTGCCCCGGCGCTGGTCATCACCGCCCTGCTGGTGACCGCCATCAGCCTGCCGGGCGTCAACGCAGTTTTTAATTCCCTGCCGCTCAGCAATTTGCTCTGGCCGCTGCGTTTTCTGGGCGCGGCCAGCACCCTGCTGATTATTTCCGCGCTGTGGCTGGCTGCCCGCCTGCCCGGTTTCTGGCGCTGGCCGCTGCTGCTCACATTTGCCCTGATTGCGCTCGATTTTTTCCCCTCGCTGCGCCTGATTTTTCTGCGCCCGCTCGACGCCTCGCTCGAACAGGCGGCGGCGCATCTGGCGCAGACCCCCGGCTGGCGCATCGCCACCCTCGACGAAAGCCGCCTTGGCTCGGCGCCGACCTACCTGCTCAGCGCGCAGGCCGGGCGCGAACAGGTTTTTGGCTGGGCCTATCAGGGCGCGCACACTGCCCGCAACGTGGCCGCCCTCAACGACGCGCTGACGCAGGGACACACCGAATATCTCCTCAGCCGCCTGGATTTATACGGCGTGGACGCGGCACTCACCCTGCCGGAAACCCCGCTCCCGCTGGAAGCGGCGGGCTTCACCCGTCAGGATTTCCCCCGGCTGACGCTTTACACCCGCCCCGGCGCGCCGCGCGCGGCCATTTTGTCAGAACGCGCCCTCGGCATTGGGCGCGGCGCGCAAAACCTGGCCTATATTTTCCCCGGGCTGACGCTGGGCGGTTCCGCCGTCGTGGACGACTACGCCCTCGACGAGTTGACCCGCTACCAGGCGATTTTCCTTTCTGGCTTCAGCTGGAACAACCAATCGGCGGCAGAATCCTTGCTGCGGCAGGCCGCCAGCGCCGGAGTGCAGGTCATCGTGGATTTGACCGGCACCCCGCCCGATCCGCTGGCGCAAATTCCGCATTTTCTGGATGTTTGGGGCGAGCCGATTTTTTTGGATGCCGCCCCGCTGACGCTCTCCAGCGGCGAAACCCTGCCCGGGCCGGGCAGTTCCGGCCAGTTATGGCACGCCATCGTCCCGCAGGGCTTGCCGGTGGAGCAAATTACCGCGCCCTACCTGGGGCAGACCGCCGCTTTGTGGGGCTATCAGCCGGTCGGCGCGGGAAAAATCTGGTTTATTGGCTTTAATCTGGTCTACTTTGCCGCGCAAACCCGCAACGCGCAAACGCTGGCTTTTTTGTGCGAAATTTTCCCGTCCGCGCTGACGGAATTTTCCCCGCCCCGCTTTGCCCCGTTGAAAAATTACCGCGCCGAGGCAAACGGTTATGCCTTTGATGTGTTTCTCGAAGACGATGCGCTTATCCTTATTCCTGTGGCGGCGCACGACGGTTTTTTCGTCACCGAAAATGGTCAGCCTCTGGCGGCGTTTGCGCTGGAAAACCTGGTGGCGCTGCGCCTGCCCGCCGGAAATCATGCCCTGCAAATTGGCTTTGCGCCGACTGGCATTTACTACGCCGGCGCGTTGGTCAGCTTGCTGGCCTGGTTGGTTCTGATGGCACTGGTCTTTCGCCGCCCGCAGAGGAGAATTCAAAAATGAAAAAAAACCGATGGCGCTGGTCGTTGGCGCTGGCCTTGGCGCTGTCCACCCTGACGATTCTGCCGGTGCGCGCCGCCGGGTTGATTGTGCTGGACAGCCTGTTTAATGACTGGGCTGGTCAGGCGTACGTCACCGACCCGACCGGCGACGGCAGCCAGGGAACTGACTTTACCAAGTTTTATTTTGCCACCAACCCCGGCGTCAGCACTTTGTTTTTTATGCTGGAGCGCCTGCCGTCTGACCAGCAAATCATCATCTGGCAAAGTTTTGACATGAACAACAACGGTATCTTCAACGAGCCGACCGACCGGCTGGTAAAAGTCACCTACGACCCCAAAAACAACAATTCCAAAGTGGACGTGACTGTTTACACCGGCACCAATCAATTTATCGCTCAAATCGCCAACAATGTTGATTATGGCGAGAGTGAGCGCGAAGGCGGCGAAAAGGTGGAATGGGGCGTGCCGATGGGCCTGCTGGGCATGACCCCCGGCCAAACCATCAACATTGGTCTGACGGTTGACCCGGAAGAAAATGAAAACGGCGCTATTTCGGATGTATTGGATACGCCCGTGCAGTGGAGTCCGGCCAGCGCGTTGGGCTGGGGCTTGCTGGGCGCAATTCTGCTGGCCGCGGTAATTTGGATGGCGCGTTTGCGCCAAAGGCAAGATAAAATGAGAGCATGATTTGGATTCTGTTGCTCTTTATCTTATGGCTGGCGGCGGTGATTTTCTTCCGCGTCTATCGCATCTGGTTGCCTTATTACGCGCTGGCGGCGATTGGCTCGGCCTATTGGCTGGTGGCGTTCGCCAATACTTTTCTATTTCAAGATTTACTGGCGCAGTTGGTAGCGTTTTCGGTCAGTCAATTTGCCGGTTTTTTGGGCATCGCCACCCAAATTTTTAAAAATGCCCCCGGCTTGTTGATGGTATTGGTCATCACCCAAAATGTGGGCTGGACGGTTCTGCAAATCGGGGTGGAATCTTCCGGCATGTTGGAAAGCATTGTTGTGGTCAGCCTGGTGATGTTTTACCCCGGCTGGAGTTGGGGGCGGCGCATTTTCAGCGTGCTGGCCGGGCTGTTTATGACCTGGGGCGCCAACATTCTGCGGCTGATGATTATCGTGGTTCTCTTGCACTGGCTGGGAAAGCCGGTGCTGGTCATAGCGCACACTTTTCTGGCAAAAGCGGCTTTCTTTGGGATGACGGTTGCCATTTATTGGTTTCTCATCACGCGTCCCACCATTTATCAGGTGGCCGGGTTGTTGCGCCGCCAGAGTTTAGAAAAACGATGAGCGCTTTTTGGGCTTTTGTCGTTTTTTGGGGTGTCTGGCTGTTGATTCCGCTGGCGGTGGATGGAACCGATACCCTCGTCAGCCTGGTGACGGTTTTTTGGTTGCGATTGCGTGCCCGCAAACCTGCTTCCCTTGTCTACTTTCCCATCATCAGTATCATCATCCCCGTTTACAACAGCCAGGAAACGCTGCGCGCTTGCCTTGAGTCGATTGCCAGGCAAGAGTATCCGTTGGAGAAGATGGAAGTGTTCGTTGTCAACAACGGCAGCACAGACCATTCTTTTGGCGTTTTCAACGAAATTCAAGGGAAATATGGTCTGAATGTGCGCTGGATGTCGGTTGTCAATCAGGGCAAAGCTTGGGCGCTCAACGCGGGCATTCACATGGTGCGTGGAAATTATGTTTTCAACATTGACAGCGACGTAGTCGTCAGCCCCGAGGCGATTCGCCGTGTGGTGGAGGCGTTTGAGTCTCATCCGGATGTCGCCGCCGCTACCGGCGCGATTCATGTTCTCCCGGTCGCCGCTGACGCTCCGTGGCTCAATCAGGTGCTCACCCGCTGTGAGTATTTTGAATACCTGACGGCTTATCACATTGGCCGGGCGCATCAATCCATTCTTAAAAACCTTTACACCCTTTCGGGCGCGTTTTCGGTTTTTCGGCGCGATATTTTGGTGCAAACCAACCTGTACGGGCAGGAAACCGTCACCGAAGATACCGACATGACCTTTCACCTGTACGAAAAATTTAGCAAATACCGCATTATCTGCGTCACCGAGGCAATTGCCTACGTTCATCCGATTGAGTCGCTGGCGGCGCTGTACGCGCAGCGCGTGCGCTGGCAGCGCGGACAGGTTGAAGTCAGCGCCCGGCATGTTGGCCTGATGCAGGCATCTGTCTGGAAACCGTATGGATTTACACCCTCGCGCGTTTTGTTGATTGACCACACGTTGGCATTTACCCGCCTGGTCTGGACGTTTTTTATGCCTATTTTGATTTTATTTGGCTATCCGGTTGCTTTCATTTTTACCGCTCTTTTCATCATCTACATCTTTTATCTGTTGGTGGATGCGCTCTGGTTTTTCGTCTCATGGAATGGGGTGGACGCCTCGGCGCGCGTTCGCCTGCGCGCCGATTTTTGGATTTTGCCGTTTATGCCGGCCTATCGCATGATTGTTTTCTGGTTTCGCGTCAGCGGATTTCTCTATGCCGTAGCTGAGCCGGGACAGTGGCGTGTTCAAGACCCACTGACACAATCGCGCCTGGGTTTCGCCGATATGGTCAGCAGAACCGCCACGTTTTTACGGGCAAAATTTTCCCACAAAAAATAAAACTTCCTCTTGACTCTCCCACATGTTTTTGATACACTATCCCTACCGACCGTTCGGTAGGGAGAACGTATGACTCGTGATGATATTTTGGAAGCCGCCGCGTTAGTTTTTCGCCAAAAGGGGTTTCATGGCGCTTCGATGGCCGACATTGCCGAAGCCGTCAACCTGCAAAAAGCCAGTCTCTATCACCATGTCTCCAGCAAGCAGGAATTGCTGGTGGAACTGCTCGACCGCGCCCTGTTTTTGCTCACCGATGGCATGCGCCTGGTGATGGAGCAAACCGTCCCCGCGGATGAAAAACTGCGTCTGGCGATGCGCTCCTACCTGCAGGTGATGACCTCCAACCTGGACGTGACCGCTGTTTTGCTGATGGAACATCGCTCGCTGCCGCCTGAGCTACACGCGCGTCACATTCCGCTCCGCGACAACCTGGAGCAAATGTGGCGCGATTTGATTCAAGAAGGAGTCACCTCCGGCGTTTTCGCCTGTGCCGACATCCCCATGGCGGTGCGCGGCTTGCTGGGCGTACTCAACTGGACGATTACCTGGTACCGTCCGAACGGCTCGCTCTCCCCCGAACAAATCGCCGACCAGTTTGCCAGTATGTTTTTGAATGGAATCAAGGCGAAGGCAGAATGCAGAATGATGAATGAAGAATGATGAATGGCAAACCGGACAACTGGACAACCGAACAACCGAACAACCGAATAACCGAATAACCGGACAACCAATTTTTCCCCAAAGGAGACCCCATGTATTCTTTTGAACCAAACGAAGAACAGCAAATGCTCATTGACGCCGTCACCCGCTACGCCAAAGGCGACCTGCGCCCGGCGGGGCGCGAGGCCGAAGAGAGCAAAAGCCTGCCCCAAAAACTCATCCGCAAAGGCTGGGAATTGGGTGTTTTGCAGGCTTCCACCCCCGAGCCCTATGGCGGTTTTGGAGATCGCTCTGCCGTCACCGGCGTTCTCGCCGCCGACGCCATGGCTTGGGGCGACCTCGCCGGTACGCTGGCGGTGATGACGCCCGGCCT
The DNA here is from genome assembly GCA_001872455.1 of Anaerolineae bacterium CG2_30_57_67. Lineage (GTDB taxonomy): Bacteria > Chloroflexota > Anaerolineae > Anaerolineales > Villigracilaceae > UBA8950. Next base: position 16,840 of record MNXJ01000004.1, on the reverse strand, counting down.
GTTCACGCTGCCCATTTTGCTGGCGGGCAGCGAAGAGCAGAAAAAACAATGGATTGAACCCATTGTCGCCGCCGACTGGCAGGCCTTCAGCGCTGCGCTGATTGAACCCGCCTTCGACTTCGACCCCAACGACCTCAAAACCACCGCCGCCGCTGAAGGGGATGGTTTTGTGCTGAACGGCGTCAAGACGATGGTGCCTTTCGCCGAAACTGCCGAGGCGCTGATTGTTTACGCCAACCTGAATGGCGCCACCAAAGGCTTCATCGTCCCGAAAAATACGCCCGGCCTGGCCGTTTCGGCGCGCGAAAAACTGATGAGCCTCAACGCCCTGCCGCTTTACCGCGTCACGCTCGCAGACGTGAAAATTCCCCAATCCAATTTGCTGGCTGGCGATTTTGCCCCCGTGCTGGCTGCGATGCGCGTCGCCAATGCCGCTTTGGCGCTGGGCGTGGCGCAGGGCGCGCTCGAATACGCCCGCGATTACGCCAAAGAACGTCAGGCGTTTGGCGTCAAAATTGCTCAAAAACAAGCCATCGCCTTCATGCTGGCCGAAATGGCGACCGAAATCGAAGCCATGCGCCTGCTGACTTGGGAAGCCGCCTGGATGCTGGACGCGGGTAAGGAAGATGCTTTTATGCAGGCCTACCTGGCCTCCACCGGCGCCGCCGACATGGTGATGATGGTCACCGACCGCGCCGTGCAAATTTTGGGCGGTCACGGCTACATTCGCGAATATCCCGTCGAAATGTGGATGCGCAACGGGCGCGGCTTCACCACCTTTACCGGCCTCGCAATCGTCTAGCGAAAATCATTCAACCGCCCAACCGCCCAACCGCCCAACCGCCCAACCGCCCAACCGAATAACCGAATAACCGGACAACCGAAAAACCGAATAACCGCCCAACCGCCCAACCGAAAAACCGGAAAACCGGAAAACCGGAAAACCGGAAAACCGAAAAACCGGAAAACCGAAAAACCGAAAAAGGAACTTCCATGACCATCGAATTTGAAACCCCCAAACCGATTGTAAATTTCCGCTTCATGCTGCAAACCGTCGCCGATAACATGATGCGCCCGGTTTCGCGTGAAATGGACGAGAACGAACACCAGATTCCCTACGACTACATCGAATTCATGCACACCGCCATGAAATCCACTGGCGCCGGTTCGCTCGCCCCGCGCGAATCGAAAAAAGAAGAAGACCCCGCTAAGCCCAAGCACGCGCCGATTGCCTACCAATCGCTGGCCTCCATGCTGGAAATGCTGGCCTGGGGCGACGTTGGCATGTACCTGATTACCCCCGGCGGCGGATTGGGCGCGGCTGCCGTTCAGGCGGCTGGCTCACCCGAACAGAAAGCCAAATTTCTGGCGCGTTTCAACGGCGAAAAACCGACCTTCGCTGCCATGTGCATGACCGAGCCGCAGGCTGGTTCTGACACCTCGGCCATTCGCGCCACCGCCGTACTGGACAAGGCCACCAACGAGTGGATTCTCAACGGCGAGAAGATTTTCGTCACCGCCGGGCACAAATCCTTCGTACCCGATGAAAAATTTGGTGCCGGATTCATCGTCGTCTGGGCGACGATTGACCCGACCGCTGGACGCGCCGGAATGCGCGCTTTCGTCGTCGAGGCCGGTACGCCGGGCGTCACCGTCACCAAACTCGAACACAAACTCGGTATTCGTGTCAGCGACACCGCCGCCATTGCGCTGGTGGACGCGCGCGTGCCGTATGACCATGTGCTCGGCTCGCCCACCGTCGAAAAAACCACCACCGGATTCAAAGGCGCCATGGCGACCTTTGACGCCACCCGCCCGCTGGTTGCGGCGACGGGCGTTGGCGTGGCGCGCGCCGCGCTGGAAGAACTTAAAAAATTATTGGCCGAACAAGGCGTCACCGTGCGCTACGGACTGCCGCGCCAAAAACTGAGCGCCATCGAGCGCGATGTGATTGACATGGAAATCATGCTCAAAAGCGCCTGGCTGATGGTTTTGAAAGCCGTCTGGATGGCGGATAACCAAAAATCCAACGCGCTCGAGTCCTCCATGAGCAAAGTCCGCGCGGGCGATATTGTCACCAAAATCACGCAAAAAGTGGTCGAAATCATGGGGCCGCTGGGCTACAGCCGCGAATATCTGCTGGAAAAATGGTTCCGCGACGCCAAGATTACCGACATCTACGAAGGCACCGGCCAAATCAACCGCCTGGTCGTCGCCCGCCAAATTTTGGGCTATTCCGGCGCGGAGTTGCGGTAAGTAGTTGACCAGTTATTCGGTTGACCAGTTATTCGGTTATTCAGTTATTCGGTTATCCAGTTATTCAGTTATTCGGTTATCCGGTTGACCAGTTTTATCTCAACCGGAGCACTGGATAACCGCTAAACCGGAACGCTGGATAACCGCTGAACCGGAACACCGAATAACCGCCGAACCGGAACGCTGGATAACCGCCGAACCGGAACACCGAATAACCGCCGAACTGGAAAACCGACCTAAGGAGAAACCATGCATAACTATCACATTCACAACGCAGTCGTCATCGGTTCTGGCGTGATGGGCGCGGCGATTGCGGCGCACTTTGCCAACGCCGGAGTGCCCGTCACCCTGCTCGACATCGTCCCCAAAGACGCGGGCGAGGACAAAACCGCCCGCAACAAAATTGTCAGCGCCGGTTTTGAAAACGCCAAAAAAGCCAAACCTGCCGCCTTTTTCTCGTCCGACGGGCACACGCTCGTCAAGACCGGCAACCTGGAAGACGACTTCGGCGTCATCGCCAGTGCTGATTTGGTGCTGGAAGTCATCGTCGAAAATCTCAAAATCAAACAGTCGCTGATGGAGCGCATTGACGCCGCCCGCAAACCCGGCAGCATCATCGCCTCCAACACCTCCGGCATCCCGCTCAAAGACATCGCCGCCGGGCGCTCGGACGACTTCAAAAAGCACTTTCTCGGCATGCACTTCTTCAACCCGCCGCGCTATCTCAAATTGCTGGAAGTCATCGCCACCGCCGACACCCTGCCGGAAGTCGTCAACTTCCTCAGCCACTTTGGCGAATATCGCCTCGGCAAGGGCGTTGTGCTGTGCAAAGACACGCCCAACTTCATCGGCAACCGCATCGCCTTTGGCACTGGCGCTTTCGCGCTGAACTACATCCTCGAAAACGGCTACAGCGTGGACGAAGTGGACGCCATCACCGGCCCGCTGATGGGCCGTCCGCGCACCGCCACCTTCCGCCTGATTGATTTGGTGGGCATTGACGTTTGGGACCACGTTGGCCGCAACCTGGCCCCCGCCATTCCGCACGACACCTACGCCCAACCCTACCTCGTCGCCGAAAAACCCAACGCGCTGATTAAAACCATGCTGGAGCGCGGCTGGCTCGGCAACAAAAGCAAGGTCGGCTTTTACAAGGAAGTGCGCGGCGCGGATGGGAAGAAAGAATTCTGGTCGCTGAATTTATCCACGCTGGAACATGAAGCACCCGCCAAGCCGAAATTTGACTCCGTCAAACAGGCGAAATCTACCGAGGGGCTGGCCGACCGGCTGGAAGTTTTCTTCTCGTCCGACGACAAAGCCGCCCGCCTGGTGCGCGTCCTCAGCCTGCAGGCCTTCCAGTACGCTGCCGCCATCATCCCCGAAGTGGCCGATTCGCCCAAGCCGATTGATGACGCCGTGCGCTGGGGCTTTGGTCACGAGGCCGGGCATTTCGAAATCTGGGACATGCTCGGGGTGGAAAAATACGCCCAAAAAATGGCCGAAGCCGGTTTCCCCGCCCCGGCCTGGGTTGGGGAAATGCTCGCCAGCGGAATTTCCACTTTTTATCAGTACGAAGGCAAAGCCAAAGTTGGCGTGTACGACGTGAAGCAGAAAAAATACATCCCATTTGCGCGGCCTGCCGGGTTTGTGACGATTGGCGGCGCGAAAAAAGTGGCCGAAAACGCGGGCGCAACCCTGCACGACATCGGCGACGGCGTTGGGCTGGTGGAATTTCACACCAAAATGAACGCGCTCGACGAGGATATTTTTGAAATCACCTCGCTGGCGCTCGACAAGGCCGAAACAGAGTTCGACGCGCTGGTGATTGGTTCGGAAGCCGAAAACTTCAGCGCCGGAGCCAACCTGTTTATGGTGGTGATGGCCTCTCAGCAGGGCATGTGGGATTCGCTGGATGCCTCCATTCGCCGCCTGCAATCCATGAATCAGCGCATGCGCTACTTCCCCAAGCCGGTGATTGTCGCTCCCGCCGGGCTGGCGTTGGGCGGCGGCGCAGAAGTGACCATGCACGCCTCGCGTGTGGTCGCCGCGGCGGAACTGTACATTGGTCTGGTCGAACTCGGCGCGGGAGTCATCCCGGCGGGCGGCGGCACAAAAGAACTGGTGCGCCGTATTGTCAACCCGTCCATGCGCGTCCAAAATGCCGACGCCTTGCCCGCCCTGCAAAAAGTGTTTGAGCAAATCGGGCTGGCGAAAGTGGCGACCAGCGCCGAGGAGGCCCGCCAGGCCGGATTTTTGACCGGTGCCGACCGCGTGATTCTGAATCGTGACCACTTGCTGACGGAGGCCAAGCGCGAGGCGCTGCATCTTGTCGCCAGCAATTATCGCCCGCCCGCGCCGGAGATGGTTTACGCCGCTGGCCGCGATGCGCTGGCTGCTTTGCGCGTAGGCATTTTCACCATGGCCGAGGGCAAATACATCACCGAATATGAGCAAGTGATTGCCGGAAAACTGGCTTATGTGATGACCGGCGGCGAGTTGAGCAAGCCGCAGTGGGTGACCGAGCAGTACATTCTCGACCTGGAGCGCGAGGCTTTCCTCAGCCTGTGCGGTGAAGAAAAAACCCAGGCCCGCATGTGGAATCTGCTGCAAACGGGTAAGCCGCTGCGGAATTAGAAATCGCAAATTAGGAATTGTGAATTAGGAATTAGGAAGAGGAGACTGGATGGAGACGGAATTGACGATGGAGCAATGGGTGGAGGTTCTGCCCAAAGCCCTGAAATCTGACCCGTTGTGGCAATCCGCCTACTATCGTCTGGCAATGTACCTGTATGATTTAGTTTGGCTTGATGTCGATGTGTTACATAAAGACTACCGCACGCGCGAAATTGTGTCACAGATTATTCGTTCTGCGGGCAGCGTCTGTGCAAACATGGAAGAGTCTTACGGACGCGGAATTGGTACGGCTGATTATGTTCGCATCATGCGGATTGCGCTTGGTGAAGCGCGTGAAACACAAGGTTGGTACTTTCGTTCCCGGCATGTTCTGCCTGCTGAACTGTTGGAACGGCGTTATCACGTCTTACAGCAAGTTATTTCCTTGCTGGTTGTGGCGATTGAGAATACAAAAAAATCTCTTCGTACCCAACCTAATTTCTAGTTCACTTTCGTGAAAGGGATTAACTATGAATCTAAAAAATGCAGTCATTGTTGCAGCGGCCCGAACCGCTGTTGGCAAAGCCAAACGCGGCGGGCTGGCAACCGTCCGCCCGGACGAAATGGCCGCGGCTGTTGTGCAGGAACTGCTGCGCCGCACCCCCGGCCTGGATCCGGCCCAAATCGAAGATGTCATCCTCGGCTGCGCCTTCCCCGAAGGCGAGCAGGGCATGAACATGGCGCGTACCGTCGCCCTGCGCGCCGGTCTGCCAGAAAGCGTCTGCGGAGAAACTGTCAATCGCTACTGCTCCTCCGGCTCCCAATCCATCGCCCACGCCGCCTACGCCATCATGGCCGGACAGATGGAAATTGCCATTGCCGGTGGCGCCGAGTCGATGAGCATGGTGCCGATGACCGGCAACAAATTCGCGCCCAACGCCCATTTCGCCGCTGAAGACCCCAAAGCCTTCAGCAACATGGGCCTGACCGCCGAAAACGTGGCCGAACAATACCACATCAGCCGCGCCGACCAGGACGCCTTCGCCCTGCGCTCGCACCAAAAAGCTAACGCCGCCGTGACCAGCGGCCTGTTCGACCCGGAAATTGTGCCGATTGATGTCGAAACGCTCGAAGTGCTGGATGGTGTTTCCGTCAGCAAAAAATTCACCGTTCGGCGCGACGAAGGCCCACGTGGCGATACGACCCTCGAGGCGCTCGCCAAACTGAAACCGGCCTTCAAGGAAGGCGGCAGCGTCACCGCTGGCAACTCCTCGCAGACTTCGGACGCCGCCGCCGCGGTCATCATCATGTCTGAAGAAAGGGCCGCCGCTCTCGGCCTGAAGCCACTGGCCCGCTTCGTCGCGTTTGCTGTCGGCGGCGTCCCCGCCCATTTGATGGGCATCGGCCCGATTGTCGCCATCCCCAAGGCGCTCAAAATCGCCGGGCTGAGCCTGGCCGACATTGACCTGATTGAACTCAACGAAGCCTTCGCAGTCCAAAGCCTGGCTGTCATCCGTGAATTGGGCCTGGACGAAAACAAGGTCAACGTCAACGGCGGCGCGATTGCCCTCGGGCATCCGCTCGGCTGCACCGGCGGCAAGCTAACCACCCAGCTGATTTATGAAATGGCGCGCCGCAAATCGCGCTATGGCATGGTCAGCATGTGCATTGGCGGCGGCATGGGCGCTGCCACCATTTTTGAAAATTTGCAATAACCCAACAAGGAGAAAAGCATGGCTCTTACGATTGAAACCCTCATGTCCAAAATGCCCGGCGCGTTTGTGCCAGAAAAGGCCCCCGGCCTGACGGCGGTCATCCAGTTCAAATTCACCGGCGCCGAAGCCGGGGATTGGTACGCCGACATCAAAGACGGCAAAGTCAGCATCACCAAAGGCGTTCACCCCACCCCAAAAATGACGCTGACGGCTGATTCGAGCGACTACCTGAAGATTTTTACCGGCGAGTTGGACGGTATGAAAGCCTTCATGGAAGGCAAGCTCAAGCTGACTGGTGACCTGAACCTGGCGATGAAACTGACCCAGATGTTCAAAATTCGCTAAAATTGCTGGCTCATATGCAAAGAGTGTGCAGGCTACAAGACTTGGCCGTTTAAAGAGCAAAAATCTTAACGCGAATTTTCCGAATGAAGCGAATAACGCAAAAAAAATCGCGTTGAAAGGGTTTGGCTTATTGCACAGAGTCTACACATGAGTCAGGTTGCTTTGGATAATAACAAAAACGCTGTCCTTAGGGATGGCGTTTTTGTTGGGTTGCTGCCATGGGATGATACGTTATAACCGTTGCGATGCCAGGGAGAATGGCAACTCTCACAAGCACATGGCTGAATATTACCAATTACTGTACAATGAGATGAATGGACAATCGCAAAAAAAATGACCCGCGCACAGAAAGCCCACCCGCCATCTGATTTTGACCTGCTGTTCCAGAACAATCCCCTGCCGATGTGGATTTTCGACCTGGAAACACTGGCCTTTTTGGCGGTTAATGATGCCGCGGTTGAGCAATACGGCTATTCACGCGCAGAATTTTTGTCCATGACATTGCGCGAAATTCGCCCGGCGGAAGATATTCCCGCCCTCGAAGCGCGAATCGTCCGGCAGACAGAAAAACTGCAGCGCCTGGGCGAGTGGCGGCACAAGGCCAAGAGCGGGAAAATTTTATGGGTGGAGATTAGCGTACATGGGCTGATGTGGCAGGGACACAAGGCCAGCCTTGCGGTGATGCGCGATGTCAGCGAGCCGGCGCAGCGCCGCGAAGAAATTCATCAGTTATGGCAAAAACACGTTCAACTGGAAGAAATTGTCAACCAAAGCCGGTCGGTGGCTTTTATCTGGCGCAACGAGCCCGGTTATCCGGTCGAATTTGTCTCGGACAATATCGTTCTGTTTGGCTATACCCCCGAAGAATTCACCCGTCCCGGGTTTCTTTACAACTCCATTTTGCACCCGGGAGATGTTGAGCGTGTTTATCAGGAAACCGAGCGGGCGCTGGCGGCGCGTCAAAAAGAAATTTACCTGGAGTACCGTTTGCTTACCCGAAGCGGGGAAACCTGCTGGGTGGAAGACCATAGCACGGTTAACTACAATTGGAAAAATAACGGTCCAGCCATATCTTTCTCGGGCGTAGTGACCGACATTACCAAGCGGGTTTTGGCTGAACAAGCCCTTTCTGAAAGCCTTGAGCGTTACCGGCAATTGCTTGAACAGGCGCTGGAAGCGGAGAAAAAACTGCGCTACCAGGCCGCGCTGGCAGAAAATGTCTCTGACGCTGTGATTTCCACGGATATGGAAATGCGCGTAACCAATCTAAATCGCGCCGCTGAAGAAATGTACGGCTGGCAGGGAGCCGAAGTCATTGGGCAGTCTTGGACTGTGCTGGTACAAAGTAATTGCTTTAGCAAAAATGAGCCCGAAATTTTGCAAGAACTGCTTCAAAACGGTTTTTGGAGCGGCATTTGCTCACAGTCGCGCAAAAATGGAGAACGTTTTTTCGTCGAAATTCACCTGACACTCATCCGCGACCAGAATGACCAGCCAGTTGCCACCGTTGCCGTCAACCGCGATATTACGGAACGTTTGCAGAATGAGCAACGTTTGCGCGCCAGCGAGGAACGTTTTCGGCTCATCTTCAACCAAGCCGCGGCGGGTGTGGCGCGGGTTTCGCTGGATGGGCGGTTTGTCGAAATCAACCAGCGTTTTTGTGCCCTCTTGGGTTATGACCGCGAAGAAATGTTCGGAAAGACCTTTCAAGACATCACTTATCCGGCTGACTTGGACCGCGACCTCGACCAGGTGCGCCGCTTGCTGAAAGGCGAAATTGAGAGTTACCTGTTGGAAAAGCGCTACATCACCAAAGTGGATGAGGTGATTTGGGTTGAGTTAAGCACCCAACTGGTGCGTGATATCAACCATCAACCTGAATATTTTGTCTCGGTGGTGCAAGATATTACGCCCCGCAAGGCGCGCGAAGCCGAGCTGGCTACCATCTATCAGAGCGGCGTGGAGTTTGACATGCTCCGCAGTCCGGCAGAAATTGCCCGGAAACTGATTGGAATTCTCTCCAGCCGCCTCGACTGGCATCACGCCGGGGTCTGGATGCGGCGCGGTGAAAGTGACGAGTTGGAACAACTGGCTTTCAGCCAGAGCGGCGCGCGCGACTCGCGTACCGCCGCACAACGCAGCAAAACGTTCATTCGTCACGTTGGCGATGGCATGACCGGTTGGGTGATTGCCAACGGCCAAAGCGCCCGGGTAGTCAATCTTGAGGCTGACCCGCGTTTCCTCAACGTGCTTCCCGGTATGAAATCTGGTCTGTATGTGCCCATCAAAATGGGCGAAAAAACGGTTGGCTGTATTAGCGCCGAAAGTGAGCGCGAGGACGCCTTCGACGAACATGCTCAACGCTTGTTGGAAACCCTGGCGAGCCAGGCCGCCGCCGCCATTGTCAACGCCAGTCTGCTGGAAGCCGCGCGTGCCCACGCCGGGCAGATGGAAACGCTGGTTCAAACCGGGCGCGCGCTTTCCAGTACACTAGATGCCCAACAGCTTTTGCCACTCATCCTGTCATCGGCGCTTCAGGCTATCCCTTCCGCGCAAAAGGGCAGTGTTTTACTATTAGATGAAAGCGGTGAATTGCTGACCGTTGGCGTAGCGCAGGGCTATGAGGACACCATCTCGCTGAAAGTGGGGTTGCCTAAGGGCAAGGGTTATGCCTGGCAGGTGATTGAAAGCGGCGCGGCCATGTTGGTGGAAGATATCAGCCAGATACCCAGCAAGGACTTTTTCCGCGATATCCCCGAAGCGTGGGCGCTTCAGAGCAGTATCGCCGCTCCGCTGGTAGCGAATGGCCGCGCCATCGGCGTCTTGTGCCTGGATAACGCCACCCGCCGGGCGGCGTTCAGCCATGATGATTTGCAGTTACTGGAGGCTTTCGCCGCATCCGCCGCCATCAGCCTGGAAAATGCCCGTTTGTTTGAGCAAACCCGCCGCCGCGCTGAAGAGCTGACCGTTTTGATGGGAATTTCTGTTGTCCTGCGTAGCGCCAATTCGCAGGACGAAATCGTCGCCAGCATCCTCAGCCAAATTCAACAGCTTTTTAACCTGCAAAATGTGGCCTATGTTGAACCCGACGAGAAAAATGGTGACTATGTGATTGCGCATGGCCTGGGCGCGTGGACGGAGATGGTCGGCAGCCACATCCCCGCTCAAAACAGCCTGACGATGCAAGTGCATAATAGCGCAACGTATTATTATTGCCCCGACACTCGCGTCAATGTGGTCATGGCGCGGCCTGAATTGCTTGCGCCGGTGCATAACTTGCTGGGGATGCCGCTCATTGTTCAGAGCCAAGTGATTGCTTCGCTCTGGCTGGGCGTTGGTCGTGAGCAACACATGCGCGATTTCAGCCAGGACGATATTCGCCTGCTGCATTCCATCGCGGATATTGCCGCCAACGCCATCAACCGCATCAGTCTCTACCAGAAAACTGCCCAGAATGCCCGCCACATGGCCGCCATCAGTGCGCTGGCGCGTAGCTTGGGCGAAAACACCAGCCTGAAAGAAATGTACCGGCAACTGGCGCTGGCCGTTTATGACCTGTTGCCCGATATTGCCGGGGTGATTATCTCGCGTTTTGACGCGCGCCGGCAAACGATTACGTGTGTTTGCGTGCACATGGACGGCGAATTCAGCGACCCGGCCAGCCTGCCGACTCTGCCTTACGCGCCCAAAAAGGGCGGACGGCAGAGCCGGGTGATTGCCACGCGCCAGACTCTGATTGTGAAAGATGTCGCCGAATGGAAGCCGCCTGCGCCCAACAGCTCGCTGAGTTTTATTGGCGATATTAGCAAAACCACCCGCTCGGCGTTGTATGTGCCGATGATTGCCAATGATAAAGTGGTTGGCCTGATTCAGGCTCAATCGTATACCCCCAACCGTTTTAGCGCCGCCGATGCCGGCCTGCTCAGCCTGACGGCCAATACCGGCGCGGTTGAATTGCAAAATATGTTGTTATTGGAAGAAGAACGCCACCGCGCCGAACAGTTGGCGCGCATCAACGAAATGGGCCACGCGCTGGCTGGCACGCTGCAGGAAAATGAAATTCATCAGCGCCTGGCGCAGGTCGCGCTGGAATTGTTGCCGGGGAGCAGCTCTGTTTATCTTTCACAGTACGACCCCGAAACGCAGATGATTCGGGCGGTGTACGGCCTGCAAGATGGACTGCCGATCGTGGTGGACGACCTTCCGCTCATGCCGCTGGCGCCTGCGGGCGGCGGCACCCAAAGTGAAGCCGTCCGAACTGCCAGGGCCTTTCTTGTGGGCGATTTACAAGCTGTCTTCAGAAAACACCAGACGAAAGTTGTCAAGGCCGGTACATCCGGCCCCGATACCCGTTCTGGTCTGTATGTGCCGCTGTTGCTACACGAGCAGGTAATTGGCGTTTTGCAGGTGCAAAGCTATCAGAAAAATTACTATACCGAGGCCGACGCTGAAATGCTTGGCCTGATAGCGAATGCCGCGGCGGTGGCGGTGGAGAACGCCCGCCTGTACGCGCAAGCCCTGCAACGTGATGAGCAACTCAGCCGCCTCAATGTGTTGGGGCGCGAACTGGCCGCCACGCTTGACCTGACGGAAATTTACCATGTGGCCTATCGGCATGTTTGCGGGCTGATGGATGCGGCCAACTTTGCGATTGACATTTTTGACGCTGAAGAACAGCACCTGCTCAATCAGTTTTTGGTGGTGGATGGACAGGAAACGAATTCAACCCTGCTCCCGCCGCTGAAATATGATCCCGCGCAGGCTAGCGATGGGCGCGCCCGCGCCATTTTTAGCGCCGCGCCGGTGCTGATCAGTGACCTGGCTGCCAAAATTCGGCCAGAGCAGGTGGTTGCTCACGTTGGCGATGAGCACCAGCCCGATTCGGCTTTGTACGCGCCGATGGTGGTGGAGGGGCGCGTCTTCGGATTATTGGAAGTCCAAAGTTACCAGCACAATGCCTATGGCGAAATGCACAGTCAACTGCTCAGCGCCATCGGTAATCAGGTTGGCATGTCCATTCAGCGTACGCGTTTGTTTGCCCAAACGCAAAGACGCGTTGAGCAACTTTCTGCCCTGCGCGCCATTGACAACGCCATTAATTCCAGCGTGGATATCAACGTCACCCTCAATATTTTGTTGGAATATGTACGCGCACAACTCAAGGTGGATGCCGTTGATATTTTGCTGGTTGATCAAGCCTTGGGCGTGCTGACGCTTGCCCAGGGCGCAGGTTTTTACGACGAAGACAACATCACGCAACGCGCCAGTATTCGTCTGGGTGAGGGGCTGGCCGGACGCGCCGCGCTGGAGCGTAGAACGCTCGTTTTTCCTGATATTCGTCAGACCAGCCAGAGTTTGGCGGGCGCCAGGTTGGCTGCCAGTGAGCAATTCATTTCGTATGCCGGCGTGCCGCTGGTCGCCAAAGGCGAGTTGGAAGGACTGCTGGAAATTTTTCAGCGCTCGCGGCTTTCTCCTGATGACGATTGGGTCAATTTTCTCGAAATGTTGGCGGGGCAGGCCGCCATTGCGCTGGATAACGCTCAGCTTTTTCAGGGTATGCAGCGCTCCAATCAGGAAATCACCTTGGCGTATGATGCCACCATTGAGGGCTGGTCACATGCGCTGGAATTACGCGATGAAGACACTGAGGGCCATAGCGCGCGCGTGACAAATTTGGCGCTGGAACTGGCGCGCGCGCTGGGCGTGCGCGCCGAGAATTTTGGTCACATGCGGCGCGGAGGGCTGTTGCATGATATTGGCAAAATTGGCATTCCCGATGCCATTTTGCACAAACCTGGCCCACTGACCCCTGAAGAGTGGGACAAAATGCGTGAGCATCCCGCCCTGGCGTATAAATTACTTTCTGGTGTGCGTTACCTGGCCCCGGCGCTGGAAATTCCCTATTGTCATCACGAGAAATGGGACGGCAGCGGCTATCCGCGTGGGCTGAAGGGCGATAAAATACCGCTGGCGGCGCGCATTTTTGCCATTGCAGATGTCTTTGACGCGCTGACGAGTGACCGCGTTTATCGCAAGGCGCTTTCGCGTGAGGAAGCGCTGGAATACATCCGCGAGCAGGCCGGCAAGCACTTCGATCCGCGCGCGGTGGAAGTTTTTCTGCGGTTGATGAAGGAGAAAACAGAATAAAACCGGTCACGCCCGCAGTGTGACCGGTTTTATTTTTGCTTGTTGTGGCGCGACATTTATGTCGCGCTTTTATTTGATGGGTTTACTTCACCGGCTGCCAGGCTTGCATGGCAGCCTCGCCATACAGTTTGCGATGTACCACGCTCAGCGCGCGCACCTGCTCATAGGCGTGGTACGACGAGCGCGTCAGCGGGCTGGCCTCCACCCATTTGAATCCGAGGCTGTAGCCATACTCGCGCAGTTCGCTGAATTCATCCAGCGTGTAATAGCGCGTAATCGGGTAATGTTTTTTGCTCGGCTGAAGATATTGGCCGATGGTCAGAATATCCACGCCCCAACTGCGCTGGTCGCGCATGACGGCTTTGACTTCTTCGAGCTCCTCGCCCAGGCCGACCATGATTCCGCTTTTGGTGAGCACGTCCGGGTCGAGTTTTTTGGCATTCGTCAGCGTGGCGGCGGCCCAGGCGTAGTTATCCTGCGGTTGAATGGTTTTGAACAGGCGCGGCACCGTCTCCACGTTGTGATTCAAAATTTCGGGGCGGGCGTCCATCACAATTTTCAGCGCTTCGAGCGAGCCTTTGAAATCGGGAATCAGCACTTCGATGGAACAGCCGGGATGAATTTCGCGGATGCGGCGGATGACCATGGCGAAGATGGGCGCGCCGCCGTCTTTGCGCTCGTCGCGGTTGACGGAGGTGATGACAGCGTGTTTCAGGTTCATGGATTTGACGGCTTGTGCCACGCGCTCTGGTTCCAGCCAGTCCATCGGGTTGGGGCGGCCATGTTTGATGTCGCAGAAAACGCAGGAGCGCGTGCAAACATCGCCCAGCATGAGGAAGGTGGCGGTGCCGCTGCCCCAGCATTCGCCCATGTTGGGGCACATGGCTTCTTCGCAGACGGTGTGCAGGGCTTTGGAGCGCATCAGCGTGTGCAGGCGCTCGTAGGTTTCGCCGGAGGGCGCGCGGACTTTAATCCATTCCGGGCGGCGCAGGGGCGTGGTGTTGACTTTTTCGGGGTTGACCCGTTCTCTGGTGGGGGTGGATGCCATACAATGTACCTCGTAAATTTTCAGGATGGAACGTCTATTCTACACGAGATTGGGCGACGTTTTGGGATGATCTGCGTTTTCACCCGGGTGAGGCGGTTGGAAATTTTCCTGAAAGCGCATCGTTAAAATGGGGGTTTGCGCCGTCTCGGCCACCTCGGCGGTGACGTTGGGCGTAAAAAGCTGACGGATGCCGTGCGCGCTGAAGGGCGACCCCATGCAGACCAGATCGTAGCCGCCGTTTTTGATTTCGTCCAAAATCTCTTCGACGATGATGCCGTTGCGCATTTTGACGGAGGCCGCCACGCCCAGGCTGGCGGCGCTTGTCAGCCCCTCGCGTAGACTTTTGCCGGGCAGGGTGTTAGTTTCAGCGAGGGTTTGCCAGCTTTCGCGGATGATGCGCGCTTCGGGGTAGTCCAGGTCGACGGGCGGAACGACCATCAGCAGGGTGACAGCGGCGCCGGTCATTTTGGCAATTTTCAGCCCCAAATGTTCCACGGTGACAACATATTTTAGCCCGCCCAGGCAAATCAGCACTTTTTTGAGCGGCAATTTGACGATGGGGACATATAAAAGCGGCGCGTCCACTTGCACCATGATTTGCCGGAAGGAGCGACCCTGCGCCATGCGCCGCAGGCGGGAACGCCCCAGCGGGCTGAAAACGAACAGGGCGTCAGAGTCGCTTTGCGCGGTGCGCGCCATCAGATTTTCGATTGAGTCGTCGCCCAGGTTTAGCGCGTAGTCAATGTTTTTTTGCTGGAACAAACTGACCGCCCGGCTGAAAATTGCCTCCACTGAAAAATTTTCGGCGTCTTTTTCTTGCGTTCCGGTCAGGGTGATTTTGGCCTGCATGGCTTCAGCCATCCAGGCGGCGTATTCGATGGAAGGCCAGTTGCCTTCAAAGCCGTTGGTGAAAACGCATAGTTTTGGTTTCATTTTTTCCTACCGAAACAGGATGACGCCCAAAATGCCCGCGCCGAGCAGTACCAGCGGCGAGGGAAGGTTGAAAAACAGCGCCAGCGCGCTCAGCGCGGCAATCAACGCGGCGCGGCGGTTAATTTTTTTGGAACTGCCCGCGCGGAAGAGTTCCCAGGCCACCATCACCATCAGCGCGGCAACCGCCGGGCTCATGCCAGAGACAAATTTTTGCAGCCAGTCTTCGTGTTGAAAATATTGTAAAGCCAGCGCCAGCAGAAACATCATCACGGTTGGCGGCAGGGCTGCGCCCAAAATGGCGGCGGCCACGCCCGGCACGCCGCCCGCCGCAAAGCCGACAAACATCGCCAACTTGAGCGCCTCGCTGCCCGGCAGCACGTTGGAAACCCCCACCGCCTCCACAAATTGCGCCTCGGTCATAATCTTGCCGACGGCTTCCTCGTACAGCAGGCCAATCGAGGCCGGGCCGGAGGGCGAAAGCAAATTCACCTTCAGGAACATCCACAGCAGGCGCGACCAGACGGTCAGTTTGGGTGTGTTCATCGCAAAAACAGGATTCCCGCCACGCCCGCCACAATCACCACCACCCGCGCCGGGGCTTTGAAAATCATCGCCGTCAGGCTGAGTGCGCCGAAAACCCAGCCCAGCCAGCCGGTTTCGCCGCCGCGCTCAAAAATTTTCCAGGCGCTGAAGAGAATCACCACCGAAATGGCGGGCGCCAGCCCTTCCACAAAACTGCTGACCCAGGCCTCGCGCCGCACACGCTGCAGCAGAAAGACGACCCCCATCATGATGACCGTTGGCGGCAAAATGGAACCCGCCAGCGCCACCAGCCCGCCCACAATTCCGCCCGCCGCGTAGCCGATGTACATTGCCAGCTGCAAAGCGTCGCTGCCCGGCAGCACAGACGAAAAGCCGACCGCCTGCACAAACTGCGCGTCGCTCACAAATCTGCCAACCGCTTCCTGATACAACAATCCCACCGAAGCCGGCCCGGACGTGCTGAGCAGGTTGACTTTGACGAAGACCCAGAAGAGTTGAAGGAAAAGAGACATGAGAAAATGATGAATGCAGAATGATGAATTTTTCGTGCGTGCATTTTAAATCAAAAATCATCCGTCATAGATTAAGGTTGCTTCATCTATACAGTTTTTGGGACAATCGGGTCTGCTTGGGGGATGACCCAAGAGAAGAAACCACGTAACCCCGATCACGTACGACGAGTGAACGTGCCCGACCCACAAGATGAAGCCATTCAGAAACAATTTGAAGAACTTCTTAGCCCGGCCATCTACGCCCAATCCACATTTTATCGTAGTTTGAACCTGCGCGACCGCATTTTGAACTTACCTTTGATGATTGCCGCAGTGTTGGCAATGTTATGGCGTCAGATTCCGTCAGTCTGTGAATTGACCAAAACGCTCAACCGGGAAGGCGCGCTGTGGATGCGTCCGGCCAAGATTTCGCAACCGGCATTGAGCAAGCGCTTGCTGACGTTTCCAGCGGAGTTGTTCCAACAAGTTCTCCACAGCCTGCTGCCAAAATTGCGTGAACGCTGGAAAGTCCGCCAGCGGCCCCTGCCCGAATCGGTAAGCAACGCCCTGAGCCATTTTGGGCACATTATGCGGTAGACGGTTCGACACTGGAAGCCCTGTTTCGCATGATATTTGCGACCGCCTGATTCTTCTGGGTAGCGCGAACGGGGACTGCCAACCTCCCCTGCGCCTGGTAGAAATTCGATTTGGCGTTACCTGGTAGGCCTGCCTGACCAGCGTCCTCGATC
>MNXJ01000056.1 GCA_001872455.1 Anaerolineae bacterium CG2_30_57_67 | reverse complement strand
ATCGCAGATTTGCGCCACCGTTGGCTGCCCCTTTTGCCAATCTTTTGGACGGGTTCTTATCTGTTCAGTGCCTATCAAACGGCTCTAAAATTTCAATTTTCCGGTTTCTGTGGCGCAACCGCGACATATATATCGCGCCACTGGTTCTTGCTGCGTAACATCAGTTAATAAATGCAGAATGCGAAATGATGAATGCAGAATTTAAGAACAAAACCTGCTTTGCTTTTGGTTTTATTCTGCATTTGGCATTCTGCATTCATCATTGGATTTATTCGCCCCAATCTTCTTGTTCCATTGGGGCCAGTTCCACTTTGGCGGGCGCGAGCGCGGTCACTTCCAAATCCACGCCGCAATCGGGGCAGACGATGATTTCGCCGACTTCGGCATTCGCTTCCAGCGTAATTTCGGCTTCACATTCGGGGCAAGTAACGGTATTCATGATTTTTTCTCCTTTTTCGGAATGATGAATGCGGAATGCAGATTTTTTTATTCATCATTCTGCATTTTGCATTTTGGATTTGCTTTTGTACGGAATCGGGGGATGTGCCACCCGTGGCGTTGTGCCGCCGAATCGATTCCAGCGGGTCGAAGACGGTGTACACGTCCGATTCAAACGCCCCGCAGGCCTGCCACTCGTCCAGAGAGAGATTTTCCAGGCTGATGGCTTTATCGGCGGCCAGACGGACGGCTTTCCCGGCGACGGCGTGTGCCTGCCGAAAGGGGATGCCCTTGCGGACGAGGTACTCCGCCAGGTCGGTTGCCAACATGTTGGCGTCAATCGCCGCCCGCATTCTGTCGGCGTGGATGGTCATCGTTTCCAGCGCGCCCGCCAGCACCGGCAGAATCGCTGTCAGCGTGTCAAATGCCTGAAAAACAGGGACTTTATCTTCCTGCAAATCTTTGTCGTAGGTGGAGGGCAGCCCCTTCAGCGTTGCCAGCAGCCCGGTCAGCAGGCCAATCAGCGTTCCGGTTTTGCCGCGCGCCAGTTCAAACAGGTCGGGATTTTTCTTCTGCGGCATCAGGCTGGAGCCGGTCGAAAAGGCGTCGGCAAGTTCAAAGAAGCCGAATTCGGTGGTGGTAAACAAGCCGATTTGCTCGCTGAGTTTGCTCAGGTGGATACTGGTCAGCGCGGCGCAGAAGAGAAATTCGGCGGCGAAATCGCGGTCAGAGACGGCGTCCAGGCTGTTGGGGGCGGGCGCGTCGAAGCCGAGCGCCATCGTCAGCGCCTCGCGGTTGACGGGAAATCCCGTCCCGGCCAGCGCGCCGCAGCCGAGCGGTAAAATCGCGGTCCGGTCGCGCAAGTCGGTCAGGCGGTCTTTGTCGCGTTCCAGCGCCCAAAAGTGGCTCATCAGCCAATGCGCCAACGTCACCGGTTGGGCGCGCTGCAGGTGGGTGTAGCCGGGCATCAGGGTTGCGGTGTGTTTTTCGGCCAGCGTTATCAGGGTAGATTGCAGAATGCAGATGGCGGAATTTAATTCTGGCAGCGAATCCAACAGCCACAGCCGGAAATCGGTTGCCACCTGGTCGTTGCGGCTGCGTCCGGTGTGCAGTTTGCCCGCCGCCGCGCCGATGAGTTCGCCCAGCCGCCGCTCGACGGCGGTGTGAATATCCTCGTCTGACGCGGTGAAGGTGAATCTGCCGCTGGAAAATTCTGCCGCAATCGTGTTCAGCCCGCCGATGATGGTGGCCTGTTCCCCGGCGGAAAGAATCCCGGCTTTGAAAATGGCCTCGGCCCAGGCGATGGAACCGCGCACATCCTGCGCCGCCAGCCGCCGGTCGAAGGGCAGGGAAGTGTTCAACGCCCAAGCTTGCTCGTTTAATTTTCCGCTAAATCGTCCGCTCCAGAGGGTCATGATTGCTCCTGTTCGGTTTTTCAGTTTTCCGGTTTTTCAGTTTTCCGGTTCTGCGGTTCTGCGGTTTTCCGGTTCAACTGGATAACTGGATAACTGGATAACCGGATAACTGGATAACTGGATAACTGGATAACCGGATAACTGGATAACTGGATAACTGAAAACACTAATCTCTCTTGAACTTCGAATAGTCCGGCTTGGGCAAATCCATCCCGGCTACTGGCAGACCATTCAGCGCGCGAACTTTCAGCGACAGCCCGAACAGGCGGATGAAGCCTTTGGCGTCGCTCTGGTCGTAGACATCTTCCTGACCGAACGTGGCGAAATCTTCGCGGTACAGGCTGAAGGGACTTTTTCGCCCGGCGCTGATGAGGTTGCCCTTGTAGAGTTTCAGCCGCACCGTGCCAGTCACCGGGCCCTGCGTCGTGTTGACAAAGGCGTCCAGCGCCTCGCGCAGCGGGGTGAACCACAAACCGTTGTAGACCAGTTCGGTATATTTGATGGCAATCACCTGTTTGTAGTGCAGGGTTTCGCGGTCAAGCACCAGCGATTCGAGTTCGCGGTGGGCGTAGAGCAGAATTGTCCCGCCGGGCGTTTCGTACACGCCGTGCGATTTCATGCCCACCAGCCGATTTTCGACTAAATCGGCGCGCCCGATGCCGTGCGCCCCGCCGATGGTGTTCAGCCGCTCGATGAGTTTCGCCGGGCTGAGTTTTTCGCCGTTGACTGAAAGCGGGTTGCCGCTCTCAAATTCAATTTCGACGTAGGCGGCTTCATCCGGGGCGTTTTCGGGTGAGGCGGAAATTTGGTACATGGCTTCTTCCGGCTCGTTCCAGGGGTCTTCGAGCAGGCCGCCCTCGTGCGAAAGATGCCATAGGTTCGAATCGCGGCTGTAAATGGATTTGACGGTGGCGGTAACCGGTATGTTGTATTTGGCGGCGTAGGCGATGGCGTCTTCGCGCGAGCGAATCTCCCATTCGCGCCAGGGGGCGATAACTGTCAGGCGCGGGTCGAGCGCCATGACGGTCAACTCAAAGCGCACCTGGTCGTTGCCTTTTCCGGTTGCGCCGTGCGCGATGGCGTCCGCGCCGGTTTCATGGGCCACGTCTACCAGATGTTTCGCAATCAACGGGCGCGCCGCGGAAGTGCCGAGCAGATATTTGTGTTCGTAGACCGCCCCGGCTTTCATCATTGGCAGCAGATAGTCGGCGGCCAGTTCCTCGCGCATGTCGTGGACGATGAATTGGCTGGCGCCGCTGGCCAGCGCTTTGCCCTCCAGTTTCGACAAATCTTCGTCTCCCTGGCCAACATCGGCGCAGAAGCAGACCACTTCACAGCCGTAGTTTTCTTTCAGCCATGGGACAATCACGGACGTGTCCAGCCCACCGGAGTAGGCCAGGACAACTTTCTGAACGGACGGTTTTGGTTTCGGCATACGTTTCTCCTTGAAAATTCGTGCCAGAAATAAAAAATCGCCCTCCGAGAAGGAGGGCGATTTGGGTTGATTTGCGCCTGTTCTACGTTTTAGCGCGTCATCCGAAATAAAAAAATCCCGGCCTTCTCTGGAGAAGTGGGTTGCGGACGACGGCTGCGCGGGAACGACTTGGTGGTGAACATGATGGGCGCTATTCTACCAGCGCGGGGAAATCTGTCAATGACGGCGGCGTAAAAATTGTGTAAATTTTTCGGCTCATTTATTTTCTTTTGCCACAAAGCGCGGATAACTGCCCAGTACGCGCAGCATGACGGCGTATTCGCCCAAATGGTCGAGCGCGCGCCGGGCGGTTTGCGCTTCTGCCGCGCCGAGGAAATCCACATAAAACAGATATTCCCAGGGCTTGCCTGCCAGCGGGCGCGATTCGATTTTCGTCAGGTCAATTTCCCGCAGGGCGAAAACGCTCAGGGCTTTGAAGAGTGCGCCGGGGGTGTTTTTCAGTGTGAAAACGATGGAAGTTTTTGCTTCTCCACCTTCAGCGGGGCGCGGGCTGCGCGAAATTTCCAGAAAGCGGGTGAAGTTTTCGGGGTTGTCTTCGATGCCTTCCTGCAAAATTTCCATGCCGTACAAGTCTGCGGCGCGGCGCGAGGCAATCGCCGCGGTATGGCGTGAGCCCGATTCTTTGAGTATTTTCACGCTTCCGGCGGTGTCGTAGACGGCCTCGGGCTGCCAGCCGCGCGCGCGCAAATAATCGGCGCACTGGCCGAGCGCCTGTGGGTGGCTGATGACGTTGCAAATTTCCGCCGCCGTGACGCCGGGCGCGGCAATCAGGCAGTGGCGCACGCGCAGCAGATATTCGCCGGTGATGTGCAGGTTGTGACGCAGTAGCAGGTCATAATTCTGGTGAATACTGCCCGCCAGCGAATTTTCGATGGGAATCAGAGCCGATTCGGCGCTGCGGCTGGAGACGGCGTCGAAAACCTTGTCGAAGGTTTCGCAGGGTTGGGTTTCCACCGCGCCGAAATAGCCAAAAACCGCCTGCTCGGAATAGGCGCCAGGCTCGCCTTGAAAAGCAATGCGCATAAGATTTTCCAAAGGAAGATAGATTTTTATGATTTTTGCGCGGCCAATTGCCGATACAAAGTTTCGTAACGCTGGATGACATTTTCCAGGCTGTGTTTTTGGGCGCGTTCCAGGCTGGCCTGGCCCATAGCGGGCCATTGGTCGCGCGCGTCGAGCAAGGCCGCCATCTGACGAGCGGCGTCTGCGGCGTCGCCAGAGCGGAAGAGACGCCCATTGACGCCGGGCGTCACCAGTTCGGGCAGGGCGACGGCATCAGCCAGTAGCATGGGGCGGGCGCAGGCCATCGCCTCCAGCGAGGCGATGCTCAATAATTCGGCTTCGCCGGGCATGACGAAAATATCGGCGCTGTTGAGCAGGCCGGGTAAATCTTCGTTGGCGACAAAGCCGGGAAAATGTACCTGCGCGTCAATCTTCAACTGGCGCGTCAGGGTTTGCATTTCTCCAAGCGTCCCGCCTTTGCCCGCAATCAGCAGTTGGATATCCTGGCGTTTCAACAGCGCAAAAGCGTGGAGCAGAACGTCCAGACGCTTTTCCTGGTCCACCCGTCCCACAAACAGGAAAAAGGGCAGGTCGGGGCGCAGGCCAAAACGCTGACGGATGGCGGCGCGCTCCAGCGCCGGGTCGGGGAAGAAGCGGGTGGTGTCAATGCCGCAGGAGATGGACTCCACCGGCGGACGCAGCCCCGCCGCTTTGAGCAGGCGCGCTGCCGCCGCCGATTGCGCGACGACGACATCCAGCTGGTTGTAGACTTGCAGCGCCCAGCGCCAGCCCAACCAGCGGTAGACCGGGCGCAGCGCGTGGTTGAAGGGCACATAGGCGGTGAGATTTTCCGGCATGAAGTGATTGGTGCCAATCAGCGGCAGGTTTCTGCGGTGCGCTTCCAGCGCAAAGGCGCGGCTGAGCGGGTAGTGGTCGTGGATGTGGACAATTTGCGGCTGAAATTCGTGCAGAATGCGGCGGATGGCGTCGGTCTGCGGCAGGCTGAAGCGCCCCTCCTCGTGGAGAGCGCGCAGGCTGATGGAGGGCAGCGCCTCCAGGGCGACGCCGTTGCGCGTTGTTTGGAACGGTTTGCCCAGTTCGGACGGGTACGCCATGGTGACGGCGTGACCGCACCGTGCCAACCCCTCGGCCAGGTTGGTGGTGAAAACGGCCTGCCCGTTCAGGGCGGGGGCATAGCTGGTGCCGGTAATTAAGATGCGCATGATGTTTGCTTCGTCAGGCGGGCGGCGCTATTCGTCCACTTCGGCTTTTTCTTCGGCTTTGCCCAGGACGCGGCGTACCAACCAGAAAAGAAAAACGACAAACAGCGCCGAGGCCAGCAAAATGGCGTATTCCAGCCCTCGTTCCACGCGCTTGATGGCTTCGGTGGTGTAAAAACCAATCAGTACCAGCGCGCCGGTCCAAATCATTTCTGCGCCAAAGACAGCCGGGAACCATTTTTTGAGCGGCACTTTGACCAGCCCGGCGGCAATCAGCGCCGGAATGACCAGGCTGACAGAAAGTTTTGCCATGAAGAGAATTTTTGCGGCATGGGCGCGCATGGGCGCGCATGGCGTTTTCCATGCGCGCCAGCCGCTGCGGACTGACGCCAAAACGCTTTCCCAGGTTGAAAAGCCATTCCGCTTTTCCAAGATAGCCGAGACTGTACCAAAGTATGTCGGCGCTGAGATTACCCGCCGCCGCCGAGAAAAACACCAGCCAGGGGCGCATCACTCCCACCGAGGCCGCGCCCGCTCCCAGCAGGGTGGCGATTGGCCCTTCGACGATCACCGTCCCGGCCAAAATCAGATAAGACGAGAACCCCCATTCGGGTAACTGCCCGCTTTTGAGCAGTTGAAAGAGATTGGTGAGCCAATTGAGCAGTTCCATAGAGCAACGATTATACCCGCTGCGCCAAAGCGCCAGAAAGCAGTTCTCCTGCCGTGACAAGGATGTCGCGCTGCGAGGCGACGGGTTAGCGTTGCTGCTCTGCCCAGCGTAAAATTGCGCGAAAGCCGCTTTCCACCTCCGCATCGGATGCGGCAATCGTCATGCGGACGAAGCCCTCGCCCTGTGCGCCAAACGCCGACCCGGGCACCAGGCCGACGCCGGCTTCTTCCAGCAGGCGTTCGCAAATTTCGAGCGAGGACAGGTTCAGCGCGCGGAAATCCAGAAAGAAATAGAAAGCGCCGCGTGGGGCGGTGGCGAGGCGGCTGACGTTTTCGCGCGCAAGATTCAGCACCAGCGCCCGGCGGCGGGCGTAGGCGGCGCGCATATCGGCGGCGGCCTGCTGAATTTGCGGGTCGCTCAGCGCGAAGGCGGCGGCTTTTTGCACAAACGGCGCGACGCAGGTGATGGAGTTTTGCCCGGCTTTGAGCGCGTTTGCCATCACCCCGGCGGGCGCGGCCAAAAAGCCGACCCGCCAGCCCGTCATGGCATAGGTTTTGGAAAGACTGTTCACCAGC
Source organism: Anaerolineae bacterium CG2_30_57_67 (assembly GCA_001872455.1). Classification (GTDB taxonomy): domain Bacteria; phylum Chloroflexota; class Anaerolineae; order Anaerolineales; family Villigracilaceae; genus UBA8950. Next base: position 11,754 of record MNXJ01000056.1, on the reverse strand, counting down.
AGCGTGCGCTCCTTTGCGCCGGGGAAAGCGCCGGCGCTGGCTGGTTTTTCTTCGTAATACAGGTTTTCGTAAACTTCATCGCTGATGACCCACAGATGATGGGCGGCGGCGAAATCCTGAAGTTTTTGCAAATAAGCGCGGCTGGGATACGCGCCGGTTGGGTTGGACGGGTAATTCAGTACGATGGCGCGTGTTTTGTTCGTCAGCGCGCGTTCCCAGGCGGCGAGCGGTGGAATGAAGCCGTTTTCTGGCGGGGCGGGGACGCGCCGCACAACGCCGCGCAGCATCAGCGCCATGTTGGCGTGAGTCGCCCAGGTTGGGTCAGAAATCAGAACTTCGTCGCCGGGGTTGAGAATGCTTTGCAGCGCCAAATAGTAGGCATGGATTCCGCCGTGGGTCACCAAAATTTCGCTGTGTGGGTCATAGTTCAGACCGTTGTCCCGCCCCAGTTTGAGCGCGGCGGCGGCGCGCAGTTCTGGCAGGCCGCGGCTGGGGCCGTAATGCGTCAGCCCGCCCTCGAGCGCCATCCGCGCGGCGGCCACAATCGGCGCGGGCGTGGCAAAATCCGGGTCGCCCACTTGCAGGGGAATGACTTTTTTTCCGGCGGCGCGCGCGGCCACAATGCGGTCGTTCATCGCCACCGTTGGCGATTGGCGAATTTGTTCAAATTGCTGGTTCAGGTTCATGGCGTAGTCCTGTCGTAGAGTTGCAACATTATACCCGCCTGCCTGCTGAAGCCTTACGGGGGGATAGGTGTGCTGATATAAAGAGCCATTGCGCATGATTCAAAGGCAATAATTTTGCAATGGTATAATCGTCAGAGGTGTGTAGGCAATTATTGTTTTGTTCTAAGGAGTTTCATCGTGGCGTTTAACCCGATTAACTGGCTACTGGGGCTGTTCTCGTTGGATATCGGCATTGATTTGGGAACTGCCAATACCCTGGTTTTTGTGCGCAATAAAGGCATTGTCATCAATGAGCCTTCGTGGGTGACCATTGATAAACGTTCTCGTGAGCCGATGGCGGTTGGGCTGAAGGCCAAAGAAATGATGGGACGCACCTCCAGCAATCTGATTGCTGTGCGTCCGGTGCGCGACGGCGTCATTTCTGAGTTTGATGTAACTCAGGTGATGCTTAGCCATTTCATCAATCAGGTGCACGAGCAAAGCGTCGTGCCTCTGCCGCGTCCGCGTGTGGTGATTGGCGTCCCGGCGGGCGTGACGGAAGTGGAAAAGCGCGCTGTGCATGATGCCGCCATGGCCGCAGGCGCGCGTGAAGCCTATCTCATCGAGGAGCCGGTGGCGGCGGCGCTGGGCGCGGGTTTGCCGGTGGGTGATGTCAAAGGTTCGATGGTGGTGGATATTGGCGGCGGCACGACGGAAGTCGCTGTCATGTCAATGGGCGGCGTGGTGGTGGCTCGTTCTCTGCGTGTGGCTGGCGACGAAATGGACCAGGATGTTGTCCAATATGTTCGCAATAAATATAATTTACTAATTGGTGAGGGTGTCGCCGAGCAGGTCAAGATGAAAATTGGCTCGGCTTACCCGTTGCCGCAGGAACGCACCATGGAAGTGCGTGGACGCAATCTGGTGACCGGGCTGCCAGAATCAGTCGAAATCTCCTCCGTCGAAGTGCGCGATGCCCTTTCTGGCTCGATTCAGGTCATCGTGGATACCATCCGTGACGCGCTTGATGAAGTTCCGCCCGAAGTGATTGCCGACCTGATGGAAACTGGCATCTGCCTGGCCGGTGGCGGTGCGTTGATTCAAGGTCTGGATGAGCGGCTGGCTGATGAACTAAATTTGCGCGTCTGGCAGGCCGAAGACCCGCTCACCTGCGTGGCGCGCGGAACCGGCGTCGTCCTGAACGATTTTGAAACGATGCGCCCCTACCTCGTCAGCCTGGAGCGTGGCAGTACCCGGCATCGCGCCGGGTAATGGAAGTTTTTAACCCTACATGAAAGATTCTGCTCGGATAGCAATCCTGTTTCTGATCGTGGCTGGTATTCTTGCGCTGGCCTTGGGGGGCTACTTTGGGTTTATTTCTCAACGATTTAACGTTTCTCTTGTTGCGGTTCAGGCCTGGGTCTCGACGCGTTTTGTTGCTATCCAGGAATTTATCACCTTGCCGCGCGAATCGGCCAGCCTGATTCGACGCAACGCCGAACTGGAGGCTGAAGTCTCGCGCCTGCAGGCCCAGGTGGTGCAATATAAGCAACAGGTGTCGCAGACGGAAGCCCTGGCCGCGCTGGTCAATTTTTCGCGCTCCAACCCAGAGAGTTCCTACACTGCCGCATCAGTTATCGGGCGCGACCCCAGCCCCTTTTTGCATTACATCATTATTGATCGTGGTTCTGCGGATGGCCTGCGGCGTGGCATGCCGGTTGTGACTGAAAAAGGCCTGGTTGGGCGTATAGATGCCGTCATTGCCAACGCCGCCCGCATCCAACTGATTACTGACCCCGGCTCGTCGGTAAATGTGCGTCTGGAAAAAGCCGGGCGCGAAGCGGCGTTGGCGGGTTCGGTGTCGGGTGACCTTTCGCTCGAACTCCTGGCACAGGATGTTCCTGTCGAAACCGGCGACATTCTGCTCACTTCTGGCTTGGGCGGCGGTTATCCGCCCGATTTAATCGTCGGACAAGTGTTAAATATCCGCAAGCGCGATAGCGACCTGTTTCAGCAGGTGACGATTCAACCGGTGGTGGATTTCTCCGCCCTGAAAATTGTCCTCATCATCACCGACTTTCGCCCGGTGGATATTACACCGCTGTTGCAGATACCCTGAACCATGCGGAACCTGATTGCTTTTCCTGTATTGACGCTGGCATTCATCTTGCAGATGTCCATTGTCCGGCGTGTTACCCTGCTTTCTGGCGCGGCAGATTTGCCCCTGCTGTTGCTGGCCGCTTGGGCATTGCAGGAAGAAGTCGCTTCGGCCTGGTTATGGGCGTTACTGGCCGGGTTTATCAGCGCCTTCGTCAGTGGTCTGCCGCCGCTCGCGCCGCTTACAGCCTATTTGCTAATCGTCGGTCTGGCGCGCCTTATTCAGCGTCAGGTTTGGAGACTGCCCGTTTTGGCAATGTTTACCGTTACCCTGCTTGGAACGCTTATTTTGCACCTGTTTTCTTTTTTAGCGCTTCAAATTTCCGGTTCGCCCATCTCGCTGGGGGACACGCTGGCCTTTATTACTTTGCCAGGTTTATTCCTTAATTTTTTACTGGCTTTCCCTGCTTATGCCGCCATGCGTGACCTGGCAACCTGGGTATACCCGTCGGAGAATTTGTTATGAGCACAAAGGATACATCTTTTGCGTCCACTCAATTTGAGCCCTGGCGCGCGTTGGTCATCTACGCCCTGCTTATTTTGGCTATAACAGCGGTGGTTGCGCGGCTATTCACCTTGCAAGTTTTAGAAAAAGACTCCTGGCTGGCGCAGGCCGAAGAAAATCGCACCCGCGAAATCATCAGTCCCACCTCGCGCGGCATTATCTACGACCGCAACGGCACGATTCTCGCCAGCAACGTCGCCGCCTACAACATCGTCATTACCCCGGCTTACCTGCCCAACGACCAGGCCGATATTCAGCGCGTTTACCGTGAACTTTCTGCGCAGACGGGTATTCCCACTGGCTTTCCGCTGACAGATGCCAGCATCGAAGCCGCCAAACTGGTTTCGCCGTGTATTCCCGGCCCTGGCATTGCTCAGATGGTTTACCTGCAAAACACCAACGCTCCTTATAAATCTGTCAAAATTCAGTGCAATGTCAGTGAAAAAATGGCGCTAACCGTGCGCCAAAAGGCGATGAACTGGCCGGGCGTCAGTGTTGAAATTGAACCGATTCGCAACTACCCGACTGGCTCGCTCACTGCTGATGTCATTGGCTTTCTTGGCCCCATTCCGGCTTCGTTGCAAACCTTTTATGAAGATTTGAATTTCGTCTCCGGGCGCGATAAAGTTGGCTACGCCGGGGTCGAATCCTACTTTGATGAAATCTTGCTCGGACGCAATGGCCGCCGCGTTGTCGAAGTAGACGTAGCCGGCCAGGAATTGCGCAACCTTCAGCCGCCAGCTGACCCCGTCCCCGGCGAAAACCTGGTGTTGACGATTGACACGCGCCTGCAAAAAGCCGCTGAAGCCGCCCTGATTGGCGAAGTCAACTACTGGAATGGCTACTTCGGCAAAGTGCGCATCTCCAGCGCCGTCACTGCCGCCATCAACCCCAAGACCGGCGAAATTCTGGCGATGGTTTCCTACCCAACCTACGAAAATAATCGCATGGCGCGTGTCATCCCCTCCTACTATTACAAACAGCTGGAAGAAGATCCGCGCAAACCCTTGCTCAATCACGCTGTTTCCGACGAGTACCCACCCGGATCGGTGTTCAAACTCTCCACCGCCACCGGCGCACTCAACGAAGGCGTGGTCAGCCTCAGCCAGGTTATTCAGGCCCCTGGTGAGTTAAAGTTGACTGAATCTTTCTCGCCCAACGACCCAGGCAACGAACGTACTTTTGTAGATTGGAATCCTGCCGGATTTGGCACAATTGATTTTTTGCGCTGTATCGCCTATTCCAGCAACGTCTGTTTCTATAAATTGGGCGGCGGTTACAAGGATGAAATTCCCGAAGGCCTGGGAATTTTGCGCCTGGGCGAGTACGCCCGCGCCCTAAGCTATGGCCGTCAAACCGGCATTGAACTGCCCGGCGAAGCCAGCGGTCTGATTCCTTCTCCGCAATGGAAGCGCATCAATCGCGGCGAAAACTGGTCAACTGGCGATACTTACATCGCATCGGTAGGGCAGGGCTATGTGCTGGCGACCCCGCTTCAGGTGCTGATGTCTGCCGCCACAGTTGCCAATAACGGCAAACAGATGCAGCCGACTTTGGTACACGCCATTACCGACAGTGACGGCAAGACGCTTGAACGCTGGCTCAACGTTTTTGCGGACGGCCACTACACCATTTCATCAACATCCGACCTGACGGCGCTCTCGACCCGCCAGATTTCACCCTTTAGCCCTACCATGCGCTGGGACGTGACGGTAGACCCGCTGATTGCGGGTTATACCTGCGAAAACAGTTACTGCACCCCGACGGACACCCAGAAAACTGTCCGCCCGGATGTCATTCAGAAAATTCAGGAAGGAATGCGCCTGGCCGTCACCGATTCGCGTGGAACCCTGCAAAGAGAAATTTACCAACTGCTCGAAGTGAACCTTGGAATCCCCTTTGCCGGTAAAACTGGCACCGCCGAGTATTGCGACAACGTCGCCCAGGCGCAGAACTTGTGCCAGTTTGGCGCCTGGCCGAGCCACGCCTGGACAGTTGCCTTCGCGCCTTACAACGACCCAGAAATTGCAGTGGTGGCTTTTGCCTACAACGGCGGCGAAGGCGCCAGCGTCGCCGGACCAATCGTCCGCAAAGTGATGGCCGCTTATTTTGAATTACGCGCCATCGACGCTCAACAAAATAAATGATGAATGCAGAATGAAGAATGCGAGATCCCCCATTTATTCATCATTCTGCATTTCCAACACTCCTCTGCTATAATCTTTTCACTATGGACGAAACTTCCCTGGTGCAAATCAAAGGCATACGAGAGGGTCTGCTGGTCAGCTTGGGCGATGCCGCCTGGCCAGTGTTGCAAGAGGCCCTGCTTCTCTATATTGAACAGCAGGCTTTGTTCTTTAAGGGCGCTCGCCTGGCGCTGGAAGTGGGCAATCAGATTTTAAAAGTTGCCGACCTTTCGGCCTTGCGGGATGTGCTTTCAGAACGTGGCATTATCTTGTGGGCCGTCATCAGTGATTCGCCCACCACTGAAAGCGCCTCTCAACTCTTGGGGCTGGCGACCCGCCTGCATAAGGCGCGCCCGTCTCAGGAAGCGGTTCAGCCGGTTAAGGGCCTTGACGACGAGGCCGCGCTCTGGGTTCACAAAACCCTGCGCTCGGGCGTGCGCGTCGAATATGCCGGGCATGTCGTCATCGTTGGCGATGTCAACCCCGGCGCTGAAGTGATTGCCGGTGGCAGCGTGCTGGTCTGGGGACGCCTTCGCGGCGTTGTCCATGCTGGGGCCGAGGGCAACCAGAGCGCCGTTGTCTGTGCTCTCGACCTTTCACCCACGCAACTGAGAATTGCCGGAAAAATTGCCGTCTCGCCGCGCCGCGAAGGCAAACCGCAGCCTGAAATGATTAAACTCAAGGATGGCCGCTTGCAGGCCGAATCCTGGCACCCTGGTTAATGGAGAATTCATGACCGCCAAAATAGTGACAATTTCATCTGGCAAAGGTGGCGTCGGGAAAACAACCACCGTCGCCAACCTGGCTGTAGCCCTGGCCTCTGAAGGCAAAAAAGTTGTCTGCATTGACGGCGATATTGGCCTGCGCAATCTTGATGTGGTGATGGGCCTCGAAAATCGGATTGTCTACGACATTGTGGATATTGTCGAAGGCCGCTGTAAAACCCGTCAGGCCATGATTCGTGACAAGCGCCTGCCGGATTTGTTTCTCATCCCCGCCGCGCAAACCCGCGACAAAAACGCCGTCTCGCCCAGCGATATGATTCGTCTGTGCGATGAACTGCGCGCCGAAGTGGATTGGGTGCTGATCGATTCCCCCGCCGGCATTGAACGCGGCTTTCGCAACGCCATCGCCCCCGCCGACCGGGTGCTGATTGTCACCAACCCGGAAATGTCCGCCGTGCGCGACGCCGACCGGGTGATTGGCCTGCTCGAAGCCGAGGAAAAAGCCGCGCCATCCCTGATCCTCAACCGGCTGAATCCGAGTCTGGTGCGGCGCGGCGACATGCTCTCGGTGGAAGATGTCTACGATTTGCTGCGTATCGAAGTCATCGGCATCGTCCCCGAAGACGAGAATGTCATCATGGCTTCCAATAAAGGCATGCCGCTCACGCTGGAAGGCAAAAGCCGCGCCGGTCAGGCCTTCCGCAATATTGCCCGCCGTTTGGCGGGTGAGCAGGTTCCCTTCCTGGAACTTGAAGCGCAAAATCTTTGGGAACGCTTGGCGCGCCTGGGGAGGAAATAGCCATGTCTTTTTTCGAGCGTCTGATGGGAAGAAAAAGCGCCAAAAGCGCCAAAGAACGCCTGCAAATGGTTCTCATTCACGACCGCACCGACCTGACCCCGGCGATTCTGGAAGCGCTCAAAGAAGAATTGCTGGCTGTCATTGCCCGGCATGTGGATATTGACCCATCCACTATTCGTGTTGAGCTGGAAAACGAAGGCCGTTCTCAGCGTCTGATTGCCGATATTCCGCTGCGGCCCGCCGCCAGGCGCAAGTCATAGGTTTCCATGCGCGCAACGTACTGGCGATATTTTGATTTCTGGCTATTGGGGGCGGTCACCATTCTGGTCATCATTGGCGTGACCATGATTCGTTCGGCGATTGCCGGAAACATCGAATTAACCACTACCACCCCGTTGGTCACCCGCCAAATAATTTTTGCGTTTATTGGCCTGGCGGCACTGCTGTTTACGGCCTCCGTAGATTACCGCCTGTGGAGTGCGCTCAGCGCCCAGTTGTATATTGGTATGATTATCGTGCTGGCAGCGCTCAACATCATCGGCGGCGCGCTGTTCGGTTCGGCGCGCTGGTTTCAGACGGCGCTGGTCTTCATTCAACCCTCCGAATTTGCCAAACTGGTCATGATTCTGGTCATGGCCGCTTATTTTGCCCGTCATGCGCGCGAGATGACCAACCCACGCTGGACTTTTTTAAGTTTTTTTCTGATGATGGGGCTGACCATTTTCGTTTTGCTTCAGCCCAATTTGAGCACCTCCATCGTGCTGGTTGTCCTGTGGTTTGTCCTGCTGTGGATGGCTGGCCTGCCGCTCAAGCATTTGCTAACCTACGGCGCGGCAGGTATCCTCGTGATTGCAGTTAGTTTTCCCATTTTGGTGCAGGTCGGCGTGATTCAGGAATATCAACTGCGCCGCATCCTCACTTTTGTCGCCCCCGACCCCAACGCGCGCTATGGCGACACCTACAACATTGAGCAAGCGCTGGTTTCCATCGGCTCAGGCGGCTGGTTTGGCGAAGGCTACGGGCACGGCTCGCAGGTACAACTGCGTTTCCTCAAAGTGCGCTGGTCCGATTTCATTTTCTCAGCCACCGCCCACGAACTGGGATTTATCGGCGCCATGCTCGTGATTGTGTTGATAGCATTCATCGTCTATCGCTGCTTGTGGGCGGCGCGGATTTCTCCAGACCCGTACGGCGCGCTTGTTTCCTATGGCGTCGCCACGCTGATTGCTTTTCAGGCGCTGGTCAATCTGGGCGTCAATCTCAAACTAATGCCTGCCACCGGCCTGACCCTGCCATTTTTGAGTTATGGCGGCAGTTCCCTGCTCGCCAACATGATTGCCATCGGCCTAGTCGAAAGTATCATCATGCGCCGCAAAGCGCTGGAAATGTAAATTTTGGGTAACTACTCAGCCATCAAGTATTTTGGCATCGCTCGACGGGATAAATCCCTGTCTCAAGTGATGGAAGTCGGCTAAAGCCGACTTATTTGGACAGCCCGCAGGGCTTTTTTGTACTTAGGCAGGGCTTCAGCCCGCCGAAACGGGTAAAAAAACAACAAACCTGAGCAGTTATAATTTTGGAGGAATTTGTGACAGAAAAACCCGCTCGTGTTCGTTTTGCCCCCTCGCCCACCGGACGGATGCACCTTGGCAGCGCCCGCACCGCGCTCTACGACTACCTGCTCGCCCGCCGCACCGGCGGAAAATTCATCCTGCGCATCGAAGACACCGACCGCAAACGCTTTGTGCCGGGTGCCGAACAGGAATTGATCGACGGCCTGCGCTGGCTCGGTCTGGAATACGACGAAGGCCCCGACATCGGCGGCCCGTTTGGCCCCTACCGCCAAACCGAACGACGCGAGTCCTACCAGAAATGGGCTGCCGAACTTGTTGAACGCGGCCTGGCCTATCCCTGCTTTTGCGCTGCCGACAAACTGGAAAAAAACCGCCAGGAACAACTCAAACAAAAATTGTCCCTGCGCTACGACGGAACCTGTCGCCGCCTCGACCCCGACGAAGCCCGCCGCCGTATCGCTGCCGGAGAAAAACACGTCATCCGCTTCAAAATGCCCTACGACGGCCAAACCACCGCCAGCGACATCATGCGCGGCCCTATCACCTGGGACAACGCCGGGCTGGACGACACCGTCCTGCTCAAATCGGACGGCCTGCCCACCTACCATTTGGCCGCCATGGCCGACGACTACGAAATGGGCATCACCCACGTCATTCGCGGTTCCGAATGGCTACCCTCGCTGCCGGTACACGTCAACCTCATTCGCGCCCTGGGCTGGCCCGAACCGGTCTGGATGCATCTCTCCGTCTTTCTCAAACCGAGCGGCAAGGGCAAAATGTCCAAGCGCGAAGGCGCTGAAGCCCTCAAAGACGGCCACTCCATCTTCGTCACCGACCTGCAAAAACTGGGCTACACCCCCGAAGGCGTATTAAATTGGATTGTGCTGATGGGGTGGGGCGTGGCCGAAGATGACGTGATGACTCTCCACGAGATGACGCAGCGCTTCACGATTGACCATCTCACCGCGTCCCCGGCGGCGATTAATTTTGCCAAACTGGATCACTTCAACGGGACGCACATCCGCTTGCTGACGGCGGAAGATTTGGCCGGGCGCGTCAAACCCTTCCTGACGGAAGCCGGTTTCCGCGTGGATGACGCCCTCCTGCTGAAAACGATTCCACTCATCCGTGAGCGCCTCGCCACGTTGGATGATGCCGTACCTTTCGCCGGATTCTTCTTCCTGGAAAACGTCAACCCGCTGCCAGCCGAGCTGCCCGCCGCCGGGCTGTCTCCCGCCCAATCGGCGGAAATCATCCGTCAGGCGCTGAAAATTCTCTCGGCGCTGACGGAAATCAATCACGCCGCCGCCGAGCCGCCCCTGCGTCAGTGGGCGGAAGCGCGCGGCCTGACGGTTAACCAGACTTTTGGCATCTTGCGGGTAGCCGTCACCGGCCAAAAAGTCAGCCCGCCGCTGTTTGAGAGCATGGCAATCATCGGGCGCGAGACGGTGCTAAAACGCATCGAGCGCGCGATTGAACTGCTGGAAAAAATGTAGCGCCTGTCCACAAAAATTGACAGTCGTACTTAATAACTGATGTTACGCAGCAGGAACCCTGTGGCGCGGACATTCATGTCGCAGTTGCGCCGAAAAAATCGGAGAAGCACGTTTGTCTTTGCCGTAAAAAAACCTCCCTTTTTGGGAGGTTTTTTTACGGCGGTTTTAGCCTTTCCCGGCCACTTTGGCCCAGGTGTCTTTGAGCGAAACCGCCCGGTTGAAGACGGGTTTGCCGGGCACGCCGTCGGCGTCGGCGCAGAAGTAGCCGATGCGCTCGAACTGGAACTTTTCGCCGGGGCGGGCCGCTGCCAGCGTCGGTTCGATCTTGGCAGGCGGGCAAAATCTCCAACGAAGCCGGGTTCAAATTTTGCAAGAAATCGTCGCCCGCTTCCGGGTCGGGGCCTTTGAAAAGCCGATCGTAGAGGCGCACTTCGGCCTGGACGGCGTGTTGGGCAGAAACCCAGTGAATGGTGGATTTGACTTTGCGCCCGTCGGGGGCGTCGCCGCCGCGCGTGGCCGGGTCATAGGTGGCGTGGATTTCGATGATTTTGCCCGCGGCGTCTTTGACGGCGTGCGTGCATTTGACAAAGTAGGCGTAGCGCAGGCGCACTTCGTTGCCATGGAAAAGCCGGAAGTATTTAGGCTGCGGCGTTTCTTGAAAAGTGGATTTTGGGTAAGCAAAACATCAATTTGTAATTCGTTGTAGTTTGCTCGAATAAAACACATATCCTGGCTGGATATTTTGAGTTCAGGTAACTTTTCTGGCGCTGAAACCGCCATGAGCAAATCTAAATCTTGGGTATTTCTTCCTTCAACATAATGAAGAATAGCGATTCCCCCGACGAGAACATAATCAATCTCTCGTCTTTCCAAAATAGCGAAAAAGTCTTGGACAGACGGGATTAAAGAATCGGAATTCATCGTGCCACCTGACCAGTTTCTGACGTTGAATACAACGGCATTGCGAATAACAGCACCGATTTTAGCGCTACTCTGAATAGTTATTGTCATTCCTATGGCAAGTGTAGCATAAAACCAACTCTGTTTCGGAAAGAGGCGGCTAACGGTTTGTATTGCTGACAGATGGGCGGGCGTGGACAGGATTTGGAAGTAGCATAAACTTGAAGCCAGAAAAATGCTCGAAAATGGCGGTGGCCAAAAATTACCAGTCAGCACTTGTGGAAAATCAAGTAAAACCAGCGTTCCGTTCATCCAGTATTCAGTTGGAGACATCTATATATGAAGGAGAGTAGTTCGTCCCAGTTGGAGAACTGCTGTTTTCGTGTGCACGCAAATCATGTCAGGGATGGAGTCGAAAGTCTCCCGACTTTCGAGCAAAATTAGGAGATTTTGCACTCCGTCCATTGCGTTCTAACAACCTTTGCGTGCACACGCTGTTCTGGTGATTACCCACATCTTTGCATCGCCTGATTCGGCGGGCTGGAAGCCCTGCCTCAGAGCGTGAAAGTCGGATAAATCCGACTCGTTGCGCCAGTCCGAAGGACTTCCACGAACTGAGCAGGCGGCTTTAGCCCCGCGATAGAGATGTGGGTAATCACCGCACTTCTTGACGAGAATATAGATATATGTTAATATGAGCGCCGCTTAAAAACATCAACGGGAATGGGAATTCTATGACTATAAATC